>CANJIV010000001.1 GCA_947474595.1 Solirubrobacterales bacterium
GCCGGGGATGTAGACAGTCACCTCCATGCCGTTGGTAAGCCGGACGCGTGCGACCTTGCGCAGCGCTGAGTTCGGCTTCTTCGGTGTAGTGGTGTAAACGCGTGTGCAAACGCCACGGCGCTGAGGGGCGGCCACCTTCTTCTTGCGACCCTTGCCTGACTTCAGGCCCGGGGTGGCTAGTTTCTTGGCGGGAGCCTTGCGGCCCTTGCGAATGAGTTGGCTAGTAGTCGGCATCGGTCGGCGATGGTAGCAGCGTTGGGCCCAAGACCCCGTCACGCCCTATTTGGGCGAGCGTTCAAACTGAGACGATGGAAGCCCTTTAGGGCGCCTGACGAACTCATAAAAGCGACGCCAAAGCCTCCTGCGGAGACGTGTAATCGAGGCCTTGATCGCGTGCTACTGGCTCATATGTGATCTTGCCAGCGGCAATATTGAGCCCGGCCATAAACCCTGGGTCGCCAGCAAGTGCCTGCTGAATACCGATCGTTGCGAGCTTGAGCATGTAGGGCATCGTTGCGTTAGTCAGCGCATAGGTCGAGGTGATCGGCACGGCCCCTGGCATATTGGCAACGCAGTAATGGATAACCCCATCGATCTCATATGTAGGGTCCGAATGAGTCGTCGGTCGGCTGGTCTCAAAGCAGCCACCCTGATCGATGCTGACGTCAACGAGTACTGCCCCCGGCTTCATCAGTGCTAGCTGCTTACGTGTTATGACGTGTGGAGCGCGCGCCCCGTGCACCAAGACAGCTCCGATCACCATGTCGGCTTGGGGAAGCATCTGCTCGATTTCGAGCGTTGATGCATAGCACGTCGAGGCAGCCCCATTGAGCTCGATCTCCAACGCACGCAGCCGGTCGATGTTGCGGTCAAAGACATAGGTCTCGGCCTGCATGCCGAGGGCGATAATCGCGGCATTGGTGCCGACAACGCCACCGCCGATGACCAAGACCTTCCCGGCGGCAACACCAGGAACGCCCCCGAGCAAGATCCCGCGACCACCCAAGGGCTTCTCCAACATAAACGCACCAGCCTGAGTGGCAATTTTGCCGGCCACCTCAGACATCGGCGCCAACAAGGGGAGCCTTCCATCTCTGTCTTCAACGGTCTCGTAGGCGATACACGTAGCGCCAGATTTCATCAGGCCCTGAGTCAAATCTGGGTCCGGGGCAAGGTGCAAATAGGTAAAGAGAATATGGCGAGGCTCTAGCAGCGCAACCTCCACAGGCTGAGGCTCCTTGACCTTGACAATCATGTCGGACTCAGCAAAAACCGACTCGGCATCGGGGAGTATTTGTGCCCCTTGGGAGATGTAATCAGCGTCCGCGATCGCAGACCCCAATCCCGCGCCCGCCTGCACGACAACTGAATGTCCAGCCTCGGCGAGCTCTCGTGCCCCAGCGGGGGTTAGAGCCACGCGATATTCGTCGGTCTTGATCTCGGTGGGAACGCCGACTTTCATGACACCTCGATGTGAGTTGTGGGAATGGCTTAATAGAAAGCTTACGAACTCGCCATCAGCCTAGCGCCTAGAGCCGCGACCACGAATTGATGGCGCCACCGGCTAGCCTGCCCTGATGAAAGTTAACTACCACCGTGGCGGCAGCGGCGACGCACTGCTTCTGATTCACGGCATCGGAAGTCAGTGGCAAGTCTGGAGGCCGATCCTCGACTTACTCGAACGCGAGCGCGACGTGATCGCTGTCGATCTACCTGGCTTCGGAGAGTCGCCGCAGCTGCCAGCAGCACTCTTGCCCACTCCTATAGCCCTAGCTAACGAAATTAAGCGGCTACTCGATGACCTTCAAATAACAAGACCGGCAATCGTCGGAAACTCTCTCGGAGGTGCAATCGCGCTTGAACTCGCCCGAGAAGGGCGGGCCAGCTCCGTCGTTGCCATCTCCCCTTCAGGCTTCTGGACGCCGCGAGAAGCGCGCTACTGCCGCGGCGTCTTGCGAAGCTCGGCTGCGGTCGTCAAGGCTATCGACCCAGCGCTGCCTGCTCTGCTGGGGAACCCCTTGTCCCGCACGGTCATGCTCGGCCATCTGGTCGGCAAGCCGTGGCAGATCTCTAGCGATGGCGCACTCGGTGCCTGTCGCAACCTCTCAAGCTCACCAGGCCTGCAATCAACTATCGCCTGCTCCCTTTCAGACGACACTCGCAGCACTGGCGCCGCGATTGCCGTTGATCTGACAATCGCTTGGGGGACGCGTGATCACCTCCTGCCAGGACGTCAAGCCTTAAGGGCGCAGCGCTGCATCGCGGGGTCCAAACTGATCTGGCTCCAGGGCTGCGGCCACGTCCCGATGTGGGATGACCCAGAGTTAGTCGCACGGGTTGTGCTCGACGCCACACGGCGACCCGCGATCCAGTAACGCGCCAAACGTCGGTGCGGATATCAGAGAGAGCTAATTGGCCTCTGAGACAGTGCCATCAAATAGCCACTTACCGTCAACCTTGCTCATCCGCGTCGTGGCGGAGTTATCTGCTCCAGCCTGAAGGGTGGCGCTGTCGCCTGTGATCGTAATCTTGGAGACCTTGATCGCTCGCAAATCTTTTTTATCGGCGCTAGAGATAATCGACGCAATCTGTTTGATCGCCTCTTGGCATGTGTTGAAGTCGCCTCCTAGCGACTTGCTCTGAGCTATGACTTCTTGCTTGGCTCGCTCTGTAAATCGCTGGCAAGCCAGCTTCCCGTTGCCATCGGCGAAGGCCGTGGCGTAAGCGGAGACGGACTCGGTGATCTGCTGGCTGTCACTCTTGGAGTCAGAGCTGCCACAGCCAGCTACGGCAATCGAGCCAGCGAGTGCCGCCACCAGCGTGAGCCGTCCTACAAAGCTAAATCTAGGGATCAGAGTGGTCATCGACCGTACCTTACGCTCAGGCGTGGCTGGCACGCACAGGAGCCGGCGCTAGGGCAGCAGCAACACATACCAGTACGAAGGCAAAGCACTGAACGACGATCCCGAGCGCATCTCCTGGAAGTGGATCGCCAAAGACGATGATGCCGCCGGCGATACAAGAGACATTTGCGGCGGTAGCGGTGACGGCGATCACCGGGACCGCCTCTCCGTCCTGCAGTCCACGTGCAGATGCATAGAAAGCAGCGATCGAAGCTGCAACCGTCAAGAAGAGCCACGGGCTTAGGAGGGCGATCAGCCCGCCTGATCCGACTAGGCCGGTCAGAGCCTTAATCGTGATGTCAGAGATGCCGAACAGCACGCCCGCCGCGGCGCCGAGCATCACGCCATGGTGTTTAGCCGAACCGCCCAGTCGCGGCCCAATAACAAGTAGCGCGCCAACGGCGATCAGTGCGCCTTCGAAAGCCAGCATGCCTGCGAGCGAGAACTCTGAGTCCGCACCGCTGTGGCGTGGCACAGTAATAGCCAGCATGATCAAGCCAGCACCAGTCAGCGCGACTCCTGCCCACTGGCGGCGACCAACGCTAAGCCCGAAGAACCGCTCGGCCATTACTGCAAGCAAGACCACGCCGCCGGATAGGACTACCTGCACGACTGACATCGGCGCTAGCGCGAGCGCGGCAACGTGAAATGTCCAAGCCACCACCGCAACGAGCATCCCGATGGCGAACCAGCGCGAGGCGAAGAGCGCCTTGGCCGAGGCGATCGGCTTGCGAATATCTACAGTGGGCGCAGCACAAGCACCTCGGTGCTTATAGAGAAAGCCCAAGTTGGTCGCGACGGCGCAAAGTAGCGCCAGCAATATGCCAATGTAAATGGTCATGGTTAAAGACAAAAAAGAACTGCTCAGCTGGCGTCAAGGTCGCCAAGCCTGCGGGTCGCCAGCGCTCAATACGCTGGTGCCACGATTAGGCAGGCTGTTCGACCGACACCTGTATTAATAACAAGATAGCGGCTATAAGACTCGCGCGTAACGTAACGATTGTGACAAGGAACTCCCTGCAAATATGCATGATTGCCTGATTAAGCCGACGCTATACGTGGATGTTGACGGCGTTATCTCGCTGTGGGACTTTCCACAGTTGGCGCGTCCGCGGGGTTCATTCATCACAGTTGACGGCATCGTCCACTACCTTTCGGGCGAAGCTGCCCGTCACCTGCGTAATCTCGCAAGATCCTTTGATCTGATCTGGTGCACTGGCTGGGAAGAGACGGCCAACGTCTACCTTCCTCAAGCACTCAAATTAGGCCGGTCGTTGCCATATCTCGTGCTAGAGCACGGTGCAGGGCCGGCAAGTAAGCGGGCAGCAATCGACCTAGATCGCGCGCTCAACCGTCCATTCGCTTGGATCGACGACAACCATGACACCGCCTGCGCCGACTGGGCGATGACCCGCGGCGTCCCAACGCTCCTGGTCACGACCAACCACTCCACCGGCCTGACGCAGACTGAGGCCGACCTACTCAGCGACTGGGCACAGACGATAGCCACGGGCTAGTAGCAGCGCTACTAGCCCTACGGCCGTCAGTCGTCGAAGTCCGGCGCGTCGAGTGATGCGAGCTCTTCTGCGAGTCCCTCCGGCGCCGAGAAGGATGGCTCGAAGTCAGCCAGTTCACGGTCGAAGGCAGCGCCGAGGCCCGGTAGGCCTTCGCCGCCGTCGAGTCCGAGCTCCGCGGCAATATCGTCCTGATCGAGCAGGCCGATATCGTCATGACGCGGAAGCGGATCAGCTGGCTCAATCTCGATCCCACGGTAGCGCTTAAGCCCCGTGGCTGCAGGAATAAGCTTGCCGATGATCACGTTCTCCTTAAGCCCGTTGAGCGTGTCCTTCTTGCCTTCCAAGGCGGCGTCGGTAAGCACCTTAGTCGTCTCTTGGAATGAGGCTGCAGAGAGGAATGACTCGGTATTGAGCGATGCCTTGGTTATACCCAAGACAACCTCTTCATACTGAGCCGTCTCGCCGCCGGCCTTCTTCGTATCGGCGTTGACTCGCAAGAAGTCATAGCGGTCGACCAGCTGACCTGGCAGATAGTCGGTATCACCCTTCTGATCGACACGGACCTTCTTGAGCATCTGGCGAGCGATTAGCTCGATGTGCTTGTCGTTGATGTCTACGCCTTGAGACTTGTAGACCTCTTGGACCTCCTTGACCAGATAAAGCTCGGTCTCGGTCCGGCGCGAGGCCGCATCCTTGCCACCATGGGCGAGAATGTCGGCGGGGTAGAGAGAGCCCTCATTGAGCTGACGGCCGCGAACGACCTTCTCGCCATCTGAAACCTCAATGATGGTTCGCAGCGGAAATGACTCGAGGTGCTCTTCGCCTGCGTCGTCGGTGATTGTGACCTTGATCTCCTTCTCCCCACGCTCAACCTTGACCTTTCCGTCAACGGTCGCCATCCGCGCCAAGCCCTTAGGCTTGCGAGCCTCAAAGAGCTCGACTACGCGCGGCAGGCCGTGCGTGATGTCTGCGCCGGCAACACCACCAGTGTGGAAGGTGCGCATCGTCAGCTGCGTACCAGGCTCGCCGATCGACTGGGCGGCGATAATGCCGACCGCGTCACCGATCTGAGCGAGCTCACCGCTAGCCATCGAGCGGCCGTAGCATGCCTGGCATACACCGCTGGTCGCGTGGCACTTAAGCACTGAACGCACCGGCACCCTTACGACCTCATCGCCATCGGCGACATAGAGCGCCTCCCACAGCTTCGCTAGGTCGCTGCGATTAATCTCGGCGCCCTTCTTGACCAACTGCGCACCACCCTTGACCTTGATGTTTAACGCAGCGATACGGCCGACCAGATTGTCGTTGGGAGCCGACCCATCCTTGACGAGGGGTAGCTCTACATACTCGTCAGTGCCACAGTCAGCCTCGCGGATAATGACATCTTGGGAGACGTCGACTAGGCGGCGCGTCAGATAGCCAGAGTCGGCCGTACGCAGCGCAGTATCGGCGAGTCCCTTGCGGGCACCGTGGGTGGAGATGAAGTACTCAAGGACCGTCAGACCCTCCATGAAGTTGGACTTGATCGGCCGCTCGATGATCTCGCCCTTCGGGTTGGCCATGAGTCCACGCATGCCGGCAAGTTGGCGGATCTGCTTAAACGAACCACGAGCGCCAGAGTCGGCCATCATGAAGATCGGGTTGAGCGTGTCAAGGTTCTCTTGCATCGCATCGGCGACCTCATCGGTGCAAGCGTTCCACTTGTCGGTCACCATTTCGTGACGCTCTTCCTGAGTGATCAGGCCCTCGTCGTACTGAGCACCGATCTCGGCTACCTCGTCCTCGTAGCGCTTGAGGATCGCCCCCTTGCTTGGAGGAATCTGGACATCATTCTTCGAAACAGTGATTCCAGCCTTAGTGGCGTATCGGAACCCGAGATCCTTGAAGGCATCCAGCACCAACGAAATCGTCGATGCGCCGTAGTCCTGAACCAGCTGATCAACCAAGCTAGTCGTGTCGCGCTTCTTCATCGAGACGTTGACGAATGTGTATGTCGCAGGATCGAAGGCGTCTCCCATCGCTTCAAGCAACGCCCGCTCGATGCGATCGTTGTAGATGATGCGACCGACCGTGGTCAGGATGTGTCCGGCTTCCTTACCTAGCGGCCGGAACTCGGCGAGCTCGTGAAGCTTGACCGCGCCGTTCTCGTATGCGAATTCGGCCTCTTGAGCAGTTCGATAACGGTGTGGACGATTCTCCTTAGCGGGCCACTTGCCACTGGCAAGCTCCTTAGCGCGCTCGGCGAGTTCCTCTTCCTCTGGCCCGTAGGTCAGGTAGTAGGCGCCCAAGACCATGTCTTGAGACGGCGTCGCTAGCGGCGCGCCGTGAGCTGGCGAGAGAATATTGTTGGAGGAGAGCATCAGAATGCGCGCCTCCGCCTGAGCCTCGGCTGACAGCGGCAGATGGACAGCCATCTGGTCGCCGTCGAAGTCGGCGTTGAAGGCATGACAGACCAGTGGATGAACCTGAATCGCTTTGCCCTCGATCAGAATCGGCTCAAATGCCTGGATGCCGAGACGGTGGAGGGTGGGCGCGCGGTTTAGCAGCACTGGATGCTCGTGGATGACCTCTTCCAAGACGTCCCAGACCTCAGGGATCATCGAGTCGGCCATCTTCTTGGCAGCCTTGATGTTCTGAGCTGACTTACGCTCAACCAGGCGCGCCATGATGAAAGGCTTGAACAGCTCGAGGGCCATTAGCTTGGGCAGGCCACACTGGTGCAGCTTCAGCGAAGGGCCCGAAACGATGACCGAGCGGCCGGAGTAATCGACGCGCTTGCCGAGTAGGTTTTGGCGGAAGCGACCCTGCTTGCCCTTGAGCATGTCCGACAGCGACTTCAGTGGACGGTTGCCAGGTCCGGTGACTGGACGGCCACGGCGGCCGTTGTCAAAGAGGGCGTCAACTGCCTCCTGAAGCATCCGCTTCTCGTTGTTGACGATGATCTCTGGAGCGCCAAGGTCGAGCAGTCGCTTGAGACGGTTGTTGCGGTTGATCACGCGGCGGTAGAGATCGTTGAGATCAGATGTCGCGAAGCGACCACCGTCGAGTTGGACCATCGGACGCAACTCTGGTGGAATCACGGGAACCGCATCGAGAACCATCATCTCGGGTCGATTGGTGGATCCCAAGAATGCGGACACGACCTTTAGACGCTTCACGGAGCGAGCTTGTTTTTGACCCTTAGCGGTCTTGACAATCTCTTCTAGCTCAACGCGCTCAGCTTCAAGGTCGAACTGCTCAAGCAGATCGCGCACGGACTCGGCACCCATTCCGCCGCGGAAGTACTCACCCCAGCCGTAAGGTGAGCCAAAGCGCTCCTTAAGCTCACGGAAGGTCGTCTCATCGTTGATGACGTCCTTGGGCTCCATCTTGGTGAAGAGCTCCCAGACCTGGCGTAGCCGTTCGGCCGCATCCTCGATATATGCCTCTGTGTCGGTGATGTCGGACTCAAAAGACTTACCCATCTCTTTGGTGAGTCGATCACGCTCGGTGTCGGATAGCTTCTTAAGGTTGAGATCCATGCTCTCTGCCCAGAGATGGTCGTCGTCGGTGAAACCGGTCTGCTTGCCCGAGCGCAGGTACTCCTCGCGACGAGCGAGAGACTCCTTGAGCTCCAACACACGCTCCTCACGCTCTGCGGCGTAAGCGTCAAGCTGCTCATTGACCTTCTTCTCAAGCTCATCGGTGTCCTTGGTGCGCGCCTCGCTATCAACCCAAGTCACGATCGAAGCGGCGAAGTAGAGAACTTTCTCTAGCTCCTTGGGCGCCATGTCAAGCAGGTAGCCGATGCGGCTCGGAACGCCCTTAAAGAACCAAATGTGGCTGACCGGAGAGGCGAGATCGATGTGCCCCATGCGCTCGCGGCGAACCTTCGAACGAGTGACTTCGACGCCACAACGCTCGCAGACAATCCCCTTGTAACGAACACGCTTGTACTTGCCGCAGTAGCACTCCCAGTCCTTAGTAGGTCCGAAAATGCGCTCACAGAAGAGGCCATCCTTTTCTGGCTTGAGCGTGCGATAGTTGATCGTCTCTGGCTTTGTTACCTCGCCTGAGCTCCACGAGCGGATCTGCTTTGAAGATGCGAGGCTGATTTCGATGGCGTCAAAGTTGTTGATGTCAATCATGGGATGGAGTTCCTTGGTTGGGACGGGTGCAGTGGCAGATGCGGCGAGGCCCGGCGCCTAAAAAGCGCTCGGGCCTACTGGGAGGTCGGACTACGTTGTCTCCTCCACGGCCGCGAGGTCAGCTTCGAGATCGGCTTCGGGTTCTTCACTACCGTCTTCGAGGTCAGCCTCGTCCTCGTCGACCGACTCTGCGTCGGCTGCGCGAACTCCGGAGAGGTCGATCCCTAGCTCCTCGGCGGCACGCAAGAGATCATCGTCGTCCTCACGTAGTTCAGCTCGCTCACCCTCGTCAGATACAACGTTGACGTCGAGCGCCAGTGACTGCATCTCCTTCAGCAAGACCTTAAACGACTCCGGAATACCAGGCTCGGCGATATTCTCGCCCTTAACAATTGCCTCGTAGGCCTTGACGCGTCCAACGGTGTCATCGGACTTGATCGTAAGCATCTCTTGGAGGGTGTACGCAGCGCCATATGCCTCCAACGCCCACACTTCCATCTCGCCGAAACGCTGGCCGCCGAACTGGGCCTTGCCGCCCAGTGGCTGCTGCGTCACTAGCGAGTACGGACCAGTCGAACGAGCGTGAATCTTGTCATCGACCAAGTGCAGAAGCTTGAGGATGTACATGTAGCCGACCGTCACCTGCTGGTCAAATGGCTCGCCCGTGCGACCATTAAAGAGGCGCATCTTGCCAGACGCGCGCTCGCCCACAGGCCGACTCATGTCGACGTCCATCTTGATCCGACCCGTGTGCTCCTCTTGCCACTTAATAAGTGCCTCGTCGACGTCGGACACTGTGGCCCCGTCGAACACAGGAGTAGCAACGTAGACCTTGCCGCCGTTGTCACGCGACTGCTTATAGGCCTCTGATCCGTCGTCATACCAGCCCTGTGCAGCCGCCCAGCCGAGATGAGTCTCGAGAATCTGACCGAGGTTCATACGGCTCGGCACGCCGAGCGGGTTGAGAATGACGTCGACTGGTGTGCCGTCTTCAAGGAAGGGCATGTCCTGCTCGTCAACGATTTTGGAGATGACGCCCTTATTGCCGTGGCGACCAGCCAACTTGTCACCCTCGGCGATCTTGCGCTTCTTAGCTACGAACACGCGTACAAGATCATCGACCCCGGTTGGCAAGTCATCGCCAGCTTCGCGGCTGAACGTCTTGACTTCGATGACGACTCCGCCCTCGCCGTGAGGCACCTTGAGGGATGTGTCGCGCACTTCGCGCGCCTTCTCCTTGAAGATTGCGCGAATCAGCTTCTCTTCGGCGGTTAGCTCCGTCTCGCCCTTCGGCGTGACCTTGCCGACCAACAGGTCGCCAGACACTACCTCTGCGCCAACGCGAACGATGCCGCGATCGTCGAGGTTGCGTAGCGACTCTTCCGAGCGGTTGGGAATGTCTCGGGTGATCTCTTCGTCGCCGAGCTTGGTTGTGCGGGCGTCGACCTCATACTCCTCGATATGGATCGAGGTGAGCTCGTCATCCTTAACCAAGCGCCTAGACAAGATAATCGCGTCCTCGAAGTTGTAACCCTCCCAAGACATGAAAGCGACCATCAGGTTCTTGCCAAGGGCAAGCTCGCCGGCACTAGTTGAAGAGCCGTCGGCCAAGACGCCACCGATCTTGATCTTCTGACCGTTAGTTACCACCGGCCGCTGATGAATCAGAGTGCCTTGGTTAGATCGACGGTACTTATGCAGCGGGTACTCGTCGCGCTCTCCTGCAGACGTCTCGATCACGATCAACTCGGCATCGACATAGGCAATCGTCCCAGCGCGGATAGCCAAGGTGACATCACCAGTGTCTAGGGCAGCACGACGCTCCATCCCGGTTCCAATCAGCGGCGCATCGGTCTTGAGCAGCGGAACTGCTTGGCGCTGCATGTTGGATCCCATCAGGGCGCGGTTGGCGTCGTCGTGCTCGAGGAAAGGGATCATCGCCGTCGCAACCGACCAAATCTGCTCGGGCGAGACGTCCATTAGATCGACGTCCTTAGGCTTGACCGTGACGTACTGGCCGGCCTGGGTGCGGCAGAGGACTTCATTGCCCTTGAGCTTGCGGGTCTTAGGATCTACCTCGGCGTTGGCCTGGGCAATTAGACGATCTTCCTCCTCATTGGCGTCGAGACGGACGATCTCATCCGTTACCGCACCGTCAATTACCTTGCGGTAAGGCGTGGTGACGAAGCCGAACTGCGAGATCTCGGCGTAGGACGACAGCGATCCGATGAGGCCGATGTTCGGTCCCTCTGGAGTCTCGATTGGACACATACGCCCGTAGTGAGTCGGGTGTACGTCGCGCACCTCGATCGGCGCACGCTCGCGCGTGAGGCCGCCGGCCCCAAGTGCGCTCAATCTACGCCGATGGGTAAGGCCGGCCAGTGAGTTGGTCTGGTCCATGAACTGTGAGAGCTGCGACGATCCAAAGAACTCCTTCTGGGCCGCCACTACTGGACGAATATTTACGATCGTTTGCGGCGTAATCGTGTCAGCGTCTTCGGTGGTCAGACGCTCGCGGACGACGCGCTCCATGCGATACAAGCCGACGCGGAAGGCCTCTTGAATAAGCTCTCCAACGGTACGCAAGCGGCGGTTGCCGAAGTGCTCGTACTCGTCGAGGTGATCAACGATTGGCTCACGCGGCATCGAATAAGCCTCAGCTGCGTAGTCTTTGGCCTCCTCTTCCAGCACCTCGGACATTCCGAGTAGACGTGGGAGTGAGACGAGCTCCTTGACCAGCGCGATGATGTCATCGTGAGTCAGGGTGCGGGTGTCGAGGTCGATATTGAGCCCAAGGCGAGAGTTCAGCTTGTAACGGCCAACTCGCGTGAGGTCATAGCGCTTGGGATCAAAGAAGAGCTGATGCAAAAGCGCCTTTGCATTGTCGACGCTCGGCGGCTCGCCTGGGCGCTGCTTCTTAAAGAGCTCGATGAGCGAACCTTCTTCGGTGCGCGTGACCTCAGTATCAGCATCAATTGTGTTGCGGATATAGAGAGAGTTGTCAAAGAGCTTGCAGATCTCTTCATCCGTCGTGTAGCCCATTGCACGCAACAGAACTGTGACGGGCAGCTTGCGCTTACGGTCGATGCGAACAAAGACCTTGCCCTTCTTGTCGATCTCGATCTCCAGCCACGAGCCTCGAGCCGGCATCAGGTTGGCAATAAACATCTGCTTCTCGTGATCCTTGGGCTCCATCACGTATGCCCCCGGCGAGCGGACCAGCTGCGTAACGACGACGCGTTCGGTTCCGTTGATGATGAATGTGCCGCGATCGGTCATCCATGGGAAATCTCCCATGAAGACTGACTGCTGGCGGATCTCGCCCGTCTCTCTGTTTACAAAAGCTACTTGCACGGTTAGCGGCCGTGCATAGGTGAGGTCCTTCTCGCGACACTCATCGATTGAGGCGACTGGCTCGTCGAACTCAAACTCGTCGAACTGGACGGCGAGGTTACCGGTGTAGTCCTCGATCGGCGAGACGTCATCGATGGTCTCGCGCAGGCCGCCCTTCTCGGTGTCGGTCAGCCACGCAAATGAGCGGCGCTGAATATCAATGAGGTTTGGAACCTCTAGGACTTGGTCGAGACGCGCGAAACTGCGGCGCGTTCGGAGAGCGTCAACAGGGGGCAAAGCAGAAGACTCCTCGAACGGTCGATGGGGCGGAGAGGGGCGTACGCACGCATGTAAATGCGCGACGCGAAAATATAGCACAGCAGGCTAACGCACCCATTTTCGGGCGATCAGTTCTCACGGACCCCGCCCGCGACAACCGCGTATGTGGCGCGGTGCCAGTGTGGTGGGCGGCTACGACTATCGACTGACCTGGGGCTATTGTAGCGACACAACTAGCTTTTTGCCAGTGCGAATCACGGCGTGGTGGATTGGATAACTACTGCAATCCTCGCAGCGCGCTCGAGAGCGCGGGAATGTTAACCGAGCCCCAACCGGAGGCTGCGTCAAAGTTGGGGGTAGCCGAGCAGCAGCCCAGCAAATCGTTGTCGCCGCCACTTTCAGGCCCAATCCATTCGCCGAGATCGTTATCGAGGCTCAAAATATCGCGGAAGATCGGCGCTTTGGACCCCTTCCTGGCCAGCCGATAGACCGAAGCGTTGATCCATCCAAGCTGTGCTTGGCCGGCGGACTGTGCCTGTTGGTTGGCAAGAATGACGCCAGCAGCTAGTAGCGGAGCGGAAGCACTGGTTCCACCGTGTGCCGACCAGCCACCGCTGGAGGGACCCTTGGGCATATAGATCGCATAGCCAGGCATGTTGTCAGCGAGCATCGACAGATCGGGGACGATCCTGCGATTGCGGCTGGTAGTGACGCCAGGCCCTTTCTGCCACGAAGGCCTGGCAAACATCCTGCTGAATCCGCCGCCGCCAGCGCCGAGGTGGCGCTGCTCATTCCAGACCACCTCTTCAGCAATTTTATTGGTGGCGCTGAGGTTTAGATTAGTGCCGCCAACACTCGTCACCCACGGAGAGCTGCCTGGATAGTCGACCGACAACAACACGCCAGTCGTGTTCGGATGGCCATTGATAAAGCAGTCGCTAGAGCCTGAGTCACCGCTAGCACTTAGAACAGTGACGCCCATCAAAACGGCAGTCCTCAAGGTGCGCTCCATCGTGCTACGCATGGCAACGCTCCAGTGCGACTCGCATCCGCCAATCGAAGATGAGATCACCGACGCGCGCGTCGCTGCTGGCCGACTCAGAGCTGCCGCAAAAAGCTTGACCACTGCATGCAATGCGGGACCCCCCTCATAGACCTGAATCTCGCTCAGCCCTGGGGCGGCGGCAGCTAGGACCTGTAGATCAAGCGTCGTTTCGCCACCTGGCGCAAGGTTTCGGCTGATACCAACGCGGGTAATCGGTGTGGCTGGTGCCGTGTAGCCGAAGCAACTAGCGGCGGCTAGAAGATCAGACCGGTTGAAACCGTCAATTTCAACAACGGCTACGCGCTGACCAAGTCCAGTGATGCCCTGGCGGTGGAGGGTGCTGAAGCCGTAAGCAGTTAGATACTGATTCGGGGAAAACGAAGGCACGTAGTACTTAGTACCGATCTGCTTGCCCGCCTTGATCGCGTCATCACAGCCCTGCTGGGTGCCGAGATTGCCGCGAGCAGAAGAGTAGTGGCGGCGCTCAGCGGCATTGAAGGTCAGCGAACCGCGGCGAGTCAGCGGAGAGAGAGGCCCCTGACTCTCATTCGCCTTGGGCCTGGGCGACAGACTGTCAGCCGTATGTAGAACGGGCGCGCTGTCGAGCCCGATCACAGCGGTGACAGTGCCGCGAAGGTCTGCTGGCAAGCTCGGCGATGTTGCCGGGGCAACGAAACGCTCCCCCCCTTGCGCTTGATAGGCCGCGATTCGGGTCGAGAAGAGCTGCTGAGCCTGGGCGACGGTAACCGTCGCTTCGATCCAGAGGGCACCCAGTCCACTGCGAGAAGCTATGCCGCGACGAGCCAGATTGGCGATAACCGCCTTCTGGTCAGCGGCTGAGGCGCCGAAGCGTTGAGCTATCGCAGCGGGCTCAAGGTAGTGACGAAACAGCGGCGAACCAGGCGACCCTACAGCCGTCGCGTAGCGATCAAGGCCAGCATCGTCGACACGGAGAGCTAGTAAGAGGTCTAGGCGCTTGTTGGCTGAAGCTGCCCCGGCAGGCACCGCTCCAATCTCTGCGGCGGCACCCGCAAAGATCTCCGATCCGCTCGCTGGAGGGCTCGCGGCCAGCGCTGGGGAAACAAAAAGCATGGAGGCTGCGGCGGTGGCGACAAAAAGCGAAAGGCTTGGCTTCAAGAGTCCTTCTCCATGGGTGTTTGGTGCCCCTGCGCGAAGTGGCAATTTTGGACGATTTGGGAGAATACACGGACGCTTGGACCGCGAGCGCTAGTTGTGGCTACCGAACCAGTGCGCGACAGTCATGGTGAACTCAGGCAGCTCGTACTACCCGGAAGCCAAGGTTTCCCGATGAACTTTCTGGAGTGTTCGAACTGCGTGCGTCGACCCTGTAGCGGCGACAGTAAGAATCGTGACAGAGGTACGAGCCGCCGCGCTGGACGCGGGGGGCCTCGGGGGGGGCTAGCGGTCCTTGGGGGTCTGACTTTGGGCTGACGGAGTAGTAGTCAGCGTTGTAGGCATCTGAGCACATCTCCCAAACGTTGCCGGTCATCTGGTAGAGGCCGAAATCGTTGGGCTCAAAAGAATCAACTGGAGCGGTCCCCGCAAAGCCGTCAGCGCAGGTATTTGATTCGAAAAACTCACCTTGGAAGACGTTCATGCGGTGCTCGCCGTCGGGCTCGAGCTGACTGCCCCAAGGAAATGCCATGCCCTTGAGTGCGCCGCGCGCCGCGTACTCCCACTGCGCCTCTGTTGGCAGCTGCGCATCCACCCACTCACAGTATGCGCCGGCGTCGTTCCAGCTGACGTGGACAACAGGATGGTCGCCGCGATCGCTGATGTCGCTCTGTGGCCCCTCCGGGTGCCTCCAGTCAGCACCAAAGACTTGGCGCCACCACTGCGCACGCTGAACGGCGCGAGTGGCCTCGAAGTCCTCGGGCAAGAACATCGTAAAGACGAACGACCAGCCGAACTCTTCTGCTTGCGTACGGTGGCCCGTTGCCTGCACGAACTCTGCGAACTGGTCGTTGCTAACCGTGTATGCAGTGATCGCGAATGGCCGCAGCTTCACCTTGTGAACAGGACCCTCCCCGTCGGGCTCATAGCCGTCCCCTCGGCCGTTGCCCATCAAGAATTTGCCGCCGTCAAGTTCAACCCAGACCAGTTCGGATCCAAGCGGACTCAAGAAGATCCCTGCTTACCAAAAGCGTTGGGTGGCGGACCGACGGTTAGGTGTGAGTGGATTGGCGTCGTATCCGAGCTAAGCATCAGAGCAAAGTTACACCTCTTCCCTGGCGACAGCGTCCGCCCCAAAAGCGTGCGCGCCAAAACAACGACGGCCCGGCAGTTATGCCGGGCCGTCGTCACAGTCTTGGAGAGTCTCTAATTATTGAGACTCAGAGTCTTACTTGACCTCGACTGACCCTCCGGCCTCCTCGAGCTCAGCCTTGAGCTTGTCGGCCTCATCCTTGTCGACGCCTTCCTTGATCGGCTTAGGAGCCTCGTCGACGAGAGCCTTGGCCTCCTTGAGGCCAAGTCCGGTTGCGGCACGCACAACCTTGATGACTTGGATCTTCTTGTCACCGGCTGCCGTCAACACGACGTCGAAGGCTGACTGCTCTTCTGATGCCTCAGCATCCGAGCCGCCTGCGCCTCCGGCTGGGGCTGCAGCGGCGACCGCTGTGGCCGACACGCCGAACTCCTCCTCAAGCGCCTTGATGCGCTCTGCCAACTCAAGCACCGAAATGCCCTTTAGTTCTTCGATCCATTCCTGTGTAGTACTCATACGTCCTCCTTCGCCTCCGCGGCGTCTTCGGTAGCGGCCGCGGGGGCGTCCGCCTCGTTGTCAATATCTGAAGCTGCTTGCTGTTCATCGGGCTCTTGCGCCTCAGCGGCGGACTCGGCCTCTGCTGTGGGTTCTGCTGGCGCCTCAACTTCTGCTGGCGCCTCAACTTCTGCTGGCGCCTCAACTTCTGCTGGCGCCTCAACTTCTGCCTCTACGGCTTCGACGACCGGCGCCTTGCCGGTGACCAAGCCTTGATCGGCGATTGCCTGCAGCTGGATTGCCAGACCGCCGATCAACCCTGCGAGGCTTCGAACTAGACCAGTCAAAGGTGCTGCCACCATGCCGACGAGCTGTCCGTAGAGCACGTCTCGTGATGGAAGGCGCGAAATCGACTTAATCTGATCCGCGGTCAGGACAGCGCCGTCCATCACGCCGCCCTTGAACTCCATCAACGCATTGGCCCTAATGAAGTCAGCGATCGCCTTGGCGGCAGTCGCTGCGTCGCCGCGGACAAAAGTCAGCGCGGTTGGGCCGTTGAGTAGATCCCGTAGACCATCAACTTCGGCCTGTTGGGCCGCACGGTCTGTAAGTGTGTTCTTGACGATTCGAAACGTGGCGTCGGCATCCCGCAGCTTCCCACGTAACTCCGCCGCCTGAGGCACGGAGATCCCGCGGTAGTCAACAGCGAAGATCGCCTGGGACTCCTTCATTTCGGTAGCGATCTCGTCAATCACCACAGCTTTTTCTTCTTTGTTCATCAGTCCTCTCTTGGTGCCTTCACGGACAACGCCCGCGCTTCAGGCGGGCGTAGAAGGCAGCCGGAGAACCGGCCTGTCATCGATCGCTGCACCTGTCCCGGACTTGTGGTGCTCGCACACCGGCCGGGGGTCTTGGGCATTGCTGTGGTTGACAGTCTATGCCGCGGTCGCGGCCTCCTGCGGTGCGGTAGTGCCCTCGGGGGCGACGATGTCACGGGTGCGGGAAGTGTCTACCTTGACACCAGGGCCCATCGTCGAAGCCAAGGTAATCGACTTCATGTAGCGACCCTTGGCCGAAGATGGCTTAGCGCGAACGATCTCCTCGATCACCGCAGCATAGTTCTCCAACAAGGCTCGCTCCTCAAAACTTGTCTTACCAATAACAAGGTGGACGATCGCGGTACGGTCAGTGCGGTACTCCACCTTGCCGGACTTGGACTCTTCCACGGCCTTGGCAACATCCATCGTTACTGTCCCTACCTTGGGGTTTGGCATCTTGCCTTGGGGGCCGAGTACACGACCGAGTCCACCGACGATTGGCATCATGTCGGGAGTCGCAATCGCGATGTCGAAATCGGTAAATCCCTCAAGCACTCGCTTGGCGAGATCTTCGCCTCCGACGATGTCAGCTCCAGCCTCCTGCGCCTCTCGCGCCTTGTCACCTTGTGCGAAAACAGCAACCGTTACGTCTTTGCCGAGGCCATTTGGCAGCGCGATGGTCCCGCGCAGTTGCTCGTCGGCATGGCGGACATTGAGGCCCGTGCGGATGTGTAGCTCGACCGACTCATCAAACTTCGAAGCCTTCAGTGCCTTGACGAGACTAATCGCTTCGGCCGGCTCATACTCATGCTCACGATCGACGCGTTGAAGCGCCTCGCGATAGTTCTTTCCGCGCGCCATCAGACGACCTCCACACCCATTGAGCGAGCAGTGCCCGCGATGATTTTGGCTGCCTGATCGATGTCATGCGCGTTTAGATCGTCCAACTTCTTCTCGGCGATGTCACGGATCTGGGCCTTGGTCAGTTTGCCGACCTTATTGCGGTGCGGCTCACCCGACCCCTTCGCAATTCCCGCAGCCTGCTTGATTAGAACGGCAGCTGGTGGCGTCTTGGTGATGAAAGTAAAGGAGCGATCCTCGTAGACAGTGATCACCACCGGGATGACGGTTCCGGCATCAGGTTGAGTCTGGGCATTAAACGCCTTGCAGAACTCCATGATGTTGATGCCATGCTGACCCAGCGCCGGACCAACCGGCGGAGCCGGACTAGCCTGGCCGCCAACGGCCTGCAACTTGATAGTGGTGAGTATTTTCTTAGCCATGGTTTCTGCCGCCTAAATTTTCTTGACTTGGTCGAATCCAACTTCAACCGGAGTTTCACGACCAAAGATTGATACCAGCACCTTGAGCCTGGAGGCATCCTCGTTAATCTCAGAGATCTCGCCAGAGAAGTCTGAGAGAGGCCCGGAAACCACCTTAACCGACTCTCCAATCGTGAACTGAGCGCGCGTGCGCGGACGCTCAGCTGTCTCACGGTGTAGCAGGCGATCGACCTCGGCCTGGGTCAAAGGCACGGGCTCATTTGAGGATCCGACGAAACCGGTTACACCAGGTGTGCCCTTGACGAGCGTCCAAGAATCGTCGGTCATCTCCATGTTCACGAGCACATAGCCAGGCATGGTCCGCTTCTCAACGGTCACCTTCTGGTTGTCCTTCATCTCCGAGACCGACTCGGTCGGAACCATGACTTGGCGCACCGACCGCTTCTGGTTAAGGGAAACGATCCGGTGCTCAAGGTTCTGTTTGACCTTGTTCTCGTGCCCTGAATAGGTATTGATGACGTACCAGCGGAACATGAAGAGACTCTTCGCTTTAGTGGGTTAGAGGATGGAGCTGACTAGGCGGGAAAAAAGGGCGTCCAAAAGGCCGAGGTATCCGCCGGCGATAATGACGAAGCCCAAGACCACACCCGTCGCTTGGGCGACTTGCTTGCGGTCAGGCCACTGTACGCGCTGAAGCTCGGACCAACATGCGCGCAAGAAGTGGGCGAATCGACGAGGGCCGCGCACCGGCCGTTCGCCGGCAACAAGCGTGGGGTCATGTGAGGGGATCTCATCGTCAAAGACCCGTCCCTTGGACTCATCGGTGGCCGCCAAGTCATCGCGCAGCGGCGATGGGATGTCCAAGGCGCCGATCTCAATCGAGAGCTTTGCCTCTTCGGCGACCCCTGACGCATCGGCCACAGGGTCAGGCGGCGTAGTCGTAGGGCCCTGATCAGCGGAGAGCGGGGCTTGGGTCGAGGCATGCTGAGGCTCGCGGCCTTGCCGCTTGTCCTGCTTTGCGCGTTTGCGATTTCGTGCCATCTACCGGCCTGAACGCTCAGCGCGTCTCCTTGTGGCCCGTGTGCTTCTTGCACCAACGGCAGTATTTATTCATCTCGATACGATCGGGATTGTTGCGCTTACTTTTATTTGTTTGGTAGTTGCGTCGCTTGCAGTCCTCGCATGCGAGGGTCACAGCGATACGAACGTCTCCACGGGCCATGAATTTCCCCGGTTGATAAGTGGACGAGGGCGCGCAGGAGCGAGAGCGCTCCGACGCAAGGCAGTCAGATTAGCGCACCTGAGCCCGAGAGGTGTCGCGGGTTACTTGCGGCGCTGGTCGCAAGCTATTTTTGGTCTGACCGTGGCAGGCCTGACCCAGTAAATCTACGTGACTAGTAGGGAGCTCCGACAGCGGCCGCCCATGCCGCATCGACGTGGAGTTGACCTTTGGCGTCTGTGCTCAAAAGGACAACGGTTGCCGGTGAACGGTTGCCGTTGACGGGGTCGATCGTGACCGATCCCGTCACACCCTTCCAATCCTTGACCTGATCAAGCTTCGCCGTCAGCTTGGTCTTATCAAAGCCGCCAGCGTCCGAAACGCCTTGAGCGAGGAGATTGACCGAGTCATAGACATACGAACTCCAAGTTCCGGGGCCTTCCCCGAACTGCTTTTGGTAGGCAGCGTCGAAAGATCCGCCGCTTGGGAAGTCGCCTGGCGATGGGACGCCAACTACGGGGCAGTTTTGTGCGGCGGCCGTGCCGGCCGTGGTAACAAACCCTGGGTCGTCGGAGGCGTAGTCAGCGACACATTTGACCTGTGATGGGCTTGCATCCATCGCCTTGGCGATCAAGCCGCCTTCGGGGAAGTAGACGACCGAGTAGATCACGTCAGGGTTGGTGTCCTCAATCTTCTTAACAACGCTCGTGTAGTCCGACGCGCCTGGTTTTACTGCCTCATAAGCTGTGATCTTGACACCCGCGGCCTCCAGCAATTTCTTCATCGAGGCACCGACTGTCGCTGTATAGCCCGGAGTTGGGTCGTAGGCGATCGCAACCGACTTAGCCTTGAGCCACTTCGTCAATGCCTCTGTTGCTACCGGCGCAATCTGATAGTCCATCGGCTGAAGCGTGAAGCCCATCCCGTTGGTTGAGCTATCGGAGGTCAGACGAATCGGGACGAGCCCGGCTGCCAGATAGAGCGGCAGCGTCTTAGCTCCAACGCCGGAGTTGTATGGGCCGACCACACCATTTAGCCCCGCCTTGATTGCCTCCTCGACAGCAGGCACCCCGACCTTTGCATCAGCGCCGTCATCAATCGCGACAATCTCGACCTTCTTGCCGTTGATTCCACCCTTTGCGTTGAGAGCGGCGGCGGCGAGCTTGGCGCCGTTGAGCATCCCAACTCCGGTGACCTTCTGGTCTCCCGAAAGCGGCCCCTCCATCCCTATCCGCACCGTGTCTGATGCGGCAGCGGTAGTTGTTGTCGAGTCGGAGCTAGAACTCCCGCAGGCCGCTACGACGACAACTGCGAGAGCAAGCAGGGACGCTGAGATGACTTTCATTCTTTTCACTGGTCAGACAATACGACAAGGGTAGGACCGCTTGGAAAAGCCAGCACCGAACTCGGGAGCCACTACTGCGAAATAGCTGCCGGCCAGCTTGTCTTCCAAACTTGCTTTTAACTACCTACGCTTGCCTCGCATTCAATCTGTTAGGTTCCTATCCATGACCATCAAAACAGATCTCACTCGCAACCAGTTCCTTAAAGGCGCAGCAGCTTCATCTCTGGCCGTAATGCTCGGATCTGGCGCCCAAGACGCCCTTGCCGCCGGCGGCGATGACGCTCACGCAGCGATCACCGGATTCAAGGGTAAGAACGTCGTGATGTTCATAACCGATCAGGAGCGCGAGCAGATGCACTTCCCGAAGGGATGGAGTGCAAAAAACCTCCCGGGGATGAACCGGCTGAGGAAAAACGGCATCCAATTTCATAATTCGTTTACTAACTCCTGCATGTGCTCGCCGGCCCGCGCCACACTGCTAACTGGCTTGATGCCGGCTCAACACTGTGTCCGCCACACGCTTGAGCCCAACATGCCGGCCGAGCAATACCCACAGGTAGAGCTAGATACCGAACTTAAGAACATCGCCTCCGTGATGGCTGCCGCTGGCTACGCGGTAATTTACAAAGGCAAGTTCCATCTCACCAAGCAAGCCGTGATCGATGGAGTAACGCAGCCGTGGGTGCCCGAAGATCTATCTAAGTACGGCTTCGCGCGCTGGAATCCCAAGGACGCGGGCGGCAACCAGTTCCTATCCGAGGGCGGAGGCGACGCCTATGAAAACCTAAACGCAGACCCCTCGAGCAGCAACTATACGGGCGGCAACAACGACGACCGCTTCATGAACGAAGACGGCGACATGGCCCTCGGCCACGAGGGCGCGATCGCCTACATCAACTCAGCCGCTGCCCAGCAGCAGCCGTTCTTCATGATTATCTCGCTCGTCAACCCCCACGACGTTCTCTTCTACCCACAGAACTTTGAGAACGCGATGTATGCCGACTCCGACCTCCAAGGGACGATCGAGATCCCGGCGTCTGCCACCGACAGCTTTAAGACCAAGCCGCAGGCCCAGCAGGCTATCTTCCGCCTCTTTAACCTCTCCGGCAGGCTCAATAATAAGCTCCAGCAGCGTCGCTATTTGAACTTCTATGGCAACCTGATGAAGAAGTCTGATGGCTATCTCGTGGATACGCTCGATGCCCTCAAAGCTAAGGGGCTGCTTGACGACACGGTCATCATCCGCACCTCCGACCATGGCGAGATGGGTATTACCCACGGAGGAATGCGCCAGAAGTCCTTCGTCTTCTATGAGGACGTGCTCCGCGTGCCGCTGATCTACTCCAACCCAAAGCTCTTCCCCAAGCCGCGCCAAAGCGACGCATTGGTATCGCACGTTGACTTCCTGCCAACGATCGCAACCTTGTTCGGAGCGCCTAAATCAGCCCGCGCGAAGTGGCAGGGAGTCGACTACTCCAGCCTGATTGCCAACCCTAAGGCCAAGCCCGTTCAGGATTACATCGTCTTTACGTATGACGACTTCCAGTGCGGCCAGTCAACCCGCCCGTACACGCCCGAGCCTAACCACATGGCCAGCATCCGTGAGACTCGTTGGAAGCTTGCACGCTACTACGACCCGCGTGGAGAGAAGGCGACCGAGTGGGAGATGTACGACCTCCACAGCGACCCCGACGAGCGCGACAATCTGACGGCTCCAAGCGCGAAGCGCACTCCGCAGCAGGAGCGCGAGTTCAAGCGTCTAAAGGCCAAGCTCGCAACTGTTGAACTTAAGCGCCTTGCGCCGATGGTCGGCCGAAAGGTTCCGATCGACATGACCGCTTCGACAAAGCAAGCTAAGGGCAGCAAGACGTTTAAGTTCACCGATAAGGGCACCTGCACAGGCGTGCCTACCGGGAACGGCACGATCGTCGCTGATTGGGTGCTTAACCCGACCAAGAAGACAGGCGTCTCACACCTGACGATTGACTGCGGGGCAGGATCGATCTATGGCGTTGCAAAAGTCAGTTATTCGATCGATCAAGCGACTTCAACCATCACGCTGACCGGCAAGCTCAATGTTCTTGGCGGCAGGGGCGACTTCCGTGGCCTTAAGGGCTCTGGACTTAACTTCCAAATGACCGACAATCTCCGCGGCACCAATGGCAAGATGACGATTACCGGCACTACGGCATACACCAACGATGGGGCCTACTCTGGCAACCTGGGCGCTGGCGGCAACGGCGGCAATGGCGGCGTTGGCGGCAACGGCGGCAATGGCGGCGCTGGCGGCGCGGCCTAGGGGCTCTTTTTCATTACACCAAAGATCAATAGCGATTTTACGCGCGGCACATTTCTAAAAGGCGCGGCTGCCTCGTCTTTAGCCGTAATGCTTGGACCAGGCACTCGTGAGGCCCTTGCCGCTGGCGGCGATGAGGCCTCTGCGGCCGTCGCAGGGTTCAAGGGTAAGAACGTAGTTCTCTTCATGACCGACCAAGAGCGCGCGCTGCAGCACTTTCCCAAAGGCTGGGGCGCAAAGAACCTGCCTGCCCAGACCCAGCTAGCTAAGAATGGTCTGACATTCAGTAACTGCTTCACCAACGCAGCGATGTGCTCACCTGCGCGCACGTCGATGATGACCGGCTTTATGCCAGCCCAACATCAAGTACGCCACACACTTGAGAGCAGCATGAATGACACCTTCGACAGCGAAGGCAACTTGGTCTACGAATACCCACAAGTGCCGCTTTCGACTGAGCTCAAGAGCATGGCTAGCGTGATGGCCGCCGCCGGCTATAACGTCGTCTGGAAGGGTAAGTTTCACATGACCAAACAGGCGGTGACTGCGCCCGCCACGCTACCGACATCCGGGCAGCGTCCGGTGGCCGGAACGGTGCAGGAGTGGACGCCGGCTGACGTCGGCGCCTACGGTCCGCTGCGCTGGAATCCAAAGGACGCGGGCGCCAACCAGTCACTTTCCGAGGGCGGAGGCGACGCCTTTGAAAACCAAGACGCAGACCACCCGCGCAACAACTATACGGGCGGCGACAACGATCAACGCTTCATGACCGATGCCGGCAGCGTGAGTGACGGTGATGAGGGCGTTATCTCATACATCACCTCGGTCGCCGCAACGCAGGCCCCCTTCTTCCTCGTCATCTCACTCGTCAACCCTCACGACGTGCTCTTCTACCCCAGATCCTTTAGCAACAGCCTCTATCCCAGCGACACCCTAGAAGGCAGCATTGAACTGCCCAGCACGACCAATGAAAGCCTCAAGAGCAAGCCCAAGGCCCAACAGGCCTTCCAGAAGCTTCTACAGCTATCCGGATTGATCATCACGCGGTCCAAGCAGCGCAAATATGTGAACTTCTACGGAAATCTCATGCGTGAAGCCGATGGCTATCTCCAACAGACCCTCAATGCGCTCGAGCAGCAGGGCCTTCTCGACGACACCCTAATCATCCGCACAGCAGACCACGGCGAGATGGCGATGGCTCATGGCGGTGTGCGTGAAAAGAACTTCAACTTCTACGAAGAGACGATGAAGGTTCCCCTGATCTACTCCAACCCTAAGCTCTTTCCCAAGGCCCGCCGCAGTGACGCTCTGGTCTCACACATTGACCTTGTGCCGACGCTGGCCACCCTCTTCGGCACACCTAAGTCAGCTCGCGCCAAGTGGCAGGGCGTCGACTACTCACGACTACTGACAGACCCCAAGGCCAAGGCGGTCCAGGACTACGTCATGTTCACCTACGACGACTACCAGTCAGGCCAGCCTAACGGCCCATACGTGACCGGGGCTAACCACATCTCGAGCATCCGCGAGCTGCGCTGGAAGCTGGCCCGCTACTACGACCCGTTGGGCGTAGCTAAGACTGAGTATGAGATGTATGACCTCCATCGCGATCCCAACGAATCCAGAAACCTCGCAGCCTCTAGCCACGGTCGCAGCGCGCTGGAAGAGCGCGAGTACAAGCGCCTTAAGAGAAAGCTGACACGAGTAGAAGCTACACGGCTTGGACCCATTCCAGGGACGGCTCAACCGATCCAAATGACTGCTCAAACAAGGCAAACCAAAGACAGCAAGACGTTTAAGTTCACCGATAAGGGCCGCTGTGTTGGAATGCCCACAGGGCGTGGCAATATCTTGATCGACTGGGTGCTTGATCCGGCCAAGAAGACGGGCGTCGGTCAGTTGACGATGAGTAGTGGCGCGGGCATTATCAAAGGAGTCGCTAGAGTCAAATTCGCAACTAGCGATAGACGGATAACGCTAACGGGAACGCTCAAAATTGTCGGCGGCACGGGTGATTTTCGGGGCATTAGTGGTAGCGGCATCAGCTTCATCGAGACCGATAATCTGCGCGGCACCGATGGGCAGATAACGATCACGGGCAACGCTACTTATTAGCAGCAGAAGCGGCTATGCACTAGCCCTTCGGCGGAACCGGTGCCCGACCGGTAATGGGTGTGTTAGGTTGTCGTAATGCCAACAGAAACCGGAATTAACCGCAACCAATTTCTAAAAGGAGCGGCGGCCTCATCTCTGGCAGTAATGCTTGGATCGGGGGGGCGCGATGCACTCGCCGCAGGCGGGGACGAAGCGGCAGCTGCGGTAGCCGGTTTCAAAGGCAAGAACGTCGTTATGTTTATCACCGACCAAGAGCGGGGAATCCAGCACTTCCCGACAGGGTGGGCCGCCAAGAACCTCCCCGGCCATCAGCGGCTGATTAAGAACGGCCTGGTCTTCGAGAACGCCTTTACTAACTCATGCATGTGCTCGCCGGCCCGCGCCTCGCTAATGACCGGCTACATGCCTGCTCAGCATAGGGTTCGTCACTCGATTTCAAAGGACCTGCCAGAGACCAACTACCCCAATGTGTTGCTCTCCACCGAACTAAAGAACATCGCCTCAGTGATGTCTTCGGCTGGGTACACAGTGATCTGGAAGGGGAAGTGGCATCTGACCAAGGGCCAGATTGTGACCGACCCAACGACGGGCGAAGTAGTCGAGACTTTCGTCCCCGGAGACGTCGCAAAGTACGGCTTTGGCCGCTGGAATCCCAAGGACGCTGGGGCCAACGCCGATCTAGACCAAGGTGGAGGAGACGCCTTTGAGAACAATTTAGTCCCCTACACGGGCGGCGACAACGACGCGCGCTTCATGGATGACAACGGCGACGTTGCGGCCGGCAAAGAGGGCGCCCTTGCATACCTAGGCTCCGTGGCCGCAACTCAGCAGCCGTTTTTCATCGCAATTTCGCTAGTCAACCCCCACGACGTGATCCTTTATCCCGGGCAGTACGAAGACTCGCTATACGCCGATTCCACCCTAGACGGCGCCATTGGCCTACCAGCGACCGTCAACGAAAACTTAAAAAATAAGCCGCGAGCACAAGCTGCGTGGCAGCGCCTCACGAGTCTTGGATTAGGTGCCCTTAGGACCAACGCGGCTAAGCGCAAGTTTCTCAACTTCTACTCGAACCTTATGAAGGAGTCAGACGCCTACCTAGTCGAGGTCCTGGACCTACTAGAGGCCCAAGGCCTAATCGACGACACAGTGATCATCCGCACCTCCGACCACGGCGAAACCGGCATGGCTCACGGAACCTCCCGAGAGAAGTCATTTAATACCTATGAAGAGACGACGAAGATCCCTCTGATCTACTCGAACCCAAAGCTCTTTCCCAAGCCGCGTCGCACCGAGGCCTTGGTCTCCCACATCGACTTCTTGCCAACCATTGCAAGCCTGTTTGGAGCCCCAAGCGCGGCGCGCACCCAGTGGCAGGGCGTTGACTACTCGAAGGTGATCGCCAATCCCAAGGCGCCGGCGCCACAGGACTACGTCATGTTCACCTACGACGATTGGCAGTGCGGTGGCAGTAGCGGCCCCTACGTCCCGGAGCCTAATCACATCGCCAGCATCCGGGAGAAGCGCTGGAAGCTCGCGCGCTACTACGACCCGAGAGGTATAGAGAAGACCGAGTGGGAGATGTATGACCTGCAACGCGACCCTAACGAGGCGATAAACCTCGCGGCCTCTGGCCGGCGACGTACGCCTCTCCAGGAGCGCGAATACAAGCGCATGAAGGCAAAGCTGGCTCGCGTCGAGAAGACGCGACTAGGGCCTATCCCTGGCACCAAGCAGGCAGTCTCGCTAACAGCGGCCACCAAGCAAACCAAAACCAGCAAGGCCCTTAAGTTGACTGACATTGGCACGATAACTGGACTTCCAGTTGGTTCGGGCAGAGTCGTTATCGCGTGGGTACTCGATGCAGAGAAGTTGACCGGCGTTGGCAAGCTCACGATCAGCTGTGGGTCGGGATTGATCAAGGGCCAGGCTACGGTCACAACGGTGACCGCAGGCGACACCATCACGCGCACCGGCAAGATCACGCTAACCGCGGGCACCGGTGATTTCCGGGGCATTAGAGGGAGCGGCCTCAGTTTCGTTGAGACCGACAATCTCGAAGGCACCAACGGGCAGATCACGATCACTGGCAACGCCACCTACCAGTAGGCAGCGCAGATCAGGCGGCGTGCCAGAGCGCGTCTTCGCCGAGCGGCTCGCGGATCACTTTGCCTGCGACGACCAGCTCTTCGAGTAGGACAACCGTGTCGGGAATGCTAGGTACCACAAGGGGAAGCGCCATGACGGCGGCAATCTCAGCGCTGGCTAGGGGCTGTGGAAAGCCGTTTATTACATCGAGCACACTCGACGGGGGCTCGCGGCGTTCGAGCTTTGGGTCAAGGTTTGCGAGCACTACATCGTAGGCTTCGATCGGCTGGAAGCCGCCGGCCTCTAGCGATCTGCCATCTGGCGCAGTAAATACCAGCGATGGCGCGGTGTAGCGAACGGGCCCGTCGCTGGTGGCACTCTTTCCTTGCGCCTCGGTCGGTGTTCCGGCAGCCTGGCGCGAGCGCAAGCGCTGGCTTTCGTAGCGCTCGAGTACATCGTCGTCATCGAGGCAAGCGACCACGGCTGCGCCATCTATCCCTTCTATGACATCCAAGGCGCGTGCGATCGCACTGTCATCGTCAAGTCGATCAGCCGTTGTGAACTGCAGGCGTTGTAGCGCCGCTAGTGCTGCATTGCCGAGCGTGTAACTCTGCTCCGCTGCGAGCATCACGGCCCGGCAAGCCCGACTAGTACCCGATACACCGCTCTTGATCTGGTACCCACACGGCATCCCGAACCGTTCGGCAAAGACCCTGCGGGAGGCGACCACGCGCTCGGGCGTATAGCCGCGCCGCTCGTACTGCTCGGCGGTCTCTGTAAGGCCGATTACCACCAGCTCCCACTCCAGCTGATCTGCGAAGCGCCACTCAAGCGTGCGCAGCGCCGGGGCAGCCGAGTAAGCCCACGGACAGCCTGGGTCTGTGAAGTGAGTCACGGCGATTGACATCAGAGACTCCTAGCCTAGCTGGTTAGTGCAGTGCCGCTTTCAGCGCGATGATTGTGGCACCAATGGCAACTGACACGCCTACGGCAAAGACGGTCTCGGTTCGCGTTGCACCGGCTCCACGCGACGCGTACCACGCCGTGACCGCCATCTCGAGCACGCAGATGTAGAGAGCAAGGTTGATCGTGTCTTGATCGGGAACCGCATCGAGAACACCCAGCAGCAGGACCACCACCGGCACCGCAATAACGCTTACCTTCGGCCATAGGTCTCTAGCTATCTCACGTACGTCGGCAATGGTCGGGCGGCGATGAAGCTGGCTCCACCTGCCAAGTAGCCGCGAATAGAGGTCGGCGATGAAGGTGGCCAGGCTCGTAAAGACAACAAACAGACAGACTGTTGCGGCACGATCACCCGAAGCTGCATCGGACGCTGCGATGACTGACGCAGCGAGAATCAGGCCGTATGTTGCGCTGGCCACATTGCGTGGATGGCGTGGACCTACAGGCGATAGCCAGCTACCACGGGGAGGGTCGTCTGAGCTGAGATCTTTTGGCACTGGCATTAGTGGTGGCTGAAATGAGAATACTCTGCCGAACTCGGTCGCGGTCAGTGGCTGCCCGCAGGATCAGTGCCCAGCGTGCGAGGATCTGAGTATGGAATTTAATGGCTGGAACGTTGTTGTGTGGATCCACCTCTTGGCGATGGCTTTTTTTGTCGGCGGCCAACTCTTTGTCGGGTTGGCGGTCGTGCCGGTCTTTCGCGCCCAGGGAGGTAGTGAAGGTCCTGCTCGCGAGTGGATGATTCCGATCGCTCGTCGCTTCGGCTGGGCATCGCTGGGCGCGATATCGCTATCGCTGATAACAGGAGCGGCACTCGCTTCGCATCTCCATCTGTGGAACGAGCATGCGATGCACCTAAAGCTGACGCTAGTGGCGATCGCAGTCGTGCTGGTCTGCATTCATGTCTTCATCACGAAGGGCGCCAACCGCCTACTCCAAGGGCTGATCTTGCTCGACTCAATAGCGATCGTGCTCGCAGCAACCGCGCTCTGAATCCCTTAGACAGATCTGGTGGCGCCATAAGGCGTTACTCTCTCTGACCTCCTCCGAACAAGGCGGTCGTCATGACAGTCAAGCCGCCTAACGCCACTCAACGCCTGCGCCCCAGCCTGCACCACCGCCCTGTCATCGCTGCCTTCCTACGCATCTTCATCGCTGGCTTCGCAACGTTCTTGGCTGCTGGCTGCGTAATCCCAGTTCTGCCTCGCTACGTCACCGGTCCACTGAACTCAGGGCCGATCGCCGTTGGCATCGTGATCGGAGCATTTGCGATTAGTGCGATTGTCAGTCGCCCGTTGGCAGGCCGACTCGCCGACCGCTACGGGCGACGGTTGGTGATGGTGGTCGGGACGGTCGCGGCGTCATGTGCTGGTGCCTTGTACTTCTTGCCCCTCGATATCCCCGGCCTAATCTTCGCGCG
This sequence comes from Solirubrobacterales bacterium, assembly GCA_947474595.1. Taxonomy (GTDB): domain Bacteria; phylum Actinomycetota; class Thermoleophilia; order Solirubrobacterales; family Solirubrobacteraceae; genus CANJIV01. Next base: position 29,480 of record CANJIV010000001.1, read on the forward strand.
CTTAGTGCTGGGGCTTGGAGAGGGGTTCGTCTTCACGGCCGGAATCGTGTGGACGGTGGACATAGCGCCTCAGTCTCGACGCGCCCAGGCGATCGGCCTATGGGGATTGGCGCTCTGGACGGCGATGAGCTTAGGGCCCCTGACCGGCGAGCTACTGCTCTCTACGATGGGCTACGCGGCGGTCTGGGCGTTTGCGGCCATCGTGCCCTTACTGGGGGCGGCTGTCGCGCTCACGATCCGCGACGATCATACCCCCGTCACCAACGCCCAAAAGCAGCCCTGGGTTCCGCGAGAAGCGCTGCGGCCCGGAGTTGGCCTTGCCTTGACTAGTATCGGCTGGTCGGCCCTCGCTGGCTTCGCGGTCCTCATGCTCCAAGGCCGAGGCGTGGGACACGGAGCGGCAGTCTTCACCGCCTTTGCCTCCTCGGTCGTGATTGCCCGACTCGTCTTAGGGCGCCTGCCCGATCGCATTGGAGCCGCCCGAACTGCAATAGGCGCCGGCTGTGTCGAGGCGGTCGGGCTCTGTGTGGTTGCGGTCGCCGGCTCTTGGCCCGTGGCTGTGGTGGGTGCCGTTGTAATGGGCTTGGGCTTCTCAGTTCTCTACCCGTCGCTGGCGCTGCTCGTGGTTGATAACGGCAGCATTGAGCGCCGTGGGGCAGCGCTTGGAGCCTTCTCGGCATTCTTCGATCTTGGGATTGGTGTTGGCGCACCACTGGCGGGAGTGGTCGCAGTTGCATTCGGATATACGGCCGTCTTCTGGCTTGCCGCAGCTGCCGCAGCTGGTGCCGCACTTCTAGCCGCAACGGCAACCAGACCGTCCTACCGCTTGGGCGGCAGAGGGAAGAATCCACTAGTTCGCCGTACGTAGTCGTCATAGCCTGGGCGGCGCTGTCGAATCGACTGCTCAAGCAGCGGCTTGCCTGAAACACGTGAGAGCAAGATCATCATTACAACAGGGCCCACCAACGCCCACCAGGCGCCTGCGGCAATGCCGACGATGCCGATTCCCCACCACAGCAGGCAGTCCCCGAAGTAGTTGGGGTGGCGGGTGTATCGCCACAGTCCGGTATCCAAGACTCGACCGCTAGTAGCCCGATCGTTGCGAAAGCGTGTCAGTTGCACGTCCGCGACCGCCTCAAAGCCAAGGCCCACTAAGAAAACTCCAACCCCCAACCAATCCAGCCAGAAAAGCTCGGCCGTCGCGGCGGGGAAGCCGGCTGCCTGGATCGGCATTGCGACTACCCAGACCAAAGAGGCCTGAGAGAGGAATACGAGATAGAGGCTCTGGATCGCAAAGGCCTCGCCGCGGCGCTCGCGCATCGCGCGATAGCGGGGGTCCTCCCCCTTGCCAAGGTTTCGCCGTGCTAGGTGGAGACCAAGACGTAGCCCCCATGCGGTAGCCAAAAGCGCCAAGAGCAGACGGCGATCCTGATCGCCCTCCCCCACGGCGAACGTGACCCAGCCAACCACAGCGAACGCTGGGCCCCAGACGATGTCAACGATGGACGCGTCGCGCAGCCGCAGGCTGACAAGCCAGAGCGTTGCCAACAACAACGCTAGGCAACCGAAGTTGACTAGGAGCAGAAGCCCGGCGCTCACCTCATCGTGTCCAAAATTGCCACGACGTCTGCCTCGGTAGTGAGCGGATCCATCGCAGGTCGCTAGCGCGCATCGGCAAAATTATCCTCGGCAAGGAGCCCCGTCGCCTCGTCGTAGCTATGCATCCAGCGCCATGAAGGTGCCCGCATCTGCGAGCACTTCTGCCATCTTTTCGACGAGCTCATCAAGCATCGATTCGTCGCAGATCAATGGAGGAGCGACCTGTAGAACCGAGTCACCACGATCGTCTGCTCGCGCAATCAATCCCGCCTCCAACAGCCGCCGGGGCAGGAAGCCCCGCAGCAGGCGCTCGCGTTGATCGGCATCAAAGCGCGTGTTCTGCTCGTCGGCTACTAACTCTGCTGCCCAAAAGAAACCGGCGCCGCGGATGTCTCCTACGATCGGCAGGTCACGTAGGGATTGAAGTCGTTGAGCGAGATAGGGCTCCATCTCTCGGACGTTCTCCAAGACCCCATCACGCTCGAAAATCTCAAGGCTCTGCAAGGCAATTGCAGCCGACACCGGATGGCCGCCGAAGGTAATGCCATGCAGAAGAGTCTGTTTGTCGGCGTATAGGGGTTCAGCGACACGGTCTGAAACAACGACTGCGCCCATCGGAGCGTATGCCGAGGTGATCCCCTTGGCAGAAGTGATCAGATCGGGCACTACGTCAAAGCGCGTAGAGGCAAACAGCTCGCCGAGGCGACCGAAGCCAGCGATCACCTCATCTGCACATAGCAGTACGCCGTAGCGGTCGGCAATCTCTCGTAGCCCGGGCCAGTATCCAGCCGGCGGGACGAGGCAGCCGCCGGCGTTCTGAACTGGCTCGGCGATTATTAGTGCGACCGTCTCAGGGTCGGCGTCGACTATCGCCTGCTCGACCTCGCTAAGCAGACGGGCGCAGAATCTCGCCTCGTCATCACCGTCAGGCGCGCGGAAGCTATTGGTATTAGAGACGTGGTGGGTCTCGATCGCAGGCGGGCCAAACGGGGCCTTCATATTCACTACTCCGGTAAAGGAGAGGGCGCCCAGAGTGACTCCGTGGTAGGCAATGTCGCGCGAGATCGCCTTGGTGCGCCCAGGCTCGCCATTAGCTAGATGAAATTGACGGGTGATCTTCCAAGCAGCCTCGACCGACTCCGATCCGCCGTTGGTGAAGAAGACCTTGTTGAGGTCGCCGGGCGCACGCTCGGCGAGTGCTTGGGCGAGCTTGATTGCGGCAGGATGGGCGGTTGCCCAGTTGGTGTTGAAGGCCAGAGTAGTCAGTTGCTCTGCCGCTGCCGCTGCCATCTCCTCGCCGTAGGAGTAGCCAAGCTGCGCGCAGAAGAGACTCGATAGCCCGTCGAGATAGCGCCGACCCTTGGTGTCAAAGACATATGGCCCCACACCACGCTCTAGGACCAAAAGCTCATTGGCATCTGGACCAAAATTTCCGTTGCGCGTGAAATGCAGCAGCAGATGATCGTGCGCAGCCCGCTGCAGTATGTCGTGGTCCGTCGCTGTCTTAGTGTTCATCTCGACCTCTGAGAATCGATGGATAAGACGGTCTCCTATAACAGTATGGCGACTCTCGCCGCTCTTACATACTGCGCGCTAAGGCTAGAAATGCTTCTACCACCGGTGATTCATCGGTAGTCCTGTAAGCGACGGCGAAACCGACCTTGCGTGGCTTGGGTCGCAGTGGACGGTAGGTGACCCCGGTGCGGTTGAGTGCCATGAGGGAGGAAGGAACAAATGTGACCCCCAGCCCAGCCGCAACGAGACCGACGGCGGTCTGTAGCTCGGTCACCATCTGCACCACGCGTGGGACTACGCCAGCGTCAGCCAGCGTTCCTTGCGTGGCCTCATAAACCCCTGGCGCATCCTCAGGAGAGAAGCTCACGAACGCCTCCTGGGCGAGTGCGCGAACGTCGACTCGCGCGCTGTTGACTAAGCGATGGTCGGACGGCAACGCCACGACAAGCGGCTCCTCAAAGAGGGTCTCGACAGTAACCGCATCCGCGGCGATCGGTGGGCGTAGGAATCCAATATCTATCTCGCTAGCGGCAAGAGCTAAGAGTTGGGCGCCCGGTGCCATCTCGCGCAGATGTACGCGTACTCCGGGGTTCTCTACCGCAAAGGAGCGCAGGAACTCTGGCACCTGCCCGTACATCGTCGAACCGACAAATCCAATTGCAAGATCTCCAAGATCTCCGCGATCGACACTGCGAGCTGTCGCAGCAGCATGCTCGACGGCGCCTAAGACATTGCGAGCCTCGGCAAGGAATGCGCGCCCTGACGGTGTGAGTGAGACGCCCCGGCGATCGCGGACCAACAGGGTTACGCCGATCTCTCTCTCAAGTGCGCGAATCTGCTGACTTAGAGGAGGCTGAGACATATGCAACCGCTGTGCTGCTCGGCGAAAGTGCAGCTCCTCAGCGACGGCAACAAAATATCTCAGGTGGCGTAGTTCCATATCAGCGTGTGATCGGGATAACCTATCACAGATTAGTATTTCGATACTTGTAAAGACAGGTCAGATGCCCTACCTTTAATCCAGCGAGGTCACCTCCCTCGCAGCATCAATGATCCGCCCCCATACCCCGGCGGGTCATGTCTCTCTCCTCCCCGACAAAGACCGCTCCCCCGAGTGGTCTTTGTCACATCTAGCCCCGTTCACCGTGGGCCCGCCGGAGGCGCGCAGTCCTATCGGCCCCGACACCGGTACGTTTTAGGAGATGCCCTCAACTCCAGACAGAGTCAGCGATCGGCGGATCGCGGATATTCAGCCGTTGCGTGCGCCCGCGCAGCTGCGTGACGAACTCGTGCTTTGCGACGAAGCTCAGGCTGCGGTCGTCGCTAGCCGCGACGCCGTTACGGCGGTACTCAACGGCACCGACGAGCGCCTACTGGTTGTAGTCGGACCTTGCTCGGTGCACGATCCCGTCGCTGCATCTGACTACGCTCATCGCCTAGTGGCGATGGCTTCGCAGTGTCGCGAGGAGCTGCTAATCGTGATGCGCGTCTACTTCGAGAAGCCCCGCACCACAGTGGGCTGGAAGGGCCTAATCAACGACCCGGGGCTCGATGGCAGCTTCGATGTCAACCGCGGCTTGCGTTTGGCTCGCAAGCTGCTGCTAGACATCCTTGAGATCGGGCTGCCTGTCGGCTGTGAATTCTTAGATCCAATAACCCCCCAATACATCTCTGACACGGTTAGCTGGGGCTCTATCGGTGCCCGCACGGCTGAAAGCCAGGTCCACCGTCAGCTCTCCAGTGGCCTTTCGATGCCGATCGGCATTAAGAACTCCACCGGCGGCGACGTACAGGCCGCGGTTGACGCGGTCGCCGCCGCCGCAGAGAGCCATGTCTTCCCAGGCATCACGACCGAAGGGCAAGCCGCGATCTTCCAAACAACCGGCAATAGTGACTGCCATGTGATCTTGCGCGGCAGTGCGGCTGGTCCAAACTATGACGCTGCAAGCGTTACCGATGCGCTATCGCGGCTCAAGCGGGCCGGACTTGCGGGCCGGGTCATCATCGATGCCAGCCATGGCAACAGCTCCAAGGACTACCTTCGCCAGCCGTTTGTTGCGGGCGAGATCGCCGATCGTCTGGCCGCCGGAGAGCGGGGCATCGTCGGCGTGATGCTTGAAAGCTTCCTTGTTGCCGGCCGCCAGAAGCTTGTGCTTGGGGACACCGATGGGCTCGTCTACGGCGCTAGTGTCACCGACGCATGCATTGACTGGGAGACGACGGTCTCGGTTCTCGAACGCCTCGCTGGCGCGATCAGCGCACGCCGATGAGGTCCACGACGAAGACAAGTGTCTCGTCCGGACCGATCGCAGCACCGGCGCCGCGCTTGCCGTAGGCAAGCATTGGTGGAATCGTGATGCGGCGACGCCCGCCGACCTTCATGCCAGCCACGCCTTGGTCCCATCCAGCGATCACCTGACCCTTACCCAGTCCGAACTGAAACGTGTCGCCGCGATCCCATGACGCGTCAAACTGCTTGCCCGTCGCCCACGAAACACCGACGTAATGAACCTCAACGATCTTGCCAGTGACAGCCTCGTCGCCATCTCCGACTGTTAGGTCTTCAAGTTCGAGTTGATAAGAAGGCGGCTGATCGGCTGGGACTTCGACTTGAGGCTTCTCGGTGTTGGTCATAAGTCAAACGCTACCGATCCCGACGGTGTTTGGCCGACTGACTGCGAGGACGATCGTGATCCACGTCGTCACCGCGGCACGACTCGCGTGGCAGCAGCCTTCCATGTCGCTGCCACCGCTACTCCGGGCGCAAGGCCGAGGTCGACAACCGCTGCTGGCGTAACCTCGGCAACCAGTGGCTGTCCAGCGCTCAGACCGACGCGTACTCGGCTGCCGATCTGCGTAACCGAATCGACAGTCGCCTCAATGTGGTTGCGCGCCGAGGTCATAGCCGCAGCGGACCCCCTTCCACCAGGCTCGAGCGAAATCTCCCACGGAAAGACGCTAACGGCGACAGGACCTGCCCCCTGATCGGTGCTCACTACGACCCCTCCTGCGTCTAGATCCACCGAGGTCAGACCGTCTGGACCGCATCGGGCGTATCCGCTCAAGACTACGGCCCCGGTCAGGTCTGCCACGAAGGAAGATGCAGGCCGGGCAGCCAAGTCACTCGCTAGGCCCTCTTGAATCACTCTCCCTGCATCGATCACAGCGACTCGGTCGGCAAGCAACGCGGCTTGGCCGAAGTCGTGTGTGACAAGCAACATCGGGATCTCGCTCTCGCGCAGCACTGCTGCTAGTTCGCGCGTCGCGCTAGCTCGGGTACGAGCGTCTAGTGCCGAAAGCGGTTCGTCTAGTAACAGCACCCGAGGTTGGAGTGCTAATGCGCGGGCGAGGCCGACTCGTTGACGCTCTCCACCCGACAGCGTCGCCGGTCGAGCATCGGCCAACGCTGCCATTCCAAAGCGATCGAGCAGCTCTAGGGCGCGACCACGGCGCTGAGAGCGCCGCATACGCTTCAACGGATAAGCGACGTTCTGCCAAGCGTTGAGGTGGCCGAACAGCGCGTAATCCTGGAAGACATAGCCACAGCCACGCAGCTCAGGGGCCACGCAGATATCAGAGTTACTGTCGAACCAGAGATCTTCACCACAGGCCACTTGGCCGGTTTCGGGCGCTGTTAGCCCCGCCACTATCCTCAGAATCGTGGTCTTTCCAGCCCCCGATGGACCCGTCAGCGCGAGGCACTCACCGTCGGCCAGCTCCAGTGACACGTCGAGATCAAGCGACCCCAGTGACTTGGTGGCCCTAACTCTCAACACGACCAAGCGCCGCCTGGCCGCCAAACAGTTTTACGGTGAGCAGTAGCGCTCCCGAGATCGCGACTAGAACCGCCGAAAGCCCAAGCGCCGCAGTGAAGTTTGTGCCGAACTGTTCGTAGATGGCCAGCGGTGCAGTCTGGGTTATGCCGCGGAAGGAGCCGGCAAACATCAATGTTGCACCAAACTCGCCTAGCGCACGGCCCCAAGCCAATGCGAGGCCAGCGCCAAGGCCGGGCAGGGCCGCCGGGATCGCTATACGCAGAAAGCTACGAGCCTCCGAGGCGCCAAGCGTACGCGAGGCGTCCATCCAAGTGCGATCGACGGCGCCAAAGGCAGACTGCGCCTGGCGCACGTAGAAGGGCGCCGAGACGAAGGTCAGCGCGATGACCACTGCAGCGGTCTGGAGGACCAGCGTGATGCCAGCGTCCTGTAACGCTGGCCCAAGCAGGCCGTTTGGTCCCAGTGCTGCCAAAAGGGCGATACCAGCGACCGCGGGTGGCAGCACGAGGGGAAGTTCAACCACGGTGACCGCTAGGGCACGGCCACGAAAGTTGCGAGTTGCCAGCAGATAGGCAGCCGGGGTGCCGACCACGACGATGATCGCCACGGCGATCGAGCTGCACTCCAAGCTCAAGCGCAGCGCTTCAAGAGAACTTGGATCGCCAAGAGTTGAAAGTAGCTGTGCCGGGCCGCTGTCAACAAAGATCGCGACGATCGGCAGGAAGAGGAAGGTCAGCGTGACACTCAGCGCGAGGACCAAGAGGCATGCAAACCAACCATGTTTTCCCGAGCTCATCGTGCTCCCGCTGGCGGCGGTTCAAATCCGGCGCCAGCGAGCGCCCGCTGCCCACCTCCATCGAGCAGGCCGGCGACAAACGTCTCCGCTTGCTTGTGCTGCGCGCTGCCCTTGACGACCGCCACGCCATAGGCCACATGGGGCTCTAGTGCCGGCGGCAGCTCGATCGCCTTGAGCCTGCCTCCCGACGCCTCGACATCTGTGATGTAGACAAACCCTGCGTCGACCGCTCCTTGACTTAGCTTGCCGACGATCCCCCCGACGTCTGGCTCGCGCGACCTGACGTTGTTGAGAATCGCTGCGCGCTGGACACTAGGAAGGCGCGACAGAACCTTCGCCGTGTAATCGCCGACAGGGACTCCCGCTGCGCCTATGGCGAGCGTGATGTCGCGAGCGCTCAGATCGGCCAGCGATTTAACTTTCATGGCGTCACGGCCAACGGCGATCACGAGGCGATTGCCGGCGAAGATGATCGGGCGTTCCACCAGCCCAGCCGCAAATAGCTCCTGCGGCAGTTCAGTGTTGGCCGCCGCGAAGATGTCGGGACGAACGCCTTGGCGAATCTGAGTCGCGAGAGCGTTAGAGCCAGCGAACTGAAGTTTGACCTCGCCATCACTGAACGCCTCGGCGTACTGCGTAAAAGCATCCTTAAGAGAGCTAGCGGCCGAAACTGTGAGCGACGACCCCTGATCTCCCTTGCCGACACCGCAGCCGACTAGCGTCAATGCAAGCAGTAGAGCGACGGCAGCTACTCGGCGCTCGGAGTTCACCGATCACCACGTTCGATCATCACCGATGTCGCCTTGACTGCCGCAGCCACTCGTACTCCCGGCGCTAGGCCTAACTCTTCCACAGCGTCCCGCGTGACCGCTGCCGTGACGCGAAACGGCCCGGCCTGAATCTCGACCAGCGCCATCACTCCATCTACTTCAACTGAGGTGACAACACCAGGAAAGCGGTTACGAGCAGAAAGAGCGTCCCCCGCAACGTGGCGCCGGGGCCGATCGCTAAGACGCTCGACCTCGGCCAAAGGCACACGGCGACGTCCGCGGTCATCGCGCGACGTCTTGATCTTGCCCGCGCGATCCCAGCGGCGCAACGTGTCTGCGCTTAGCCCTAGGGCGCGCGCTGCTTCTCCAACTGTGAGATCGTGCTCTGACATCTGCCTAAGCATTACATATGCAAGACAGGATTGTCAGGTTCCCGAATCAGTGCTCCGCGAGGGCCGTGGACGCACGCGAAAGGCAAATATGGAACCCTCCTTCGCTATGCCACTTGCCAAAACTGAACCACTACGCCGCGAGATAGAGCGAACCCTTACCGATCGGCCGTTCACGGTCCGCTTCTGGGACGGAACCGAGATCCCCGCAACGTCAACTCTCTCCGATGCCTCGAGCACCGCAAACGCGAGCGCCAACCTACTGCCGACCTTCACCGTGCGCTCGCCACGCGCGCTTGCTTATATCTTGCGAGCACCAGGCCAACTCGGGCTTGGACGGGCCTACGTTTCAGGTGAGCTCGACGTCGATGACCTCGATGCGCTGCTGTTGGTGTTGTCAAACTGGAAGCCACCCCACCTCGACGCAGCGGCAAAGCGACGGCTAGCGCTCGCAGCCCTGCGCGCCACCGGATTAACGCTGCCGCCGCCGCCTCCTCAAGCCGAGCTGCGGCCCCAAGGTCGGCGCCATACGGCCGAGCGCGACCGCCGTTCGGTGCGCCACCACTACGATCTACCGCCTGAGTTTTTTGCACTCTTCCTCGATAGGTCGATGACCTACAGCTGCTCGATCCTCTCGCGCGGGGCTAAGACCCTCGAGGAGGCGCAGGAGACCAAGCTCGAGCTCGTATGCACCAAGCTGGGCCTTCAAGCCGGCGAGCGGATCCTTGACGTTGGCTGCGGCTGGGGCTCGTTTGCCGTCCACGCTGCCAAACATCACGGCGTTCACGTAACCGGAATCACACTCTCTCCGCCGCAAGCCGAGCGCGCTCGTCAACGAGCACACGAGGAAGGCGTTGCCGACTTGGTCGACATTCGCGTCATGGACTACCGCGATATTGCCGGTGAGCGCTACGACGCAATCTCCAGCATTGGGATGGTTGAACACGTAGGCAGCGCACAGATCGACGCTTACACGGCGAAACTAGCCAGCGTCTTGGGTCCGGGAGGGCGACTACTTAACCACGGCATCGCACGCCTACGACACGGCGAGCCTGAGGCTGGCCCGTTCTCTGACCGCTACGTCTTTCCCGACGCGGCACCGCTGCATCTCTCCCGCGTACAGCTCTCGCTCGAACGCGCTGGCTTCGTAACCGAACACATCGAGGGCTTTGGCGCAGACTACGCCGACACTTTGACTCACTGGATTGAGCGCCTCGATGCCAACCTTGAGCGCGCCACTGAATTGGCCGGAGAAGAGCGCCTGCGCGTTTGGCGGGTCTATCTGCGTGCGGCTCGTAACGGATTTCGCACCGGCTTTATGGGCCTCTACCAAGTGCAGTGCGTACGCACTTAAACGTCCGGGCTACTTAATCCGCACAAAGACGTTGGGATCTGGGCCCCTGCGCTGTCCTACATCCAAGCCACCGATCGCCTCCATCTCGCCAACGCTGAGCTGAAAACCGAAGAGATCGAGATTCTCTTCGATGCGCCTTTGGGTAACGGACTTAGGGATCACGACGTGCCCAAGCTGAAGATGCCAACGCAGGACAACCTGAGCGGCCGTTCTGCCGTGGGCCTCGCCGATCTCAGTGATCACTGGATCCTCAAGGACGTCTCCCTGCGCGAGAGGACTCCACGCCTCAGTGACGATCCCTAGTTCAGCGTGCGTACGCCGCAGCACGGGCTGCTGGAAGCGGGGATGGAGCTCGATCTGGTTGATCACGGGAGTCACGCCGGTCTCTTCAATAATCCGCGCGAGGTGACTTGGCTCAAAGTTCGATACACCGATCGCCCTTGCTAGCCCTTGCGCTTGGAGGTCGATCAAGGCCCGCCACGTCTCCAGGTAGAGATCCTTACTCGGGACTGGCCAATGAATGAGGTAGAGGTCTACCTGCTCCATCTTGAGGCGATCGAGGCTCGCCCTGAGCGCCGCGGTCGCCTGCTCGTAACCATGGTCATCGTTGAAGCACTTAGTCGTAACAAAGACGTCGCTGCGATCAAGGCCACTGGCGCGGATTGCCTCGCCAACGCCGACCTCATTGCGGTAGATCGCGGCGGTATCGATGTGCCGATAGCCGGCCAGTAGCGCGCGGCCAACAACCTCGGCCGTCTCGGCAGGCGGCACCTGAAAGACACCAAACCCGATCTGGGGAATCTCGACTCCGTCGCGCAGAAGGATGTTGGGAATCTCAACTATGGGCGGCGTCATAACAACAAAGCAGTATAGGTAGCGCCTCGATGACGATGGGGGGAGCAGGATTCGAACCTGCGAAGGCAGAGCCAACGGGTTTACAGCCCGTCCCCTTTGACCGCTCAGGAATCCCCCCGTGCGCTGGCTTCGGCGTTGGCAATAGTAGCGACGAAGCGCCCCTCGGGTTAGTCCGGCGCGACGAGCCCTGTGATGAACATGCCTAAGAAGTAGTTGCCCAGCAGTCAAAGCTTGCAGATATGCGGCCGGCAGAGGCCCCAGGACACCACGCTCTAGTAAGAAACGCGGCGGACGGCCTCAGGGCCGCCCGCCGCTACCCACGCCCTACGCTAGATCGCGTAGGCGCTGAGCCTCGGGCAGTGCCTCGAGCTTCTTGAGTGTGTGATTCTCGATCTGACGGATCCGCTCACGCGTCACGTTGAACGCGCGACCGACCTCCTCCAATGTTCTGGGCTGACCGCCACCGAGACCAAACCGCATCTCGATAACCTCGCGTTCGCGGGTCGGCAGCGCCGACAGTGCGCGTCGTACGTTCTCGCGCCGCAGGCTTTCGGAAGCCAACTCGAAAGGAGATTCGGCTGCCTTGTCCTCGATGAAGTCACCTAGCTCGGAGTCATCCTCCTCGCCGACCGGCTTCTCCAATGAGATCGCCTGCTGAGAGAGCCGCAGAATGTCGCGTACCTCCCGCGCCGTGCAATCTAATTCAACGGCGATGTCCTCTGCCGTTGGCTCACGGCCAAGGACCTGGATCAGCTGACGCTCAACGTGAACGACCTTGTTGAGCTTCTCGACCATGTGAACGGGGATCCGAATCGTGCGGCCTTTATCTGCGATCGCACGAGTAACAGCCTGGCGGATCCACCAAGTTGCATAGGTCGAGAACTTATAGCCACGCCGGTAGTCGAACTTTTCGACTGCGCGAATCAGTCCCAGTGAACCCTCTTGGATCAGGTCTAGAAATGTCAGACCACGCCCGAGGTAAGACTTCGCAATCGAGACGACAAGGCGAAGGTTAGCCTCCACCATCTGCTGCTTGGCATCGATGTCACCTTTTTCAATGCGCTTAGCCAGCGCGACCTCTTGGTCTGCTGTCAGCAGCGCCACACGGCCCATCGCACGTAGATAAAGCCGTAGCGAATCCAGGCTTGGCTCTACCGTGAGATCGATCTCGGGCTTCTTGCGCTGATCTGGATGCGCCTCGGCCGCGGGTCTCGACTGTGCCTCGACCCTGCCGTTTTCTGACGTTGCCGGACGGCCATCTGAGCCCACCACATCGATCCCTTGATCTTCGAGATAGGCGTGTAACTCGACAACCTGTTCTTTGGTGACCTCGACCTCATCGAGGCATGTTGCGATCTGGTCGAAGGTCAGAAATCCTCGTTCTTGGCCTTCGGCGATCAGCGTCCGAAGCTCTTCGATCTCAGCGATCGGCGCCTCGTCTGCGAGCAGTAACTGCGGCTTTGTGCTCAACTGAAACGAACCTCCCCCTAAAGCAGCATTTTTCAGATCGGCTCCCTCCCCGGGATCCGTCCCCTCTTACTGATGCGATGGCGATGTTCGCTCCCTCATTGGAGAGCAGCCGCGACTAAGTCGCGATGTGGATCGAACCTGATTTCCCTCACACGGTGGCGGGGAGGTTCGTATACCGATCGCGGAGTAATAGCACAAATTCGCACTAAGTTTTAAGCAGGCTAAAACAGACCGGCAAAGAAGCGATTCTACAAACCTTATACGGCCAAGATTGAACTCAGGCCGTCTTAGGTGCGTAATATTGAGACCATGGATACATCAGCTACAGCCACGCTCTCATCCACAGACGTCCAAGCCCAGCAGCCGACACTCCACGTGAGCCTGTCGCGCGTTGGCGTGACCAACGTTGAGAAAGTCATCAGGATCCGTCAAAACGGCGTCGAGCAACTCTTCTACGCCAAACTCGACTGCTTCGTTGACCTCGGCCCCAAGCAGAAGGGCGCACACATGTCGCGCTTTGAGGAGGTTGTCAACACTGCAATCGGTGAAGTCATTCTTGGCGAGGCGACTTTCCGTGCCGAGACGCTCGCCCAGCACATAGCCGAGCTAGTGCGTGAGCGTCAAGGTGCCCGTCGCGCGGAGGTTAGATTGTCTGCTCGCTTCCCTGAGCACAAGCCGGCACCCATCTCTGGCATCTCAACACAGGAGATCTACACACTCTTTGGCACTGCGATCTCCTCAGAGGCTGGCACACGCCGCCTTATCGGAGTCCAAGCTCAGGGCATGACCGCCTGCCCATGCGCCCAAGGGTTGGTCCAAGAGAGCTCTCGCGAACGGCTGCTGGCCGATGGATTTGATGAGGATGAGATCGCTCGCATCTTTGAGTCCGTGCCGGTTGCGACACATAACCAACGTGGACTAGGGACGCTCCACGTGGGAATGGACGAGCGCTGCGACGACGAAATCAACGCGACGACTCTGCTGGGAATCGTCGAGTCATCAATGTCATCAGAGATCTACGAACTGATGAAGCGCTCAGATGAGGGCTCGGTCGTTGAGAAGGCCCACATGCGCCCTCGCTTCGTCGAGGACTGTGTTCGCGAGATGGTCGGCGCGACGCTGGAGACCTTCAAGGGGATGGCAGATAAGACCTTCATCTTCTCCCGCCAAGAGAACCTCGAAACCATTCACCAGCACAATGTCGTCGCCGAACGTTACGGACTGTTCGGCGAGCTACGCGGAGAGCTAAACCGCAACGAGCAGACGGCCCATCACACGTCGATGCGCCAGTGGCTTGACGGCTCAGCCTAGCCCAACCGATCGGTAGCTTTAGGGGGTCGGCTCGACCCGCTCAGCCTCTTCCATCCGACGCCGGATGCCAAAGAAGTAGTCCACGCCAGAGGCGACCGTTATAGCCACCGTCGCATAGACGAGGGCGTCAACCCACACTGCGCCACTTGGAAACGCGATCAAGGCGAGAATTGCTGCGATCTGCATACACGTCTTGACCTTGCCAAACATTCCGGCGGCAACGATCACGCCCTGCTGTTGGGCGACCATCCGCATCGCCGTGACGGCAAACTCTCGCGCGATAATCACCATCGCAACCCAAGCCGCTACCCGATTAAGCGATACCAAGGCGATCAGAGAAGCTGCGATCAGCAGCTTGTCGGCAAGAGGATCCATCAGTTTGCCAAAGGTTGTAATCGACGATCTCCGCCTGGCCAGCCAGCCGTCGAAAAAGTCGGTTAACGACGCTAGAACGAAGACGATCGCAGCGATCAGGTCTCCATCTGGGGTGTTAGCCAACAGAGCCACGACCAGTACCGGGACCAAGAGGACCCGAAGGACGGTCAGGATATTGGGGACGTTGACGGGAAACACCGCCCATAAAGTATCGCTGGCGAGCGCGGATAGGTGAGCCGCGGCTTGCAGCGGCGGTTCGCTTTGGGTCGTTTGCCTACGCTTTGAGGCGATGGCCGGTAGAAAACAGCCACAGGCTCCAGCAGGCGGCTCCTGCGGCCAGCGCCGCAGTTACCCCAAGCGATAACGGCACGCTGACGTCACTGGTCCCTAGAAAGCCGTAGCGCACCGCATTGACTAGGTAGAAGATCGGATTGAGGTGCGAGATCTGCTCCCACGGCGATGGCAGAAGATCCACCGAATAGAAAACTCCTCCGAGAAAGGTCAGCGGCAAGATCACGATGTTGGAGATAAAGGACTGGAAGTCAAAGGTCCGAGCGTAGACACCCACGACCGTCCCCAAAGAGCAGAAAAGGATCAGCGCTAAGACAACGGCTATTAGGAGGATGAATGGCTCGGCGACAGTAGTAGGGGTCACCAATACGGCCAACACAAGCAGCGCTGCCCCGATCGCAAGAGCACGCACGGCGCCACCAACAGCCAACCCTAGGTTTACCTCCCACGGTCGCATCGGCGCAGCGAGGATGTCGTGTATGTAGCGGTCAAGGCGTGCCTGATAGACCGACGAGGAGTTATTTGAATAGGCCGCTTGGATCATCGCCATAGTGATCAGGCCCGGCACGATGAAGGCCTCGTAGGAGACTCCATCGACCCTCTTTATCTGCCCACCAAGCGAGAGCCCAAAGACCAGAATGAAGAGGAAGGAGGCCATCACAGGGGCTGCGATCGTCTGCGTCCAGAGCTTGAGTACGCGGCGCACCTCGCGGCCGGCAAGTGCGATCAGGCCGGCGTGGCCGTTCACAGCGCCATCGCCTTAACGTAGACGTCTGCCAGCGAGTCGGCCCCGTAGGAGGCGCGCAGGCCCGCAGCGCTATCACGCGCCAGCAGGCGACCGTCTCTGATCAGCGCGATGTCCTCGCAGAGCTCTTCCGCCTCCTCAAGGTAGTGCGTGGTCAAAACGATCGTGGTGCCACCACGGTGGAGGCGACGGATGTAGCGCCAAAGCTCCATCCGCAGCTCAAAGTCAACGCCAGCGGTCGGCTCGTCGAGGATCACCATACGCGGCTCATGCATCAACGCCCTTGCTAGCAGCAGGCGTCGCCGCATCCCACCGCTGAGCTTAGGGGCGGCGGTCTGCGCCTTGGAACTCAAGTCAAAGACCTCCATCATCTCCTTGGCCCGGATCCGCGCATCTGCGCGGCTCATCCCGTAGTAGCCACCGTGATAGATCAGCGTCTCTTCAACATTGAGGAAGCGATCAAGGTTGATGTCCTGCTCGGCCAAGCCGATCATTCTTCGTGCCTCCAGCGTGCTGTGGTGGTGGCCAAAGATCTCGATTTCACCCGCGGTCGTGCGGATTAGATTGCAGATCGCCGAGATCAGAGTCGTCTTTCCGGCACCGTTAGGTCCGAGCAGGCCGAAGAACTCTCCATCAGAGACCGTGAGGCTAAAGTCCTCCAACGCCAAGAACCCATCGTCGTAGCGTTTAGTGAGGCCGCGCAGCTCAAGCGCCGGTGTCGATGTCGATGTCGTCACACCGATGAGGGTAGCGGCCAACCAAAGTAGGGCGCAGGTTGCTCGGGGCAGCCGAGCACTAGACTTCGCGACATGCCAATGGTCCCCACAGTCGTTGAGCGCACCGCCCGGGGCGAGCGCGAGTACGACCTCTACTCCCGCCTGCTCAACGATCGCATCATCTTTCTTGGAACTGCGGTCACCGACCAGGTAGCAAATCTTGTCATCGCGCAGCTGCTGCATTTGGAGTCATCCGACCCCGACAAGGACATCTCGATCTACATAAACTCTCCAGGCGGAGATATCTATTCGGGATTAGCGATCTACGACACGATGCAGTTCATCAAGCCAGACGTTCAGACGATCTGCTTCGGTATCGCGATGTCGATGGGTTCGCTGCTGTTGACGGGCGGAGCCAAGGGCAAGCGCCTCGCCTTACCAAACTCGCGCATCTTGATCCACCAGCCGTCCTCAGGCTTTGAGGGCCAAGCGACCGATATTGAAATCCACGCTCGGGAGATCCTCTCGATCCGCAAGCGTGTCGATGAAATCTACGCCCAACACACCGGCCAGTCCGTCGAACAGGTCCACAAAGATATGGAACGTGACCGCTTCCTTAAGGCTGATGAGGCCGTCGAATACGGCCTGATCGACAAAGTCCTAACCGAGCACTAGCTACGAGGCCTCTGGCCTACCACAAACGGCACGGCGCTCAGCGCTCGATGCGGTGCTCGATCACGCCAAGGCTCTCGATCTCGCACGTCACGACATCGCCGGTCTCTAGAAATCGGGGCGGATCCATCGCCATACCAACGCCGCTAGGGGTGCCGGTGAGAATGATGTCGCCTGGGTCTAAAGTGTTGGTCTCAGAGATAAAGGCGACCAGCGCGTCAACTCCGAATATCAAATCGTTGGTGCGTGAGTCTTGGCGCAGCTCCCCATTGACATGTGAAGTGATCCGCAGGTCCTCGGGATTGCCGATTTCGTCGGTCGTCGTCACCCAAGGGCCCCACGGGCAGAAGGTATCGGCCCCTTTTGCACGTGTCCACTGAGGCTCGCGGCGCTGAAGGTCTCGCGCACTGACGTCGTTAGCGACCGCGAATCCGCCTACTTTTGAATCTGCCCCGATGACAACAACCAACTCGACCTCGTAATCGAGGCGGCGTACCACGATTGGACACCGAACTGGGCCTCCGGGAGCCGTCGAGGCGTTGGGGGACTTAGTGAAGACGATCGGCTGCTGCGGTAGAGTCGCGCCGGTCTCGGCCGCGTGTGCTGCGTAGTTGAGGCCAATGCCATAAATCATGCCTGGGCGGGGGATTGGAGCCAGCAATGTGACGGCTGTGAGCGGCAGAGGCTCGCCGTCTGCCGGCGTGCGGTCGCCGAAAGCCAAGACGTCGCAGACCGTGCGGCCATCACTAAAGCCAACGACACTGTCACCGAGAATCTCTCCCGCGACGGCAAAGTCCCCGCCGGGAGGCATGAAGGTTGCTAGACGCACTGAGGTCAACTCTAGCTGCAGTGTTAGGGAGCCGCCTGAAGCCGACCGTCTACACTTATGACAGTGACTCAGTCTCAGCGTAGAGCCAACTTGATTGCCGTCATCGCACCGTTCGTGATCTTCGTCGTTGCGACTGTTGTTTTCTGGGGCAGTTTTGTTGACGCGACCGACATCTTCGTCTTCGTATTGATGTACCTAATCGCGGGATTTGGGATCACGATCGGATACCACCGGCTGATGACTCACAGGGCATTCCAGTCCTATAAGACGATCGAATACCTCTTTGCCATAGCCGGCTCGATGGCCGTCCAAGGGCCAGTCATCGACTGGGTAGCAGACCACCGCAAGCACCACGCCCACTCAGACGTCGAGGGCGATCCCCACTCCCCTCACGTCGACGCTGGCGACGGCTGGCTGGGCTCGCTAAGCGGCCTCTACCACGCCCACATGGGTTGGCTGTTCGTCAATAACGGCCAAGCTTGGCGGCGCAAGTATGCACCTGACCTGATGGAGGACAAGGGACTGCGCAAGATCAACAAGAACTTCCGCTGGATCGTTTTGCTTGGCATCTTCATGCCGTTCATCATTGGTCTGGCCATAACAGGAACCATTGAGGGGGCGCTAATGGCGGCACTGTGGGGCGGTCCGATCCGGATCTTCTTCCAACACCACGTCACTTGGTCGATCAACTCAATCTGCCACTTCTTTGGCCGTCGGCGCTTCGACGTCGACGACCACTCAACAAACGTATTCTGGCTCGCCTTGCCATCTCTGGGCGAATCTTGGCATCACAACCACCATGCCTTCCCGCGCTCGGCCGCTCATGGCCTTAAGTGGTGGGAGATAGACCTTTCGGCCCTGCTTATCAAGGCAATGCGCCTAACTGGCGTGGCATGGAATGTGACGCTGATTTCAGCCGACCGCCAGAAGGCGAAGCTGGCGGGACCAGCGATCGGTCTACGTGAAGATAAAGAGAAGCTTGCAGCCTAATTGCGCCCGTAGATCAGACCCTGCGCCGGGCATCGCCTAGGCCGTCACAGAGAGCTTCGGCCGCCGACGACGCGCACTGCCTCCCGATAGGCATCAGGATCGTTGAGATTGCGTAGCGAATCTAAATTTGGATCTACCGCCCGTAGCTGTTCCTCGTCGATGAAACGAGTTACGCACTGCTCAAGCAGATCCTTGACCCGGAGCCGATCGGCCTCTAATGATCGGCGGATCGCCGCCAGCGCTGTTAGTCGCCAAACTGCGGTTAACGGATAGCTCTGGCTCCCTACGATCGGTACCGCGATCTGATCTTGCACTCTCAGTGAGCGAAGTAGTAGCGACACCAGCTCTGGGTGCAACAAGGGGGCGTCTACGGTTGATACGAAGACGAGGTCGACCTCGTCTATAAGAGCTAGCATGCCCGCAGCGAGGCCTTCAAGAGGGCCACGGTCAGCGCAAGAGTCGCGAATGAGCCTGACGCCATCGGGGAGCCTGGGCAGCTCCTGATCGGGCGCGGCGGCTACGACTACAGGGCCGCCGACACTCGCGGCCAGAAGGGCGCTCACGTGGCAGACGAGCGGACGTCCTCCCCAGTCGAGTGTCGCCTTCGAGACGCCCATCCGCCGCGAGCTCCCGCCCGCAAGAACTACGGCGCCTACGCGATCGGGAGTGTCCGGAGTCACGCTAGGTCGCCATCGACGCGATCGGGACGGGTATAGATATTGATTCGCCCTGAACGAGCGAAGCCGCAGAGCGTGATGCCACGATCGCTGGCAAGGCTAATCGCCAGCGATGTCGCAGCGCCTACTCCGACCAAGATTGGTGCTCCTGCTACCGCTGCTTTTTGGACAAGCTCAAACGAGAGCCGCCCGCTGACGCACAACAGGCTGTTGTGGAGCGGAAGGTAGCCATCTGCTAAGGCACCGCCAATAACCTTGTCCATTGCATTGTGGCGGCCGACATCTTCGCGCGCTAGCAACAGCTCGCCACTCAGGTCAAAAAGGCCAGTGGCATGCATCCCGCCAGTGCGTTCAAACTCAGGCTGCTTGAGGCGGTCGGGCAGCGACGCTAACAGGTCGCGGCTAACAACAGGCCCATCGGGAAGTGGTGCTGCGTGTACCGCGACTTCCTCTAGCGCCCCCTTGCCACAGACACCGCAGGACGAGGTTGTGTAGAAGCGCCTCTCCCCCACTTCTCTTAACAATGGCCCACCAACTTCGATGGTGTTGGCGGCGAGGTCGTTGGTTAGGCCAACTGGTGGATAGTGGTCAATGAGTCCCTCTCCGTAGAGAAAGCCCACGGCGAGATCTTCATCGTGGCCAGGAGTACGCATCGTGACCGATAGGGCGCGTCCGTCCACGCGGATCTCTAGCGGTTCCTCGACTGCAACCCAATCATCAACCCCGTCGCGTCGAATCACAGCGTGCATACCGGCGATGCGCGGTGAAGAAAAGTCGCCCATGGCGGGTCGTTGGGCTATCCGGAGCCAGTAGGGCGTGCAGCCACTGTGGCACGCCCTGGCCGGGCTTTGGCGCCACCGCGCACAACGCTGCTAACGGCCACGGCAATCACCTTGTACTCAGGGCAGCCAGTGTCGAGATCAGCGGATGGCCCGACGAGGAGGTTGACTCTCACCTCTGGAAAGTGAAAGCCGGTAAAGACGTGGCCTGGCTCGATCCGATCGGTGATCCGGGCAGTTATCTCAATGCTCCCCTGACGGCCACGGACCTCGACCAATGCACCGTCGGCAATCCCATTGGCCTCTGCGTCGTCGGGATGCAGCTCAAGCCAGTCACTTGGCAACAGTTCGAGATTGCCCGTGCGTCTGGTCATTGTGCCCACGTTGTAGTGCTCCAACCTACGCCCGGTAACCAGGATCAACGGAAAGTCTGCGTCGGCTTCATCGCCGGGCGGCTTGTAAGGCAGGGCGGCAAACTGAGCCTTCCCCCCTGGCAGCTCAAAGTGATCGGTGTAGAGAATCGGCGAGTCGCGTCCGTCAGGCGCAACGGGCCACTGCAGCCCACTGCGGCCAAGTCGTTCGTAGGTCACCCCAGCAAACTCTGGAGTCATCTCGGCGACCTCTTTCATCACGTCTTCGGCCGTCTCCCACGGAAGCTCGTGGCCCATCGCTGAGGAGACCATCTGGTAGATCTCGAGGTCAGTCTTGGCTGCTCCGGGAGGATCAGCAGCTGCAGTAACAAGCTGTATTCGCCTCTCTGCGTTTGTGAAGGTGCCAGATTTCTCAAGGAAGGCGGCGGCGGGGAGCACGACGTCTGCAAACTTGGTGGTCTCGTTCTCAAATAACTCCTGAACTACGAGGAAGTCAAGGCTGTCTAGGGCGTTGGCGACGTGTGCAATGTTGGGGTCAGAGTGAGCGATGTCATAGCCGCAGATCCACATCGCCTTGACCTTCCCATCGATCGCTGCGTCGAGCATCTCCGGCATCTTGAGGCCTCGCTCACGACTCATGGTGACGCCCCATCGCTCCTCAAACATCTGGGCAGTCGCCTCGTCGCCAACCGAACGATAGGCGGTGAATGTATCTGGCAAGGCCCCCATGTCCGATGATCCTTGGACGTTGTTTTGCCCTCTCAGCGGCAACAGTGCACAGCCCACACGTCCGATCTTGCCCGTCATAAGCGCAAGGTTGCAGATCATCCTCACGGTGTCTGAGCCGTGGCGGTGCTCGGTCACGCCTAGCCCCCACGCAATCGAGGCTCGCTCTGCCTCACCATAGAGGTGCGCCGCTCGCTCGATGTCGGCCGCTGGCACACCGGTAATGCGCTCTACCTCGTGGGGCGCGTAATTGGCGACTAAATCGGCCACAGCGTCAAAGCCCTCCGTGCGCTCAGCGATGAAAGCCAGATCGGTCAAGCGATCGCGAATCATCACATGCGCAAGGCCGTTGACAAAAGCGACGTTAGTACCCGGACGTGGACCGCAGTGCAGAACGCCGTAGTCGGCGAGTTCTATCTCACGCGGGTCAACGGTGATTAGTTTCGTTCCGTTTAGTGCAGCCTGCTTCATTCGCGCGCCGACCACTGGGTGGGCATCCGTTGGGTTGGCGCCAATGATTAAGAGCACCTCGGCAGCTTCGATGTCGTTAAAGGAGCCAGTAGCGCCCGAGAGCCCGAGAGCTTTGCGAAACCCGAAAGAGGTCGGTGTGTGACAGACCCGTGAGCAGCAATCAATGTTGTGAGTACCGATACCAGCACGAAACACCCGCTGCATCGCGTAGCACTCCTCGTTGGTCGCGCGCGCTGACGCTAGGCCCGCTATCGCGTCCGCCCCGTAATCGGAGCGGATCCGTCCGAACTCGGCGCCAATGCGACCAATCGCCTCCTCCCACGTTGCGCTGCGAAGGGTTCCACCCTCTCTGATTAGCGGAGTCGTTAGCCGCTCGCGTGAATGAGAGAACTGGTGGGCGAAGCGACCTTTTAGGCAGGCATGGCCCTTGTTAGCCGGCCCATCTGTAGCCGGACTGATTGAGACGATTCGCGCTCCCCGTGAGTGGGCTTCTAACTTACAGCCGACTCCGCAGTAGCCACACGTCGTCGTGGCTGTCGCATCGAAACGTTGGTCGGCAGTCATCGGCCTACTCCCCTTGTCCAGCTTGGTCGGCGATGTCGAAGAGGAAGCTTTCGGTAATTGCGTCCGTTGGGCACGTATCGGCGCATGCGCCACAAGATACACACGTTGATGCGGCAAAGCCAGAGTTTAATCCAGCAGCGATCGTGGAGTTAAATCCGCGCCCAGTGGCGGTCAGCGCGAAGGCGCCTTGCACCTCGTCGCAGACCCGCACGCAGCGCCCACAGGAGATGCAAAGTTCTCGCTGCAAGACCAAGTAGGGGTGGCTGACATCGTGGTCTACGGGGTGAGTGGCGCCCGTCCAGCGGGGCTGGCCAATACCCAACTGCTCGGCGACTTGGGCCAACTCAGTGTGAGGTGCTGGAGGCGAGGGTAGCTCGGAGAGCACAAGCTCGACAACGTTGGCAGCGATTCGGTTGGCGCGTTCATCACGGGTGGAAATCTTCATCCCCTCCCGACAAGGAGTAGCGCAAGAGGCCACCGGCGCCTTTGCTCCTTCAATCGCCACCAAGCAGACCCGACAGGCGCCAAAGGCAGCCGTGCGATCATCGAAGCAGAGCGTCGCAACTGTGCGTCCGGCGAGGCGCGTCGCTATCAACGCCGTCGCCCCTGGCTCGACCTCGACCGACTCACCGTCGACGAAGACTTCCATCTCTCAGACTCCCAACTCTTGCGGCCAGTGCGCAATTAGGGAACGGATCGGCGCTGGCATGGCAGCGCCGTGGGCACAGAGACTTGCAACCTCTAGCGTTTCAAGCAGCTCTTCGAGGCGATCGCGATCTAGGTCTCCGGGCGCCTGAACCATCTCAAGCCCACGTTGAAGACCGATACGACAAGGAAAGCACTTGCCGCAGCTCTCACGTGCCCCGAAATCCAGGAGGTGGCACGCAAGTTCACGCATGTTGGTGCGCTCGTCAAAGGCGACGATGCCGCCGTGGCCGACCATGCAACCCTCAGCGGCTAACTCATCGAAGTCCAGAAGCGTGTCGAGCCGATCGCCCGGGAGTATGCCACCCAGCGGCCCGCCGATCTGGAGCGCCTTAATCTCGTGACCGTCTTTGAGCCCGCCTCCCAGCCCGTGGCAGATCTCAGTCAGAGTGGTGGCGAAGCGAACCTCAAATACGCCGGGGTTGACGAACCGCTCGTTTAGGCAGATTAGTTTTGTGCCGGGGGTTGCGCCCGGACTTAAGCCAGCGTAGGCCTGTGCGCCGTGCTCGGCAATAAACGGCGCGTTACAAAGGGTCTCGACGTTGTTAATGACCGTTGGAAGCTCGTGATACCCCTTCTCTGCGGGGAAAGGTGGACGAACTGAGACGGTTGCGCGAAGGCCTTGGAGCGAGTTGAGCAGTGCCGTCTCCTCTCCAGCTAGGTAGGAGCCAGCGCCCTCCTCTACTGTGATCTGGAAGTCGAATCCGCTGGCGTAAATGTCGTCGCCGAGATCGCCGCGCTCGTGAGCGCGCGCGATTGCCTCGCGCAACGCCGGTGCCGACCGTGGATACTCAGACCGCGCATAGATCAAGCCGTGTGTGGCGCCGACCGCATATCCCGCGAGCGCGACGCCCTCTATCAAGAGGTCGGGATTGCGCTCCATTAGATACTTGTCGATATAGGAGCCAGGATCGCCCTCATCACCATTGACGACGATGAACTTCTGATCGCCAGGCGAGTTGCGAGCGAACTCCCACTTCACCCCAGCCGGGAAACCAGCCCCACCCCGGCCGCGTAGATTTGCTTCCTTAACCTCAGCTAGGTAGGAATCTGGCGTCATCTCGGCGAGGGCGCGGCGCAGGCCGTTAAAGGTTCCCGCAGCGGTCAGCACTGGCCGATCTAAGACGCTACTCCAGTCGGGCTCGAAGGCTTCGGTGGCGCTACCGTTTAGCAGGCGCTGCAGCGCACCAAGGCCAGCGTCAACAGTGTCGCCGTCGCGGTATGCCGGGGCCGAGTGACACATGCCAAGACAGACCGCCTCGCCAAGCGACAGCGTCGCGTCTGGGGAGCGTTGGCCGACCCTTAGCCCTAGCCCCTCTTCTAGTTCGAGGATCTGCGCGTCAAAGCGGGCCGCCCAGCAGGCGGTGCCGGTACAGGCGCGCAAATGGCGATCACCGCGCACCTGCGTGAAGTCGTCGTAATAAGTTGAGATGCCGTAAACGGTGGCCTCTGGCAGGCCCGACCTAGCAGCGGCGGCTCGCCTGTCATCGTCTGTGATCTCACCGTGGTCTTCGATGGCCTGCTTTAACGAGGCTAGGGCGCTAGGGGGACCCTCGCCGCTTTCACTGCGAAGCAGCATCTCTATTAGGTTGTGTGACATCTCTTACTGTGACTCCCGACCGGCTCTGTGTGTTTGGCTGGGGCCCACAGCATAAGTTTAGCCCCGACTGACGGGGTAGGATCACGTCAATGATCGACGACGTTGTCCTGACCCTCAGTGTGATCCTTGGCGCAGGACTCGTCGCTCGCT
The DNA here is from genome assembly GCA_947474595.1 of Solirubrobacterales bacterium. Lineage (GTDB taxonomy): Bacteria > Actinomycetota > Thermoleophilia > Solirubrobacterales > Solirubrobacteraceae > CANJIV01. The sequence goes on from CANJIV010000001.1 coordinate 53,976, forward strand.
TCGTCGCAGATCTACTGCGTATTCCCGAGATGCTCGTGATGATTGCCGTAGGAGCGCTGCTTGGGCCTGCGGTGATCGATGCCATTGATGTTCCGCTCGACGCGCTGGGGGCACAGTTGGTCTTCACTCTCGGGGTCTCGATAATCCTCTTCTACGGTGGACTGAACCTCTCTCTTCGCGTGCTGCGCCAGACTGCGGTATCACTTGGCATGCTGGCGGTCCCAGGGGTGATCATCACAGCCTTGATCGTCTCCGTTACAACCCACTTTGCCTTTGGCTTCTCGTGGACTGAATCAATGCTTCTCGGAGCGGTGCTAGCGCCCACCGACCCAGCGATCCTAATCCCCTTATTTACAGCTTCGCGGGTGAAGGCCAAGGTCGCACAGACCGTCATCGCCGAGTCGGCCTTCAACGATCCTGTCAGCGCAGTTTTGGCACTGACACTTGCGGGAATCCTCTTGGGGGGTGGCGATGCGTCGACTAGGCCGGTCTTAGAGTTCATCCTCAACCTCGCAATCAGCACAGGTGTCGGCGTCGTGGCTGGCTTCTTACTCGCGGCGACAATCTCAAGCCACCGCGCTGGAATCTGGCGGGAGTCGCCGGTGATCGCCGTCACTGCAGTGGTATCGATCTCTTACTTCTCGCTGGACTCGGCTGGCGCAAGTGGCTATCTCGGCGCATTCATCGCTGGTCTAATCGTCGGCAATATGGAGATGTTCGGCCTAGCTATGCACTCCCACCACAAGCGAGAGATGAAAGAGTTCGTCCACAACCTGGCGGAGATCATCACCCTTTTTATCTTCGTTATTTTGGGCATCAACCTGCCCTTCGCGGAGATAGCAGATGAAATCCTTCCGGCAGTCGCCGTACTGGCTACCCTGCTGCTCATCGCACGCCCCGTAGCGATCTTCTTATGCACCACCTTTGACCGGCGTGCACAGTGGTCACGCGGCGAGCAACTCTTTCTCTGTTGGACGCGCGAGACCGGCGTAGTTCCCGTCGCGTTGGTAGGCATCTTGGCGGGGATGGGTACGCCCGATAGCCCTATCTTCCTAGCCGTTGTCACCCTAGCGATCGTAATAACACTGACCGTCCAGGCGTTGCCAGCACCATGGCTAGCCAAACGACTTGGAATCCTAGAAGACGACAGCCAGCCTTCCGAGGGCCTCGATCTATCGGCCGCCGTAAAATAAGCTGTCCGGTGCTCGGATTCAAGCTCGGTCAGACTCCATCTTTTGCCTCCCAGCTGCTTGAAGCTAAAGCGCTAACGCTTGCGCAGCACGACGAAATACCAAAGCACCGCTAGAGCCGCAAAACCAACCGCCCAGATGATGAAGGGTCTCAGTGGCTCCCCGCTCGAATGGCAGTTAATCGCCGTAGCCCCACAGACGTGCGCAGTCTCAGTGATCGCCCAGAAGAGCATCACCGCGCTCCACGCCCCCAGCGCACGAGTCGCCCGATGAGCAGCGACGATTGGGCGGGGTAGCGCCATCCAGACGGTCAGCACCAGCAGGAGCAAGGCGCCCATCAGATCGGCGGGGCCGGTCCCGGGGGAGTTGCCGACGTTACGTAAGACGACTAGGGCGCCGACCGCCACGACCAGCCCTGCCCCCAATGCCAAGATCCATTCACGACGCTGATAGCTACCCATCAGCAAGGTCCGCGCATGTCCGATGCTGCGGCGTCGGCGCCGATTGAACCGGGCAACTGAGCCAACTGATCTTGGCTGGACTCTGGGCGGCTGCCAACTGCGGCACAGCGGTCGGCACGCAGATAGCACCAACCGGCGCTACCAAGGGAGCCGCGAAGCGACGGAGATCGAGCATTGACCGCCCACCTTACCGCCTGCTGATGGCGTAGGGCGCCAAATCACTGTGAGCATGCGCGCACCACCTTGCGCGCATGCTCAAAAGCGCCCCACCGTTGGAGCGAAACAGTTAGTGGTTAGTAGTTGCGACCGTTGGTCGACCAGCCGCCATCGACGGACTCGGTCTGACCGGTCGAGAAGTTGCCGTCATCAGAGAAGAAGTAGGCCATCTTGCCGGCAATCTCTGCGGGACGACCCAAACGCTTAAGCATGTGCGAGTTCTCATTCTGCACGAGCATCTCTGGGGTGATGTCCTTGAGAATCGGTGTATCGATCGTCCCAGGGCAGATCGCATTGATCAGGATATTGTCGGGGGCATAGTTCAACGCAGCCTGCTGCGTGAGTCCGATTACGCCAGCCTTAGCAGCAGAGTAAGAGGCAAGATTCTCTAGCCCTTTGAGTGCAGCAAGACTTGAGATATTGACGATCTTGCCACCGCCGTTGCCCTGCATGTGAGGGATAACTGCCTGCATCCCAAGCCAGACGCCGCGTAGATCTGTGTCAATCACGTAGTCCCAGCCCTCATCGGTGAGACCGACGACGCTATCTTCGGACTTCATGTTCACAACGCCTGCAATGTTTCCTAGCCAGTCAACCTTGCCGTACTTGTCGATCGCCTCTTTGACGGTCCGGTTCCAATCCTCGCGCTTGCGCACGTCCATCTGGACTTGATGGACCTCGCCACCGTTTGCACGGATTCCATCTGTGGTGGTGGAATCATCTTGGATGTCGGCTACAACTACGCTGGCACCTTCCTCAGACATGCGTCGTGCGCACGCCTGCCCAATTCCTTGCACGCCACCGCTGATGATCGCAACCTTGCCGTCAAATCGTCCCATGTTCCAGCGCCTCCCTAGTGAGTTAATACAGAGAAGGCAACCCTACGATTTGCGCCAACGGGGCCGTGCTTGGTGCTCCCTACTCTTTGGCGGATGCCACAACGCCAACATCTACCGTAGTCGCCAGCCTGTCCTCTAGTCCCAAAATGAGGAACGCAAGCTGTACGTCTAACTGAGCACTACCATCGGCGACAATGTCTAGTCCCGTGAGGCGCTCAATTCGCGAAAAGCGGTAACGGATGGTGTTCTCATGGACGCCGAGTGCTGTCGCCGCGCGGCGCACACTTCGTGAATTATCAAAGAAGGCCTGGAGCGTGACGAAGAGGTCACGGATTCCCTCATCGTCTTTGTCTAAGAGCGCCCCGAGTGTGTCGCGTACGAAACGATCGGCCTCTTTACGCTCGGCCGTGGCCAACAGCAACCGGCCCGCGCCTAGCTCCTCTACGGCCAGCACATGAATGCGTCCGGCTGCACCAAAGGTCGATATCCCGCGGCCGATCTGTCGTGTCTGGTCGTGGGCGCTTTGGTAGTCACTGGCACTTAGACAGACGGTCGAAATTGCTGCAGCGACCGTAGCGTCTGGCATGGCTTGGGCTAATACTTCCTTCATGATCACCGTCAGGCTCGCCGTAGCCGCACCCTTAACTCCCGCATCAGGGCTCTCGACTATTACTGCGATCCCTTGATCTATATCGGCAGCGACGAAGCGGAGGCTCGGAGCGACCTTAGAGAAAGCGTCATCGAGTCGCTCGCGTGAAATCTCAACTCGAGCTCCGCGTTCGAGCGCCGAAAGCAAGATCAGGTGGTGCGGTTCACTTAGAGCAATGCCGTGATAGTCAGCGCGACGAGCCAGAGAGGCCTCCCCGTCTGATCCGTAAAGCAGGTCGCGCACTAAAGCTTCGGCGGCATGCACATCGGCCTCAGCAGCCCTACGCTTGCCGCTTAATTCAAGCGCGATGATTGTGGCGATTCGGCGTGCAACGATCGCATCCTGCGCGCCGAAGCGACTTCGATGCTCGCGCAGGATCACGTACCCCCAATCATCACCGCCAACCTTGACCAGAGCCGCCATGCAGCGCTGATGGAGTCCTGCGGTTGGGATCGAAGGGATGATCCCAGGCCTACGCGCAGTCAACTTACCCAACGCTTCCTGCGCGACCGGATCGCGCAGCACGGCAGGGTCAAGAGCGAGCGAGCCAGCCGAACCATCAGCCACCGTTCCGTGGGCCAGTAGCCGGCAGTCGGCATCGTGGATCGAGCATGGCTTGCCTGTGAGCTCAGTGATCGCCGCGGCGATTTGGCTGAGGTTGGCTCCCTCAAGCACAAGGTTGGTAAGTCGATCCTCCAGTGCGGCAGCGCGCTGTAACAGTGCGTTTTGGTGAGCCGCCGTGCTAATGCTCGACCGCAGGTCTGTGGTCAGCTGAGCCTGAGCGATTGCGATCGCGGCGAGATTGGCAAATGCTTGGGCGAGTTCCTGCTGACCAACGGTGTAGTCGTGATGGAGGTCTTGGTTATCTAGGAACAGCACCCCGATGACATCGCCGCCCAGCAGCATCGGCACGCCCAGCATCGTGCTGACTTTCCACGCCCGCATCGCCGCACGCACCGGGCGGGGGTCAGACTGCGCGTTCTCAATCAAGACAGGCTTTTGCGTCTTGATGATTTCGTTAGTGAAGCCATCGGCATCTACTCCGACAGTCAAGCGCTTGATCTTGTCGTCACCCTCCTCTCGAGGATGCCCTACCTGCCCGCGATAGATACCCGTCGTACGGTCCTTGAGGTAGACACTGCAACGCTTGATGCCAAGCAGTCCGCAGATGCGGTCTGCGATCAGGTGCAGGAGCTCGTCAAGGTTGCCGTCCTCGTTTACTGTGATCGCGTGGGCGACTTCGCTGAAGGCAGCGACGACGTCGGGGTAGCCTGCAAAGTCAACGCTGGAAAGTTTTGCTTTTCGGGTGCCAGCTGCCTTACCAGGCGTCGCCTTTATGGTCACTTGGACACCGCCTGCGTGTCGGCTGTATTGCTCGCCGAACTGAGATGTTGCTCCACGTACTCTTCCTCCTAATTGGGGCGAACCAGCGATGCCCACGGTAACCTTTCTCATCTAGGCGACCACGCCCACTTCGCTAACTACCTAGCAGCCTACGGCTCCAACTAATGATCGTTGGAGTTCTCCACAAGCGATACCGTCGCCGCAGACTACCGATTAGCAGCCAGCCGCGCTTCGTACGAGTGCCACCAACCCTAAGTGGCAGCTTGTGATGTCGACACCTAAAGAGACTCGGCGCGGCTGTGCCCCAGCCTAATCGGCGTTGTGGCTGGGAATATCCCGTGGGATACACAGCGCAATGACTACCGCCACGGCCGCGATCGCGGCCGATAAGAAAAACGCGTTTACGTAGGCTTGTTCGGTCGGCAGAGAGCTGCCAGTGATCGCGCCAGCGTCGAGGACGGCGGTAACCACCGTCGTGCCAAACGCTGCGCCAACCAGGCGCATGACTGTATTGATGCCACTCGCAATACCAACTTCTTCTTTTGGTACGGCCGTGATTACCAGCATCGACATACCAGCTAGTGAGAGCGCAATCCCGATGCCGAGTACCGTAACGCCGCCGAGCAGCTGAACCGCTGAACCATGGTCGAGCGCTAGTAGAACAAACGCAACCAGCACCGTTGTGATCCCAATCAGAAACACAGACCGAAAACCAATCCGCCTTCCAAGTGCACCAACTACTGGTGTGGCAACGAAAATCATCCCAACCATCGGTAACGTGACAAGACAGGAATCTGTCAGCGAAAGACCTAGTCCGTAGCCGGTATCTGTCGACGTCTGGGCGAGCCGTGGGACCAGAACATAGGCGCTAAACATTGCGATACCGCTGACCAGGCTAGCCAGATTGGTCGCGAGCACAGTGCGGCTGCGCATGACGCGCATGTTGATCAGCGCATCGGTGACCCGCAGCTGGACCGCGACGAAGACGACTAATACGACAGCGCCGCCAATCAAACAGACGAGCGTCGCCGGCGAGGTCCAGCCCCAGAGATTTCCCTTTGAAAATCCCAGCAGTACCCCGGCTAGCCCGAGTGAAAGTAGGGCTGCTCCGGCCCAGTCGATCGCTTTGCGCTCACGCGCAGGAGACGGCGGGACGATTGTCCAGCTTGCCAGCGCGCCCGGCAGTGCCATCACGAGTAGGCCCCAAAATATCCACGACAGATCGCCGTTGTCGATGATGATTCCTGCCAACAACAAGCCGGCCGCTGCGCCGCCGCCGAACATGCCCGAGACCAGCGCTACCCCGAACCCGCGGCGCTCAGGCGGAAACTCATCGTGAATAATCCCAAACGCCAGTGGGAACGCACCGCCTGCGACCCCCTGCAATACACGTCCGGCAATAAGCACCTCAACCGATGGCGCGACCGCGCAGACGACCGAACCAAGGCTGAAGATAAGCATTACCCAGCCCAGGACACGTCCTTTGCCAAGTACATCGCCCAACTTGCCTGCCAGCGGCGCACAGACAGAAGCCGAGATTAGATAGGCCGTCACAGTCCACGAAGCCGTCGCCGCCGTCGCCCCAAAAGACCGGGAGATCTCCGGCAGCGCGGCGATCACCGTAGTTTGGGCTACCGAGAAGCAGAGCGCGGCGACCAGCAGAACGCTGAGCAGCGGCCCAAAAGACCGTGCTTTGTCTGAAGTGACCACGCCCCCCGTCACAGCGGGGGCCAGTGCCATCGTTTAGACGGTCGGTACTTGTGGATCCGGAGGCGTCTGAGCACCGCCGGCATCAAGCCCGAGATATGCCTTGCGTACCCGTGGGTCCTTGGCGATCTCGTCTGCGGGACCCTCCATCGAAACACGCCCGCGCTCGAGCACGTAGGCGCGATCAGCCATCTGGAGAGTGAGTAGAACATTCTGCTCAACAATCAAGATAGTGACACCGGATGCGCGCAGCTTTTCAAGCGTCTCAAAGGTCTCTTTGATGATCAGCGGAGCCAGCCCCAAAGACGGTTCATCGAGCATTAGCACGCTAGGACGCGCCATCAAGGCACGGCCAAGGGCAACCATCTGACGCTGGCCGCCGCTCAGGCTGGAAGCCTTTTGGCCAAGGCGCTCCTTAAGGATCGGGAAGAGCTCGAAAACGCGCTCGAGATCTTCTTGGCGGTTGGACTTCGGTTGGGTATAGCCGCCAAGAAAGAGGTTCTCTCTGACGGTCATCGAGTCAAAGAGTTGACGGCCTTCGGGAACTAGGACCACCTGGCGGCGGGTAATTGATTCAGGCGAGTTTCCCGTGATATCAACGCCGTGAGCTTCGATCGCTCCTGATGTCGGGCGCAACAGGCCCATGATCGTCTTAAGCAGTGTGCTCTTTCCAGCTCCATTAGCGCCAAGGATCGCAACAATCTCGCCTTCGGCGATATCGACCGAGACGTCTCGTAAGACTGTCACGACGCCGTAGCCGCTAGTTACTCCCTTAATGCTTAGCGATGGAGTTCCATTGGAGCTGCTCATACTGGCACCACCCCAAGATATGCGTCGATAACGGTCTGGTCATTGCCGACTTCGCTTGGCGATCCCTCTGAGATCTTCCTGCCACTTTCAAGAACAACGATGTGGTCGGCGATAGACATCACCATCCCCATGTCGTGCTCAACGAGCAGCACCGCAATGCCAGCGTTTGCGATTTCACGGATTGTGATTGCTAGGGCCCTAGTCTCGGCCCCATCGAGGCCGGCAGCCGGCTCGTCAAGGAGCATCACCGTCGGCTCAGTTGCCAACGCTCTGGCAAGCTCTGCAATCCGCTGCTTGCCGGTCGTGAGAGAGACGGCGAGGGTGTCGGCGTCGTCTTCAAGCCCTAGATAGGCAAGCCACGCGAGCGCCTGCTCACGTGCTTCGACTTCGTCACGGCGAGCGCGCGGAGTGCGTAGGGCTGCGCCTGTAAGCCAGGCGCGACTGCCGTATCGGTCTCGCGCCAACATCACCGTCTCGAGAACCGTCATTCCGTCAAAAAGACGCGGCGTCTGGAAGGTTCGAGCTAGGCCGAGTTGGGCAATATCCTTGGAACGAAGTCCTACGACTGGCCGACCCATGACCCCGACCGCCCCATCGCTTGGCAATAGGGTTCCTGCGAGCATGTTAATAACGGTTGTCTTACCAGCGCCGTTGGGGCCGATCAGCGCTGTGATGTACCCCGGACGTAACGAGAACGAGAGGTCGCTGACCGCAGCCAAGCTGCCGAAACGCTTTGTAAGTCCTTCGACTACTACCAGAGCTGTCTCCGAGCGCAGAGGCTCCGCCGACTGCGTCGCGCTCTTTCCTCGCAGAGGCGGCGATCCAGCCTCGGCGATGTGGGGTTCGAGATCGGCGCTTACCCCAACAGAGGATTCGCCACCGTCACCGCCTTCTCCGCGGCCACGTTGCAAACGATCCCCAATCAACCGTGGTATCGACACAAGGCCCTTTTTAAATACAAGCACGAAGAGAACCAAGAGCAGGCCTGAGAATACAACCTCCCACATTGAGGCATCTCCGCCTAGTCCGGTTGCGATGTTCTGGCGAATCAAGTACTGCAGGGCGCCGACTACAACGGCACCGACCGCCCCTCCAAATGGAGATATTACGCCACCGACTACGACGAATGTGACAAGGTCGATGGTGAGCTTAACTCCCCAGCTATCTGGGGAAGCGTACTGAAGGTAGTAGGTCCACAACACGCCTGCCACGCCAGCCATGGCCGCGCTGAGCACAAAGACTTTGAGCTTTAGGCGCCAAGCGTTTAGTCCGATGCTCTCAGCGGCCTCTTGGTCGATACCAATCGCTCGCAGATCTCTACCCATTCGGGACTTCCAGACGTTACGCGCGATTAACAACATAACTGCCAAGATTCCCAAACTGAGTAGGAAAAAGTCCTTTGGCTCCTCAATCGTCAATCCGAAGATTTCAAACGGCGAAACCCCTTGGACGCCTTGGTTGCCGTGTGTCAGATCCTTCTGGCGCGCCACAAAAACGAGCGCAATCACGAGTATCGCCAACGTTGCCAGGGCTAGATTGAGCCCTTCTAAGCGCAGCGTCAACCAACCGATCGCAAAGCCAACCGCTACGGAGAGTGCGACCGCCACCAGCAGGGCTGCAAATGGGTTCCAGCCGTGGTCGGCGGTAAGGATCGCCGCGGTATATCCACTGATTAGGACGAAAACTGCCTGGCCGAGGCTGAACTGATTGGTTAGCCCCATTACCAGCCCTAGGCCAGTTGCTGCCATCGCTGCTAGCAAGATGAAGACCGCGGCGTCAAGCATGCCAATGTCGTCGGTAAGCATCGGGAAGAAAGCGGCCAGCACCAAAAGGATTGCCGGCAGCATCATCATGAAAGTCGGGCGTCTGTGCATCAGCGCCTTAAGGCGTCCGCCGACATGGATCGACGATCCGTCGTGGCCGATAGATTTCGTTCGCACGTAGTCCTCGACCGCGTGAACTCGGGCCTTGATCTGCTCGCGCAACTCAGGCGCGTCTTCTGACCCAGCACTAGAGGCACGGCGGCCCTTAATGGCGCGCGAGATCGTGCCGTCTTCACCAAAGTAATCGCGCACCAAAAGGTAGACGATCAGAGTGCCGTAGACGATCGCTTGGCGGTAGTCAGAAGATATAAGGCCTGCTGATACTGACTCCACCACGCCGAGTGCGAGTCCAGCTAGGACCGCCTTTACGGGGCTATCAAAGCCCGCCAAGGCCGCCGCAATGAAGCCGATAAGTCCAACTGTGACGCCACTGTCCCACTTAACGAGCGTGGTGGATACCGAGACCGTGGCAATCAGTCCGCAGAGGGCTCCGGCAATCGCAAACGATGCCATCGAGGTCGTCCCGATCCGGATGCCAGTCAGGCGAGCGGCAACTGGGTTAATCGCACTTGCCCGCATCGCACGGCCGATGTTGGTCTTTGTGAAAAGGAGCGTAATCAGCACCAAAGCAACCGCCGTGGATAGATAAATCCACTTGACTTCGTTAGCGAGACTTGCTCCTAGAAACTTAAAGAGGCCAGCCTCAAACGGTGGTGCACTGCGTACGTCCTCTTGCCAAATAAGCAACACGGCACCTCGAATGACAACACCAACACCAAGGCTGGCGATCACAAGGCCCAGTGCGCCGACCTTGCCCCGCACAGGCGCTACGGTAAGACGTTCCTGCACAACTGCGATCGCTGCGACGCCTACGACGGCTACCACTGCGGCTAACCAAATTGGCCAAGAATCAGCCAACGTGACTGCTGTGATCATTCCGCCGAGCATCACGTACTCACCGGTAGCGAAGTTAAATACTCCGGTCACGTTGGAGACGATCACGAGTCCCAAGGCGACGAAAGCGTAGATGCAGCCGACCGAAAGGCCCGAGAAGATGTATTGGCTGAGGTCGCTCATCTGTGTTTCTCTTTTTAACCAGTGGCGGCGCTAGGCCGCGCTGGCCTTTAGTCGCTCGGCTGCGGCGGCAAAGACGCTGGCATTGCCTTCCATCCACGTCGCGTGAAGCGTTCGGTGGGCGATACGCCAGCCATCGGCGGTGCGCACAAGTCTGTCGACATAGTGGCCGCCAACGAGATAGTGGTCGCCACCTTCGGCGCCCTTAAAGACATGCTGGGCCTGTAAATAGCAAGTGGATTGTGCACTGTCACCTTCGACCGTAGCCAAGGTAGTGCTGATGATGTGCTGGCTAGCGTCTAGGCCCGAGAGGGCGCCGCTAACGAAGGCAACAATCACGTCGGCGCCTTCATTGACGCCTCCGAGCTCGAGGAAGTCTGCGACAGCGTCGTCGGTGAAACAGGTCCGCAAGAGATTCCAGTCGCGACCGTCGAGCGCGTGGGCGTAACGATAAAGCAGATCATCGATCTGGCGCCGGTCAGCCATCTCTTTCAAGACATCCACAGATACCCCTTTGGTTGCTATCTCTCTCGCCTCACTGATATTAATCGCGGCCCTGGGCGCCGGGGAGAAGATCCCCGGCGCCGCAGTGCGATTTGGGTACGGACTTCGACCTACTTGATCTATCTATCTACTACGGCGTTGCACCATTTGGATCAGCGCCGGGAGCAAGAATGTACGTCGCGTTCTTGCCGGCCATCTTGGTTGTGTAGTTGACGTAGGCCTCAGTCCAGGTACCTGTCATGAGGTGGTCGGTCGGGCTACTCGTCACGAAGCCGTGACTTGTCTGTAGTCCCTTGCCGTCGTACGTCTCGTACTGGGCGCGAAGAGTCTCACGGTTGACCTCTTTGCCAGCCTTAATCAGCTGGCCAGCGGCGTCCGCGAAAATCACCACTGCGTCAGACCCATAAACCGAGAAGTTCGAGAAGTTAGCGGCCTTATCTGGGAACATTACTTTCCAGTCGGCTACGTACTTATCGCACCACTTCTTAACTGGGTCATCGGCGGGGATCAGGCCAGTGGTCGAACCGACGCACTTGTGACCACCGAAGACAACGCCCTCGCCGGCCTTGCCTGCGGCCGTCGCAAGGAACGGAACTGCCTGCCACTGCTCACACATGCGCGGCTTGTCATTCATGCCAAGCTGTACTGCAGCGATGTTTGCATTCGGGTTAAGGCACTCGATGTAGTACGCATCGGCACCACTGTTCTTGAGCTTAGTCAGCTGCGGAATCAGCGAGTCGACCGAAGCATCAATTGCCGCAGTCTCTTCGGCGACGATCTCACAACCCAGATCCTTACAGCGTTCCGTGAGCGCTGGCGTCAGGCCGTTGGAGAAGTCTGTCTCAAAGTGCAAGACACCAATCTTCTTGATCTTCGGGTCGTTAGCAATTGTCTGAGTCAACGCAGACGTTGCGTACTCGCCGCCAAGGCTGAGCGCGAACGCCCAAGGGTTAGCCGGTGTGTAGACCGACGTCACCCCGTTGGCTGAGAAGAACGGCAGCTTCACGCGGTCAGCTTGCGTCTTTAGCGCGTTGCCGCCGCCACCACCGAGCCATGCCGTCAGAACGGTTGGATCAGCGCCTGCCTCACGGTAGGCCTGCTGAGACTCTTGCGGAGTGAGTCCCTTCGCAAACTTCTTGATCTCAATCATACGGCCATCAACTCCGCCAGCGTCGTTGATGTTCTTCTGTGCGACCAGCATGCCGCTCGTGAAGTCCGGGCCACCGTCGGCGGCTGGACCTTCGAGGTTGGCGATTACCAGTGGGGCGGTTGACTTCGGAGCCTTGGGTTCAGCCGCGGTGGTTGTTCCACCGCTGCTTGTCGTGCTCTTGCTGTCACTGCTACCACAGGCAGTTACCGCTAGTGCGGCTACTCCCAGTAGGGCCACTGAGGCCCGACGGAACGAAACGCTGCTGCGTCCGCTCTCGCGATTGAATCTCATCATCTTCTAACTACTCCTCTCCTCTTGACGCGACCCGCAGGACCGCCAAGTTGTCAACAGTGTCGGTGACCATAACAAGTCACCATGTGGACCTCACCTGCTGCTGTTACATGCGACCCTCAAATGAGGGGGTATGGGAACGATACAAGGTGGTCACTATGAGCGAATAGCAACCCCAATTTGATCTGTAGACACCCACAACCCCCCCCCCTAAAAATCTCGCGGCCACCGCTTTCAAATCGCTCCGTCAGCCGATCTCTCGACTACTGCCCGCCCAATGGCGCTTGCGTAGGGCCTTCTTGTCCATCTTCCCGTAGGCCGTCAGCGGCATGGCGTCGATCACTTCGACCGACTTAGGTCGCATGTACTTCGCAAGGCGATCTCGACAGTGCTCTAAGACCTCAGCCTGTCCGACGGTCGGAGAGTCGACGACGATGACTGCGTGTACCGCCTCGCCCCAGTCGGGATCGGGCACGCCAATGACGGCCGCCTGGGCCACGCCGGGAGTCTCGACCACGACACGTTCTACGACTGCTGTGTAGACGTTCATTCCCCCTGAGATAACCATGTCACTGCGGCGGTCCTTGAGGTAGAGGTAGCCAGCCTCATCGAATGCTGCAATGTCGCCCGTTCGCAGCCAGTCGTCGAAGAAGCGTCCAGCTGTGGCCTCATCGTCGCCGAGATACCCATCCATCGTGTACGCGGCGCGGATACAGACTTCGCCGATTTCACCGGCCGCTAGGACCGTCCCTTGCTCATCACGCACGGTCACCTCAGCCATCAAGACGGGGCGGCCGCATGAGAGCAATATCTCTGGCTGTGCCGCGGCCAGCAGGTGATCGCCCTTTGACAGTGTCGTGGCGAAATTCGGGCATTCGGTCTGCGCATACAGCTGGATAAATACCGGGCCCAGTAGCTCCAGGGCCTGTGCCAGGCGGTCTGGATTTATCGGTGCCGCGCCATAGAGCACCGTCCTGAGCGAGCTGTGGTCGCGGCGACTGAGCGCCTCGCAGTCCAACAGCCGATAGATCATTGTTGGAACCGCAAATGTCCAAGTTATCTGGTGCTCCTCGACCGCAGCTAGCATCGCTTCGGCATCAAATCCCGAGCTAATAACGACCATCGCCCCGCGCACCAGCCCGGCAAGCGTAAAGAGGCCCGCCGCGTGCGGTAGCGGCGTCGTGAGTAGAAGCCTCTCATCTCGACCGATCTCAGCTTCGAGGATCGTCGAAATCTGATTTAGGGCGAGACCGCCCTGAGAGTGCATGACCCCTTTGGGAGGCCCCGTCGTCCCGCCGGTATAGAACAGCGCCGCGCACTCTTGGGGGCCGACTGACTCGGGTGCCGGATCGTCGGACATCTCTGTTGTTGCCGCCACTAACTCTGCAACCGGCGTCGCCGAGAGCAGCGAGGCCGGAACATCACCACCCGCCGTGGCCTTCTGTGCCAGCGGGGCCATAGATTCGTCGACGACTGCCGCGCGCGCGTCGCAGTGGCGTAGCGCGTGACCGATATCACCAGCAGCGAGCATGTCGTTGAGCGGCACCTTCACCGCACCTAAGCGCGCAATCGCAAGGTCATAGACCGGGAACTCAAGACCGTTTGCCAGTAGAAGGGCAACACGATCCCCACGCTTAACGCCTGCAGCAAGCAGCTCCCTCGCAGCAGCGCGTGACGCACGATCGACGTCTTCATAGGTAAGACGTTGAGAGCCGAAGACCAATGCCGTCCGGGTTGCATTCTCGACCAGCGACTTCTCCAACAACCCTTTGAGCGTCGTTGAAGAGCTCACCAGCTGGGCCTACCTAACCATCGCAGGGGGCGGCCGCAAATCGTTGCGACCGCCCCTTTGCTGACGTCTAGTTACGGCCGTGCCTACGCTGGGGCCGCAGCGGCCTGCGCCGCCGTCTGAGCCGCGTAGCGCTCAACCATTGATGCAACGTCTGGACGACCAACCTCGAGGCCCTCCAGCGCAGGTATGCAGTAGCGGGCGAACATCTCCATCGAACGTGTCATCTGATCAGTAGGACCCCAATCACGTGAGTTAAGCACCAACGTGCCGAACCCACCGAGGCGATCGTAAAGATCCTTTACGAGTCGGTTGACGTCGTCGGGCGAGCCCACAAGCCAGTAACCGTTGTCGATCATCCAGTCGAGCGTCAACTCCGAGTCATCCATCGTCTCGTCTAGCTTCATCAGCGGCCCTAGGCCTACTGAGAGCAGGTAGTCATAGGAATGCTTGACACCGGCACGGATCTGAGCGACGGCGCTTTCACGGTCGTCGGCGACAAACACCTCGCGCACGATGCGCCACTGGCGACGGGCCTCAATAGGGTCCCGTCCAGCTGCTATCGCATGACTTTCAAGCGTCGCACTATGTGACTCGAGGTCGACGAAGGTCGGGTTGTTGGTGAACTTAGGAGGCGTGAAGTGGACGCTAAGTGAGCCCCACCCATGCTTTGCAGCGAGCTCAAAGCTGTTAGATCCAGTCAGGCCTGCGAGCGCAAACTCGGGTGTGCGGCCTTTGTGGGGGCGGACTTGGATCTCGCGATCTTGCCCTTGCCAGAACTCGCCGTCGTAGGAGATCGCCTCGCGCGCCTCGGTAAGGCGCCTAATGACCTCTAGCGACTCGACCATACGCGGCCGCATAACGTCGCCCTCCATGTTATGCAGAGACCAATCGGTCGGCAACCCTCCGGCTCCAAAACCGTAGATCAGTCGCCCGTGGGTGAGGTTATCCAGGAACGCAAGACGTTCGGCGACCTGAAAAGGATCGTGATAAGGGAGGTTGACGACGCCCGTGGCAAGCATGATTCGGCCAGTTAGCGCCGATGCTTTGGCGATCATGTACTCCGGCACGGGGATGTTCTCATACCAGCCTGAGTGATGCTCGCCGATCCAATACTCGTCGAAGCCAAGCTTCTCAGCCAAGACCATCTCGTCAATGTCGCGGTCAAACGACAACGTCTGGTTATCCCATGGAAAGTGCTCGGGCATTGAAAAAACACCGAAACGCATTTAGATCTCCCTCTTCGCTAAGTGGACATACGGAAAGTTACGCAATATTGATCGCCGTCGCGAGCAGACCCCTGTGGAGTACCACAAGACCCCTAGTCGCTCTAAACGATCCCCTCCTCAACCGCGACGTCCCAGTAGGAGAACAGGCCGCGTACGTGATTGCCGCCGTCGACGGGAATCGTAAGTCCTGTGATGCGACTCGCCAGATCTGAAAGCAGAAAGATCGCGACGTTGGCGATGTCTTGAGGCTCAGTGTGCTGAGGCTCTTTGCCGATGACCACTCGATTGAGAAACTCGTCCCCCATCCGGCCGATTGTGAAGCCTTCGCTCAGAGGCGTTCGCGTTGTTCCAGGAGCGATCGCGTTTACGCGGATCTCAAAGCGACCAAGCTCTCCGGCACAAACTTTTGTGAACTGCGAAACGCCCGCCTTCGCAGCGCAGTAATGCCCGAGCCCATCTGTGGCTGCAATTGCATTTAGCGACGAAATATTGACTATCGCCCCGCCCTCGCCGTTGTCAATAGCCTGGCGTGCGTATGCCCGCGTGCAGAGAAATGTCCCCTTCATGCAAGTGTCGACGATCAGATCCCAATCCTCCTCGGTCATATCAACGACTGGCGACATAGCGGCCGTACCAGCGTTGTTGACGAGCATATGAACGGTGCCGAAACGTTCTTTGGCGAGCGCGAAAGCAGCGTCGACGTCGGCGGCTGAGCTTACGCTCCCTAGAGAGAACGCCAGTCGATCTCCCCCGCTCGAGAGCGGCGCCAGCTCGGCTTCGGCTGCCTGAATGTGGGACGGCTCGATTTCGAGCACTGTGACGTTGGCGCCGAGGCCAAGCAGCTCCGCCGTTATCGCCTTTCCGATTCCACGACCTCCGCCCGTTACTAGTGCGTTCTTTCCAACAAGCTCCATATCGCCCCTGTCCTTTTCGTTGAAGTACTCAAAGCCAAGCCGGAGCAGAATCTAGATGCGACCGAGCGCCGTTGCTTGGCCCGACCCGCACTCTCTTGGCGACAGCTACAAGCAGACAAGGGCAGCTGCCCACTCCCACTGCCTGCCATCTTGACCTCAAGTACCTGGCGACGTTGTAGAAATCCACCAGCCGCGGAGCCAAAGACTTTCCGCCGACCCTCGACGATCGCTTATTTTCACGCTAGCTTTCTAGCATTCCAGCCGTCGACCCAGGAGGAGTTCTTATGTCAATCTCATCCAACGCGCCCAAGCGCGCTAACTACGAGGCATGACCATGGCGCCTCTAGACAACAGCCCCGTACGCTTTGGCCTCTGGTATGACTTTCGTAACCCCGGCCAATGGAGCCGTCCATTCGAGAGCTTCTACCGAGAGACCCTCGACCAGATCGTCTGGGCCGAGGAGCTTGGCTACCGCTCAATCTGGCTGACCGAGCATCACTTTGCCGAAGATGGATATACGCCGTCGCCGTTGGTCATCGCTGGTGCAATCGCTGCCCGTACGACCGAGATGTTCATCAGCACGAGCCTTATGCTGCTGCCCCTTCATGACCCGATCCGCTTGGCGGAGGACGCCGCGACGTTGTCGATCCTCAGCGGCGGACGCTTCCACCTAGGGCTAGGCCTCGGCTATCGCCCGATCGAGTTTGAAACGTTCAAGCGCGCCCTGATCAACCGTCCTAGCCTGATGGAAGAGGGCTGCGAGGTCATCCGGCGGGCGTGGAACGGCGAGTCCTTGAAGATGGACGGCAAGCGTTTCCAGTACCCAGACGTGACCGTCTACCCAATCCCAGAGCACAAGCCGATGCTTCTGATCGGCGGCATGAATGAGCCGTCAATCGACCGTGCTGCACGGATTGGCGACGGATTCCTAAGCACGCAGAACGCTCATCAGCAGGCCTATCTTGATGCGCTCGAGCGGCACGGCAAGGATCCCGCGAAGGGGAGCATCCACGCCGGCCAATGGGCGATCATCGACGAGGATCCTGAGGCGACTTGGGCCCGCATCGGCGAGCACGCTCTCTACCAGATCAACGAGTACATCGGCTGGGGTGCCTTTGGGCCACCGGACGAGGTCCCACGCTTCCCAGACCGCGACTCGCTAGTTAGCGGCGGAGCCTTCACTCTGTGGGACGGCCCGACGGCCGTCAAGGAGATCGTCGCGTTGCTGCGCGGCATGCCTCAGATCAAGGACATTTACTTCTGGGCACAACTCCCCGGCGAATCTGTCGAGAGCGGCTCTAAGCGCATGGAATTCTTTATGCGCGAAGTCGCACCCAAGGTTATTGCTGAGCTAGCCGCCTGAGCGAGGACCCGCTGTCATCCAGTGGGTCCTCCCCACATCAAAATCAATTCTTAGGAGTCAAATTAGATGTCATATCTTGAAGTACAAGCAGGCAAGAGCATTTACTACGAGCACTACGAGGGCGACGCAAGCCCGGTAGTGCTAGTTCACGGCTGGGGTATGAGCGCCCGCATCTGGGATCTAACGCTTCCGATCCTGCTTGAGGCAGGGCATGAGGTCGTTGCCTATGACCACCGCTGCTGCGGTCGTTCAGATAAGGACTTCAGCGAGGCCACCACGAAGGCCAACGCCGACGACCTCGTAAAGCTGATCAAGGCAACTGGGGTTAAGAAGCCAGTTGTGGTCGGATGGTCCTTTGGTGCCGCAATTGTGGCTGAGGCCGCTGGCACTCTTGGCGACCAGATTGCCGGCATCGTTCTGGTTGGGCCGCCAACCCCACGCTACACCCAAACCGAGGGCTACCCTCACGGCGGCACTGCCGAGATCATGCAACAGACCATTGCTGCGCTCCGCGACACACGGCCAGAGTTCCTACACGGCCTAACTCAAGGCGTCTGTCACACCGATCCTGGTGCCAGCACGCTTGAGTGGATGTGGCAGATGTTTATGGAGACGAGCCCGCGGGCCGATGATGGTCTGCGCGATCTTGGCGTCATCGATCACAGGGAACTGCTGACGACGATTACCGTCCCCGCACTGATCTGCAAGGGCACTCACGATGCCGTCGTGGACCCGGCTATCGCTGATGTCTGTGCCGACCTACTGCCTAACAGCCGTTTGATTGAATTCGCCGAGTCCGGCCACGCCCCGTTCTTGGAGGAGCGCGAGCTATTTAACAGCGAGCTGCTTGCCTTCGCCAAGAATCCACAGGCGTAGCGAGGACTTAACTCAAGTTAGTTAAAGAGTCGGCTCGTCGAGCATGTGCCCATACTTCTTAAGCGCGGCCGCACGTCGCGTGGGCACATGCTCGGTCGGCACCTCGTGGGCCTCGTAGCCGCGTAGGATGCCGCGAGCCACTGACATTCTGTGAACCTCGTCTGGGCCGTCGTAAATACGCGAAGCGCGTGCCCAGCGGTAGAGCTGTTCGAGCGGCAAGTCTGTCGAGTATCCGAACGAGCCGTGGATCTGAATTGCCTTATCGAGGACCTCTTGCATAATGGGCGCCCCGTAGTACTTGATCATCGCGATCTCGCGGCGAGCCTCTTCAGCACCCACCTCATCAATCTTCCACGCGGCATGCAGGGTCAGCAGTCGCGCGGCCTCAATCGAGGCGATCGAATCAGCGACCCAGTTCTGAATGGTCTGCTTATCTGACAACAGGCTGCCGTGTAGTGACTTACTGACGGCACGCTCGCAGAGGGCGTCAAATGCCCGCCGACAGACTCCGACCCAACGCATGCAGTGGTGGATCCGTCCTGGTCCGAGGCGCTTTTGGGCGAGCGCAAAAGCCCCGCCGCGATCGCCTAGCAGGTTTTCCTTTGGAATTCGGACGTCTGTGTAGGTGACCTCGGCCTGAGTGTGCATTGAAGGCACGGGGTAGGGATCGTTCATCGAACAGATGCGTCGTAACTCGATTCCTGGCGTGTCGGCCGGGACGATCAGCATCGACGTGCGGTGATGACGATCAGCTTCGGGGTCGGTAACAGCCATAAGAATGTGGAAGTCGGCCCGATCGGCGTTGCTGATGTACCACTTCGTTCCATTGATCACCCACTCGTCGCCCTCAAGGCGGGCGGCCGTCGTTAACTGAGTCGGGTCAGCACCAGTGCCCTGCTCTGTCATTGAAAAAGCGCTGTAGATCTCACCAGCAAGCAGCGGCTCCAGCCACTGCTTGCGTTGCTCGGGAGTGGCCGCAATTGCGATCAGCTCAGAGTTGCCGGAGTCGGGCGCCTGACAACCAAAAATCGTAGGAGCTAACTCACACATGCCGAGTATTTCGTGCATCAAGCCGAGCTTGACTTGACCAAAACCTGGGCCTCCAAGCTCGGGGCCGAGATGTGCCGCCCACAGCCCACGGGCCTTGACCTCCAACATTAGCGGCGCAGCGATGCGGTGGAATGTTTCGTGATCTAAGTCGAGCGTCTCAAGCGGGAAGATCTCTTCGCGGACAAAGCCGCGCATCCACTCAAGCTGCTTCTCAAATTCAGGTTCAGTGTGAAAGTCCCAAGCCATAGTGGAGCTCAGATTACGGCGATCTGACGATTTCCACGAGCAGATTGACCTAGGCAATTTGTGGTGTCCGACAGACACCCTCCTGCTTCGGCTAGTCATCGGGGCCAAATAGACGGACGATATCGTCGATGAAAACACCGGATGCGGGCGCGACGCAAGAAGCGCAACCTTCAATCGCGACGACCCTTGCGCCATGGTTGACCGAAGTCACCGGTGACCATGGGCCATTTACAGTTGAACGGCTAAGCGGAGGGAACTCGAACGAGACCTTGCTCGTCTCGAGCCCAACTGCGTCGCGAGTAATGCGCAGGCCACCCGCCGCCGCAATCGACGCCAGCGCACACAACCTTGAGCGTGAGTATCAGATGCTGATGGCTCTCTCAGACACTCACGTCCCCGTGCCGAGGCCGATCGCTACGGCTGCGCAACCCACGCCCGGGGGGCCGCCTGCCCTGTTGATGGAGCACCTTGATGGCGTCTCGCTGACCGCCGAGCTACCACCGCAGTATCCAGCGGGAGCGCTCGAAACGGTCGCTTATGCGTCAATCGATGCGCTGGCCGACCTACACTCCTTGCCTTGGCGCACGCTTGGGCTAGAGGAGTTCGGTCGCCCAGATGGATTCCTCGAACGCCAAGTCCGGCGGTGGCAGAAGCAGTACATCTCCCACCAGCACCGCGAACTTCCCGACTTTGACATCGTCGCTACATGGCTCGACGACAACTGCCCACCCAGCGGCGAGGCGGGAATCTTGCACGGCGACTTCCACTGCGACAACTGCCTCTTTAGTCGAACTGAGCCAGTACGACTACTAGCGATCATCGACTGGGAGATGTCGACGATTGGAGATCCGCTCCTCGACATAGGCCTAATGCTTGGGCTTTGGGGCGTCGAGCGGCCCTCGCCCTGCGCGATGCCCAAAATCCAAGGGTTCAGCCGCGCGCCCGGTGCCCCAACGAGAGCGGCACTTGCCCAACGATATGAGAACCGCAGCGGCAGGTCGCTTGAGCACCTCAACTACTACATGGCCCTCGCGCTTTGGAAGCTAGCTGCAATCGTTGAGGGCGCCCATCTGCACTTCACCACAGGCGACCTGAAGAGCGAATACGCCGAGGCGCTTGGCACCGACGTTCCCCTTCTACTGGCCGAAGCGCGCAGGTTTACCGAGGCCTCCTGAGAGTGTTGGCCTCAGAGATGCGGGCAGCTGAAGCTGATGTGATCGTCCTCTCGGGGACCGACATCGTTGATCGGTGGGAGGATGCGCGTGAGCTCGACGCCCCCCCTTTGATCGTGCGTGAGGGGCTGGCCAAGGCTCTCAAGGCCGAAGAGTTGCCCGAAGTAGAGCGCATCGACGCTGGCCACTCCAACCCAACCTTCCTCGTACTCTCCCAAGGCGATCGCTGGATCTTGCGCCGCCCACCACGGCCACCATTCGCTCCCAAAGCCCACGACGTGCTGCGCGAATACCGCGTCCTAGCTGCCCTAAGCGACCAGCAGGTAAGGACACCCACTCCACTGCTCGCATGTGAGGACCCGGCTGTTATCGGAGCGCCTTTCTACCTAATGGAAGCGCTCGATGGCTTAGTAATCAAAGCCGACACACCACCGCCACTCGGCACTCCTGAGCAGCGGGCCCGCGTCGGTGACGAGCTAGTCGACTCACTGGTCGAGCTACACGCGGTCGACATTGATGTTGCCAAGATCGGCTCTCGGGCCAGCGGAGCGAGCTATCTGCAGCGCCAGATAGCACTCTGGTCGGCCCAGCTTGATCAACGCAAGCTCGTTCGCGAAATACCAGCACTAACTGCGCTAACCCAACACCTATCCAGCCAGATTCCGGTCTCTTCCACCGTGTCAATCGTCCACGGCGACTTCAAGCTTGACAACATGTTCTTCGCCCCAACAGCGCCCGCCCGGCTGATCGCGATCCTCGACTGGGAGATGGCAACCCTTGGCGATCCGCTCGCAGACCTTGGCTTTCTAACCGCAACTTGGACCGAGCCAGGTGAGTCGCCCGACCGAACGGCTGGCCTCTCGTCGGCGACAGCGCAGCCAGGATTCCCCACTCGCAGCGAGCTCGCCAGCCGCTACGCCGAGCTCTCGGGCGCCTCGCTTGACCAGCTTGCCTGGTATCAGGGATTTGCGTTATGGAAGATTGCGATCCTGCTCGAAGCCTCTTATCAGCGCTTCCTCGCTGGCACTGCCGAAGATGCGTTCTTCCCAACACTCAAGCAGGGAGTCCCGCAGATAGCCGAGCAAGCGCTCGACGCAGCCGCAGGATCCCTGCTCTAAGAGGCGGCCACGCACCCTAAGTGCGGGCCGCCCCTACCTTGCTAGGACCAGATTACGCGCAGCTCGTCGCCAAGAAAGCCTGCACAGTCGCCGATCTTGACTACTGAGTCCAGAGCCGAAAGCACTTGAGCCCCGGAGCTGCTCCAGGCAGCTTCGAACCCATCGCCACTGCCAAACCACAGCTCTACGATCGC
This sequence comes from Solirubrobacterales bacterium, assembly GCA_947474595.1. Taxonomy (GTDB): domain Bacteria; phylum Actinomycetota; class Thermoleophilia; order Solirubrobacterales; family Solirubrobacteraceae; genus CANJIV01. Next base: position 75,985 of record CANJIV010000001.1, read on the forward strand.
GTCAAACGGCGGCTCGCCGCCGTCGGCATACATGTCGGTGATCGCTACCGCAACAGTTACCCGCTCTGCCTCGCCAACGATGTCACTGAACTTGACTGCTCGGATCGCCTCGGCGAAATCAGCAGGAGACATACCATCGGCGCGACGCAGTAACAACATTGCCTTTACGCCATCATCGTCCTTAGCGATCGGTGCGCCCGCGAGCTGCACCTGCTCTTCGCTGAGTAGGAAGGCGAGTCGATCGGTATCGATGAAGTTTGGCTCGTCGAGCAGGGCGTAGTTGGCGTAGTTAGGGTCCTCTCCCATGCCAGCAGCCGTTGCAACATCGTCGAACCAGACCTCGGCAATCCCCTCGCAGATCGACTCAGGAAGACCCGCCACGCCGGGCTCTATGCGATGGCTTTGGACGTATGCGCGCAGCGTCGTAATGCGCTTGGCGAGCTCACCATGGGGACCTTCCCAATGCTCGTGGAAGAACTCTTTGGTGATGTCGGCACGGCTTGGGATTAGGGCAAAGACCTTGATCATGTTTGTTCCTATCTTCGGGGGTAGCTAGCTCTGGGACCATTTTCTACTCTCCGCAGAGATGATTGCTAATACTTGATCATCTGCCGTTGGGGAAATGAGCAATACGGCCCCGTCGTCTGTAAGACTGCGTCGGGTGACGCCTCCTGTAGCGATCGTAACCGGCGCCGCTCGCGGCATCGGGGCGAGCACCGCCCTTCTCTTGGCTCAGTCGGGGTGGTCGGTCGTACTCCTAGACGTCTGCCGCGATAACCCCGCGCTCAGTTACCCAATGGCCACCGAATCCCAGCTGCACGACGTCGCACTTCGCTGCTCTGAGGCAGGCGCGACGGTCCTAGAGATCGTCGCCGACGTCCGTGACCGTGAGGCGCTAGAAGCCGCGGCAGTTCAAACAGTTAAAGAGTTTGGGCAGATCGATGCCGCTGTGGCGGCGGCGGGGGCAATCGCCGGCCCAAGTCTAAGCTGGGAGGGAGACCAGGATCTTTGGCGCACAATGATGGAGATCAACTTCGACGGCGTCCGCCACCTTGCCGAAGCGGTGCTGCCGAAGATACTTGTGCACCCGGCACCGCGCAGCGGGAGGTTTGTAGCTGTTGCATCTACGGCCGGCATGGTCGGCCTAAGCGGACTCTCGGCATACTGCGCGGCCAAGAGCGCCGTGATTAGTTATATCCGCTCACTAGCAGCAGATCTCACGGACAGCGGGATCACTGCTAACGCTGTCTCCCCAGGATCAACGCGGACAGCGATCCTTGATGCAAGCGCAAGTATTTATGGCCTTGATAGCGTCGATAAGTTCGGCGAGCACCATGCGTTGAGGCGGATACTTGAGCCAGATGAGCCCGCAAGCGCGGTGGCCTGGCTCTGCTCACCGGCCGCCAGTGGAGTCACCGGCACTGTCATCGCTGTCGATGGCGGCATGACATCCGTGCGCTGACCGTGGTGGAACCCTCCAATAGCATCAGGGCCCGCGGTTGAGCGAGATGCTGCTTCCTAGCTAGCGTCGTAAGGCAGTTCACTCAATAAAACACTGGGAGGGAGACCCATGTCCGCTAACGCTTCCGATACAGAGGCAAACAGGCAAACCGTTCTGACGTTTCTCGAAGTCTTTTCAACCGGAGACGTCGCTGGCGTCTTGGGGATGATGGATGACTCAGCAACTTGGTGGGTAGGTGGCACGATTCCGCTCTCAGGAACCAAGAGCAAGCAAGAGTTTGGCGAGATGCTCTCGGGCGTCGCCGACAACTGCAAGGGACCGATCACGCTCACTGCAAAGGGGATCACTGCCGAAGGCGAGCGCATCGCGGTTGAGGCTGAGTCCTATGCCGAGCTCAACAACGGCCGTATCTACAACAATGAGTATCACTTCCTCTTCACCGCCCGCGACGGCAAGATCTTCGGAGTCAGGGAGTACCTTGACACGATGCACACCAACGACATCTTCTTTGGCTAGCAGGGTCGATCAGGACCTCCGGGCGCCAGCGTGCGCCCAGAGGGCTCTGACCGTCCCTCTGCCCGAGCGAGGAGAAAGCTCTTGAAGGCCACAATGCCGGACCTGCCGCTGACGGTCGCGGGCATCTTTGATCACGGTCGCCGACTCCATCCAGATAGTCAAGTCGTTGCGCACTCCAAGGACGCAGTGCGGCGATCTAGCTTTGCTGAAGTCGCCGAAGAGGCCGATCGGCTAGCGGTCGGCTTAAAACGCTTTGGCATTAGGCCCGGCGACCGCGTCGGCACGTTCTGCTGGAACCACATTGAACACTTAGCGGCCTACTTTGGCGTCCCATGCATGGGATCAGTGCTCCACACGCTCAATATCCGCCTATTTGCCGACCAGCTCGCGTACGTAATCAACCATGGCGAGGACCGCATTATTCTTCTCGACGGATCGCTGGTCCCAAAGATTGTTGAGATCGCCAGCCAGCTAACAACCGTGGAGGCCTGTGTGGTGATCGGCGAAGCCGAGACGGCGGCACTTCCTGGCACAGTTATTGCCTACGAAGATCTCCTAGGAGATCCTGGTTCCAGCTTCGATTGGCCCGAAATAGACGAAAGTGACGCTGCATCGATGTGTTACACAAGCGGAACGACTGGCGATCCGCGTGGCGTGGTGTACGGCCATCGCTCAACCTACCTACAGGCGCTGGCCCAATGCTCAGGCAACGCATTGGCACTAAGCGAGGCTGACAGGGTCCTAATGGTCGTACCAATGTTCCACGCCAACGCTTGGTGTCTGCCGTACTCAAGCTGGATGGCTGGCGCAGATATGGTCATGCCGGGAGAGCTACTGCAGGCCAAGCCGCTGGCGCAGATGATTGGCAGTGATCGCCCGTCCTTCATGGCCGCGGTGCCGACAATCTATAAGGATCTGATTCAGCACGGAGAGAGCGAGAAGATCGATCTCTCGTCTGTGCGCCAAGCCTTATGCGGCGGCGCTCCGGTCCCCGCCAGCCTAATCGACGCCATGCGCGACGATTACGGGGTCACGATGCTCCAGGGTTGGGGTATGACCGAGACGAGCCCGCTCGCAACGCTCGCCCACCCTCCGAAAGGGTCTCCGCCAGAAGAAGACACTTACTGGAGAGCAAAGACAGGCCGCCCTATTGCCGGAGTGCAGATGCGGGTTATCGATGAGGACGGCAAAGAGATGGAGTGGGATGGCGAATCTGTTGGTGAGATCGAGGTTCGCGGGCCCTGGGTGACCACCTCCTACTACAACGAGGACGAGCCAGAGAAGTTTCGCGACGGATGGCTACGTACAGGTGATGTCGGCTACGGCGACAGCAAGGGGTTTGTGCAGCTCACCGACCGCACCAAAGATGTCATCAAGACCGGAGGAGAGTGGATATCTTCGGTCGAGCTAGAAAACCTTCTGATGGGCCACCCAGAGATCGTCGAGGCTGCCGTGGTGGCGGTCCCTGATCAGCGCTGGGACGAGCGCCCACTGGCCTGCGTGGTCTTGCGCCAAGGATCAAGCGTAGACGCCGCGGCATTAAGCGCGTGGCTTGATGGCCAGGTCGCGCGCTGGTGGGTGCCCGAACGTTGGGCATTCATCGCCGAGGTGCCAAAGACAAGTGTTGGAAAGTTTGACAAGAAGGTACTGCGCCGCAGCTACAGCGAGAACGCCCTAGAGGTTGTCACGCTGGCGGCACCAAGCTCTCCATCGTCTTAGCAAGAAAACAACGGCCCCGCTGCTAATCCAGCGAGACCGTTGTTTGAATACTCGATAGGCCGAAGCCAGGCTTCGAAGTAGCGGCTAAGCAGGCGCTCCAACCGGAACCTTGAGCTCACGCAAACGCGGCGCGACCTTCTCGCCGATCAAGGCGAGGCTAGAGGTACAGAGGTCAAACGGCATGCCAGCGTATGAGACTGCCATTGAGCAGTGCATGTCGCCAACGAGCTCCATCCTCTTCTTGTACTTCTCGATCATCTGGTCCGGGGTGCCCCAGCACTGCGACTGGATAAAGCCCTCGATCGCGGCCTCTTGGCCTACTTCCTTGATCATGTCGGCACCAGCCTGATAGGCCTGATAACCCTGCGTTTCGCCCCAGTGCGATCCATCAAAGTCATAGTGCTTGATGACAGTGATGAAGTACTTCGAGAGATATTCGCGGGCGACCTCTTCGGCTACCTTTGGATCCTCATGACAGAAAGTGAAGTCAGTCAACATCGGGGAGCCCGTACGACGCCCCGGGTGGACCTCCTTGTAGCGGTCACGCCAAGCGTTGATGGCCTCGGCGTGAACCTCGAACGGCGCTTGGATAAAGCACATCATCGTTGCGCCTGACTGAGCTGCAGCCATCGCGGAGTCTGGCGTCATCGCGACAGCGAAGAAGCCGTCCTCGCGGAAGTCGTGCTCAGGCGTCGGGTGGATCTCGGTACGACTCTGCTTAAAGAACTTGGTGTCGTACTCAGCAACGCCGGTGGCGAGGATGTCGAGAATAATCTCAAGCGACTCGTCAAAACGCTCACGCGACTCCGTCATGTCGACGCCGAAAGCCCTGTACTCCTCACGTGCCAGCCCGCGGCCAAAGCCGAGCATAAACCGGCCCTCAGCCTGAATGTCGAGCATCGCGATCTTTTCGGCAACGCGAGTGGGGTTCTCCCACCACGGCAGGATGATTGCCCCAGTGCCGACCTTGATCCGGTTGGTCTTGGCCACCACATAGGAGAGCCACTGCATGTTGTCGGGCATCATCGCGTAGTTGGGGTTGAAGTGATGCTCAGGAGCCATCACGTAATCCATGCCGACCTCTTCAGCTTGGATAGCGAGCTTTGTCTCGCGCCGAAACATGTCGGCGTCTGACATGCCGTCATGCATATTTTGGAAAATGAACTGAAGACCTATCTCCATGATTACCGTCCTCCCCGCCGCTTAGGCGATTTAGGTAGCAGTTGGCGCCAGCCGCCGACTTAGTTCTGCGCGTAATACTAACTAATCATGAATGTACGCACCTGAGGCCAAGAGCCAAACCTCTTGCCCAGCACCTTTTGTGGAGGCCTCCCAAAGCCAAGCACCGCACAAAGTCGGGAAGCTGTAATTTCTGCAGCCTAGATGCGGCCGACTGCCGCTCAATGCCAAGGCAAACAGGCCCCTTAAAAGCGGCCGCAACGGTCTCATACCGAGGAGTAAAAAGATTTCCACCACAGACACCAAGCGATCCGGTCCACTAGTGGGCGTCCGCGTAGTTGAAATCGGCAGCATCGGCCCCGGCCCATTTACTGCAATGCTTTTGGCCGACCTTGGTGCCGACGTGATCCGCATCGACCGCCCTGGTCCGGTATCTCCGATGAACACGGGGCCGATCAACCTCTTGCACCGTGGTCGACCATCGGTCGCTGTCGATCTTAAGACAGCCGAAGGCTGCGAACTAGTGTTGAAGCTGTGCGAATCAGCCGATGCCCTGATCGAAGGCTTTCGCCCGGGAGTAATGGAACGTCTAGGGGTCGGCCCCGAGCAGGTACTCGCGCGCAACCCTAAGCTCGTCTTTGGGCGGATGACGGGATACGGTCAGGATGGACCTATGGCGATGGTCGCCGGCCACGACATCAACTACATCTCGATCGCAGGCGTACTAGGGTCGGTAACTCGCGAGGGCGAGCGCCCACTGGCGCCGCTCAACCTTGTCGGTGATTTTGGCGGCGGCGCGATGTTCTTAGCCCTCGGCATCGTTTGCGCCATCCTGGAGGCGCGCACATCAGGCCAAGGACAGGTAGTAGATGCAGCGATGGTCGACGGCTCTGCAGTCCTACTCAGCCTCTTCCACGGCTTAAGGGCGGGCGGCCTTTGGTCGGACTCCCCTGGCACCAACTTCCTCGACAGCGGTGCTCACTTCTACGAGGTCTACGAGACCGCCGATGGCGGGCATGTCTCCGTTGGAGCGCTCGAGCCTCAGTTCTACGCCGAGCTGCTCTCAATCATGGAGATCGATCCCGCCGATGCTCCTCAGTGGGATCAAGCGCGCTGGCCCGACCTAAAAGAACGCTTCGCCGCCGTCTTCTTGACTCGCACGCGCGATCAATGGGCCGCGCTACTCGAGCCTGCCGAGGCTTGCGCGACGGCGATCTATGGCCTTACTGAGGCTGCCGACCACCCACACATGGTGGCGCGCGGCACGTTTGTTGAGATCGACGGGGTTCGCCAGCCAGGCCCCGCGCCCCGGTTTAGTCGTACGCCTGGGGCGATCACGGGGCCGCCACCGCCGGCTGGCAGCGATACCGACTCAGGGCTCGCCGCTTGGGGCATCGGGGACGAAGAGCGCGCGGCTCTGAAAGCCGTCGGGGCGATCGGCTAGCCCCCTAGGCTTATCAGCGATAGGTGACTAAGGAGCCGCCTTGGAAGTCTAGATGTGAATGATCATTGAAGGCGATCAATGTCGACCCGCGCTTTCCGCTAACAACCTTCGTGATCGAGGCGTTGATGGAGACGCGGTTAAAGACGAGTAGCCCTGCAGGAGCGACCCCTAGTAGTTCAACGCAGATCGCAGCCAAGACGCCCCCGGACGTAAAGACGATCGCAGTTTGGCCTGAGTCCAGGCCAGCGCCAACATCGTTTAAGGCAGCTCTGGCTCTCGCTGAAAACGCAAACCAAGATTCCTGCGTTGAACTCTCTGGTCCCGCCGCGATCCAAAGCAACAACGCTGCCTCCAGCGCCTCTTGAAACTCAGCCGAAGAGGCGGCAGGAGCGTCGCTGCCCGGTGGGCGACTGTCACGCACAAGGCTTTGGGAGTGGTGGGCTAACACGTCATTGGCGTCGTACTCATTCCACCGGGCGTCGACCGTTACGCTAACTCCGGACCTAGCGGCGACCGGGGCCGCGGTGTCAAGTTGACGCTTTAGTGAGCCGGAGACGATTTGATCGACGCGCACGCCGCGGCGGTCGAGGTCGTCGGCCAGCGCCGCGGCCTGCAGATGGCCCTCTTGGGAGAGCACGTCGTAGTCGGCTTGACCAAAGGAAGCTTGGCCGTGGCGAGCTAAAAGAATCGTGGGCACGACCCTAACGATGGCCCAATGGTCGGTCTCTATCGAGGATCTCCTTGTCGAAGACTCCAACGCCCCCAACGAACTCTCGTACTTTTGCCGAGCTTGGCGCCATTCTTCACGGTTGTGTTTGGCAACGTTTTCACCCTTCTAGATCGAATCTGCGCAACGTCGCGCCGTGACGAGAGCGCCGTGATCTTCAACGGCACCCCAAGGACGTACGGCGACCTGCGTGAGCGTGCTCTACGTTTCGCCAACGCATTACAAGCGATCGGGATTGCCCCCGGCGACCGCGTCGCCGTACTACTGCCCAACTGCCACGAGTGGCCTGAGATCTTCTTCGCTACCGCCGCAATGGGCGCTATCTGCGTACCGGTCAATGTTCTCAACTCCGGCCCCGAAGTGCTCGGCGTACTCGAGGACTGTGATGCCAACTGCTTAGTACTAAACGCCGCCTCCGATGCCAGCTTGGCCGATGCCTCGGGTCTACCTGAGGCCATCATCGCGGTCGGGCCCTCTGCGGTCGCAAATACCCACGACTACGAGAGCCTTCTGGCGATCGCAGCCACGACGGTCCCCAACGGCCCGGGACCAAACGATCTCTTCATGTTCTTCTACTCCTCAGGCACGACAGGAAAGCCCAAAGGCGCTGCCCACACACACGCCGGGATCCTTTGGAACGCATACCAGCAGGTCGTGGACTTCGGCCTCACTGCCCAAGATCGATATCTCGCGGTGCCGTCGCTGTCATGGGCTGCTGGCTTTCACAACCTAGTCTTGCCACTGTGGTGGCTAGGTGGCTCCACCGTCTTGATGCCGACCGGAGGCCTCACGGTTGACAAGATCGTCGCTGGAGTGCGAGATGGGAACTGCACGCACACCTTCTTTGTTCCCACCCTGCTCAAGCAGCTCCTGGCGGCCCCCGAACAGCTAGCAATTCTGCGCCAAACCGATCTGCGTTGGATCATCTCAGGAGCCGAGCCTGTCCCCGTCCCAGTGATCGAAGCGATCAACTCAGAACTTCCAGGCTGCGATGTCGTCCAAGGCTACGGAATGTCAGAGTTCCCAACGATTGCCACCGCACTCAAGCCGGAGGAGGCGATTCCCAAGGCAGGCAGTGCTGGTCGCGCGATGTCGATCACTCAACTGGCGGTTCGTCTTAGCGATGGATCGATCGCTGCCCACGGCGAAGGCGAAACTCTCTTGCGGTCGCTCGCCACCATGCAGGGTTACTTCGGCCGGCCCGATGCCACGGAGGAAGCCTTCGCCGATGGCTGGTTTAACAGCGGCGATATGGGGCTCATAGACGAAGAGGGCTTCCTCACAATCACGGGCCGCACGAAGGACCTGATCATCTCGGGTGGGCTAAATATCTACCCGAAAGAAATTGAAGACGTGATCTACTCTCTCGACGGCGTTAGCGAAGCAGCAGTAGTCGGCATCCACGACGAGCAGTGGGGGGAGATAGTCGTCGCAATCGTCGTCCCTAACGCTGCGGGCGCGGTATCGAAAGAGGCGGTCTTGACTGCTTGCGAAGTGCTAGGAAAGTACAAGCGCCCCAAGGCTGTCATTGTCCGCCAAGAACCACTACCTCGCACGCTCACGCAGAAGGTGCTCAAGCGTGAGTTGCGTCCATGGGCTCAGCAGCAGGTTGGCGAAGCTGCTCAAAAAACACCCCAATGACTCCATCTCGCTCGGTCCACGATCTCTTTGATCTGACTGGCAAAGTCGCTCTAATTACCGGCGGCGGTACCGGTATTGGGCGCCAGATGGCCGAAGGACTTGCCGAAGCCGGCGCCGACCTAGTTCTCTGTGGCCGCGATGGAGAGCGCTGCCAAACGACCGCGGCCGAGATCGCAGAGGCTGCGGGCGTGCGTGCGATTGGAGTTGCGTGCGACACCCGTGATCAGATCGCGATCCAGGCCACCGTCGACCGCGCCGTCGCCGAGTTTGGCCACCTTGACGTGCTAGTCAATAACGCCGGCACCACATGGGCAGCATCGCCAGAGGAGACGTCCTTAGAAGGCTGGCAGAAGGTAATTGACGTCAACCTAACTGGAGCCTTCCTGTTTGCGCAGGCGGCGGGCCGCGTGATGCTTGAACAAGGTCACGGCAAGATCGTCAACATCGCTTCAGTTATGGCCACTCGAGGTGCTCCCAGCGACTACATCGACGCGATCGCCTACAACGCAAGCAAGGGTGGGCTGGTTACCTTCACCAAAGATCTCGCCTGCAAGTGGGGGCCGCGCGGCATCAACGTCAACGCAATCGCACCCGGATGGTTTCCCTCAATCATGTCTGACAAAGCGTTTGCCGTCCGAGGCGAGATGCTGCGTCAGAAGATCCCACTCGGGCGGTTCGGATCATCCGACGACCTTAAGGGAGCGATCGTCTTTCTTTGCTCGGCGGCATCGGACTTTGTCGCTGGCCATGTACTCGCTGTCGACGGCGGTCAGTTGGCCCAGTAGGGCCAACTGACACCGTGACGCGATCTTGGGCTACTTAAGCAGGAACCCGGCATCAATCGGGATGCCTGTGCCGGTGATGTAGCGCGCCTCGTCAGAGACGAGGAATAGCACCACGTTTGTGACGTCGTCGATATCAATCCACGGAACCGGTATTGCATTGGCCATGCAGTAGGCCGAATCAGGCTGCTCGCAGTCCTCGCGGGTCGGGCTCTCAATCTCTGGCAGAAAGAGCTTACGAACCCACTCGTTTTGCACCATGTCGGTGTCGACGTTGGTCGGCCAGAGCGAGTTGACTCGGATGTTCTCCACCCCCAGCTCGAAGGCAAGCGTCTTTGTCATGCCAGCGACTCCGTGTTTGGCTGCTACGTAGTGAGCCAAGTTACCCAGTCCCTTTTGGCTGCAGACCGATCCGATCAACACGATCGAACCGCCGCGACCGCCCGCCCGCATGTGCGGAAGAGCTGCGGCGATCGAATACCAGACCCCATTTAGGTTGATATCGATCATGTCGTCCCAAATCTTGGGAGTCAGATCGCCAACTGCGGCAACCGAAGCGATCCCCGCATTTGGGATGATGATGTCGATTCGCCCGAACTGCTCGAAGCCCTCATCGACCACTGCTTTGACTTTATCGGCGTCGCGTACGTCGACCTCACGCGCGATGATGCGCCGGCCTGTCGCCTCGACCTGACGTACGGTCTCGGCGAGGTCGTCGGCATCTGGGCCTGGGTAGGCCACGGTGCTGATCGAGCGGTTGATATCGAGCGCGATGATGTCTACCCCACGCTCTGCTAGACGCACAGCGTGGTTACGGCCCTGGCCACGCGCTGCTCCTGTAATAAACGCGACCTTACCCTCTAATTGACTCATTTTATCTCCTCTTTCAATCGCAATAGTGGTTAGGGCATATCTCCGGCCTTGAACTCACCGGGCCAGTACTCGGCCGCAGCAAGTCCCTCAAGGGCCAAGCCGTAGCCTAGGTGCTCGTTGAGTTGCTTCTTGATCTGGCTTGTGAATACGGTGCGCGTCAGACGTAGCGTCGTCGGCGGAGCCTCCAGCAGCTTGTGTGCGAGCTCCCAAGCGCGTGGCAGGAGGTCGGCATTTGGAAGCACCTCGGCTACGAGCCCGAGGTCAAGCGACTCCTGTGGTGTGAGGTGGCGCCCGGTGAAGAGCATATGGCGCGCACGGTTCATACCAATCAACATCGGCCAGATGACCTGGACTCCGTCGCCAGGAACGAGGCCGTTGGGATAGTGAGGCTGATCGGCTAGCACCGCGGTGTCAGATGCAAGCACGATGTCGCAGAGCAACCCCAGCTCGGCGTGAATTGTCGCCGGACCGTTGATAGCCGCGATCATCGGAGCATCAATGTCGAGATGGGCATTAAGTAGGCGCTTGGCGTAAGAGACAATTCCGGGCCAAATCTCTGCTGGAATCTTGTCGAAACCACCACCAAGATCCTCGTGGTGAATAAAGGTATCGCCGCTGCCGGTGAGGATGATCACCTTATTCTCAGCATCGCGACCGATATCTTCGAGCATGTAGCCCATCTCCTCGTCGGGGACTGCGCCCCAGACGAGATCTTTGTTGTCGGAGTGCATAGTGACCTGCATGATTCCGTCGCGGCGCTCGAACTTAAAGTGGCTGTACTTGTTCTCGTAGAGCTCTAGGCGTGGTACTTCCATGATGTCTTGACCTTTCTAAAGGGGTTTGTTGTGGTGGTCTGAGAGTCTTGGTTAGGCAACTTCCGGCGGCGGCGCTGGGTACCACTCGTCGGGCGTCGGGGCAAATCCTTCTGGGAAGTCAAAGATCTCGACCATCGGCGCGGTCGGATCATTGGAGGCAAAGTAGCCAAAGGGGACGTCGCCGTTAAATGCTCGGCCGCCCATGCGGTACTCGTATCCACGCCGTACAAGCTCAGCAGCGCGCTCCTCGTAGGGGATTGCGTTGCAGCTAATGCCAACGTGATGGAGGCCGAGGTGGCCAGCGTCGATAAAATCTGAGTAAATCGTTCGTCCTTCGAGCGGCTGAACGACCTCCCACATCATGTTCTGATGAGTCGCAAAGGCGAGAATCATCGAAAACTCTGCGGGCTTGCCCTCGAATGTGAGGTCGATCGCGTTATCGGGACCGACGCGAAAGACCATGAACGGCCCGATTCCAAGTGCAACAAGGTTGTCGAGTCCGCGATAGATGTCGGGTGAGACGACAGAAACTTGGATCGTGTCGCCAATAAGGGGGTTGTCGAGTTCCGACGCGCTAAGAACTGCTGGATGTTTACTCATCTCTACCTTGCCTCCTGCTCGCTGCTGGATGGGGATCTTGATCTATGGCGACCATACCGAGCCAGCACCAAGAATCTGACGCAATTGTCGCGCTTATTGTCGAGCGCCACAATGCCCGCCGAGCTTGCAAGCTACTTGTGGCCGGATATCCGTAAGGTTCTAGGCAGCCAACACACCTAATTAACGGAGCAGATGACAGCATGCCTTGGGATTTCTCGACCGAACCGGAGTGGGAAGAACAGCTTGAGTGGATGCGTAATTTTCTGCGCACCGAGATTCTCCCGCTGGAGACGTTGCATCTAGATCACGAGACATTCTTTCGTGCAATCCGCCCCCTGCAGCAGCAGGTCAAGGACCGTGGCCTCTGGGCAGCGCACCTAGATCCAGAACACGGCGGCCAAGGCTACGGCCAGGTCAAGCTCGCCCTAATGCACGAGATCCTCGGGATGTCTGAGCTGGGACCACCCGTGTTCGGCAACCAGGCCCCGGACTCCGGCAATGCAGAGCTGCTGGCTCTCGCTGCAACCGACGAACAAAAGGATGAATGGCTAGCGCCACTGCTCGCTGGCGAGATCCTCAGCGCCTTCTCGATGACCGAGCAGGGCACTGGCTCTGATCCGAAGCAGTTCACGACTGCCGCCGTTCGCGATGGCGACGAATGGGTGATCAACGGAAGCAAGTGGTTTGTCTCCAATGGAGACCGCGCCGCCTTCCACATCCTTATGGCCGTGACCGATCCCAGCGTACACCCCTACGAAGGCCAGTCGATGATCATCGTCCCGACCGATAAGGCCGGCATCGAGATGCGTCCGATCGGGGTAATGAACGATCCCGATCACAAGGGCCCACTTCACGACCACTGCGAGGTCCACTACCGCGACGTGCGTGTCCCTTATTCCAATCTTCTAGGCGACGAGGGTGGTGCATTTGTCCTAGCTCAGAAGCGGCTGGGGCCAGGCCGTATCCACCACTGCATGCGCTGGATCGGCGTGGCCCAACGCGCCTTTGACGACATGTGCGAACGGTCTGTATCGATGAGCGTCCATGGCAGCCGCCTCGCCGATAAGCAGTTCGTGCAGGACTTCATCGCACTCTCGGCAGCCGATCTGAGCGCCTCGCGCCTGCTGACGCTACATGCCGCCTGGAAGATCGATCAGGTCGGGGCTTCTGAAACCCGCCAAGAGATCGCGATGATCAAATATCACGGTGCGAAGGTCATGCACGACATCCTCGACCGCGCAATTCAGGTCTATGGATCGCTGGGATTCTCGACCGACATGCCGCTCGCCGAGATGTACGCCTACGCCCGCGCGGCACGTCTCTACGATGGGCCAGACGAGGTACATAAGGCAACGGTCGCAAAGATCGTCACGCGTAGATATGAGCCGGTTGAGATCCCGACTGACCACGTCCCGACTCGCCGTGTAGCGGCTATGGAGAAGTACGCCAACCTCTTTGACGTGGTCTCAGCCCAGTGAGATAGGTTGGCCGCGGGCGCGGGTCGGCTAGCCGACGGCTATTGACTCGCCGATGCTGGGATCGCCGTGCTCGTCAAAGGAGAGAACACTAAGGCCGTCACGCACCGGCGCCTCAAGGCGCAGCGCGACGAGCACCTTCTGAAAGCTCCACTTGACTATGTCGTGAAGCATCTCGGCAATCTGCTCTTGGGAGAAGTGCTCGTGGAGTTGGGCGGCCATTGTGGCGTCGACTGACGACGGATTGACGATCACTGCGTCAGTCAGGCGCAGCGCGACCTTTAGGCTTTCGTCTAGATCAGAGTTCTCATAGTGATCGACCTTCGCAGCTAAGATCTCGTCAAGTCCATCAGCAAGAGCGTCCTGCGAGCGCAGGGACTGGCAGAGGCGACAGTCGTGGTAACGGGCGCAGCGAAGACGCACTACCTCGGTTGTGATCGCATCAAGGCTTGACGCACGCACGGCGGTCGCCGAGAAGGTGTCAATCGCAACATCGATCTCGGTTCCATACCAGTGAACACCGGCTGTCTGAGGGGGTGGGATACGAGTTGCGGTGCTCATGCTGCAGCCTCCTCGGGAGCCAAGACAACCCGGCTCGCCATTTCGATTCGTAGGGTCATTTCCAAGCTATAAAGAGCGGCCACAAAGCTGTAAACATCAACGGGCTCTGCGTAGGCCAGTAGCGCATCGACCTCACTGTCTGAGACCGAGGCAACCGACAGTACAAACTGCTCTGTAAAGGCTAAGAAGGCTAGCTCGCGGTCGCTAAGAGTCTCGGGTGCCGGCTCCTTGAGATCCTCGCCGCTGGCCAACATCAAGGCCATGCGTACCCGACAAAGCTCCAGCAGTTCGGGGTCAGTCGCCGTCCATGCGACCTCCTTCATCTGCGCGAGGGCTGCCGCGGTTTCCGGCTGTGCATCAAAGCGGGGGTCTGATTGGGCTGGCATCTGCGGCGCTCCTTACTCGTATTAGGCGACTGGCTTGAACTCGATATTGACATGTTTATAGCCGCGCGCGGAAAAGCTTGCGTGATGGGAGAGATCTTCATCCGGCGCGAGACGGATGTCATCGAGGCGGCTTAGCAACGTCTCGAAGGCTACCCGACCCTCAACGCGCGCCATCTCGGCACCGGCGCAGAAGTGAATACCGTGGCCGAAGGTCAGATGTTTGCGCACGTTGCTGCGGTGGAGATTGAAGGTCCGCGGATCTTTAAATACAGCCTCGTCCTGTCCTGCGGCCGACCACATTGGGATCACCATAGTGCCCGCTGGAATAGCCTGACCTGCGATCTCGCAGTCATCGTTGGCGAGCCGAAAAGTACAGTGGATTGGTCCGTCAAAGCGCAAAACCTCCTCGACGAACCGTGGAATCAAGCTGTGGTCAGCGCGGACCTCTGCCATCACCTCGGGCTGCTCGATCAAGATCACCAAGCCATTGCCGATCAGGTTCGTGGTCGTCTCGTTGCCGGCCAATAAGAGTTGACTGATAATCGGCAGCAGCTCAGCAGTAGTAAGCGTGCGTGGCCCGCTAATCCCACTCTCGGGATCCGCATCCTGAATCTCGGCGTTGGTTAGGTCGCTGAGTAGGTCGTCACATGGATCTTCGCGACGCGCTTGGATGCGGGGAATCATGTACTGCTGAAAGGCGATCACCGCGCGAGCCACTTCGGCTCGACGCTGATTGTCGAGCACGTCAAGATTCCCGGCGATCATGCAATCTGACCAGTACTTGAAGTCGGCCATATCGGCGCGATCGACACCGAGCGTGTCTGCAATCACAGTTAGCGGCAGGCCGATCCCAAACTGAGTATGCAGCTCGCAGCGACCGTCGTCGATGAAGGCATCAACGAGATCGTTAGCTATCTCTCTCATCGCACCCTCTAGCTGGCGTACGCGCCGTGGGTTTAGGGCCTTGTTTACGAGCGCTCGGTGGCGAGTGTGGCTGGGAGGATCGGCAGTGAACAGAGCATTGTCCATCGGGTGATACTGCTCCAACAGCTCCTTGACCTCATCCGACAGTGGTTCGGGGCTAACTCCCATATGGCGGGGGCCATCTTGGCCGGCGACGCTCGAAGAGAACTCTTTAGTGTTGAGAGCGAGGTTGCGAACGTCTTCATAGCGACTGACTAGCCAGCCCAGCCCTGGCTCCTCGCGAACTGGGCGCTCCTTGTGCAGGGCAGCGTAGAACGGATAGGGACATTCTGCCGTCTCGGGGTCGATCAGCCGCTGTTGATCTTGCGGCTGTCCATTACTAGCGCTCATCTGACACTCCTTGGATGGGAAAATACGTGGGTCGCAGCGATCGCTGCGCCAATCGATACAGGGCGGGACCGACGGTGTTTAGACAGTGGTGTAACCCCCGTCTGCGAACACGGCTGAACCAGTCATGTAGCTTGACTCGCTAGAGAGTAGAAACAAGGCGACCGCAGCGATTTCATCCGGCCTTCCAGCTCGGCCCATCGGCACGCCTTGGGCCAGACGAGCAAACGTCGTGGCATTCTCTTGACTGCCCTGTCCTGCCTCAATAATTCCTGTGTCAACGGGCCCAGGGCAGAGGCAGTTCGCGCGAATCCCCTTCGCTCCATACTGCGCAGCTACTAGCCGTGTGAGCTGAAGAACTCCACCTTTGGCCGCTTTATAACCAGGGCCCACGTCGGTATTGCCGGCAACTACAGCTGAGACCGACCCGATCGTGACAATCGATCCACTGCCAGCAACTTGCATCGACGCCAAAGCATGCTTCACACACAAGAACGTTCCCGTCAGATTGACATCGATCACTCGCTGCCAGTCCTCTAGATCACAGTCGCCAGTCTGCTCGAACGAGACGATCCCAGCGCTGGTGACGAGGCTCGTAACCTCGCCAAATGTTGTCGTCGCGAGGCTAAAAAGCCCAGCGACCTGCGCCTCGTCACGCACATCGCAACTAACAGCGATAGCAACACCGCCAGCGGAGACGATTTCCTCACATACGCTCTGAGCGCCATGTTCTTCTATGTCTGCGACAGCGACGCTAGCGCCCTCTCGCGCAATCGCCAGTGCACAAGCTCTGCCAATACCCGAGGCGCCGCCCGTAACAACGGCTACTGATCCATCAAGGCGTCCCATTCTAGGCGAGACGATCGCCGTGTGAGGGCCTAGTTGCTAGGCGGTGTTCGCCGTCGACTGTGGCAACCGCCAAAGCCTGCTGCCTAGAAATCAGGCGCCCAAGGTGCTAGGCACTTATCTTCAGCCCACTCTCAAGCACGTAGTCAACAGAAGGGGAGGCTCCTCATGTCCGAATCTCAGGCGATCAATTTCGATAGCTGTGGCATCCGTTGTGCGGCCGACCTCTATCTGCCGGATCCCGACCGATTCCAATCGCCACGCCCTGCCGTAGTCATTGGGCATGGCTTCGGCGTCGTCAAGGAGGCACTTCCTCCACATGCGGCATATCTAGTCGAGGCCGGCTATGTCGTCCTGGCAATCGACTACCGCACCTTCGGCTCAAGCGAGGGCGAGCCCCGCCGCCAGCTCTTCCCGCTTCGCCAAGTTGAAGACTTCCGAAACGCGATCTCTTGGCTTGAGACACGCGACGATCTAGTCGATCCAGAGCGGATCGGGATTTGGGGAGTTAGCTTCGGTGGCGGCATCGTGCTCTATACCGCAGCGGTTGAGCAGCGGATAAAGGTAGTTGTCGCCCAAAGCCCGGCCCTTGGGCGACGTTGGACACGATCACTGCACAACCCGTTTGAGTGGGAGGAGATGCAGCGACTCCTACTAGCCGATCGCCGCAAGCGCTACGCCACAGGAGAAGGCGATTACATCCCGCTGACTGCGATGCACGGCACCGGTCAGCCATCGGCGATGCCTGGAGATGAGCTAGCTGTCGGCTTCTGCGAAGCGGCAGAGCAGCAGATGCCTACCTATAAGGCGAACATAACGCTGGAGTCCGTGGAGAAAGTGATCGAATTCTTCCCCGACCGAGTCACGGATCTAATCGCACCCCGACCACTCTTAATCGTCACCAACGGTTCATATGACTTACATCACCCACTCGAGCAGGTGCGCGTCGCCTACGACCGTGCTGGCGAGCCCAAGAAGCTTGTGGTCCTCCCCTACGACACCGTTGGCCTCTACTCAGAGCCCGGACTTGGCGTAGCAATGCGCCACGCCGTCGCCTGGTTTGACCGCCACCTCCTCGCCGACCAACGCGCGCAGGCCGAGGCCGAGGCAGACGCCTTGGTGCCGCCGGCCTCCCTGCAGGACGCATAAGGAGTATTGATGACTCCTCGTAAGAGCTTCCGCGGTCCTGGCTCAGGCTGGTCGCCTCCCACATACACGGTTGCCGACGACCTAAAGGTCACCGGTGGCTACGTTCCACAGGGAGTCAACAACTGGGGACGCTGGGGGCCAGACGACCAACTCGGCACCCTCAACTTCATCGGTGATGAGCAGGTTCGCTACGCCACAACCCTGCCCAAGCGTGGCAAGGTTATCTCGCTAGCGCTTCCGATCGAGGAGTCCGCCCCAAGGCACCCCTCACGTGCACCAGCCAAGCACTACGTAACGGTCAGCGGCACCGACGCCGTAAGCGACAACCCGATCTGGCTGACGGACTTCGTCTACACCGACGATGGATTTGACATGGCCACCCACGGGACAACCCACTGGGACGCACTCGCCCACGTGATCATCGATCACACGATGTACAACGGCTTCTGGGCTGGCGCAACATCTGGCTCCGGCGCTGAAGTTTTGGCGATCGGCAACCACAGCGCTACATTTGCTGGCCGCGGCGTCCTGCTCGATATTGCCCGCCATCAAGGAGTTCCCTGGCTAGAGCCGACAACCATTCTGACGCCAGACCTCCTCGACGCCGTAGCCGAAGCACAAGGGCTCGAGCTGCGCTCAGGAGACATCGTGCTCTTGCGCACTGGAGCGATGAAGCGCTGGTGGACGCTAGAGAACGCCGAGCAGCGTCTTGACTGGTTCTCGGCCTCGCCAGGCCCAGGGCTTGCCTGTGTTGATTGGTATCACCGCAATGAAGTTGCGGCCTCAGCGGCCGACAACTTCTCGTTTGAAGCGATCCCAGGCGAGTCACCTGAGACCAAGATGTTCCCCGTACACCAGCCCTTAATTGTCGATCTCGGCATGCCGATAGGTGAGCTCTGGGTTCTCGATGAGCTTGCTGAAGCGTGCGAGCAGGATCAAAGCTGGGAGTTCTTGCTAATCGCCCCGCCGCTCAACCTGCCGCGTGCACTTGGGTCGCCGTTGAACCCGATCGTCTTGAAGTAGCTCACCTAGCTAGATCGTCAGCCCGCCGTCGACCTTAATCTCAGATCCCGTGCTGTAAGAGCTGTCGTCGCAGACCAAGAACAGGGCAGCTCGGGCTACCTCTTCTGGTAGTCCCGCGCGGTGCAGCGGAATCCGTGCGTGAACGGCGGCGTTGTGTTCTGGCGTATTGCCAGCGATCATCGGTGTATCGATCATCCCCGGAATGATCGTGTTTACCCGGATGCCAAACGCAGCGAACTCAACTGCAGCGCAGCGGCTCATTCCACGCAGTGCCCATTTTGCCGCCGTGTAGGCGATCGAGTCAGGTGAGCCGGTGACGGCGTTGGTCGAGGACACGTTGACGATCGCGCCGCCGCCAACCGCGCGCATCGGCTCGACAACAGATCGCATCCCAAGGAAGGCCCCGAGCTGCATGACTTTGAAATGGCGCTCGAAATTCTCCCGCGTATCAGTGGCGAGCGGCGATCGCTGTAAGAAGCCAGCGTTATTTATGAGCACGTCGATCCGCCCAAACCGCTCGAGCGTAGCGCTCACTAGGTGGCTCCAGTCGCCCTCTTCGCTTACGTCATGGTGAACAAAGATCGCAGCATCGCCAATTTCTGCGGCGGTCTGAGCGCCTTCCTCATCGAGCACATCGGCTACCACGACACGAGCGCCTTCGCTGGCAAACAATCTCGCCTCCGCCGCCCCTTGTCCACGGGCCGACCCAGTAATCACGGCTACCTTTCCATCAAGACGACCCATCCCAGACCCCCTGTTGTTTTTCTTAGCGCTCTAGCTGCAGGGTAAGAAAGGCAGTGCCACCAAGGCCGGCTCCTGATAAACCGCACTGTAATTGCCAACAACGACTACTGCCAGCCGCGCCGCGCACACCGCCACTAGGCGTAAAAGTTAGCCTTAGCGCCGTATTCGGTTTTGGCGATTAGACAAGCAAGGGAGCAGGAATGTCAAAGGCTACAGTCAGCCCCTCTACCACCGAGGTGGGCTTCGTCCACGGAATCTACAGCGCCGAAGATCTCGCCCTTATCCCCGGCACCAGATGGCTAGTTACCAGCGGGATGGCCAGTGACGTTGACCAAGGGCACCTGTACGTCGTCGACATCGATACCAAGGAGAAGAGAGATATCTTCCCTACAGATGGGGAGATTCGCCTCGACACTAACGAGTACGGCGACGTAGATCCGCCCGACCTTGAAGACTTCTCGGCAGTCGGCGTCGGACTGCGTGAGGGGCCAGCCGGAGTGCACACACTTTACGTCGTCAACCATGGCGGTCGCTCAGCGATTGAGGTATTTGAGATCGACGTAACCGGTCTAATTCCACGCGCCACATGGGTCGGCGTGATCCCCCACGAGAAGGGCGTCCTAGGCAACGCTGTGGCGCCACTGCCCGGCGGCGGCATCGTCGCAACTAACTTCATGAGCACAGATGACCCCGCGGCCTTCGACACGGTTCTCGCAGGCGGAGTCACGGGCAACGTCAAAGAGTGGCATCCGGGAGCCGGCTGGAAGGATGTCCCAGGGACCGAATGTTGCTCTGCAAACGGAGTTGACGTCTCCCCAGATGGGGCTTGGGTATACGTGAACTCTTGGGCCACCAATCGGGTCTTGAGGGTTTCGCGCGATCGCACCCCGGTTCAACGAGACGAGGTCGTCGTCGACATTTTGCCCGACAACATCAAGTGGTCGGTCGGCGGGCGTCTGCTGATCACTGGCCAGACCAGCGATGCCACAACAGTGTTTGCTGGAGTGCACTCAAAACGGACCTATGACGTTGGCCTCAAGGTGCTTAGCATTGACCCCGAAACGCTCGTAGTGGATGAGCTACTTAGCTTCAGCGAGCCCGATGGATTCGGCACCGCGTCAACCGCCCTCGAAGTAGATGGCACAATCTGGGTCGGCAGCGCTCGCGCTGACCGCATCGCCTACTTCCGCCTGCAACAGGCGGATACGAGCACTGGCTGAGCTCACGTCGGCATCCAGAAATGGCACGCATCCCCTACATCGACCCCGCGCATCCACCGGCGGCGGCGGCCGCCGATTTTGCCGACCTGCCGCGACTCAACATACTCAAACTGATGGCCCATGCAGAGACGGCTTTCGGCCCATGGTTACGTTTCTCTGGAGCACTCCTTAATGACTTATCTCTAGATCCCAACTTGCGCCAGCTAGCAATTCTGCGCGTCGCCGCTCTCTCTCCTGGGGCAGAGTACGAGTGGGATCAACATGAAGCGATCTCACGGCAGATAGGGCTCTCGGAGGAGCGGATTGAAGCAGCACGAAGTGGTGGTGGCTCGTCCGATGACGACCGACTGATCCTCACCTTTACCGAAGAGGTCGTTCTCAATGTCAGCCCATCTAACCCAACCTGGAAGCAGATGGCTGCTCGCTTCTCGCCGCGTGAGATCGTAGAACTATTGATGGTGATCGGGCAGTACATGATGGTCGCACGCGTTATGGCCACAACACAGATAGACCCAGACCCACCGATCGGTACGGAGATATTTGCTGCGCTGCGCTAGCCTCGCCTTCAGTCCGCCTCAGCGTTATGTGCTCGGCCACAATAACTTCCGCAGCAGTGTTTGCGCACGCTAGGCTTGGGACTCGAGTATCGCTCTTGCCATAAGCCACTAACAACTTCAACGGAGGAACACCATGGCCCGCATCACTCCCGCCCTACCAGAACAGTACGAGCCGCTCTTCGGCCCCGACGCTCCACTCAACCTTCGTATCCACGCAAACCGCCCGGAGCTTGCTGCCGCCTTCGCGACTTTCGCGATGACAGTGATGTTCGATCGCAGCGAGCTTCCGCCGCGGCTCGTCGAGCTCGTGCGCCTTCGGATCGCCTTTCACAACCAGTGCCGCAGCTGCATGGCTATCCGCTACTCGCCGGGCGCTGAAGCTGGAGTCACTGAAGATCTCGTCTGTTCACTTGAGAAGCCACACGAGGCCGACGACCTGACCGAGACAGAGCTCGCCGCGCTCGACTACGCAGACCTCTTGGCCACCAACCACCTAGCTATCGATGACGCAACCTACGATGGCCTGCGCGAACACTTCTCGGAGCCCGAAATCGTTGAGCTCGGCGTACTCTGCGCGCTTTGCACCGGATTCGGTCGCCTTGACGCAACCTGGGACATGGTCGACGAGCTACCCGAACGGTTCGGCCAGCGCGGTGTCACAATCACCCCTTGGGGTGAAGGCGACGTGATCCGCGCATAACTACGTCGCGGCGCCCGACCGGCTCAAAACAGTAATCGCCCGCAGTCGACGGTTAGGCGCTATAGCCGCCGTCGACTGCGATCACCTGGCCGCTGATGTAGGTCGCGTCAGAGGATGTGAGGAAGTCGACAAGTGCTGCGACCTCTTCTGGCTCCCCCATGCGGCCCAGAGGGGTCTGATTTAGGCAGCTAGCGATGACCGCCTTGGCCGTATCATCAACCTCAAAGGAGGTGAGCACGATGCCAGCGTTGATCACGCCAGGAGCTACGCCGTTAAGGCGTACGTTGTGCTGACCAACCTCGCGAGCGGCCTGGCGCATCAAGCC
Source organism: Solirubrobacterales bacterium (assembly GCA_947474595.1). GTDB lineage: Bacteria > Actinomycetota > Thermoleophilia > Solirubrobacterales > Solirubrobacteraceae > CANJIV01. The sequence goes on from CANJIV010000001.1 coordinate 98,040, forward strand.
AGCTACCGCCGTCTTGGGAACGCCCGACATCCCATCGTCTTCAAGTGTTCGCAGAATCGCAGTAGTGAGGAAGAGCACGATGCTGCCACCGCCCGAGGCCTTCAGAGCGTCAGATGCATGGCGGATGACGTTGAATGATCCGTAGACGTCGGTGTCGAAGATCCGCTTGAAATCTTCATCCTTAACCGCATCGAGAGCACAGAGCGGGATCGCTGGACCAGTAACTGAGACAACCGCATCGAGCTTGCCCCAGTCAGAGACGCCGCGGGCAATGAAGGCCTTGACGGAGTCGCTGTCGGTCATGTCAACCTGAGCGGTCTTGGCCGACCCGCCGCTTTCGGTGATCTCTTTGGCCAAAGCCTCGGCCTTCTCTACGTTTGATAGATAGCCGATCGTGACCGGCGCCCGTCGCGCGAGACGCCGCGTAGCTGGCGCTCCCAAGCCTCCAGCTCCGCCGAGGATTGCGATTCCGTTTTGATTCTCTGTAGTAGTCATACGAAACACGAAACCACATTCGATGGCTCCAAGAGCAACCTAATAGGCGACCGCCTTGGAGAGACCTACGAGAGCTGCGTGCCCGCTAGCGCTACGCTCCACCCCAAAGAGCGCAAGATCACGTTGTGCGTTAGCCCAGCGCGCGACTCAGCCAGCCATGCGCGATGACCGCCTGGCTGGAATGGTCTTGCCTTCCACGCAACCAAAGGAGTGCAGTGCAGGATCCCAAGAATCTATTTGACCTCTCTGGAAAAGTCGCCCTTGTAACCGGGGGTAGCCGCGGGCTTGGCCGAGAGATGGTGTTGGCGATGGCCGCAGTTGGAGCCGACGTCGTGATCGCCAGCCGCAAGCTCGATAGCTGCGAAGCGCTGGCCGCAGAGGTTCGCTCCACGACCGGTCGACGAGCCCTCGCCGTAGCTGCTCATGCGGCTAACTGGGATGACATGGACGCACTCGCCGATGCAGCCTATGCCGAGTTCGGCAAGGTCGACATCTTGGTAAACAACGCTGGAATGTCGCCGCTCTACGCTGACGTAACGGCTGTTACTGAAGAGCTGTGGGACAAGACGCTTGGCGTCAACCTAAAAGGCCCGTTCCGCCTAACCTCGCTTGTGGGATCGCGCATGGCGCAGTCAGGCGGCGGTTCGATCATCAACGTCTCGAGCGCCGCTGCCCGCTATCCGAAGCCGGAAGTGATCCCATACGCCGCTGCTAAAGCAGGGCTCAATGCGATGACCCAAGCCTTCGCCTTCGTTTGGGGCCCAAGCGTCCGCGTCAACTCGATCCTGCCAGGCTCATTCCTGACCGACATCTCAAAGGCATGGGACGAAGACGTCTTTGCAGCCGAGGCCCAAGGCTACGCTCTAAAGCGTGGCGGGCGCCCGGAAGAGATCGTCGGCGCGGCACTGTACTTGGCAAGCGACGCCTCGAGCTTTACAACTGGAGCGCTGCTAGACGTCGATGGCGGCTATCGGCCGTAATTAGTCAACCCAAAGCAAGGAGAAGTCATGGCGATGCTTAAGGTCGAAGGCGACCGCAATATCTACTACGAAAGCCACCCCGGAACTAAACGACCAGTGGTACTTGTCCACGCTTGGGGCATGACCGGTCGCCTATGGGATCGCGTAACCCCGGAGCTAATCGAAGACGGCCACCAAGTGATCGTTATGGATCTGCGCGGCTGCGACCGTTCTGACAACGATTTCGTCGACTACTCGGTAGCGGCACTCGGCTCTGACGTCGTCAAGCTCGTAGACCATCTCGGCCTAGAGGGTCCTGTCCTAAACGGTTGGTCGTGCGGCGGCGCAGTCGTCTCAGATGCCGCGGGCAAGCTAGGCGATCGCCTCGGCGGCCTTGTTCTGACCTGTGGGGCCAGCCCGCGCTGGACGGCCACCGATGACTTTCCCCAAGGCAACCCCCGCCAAGCAGCCGACGACACGCTGGTCGGCCTTCGCACTGCGCGAGCCGATACGGCCTGGATGGTCTCTGGGCTTATCTGCCATGGCGAAATCAGCGACGCCACACAGCACTGGATGTACGAGATGTTCATGGCTAATTCACCACGGGCAGATGAAACGTTGGCTGATCTGCGAGACGTCGATCTGCGCGACGTACTGCCGACGATCACCGCTCCGGCGCTCGTATTTGGCGGCCGCCATGACCTCTTCGTTCCTCACGGCATCGCCGAAGCAGCAGCAGAGCTGCTCCCCGCTGGACGGCTCGTATCCTGCGAGGGCAGCGGTCACGCTCCGCCGGTCGAGGAGCCAGACCTGTATCTGAGCGAGCTACGTGCGTTTCTAGCTGAACTAGGCTAATTCTGCCGTGAGTAGCCAACCTGCGGCGGTGGTTCTGGCTGGCTTTAGCTCCACTTTGAACTTGGGAGATATCCCCCCGCGGGTAGTTGAGATCGGCGCCCAGCACATGCTTGACGTGCTGGGCGCCGGGCTAGCTGGCGCCGGTATCGGTAGCGCCGACCACGCCCTTACGGTCGGAATCGCCCAAGGCGGCACACCGGAGTCCTCGGTGATCGGATGCGAGACTCGTCTGCCTGCTCCGCTGGCAGCCTTCGTTAATGGCACGCTGTCGCACGCGCTGGAATTCGATGACACCCACGAGGGAGCTATTGCCCACGTTAGCGCTGTGGTTGCACCAGCCGCCCTTGCGGCCTCTGAGGCCCATGGCGCTAGTGGCGCCGACGCCTTGGTTGCATACATAGCGGGGGTTGAAGTCATCGGGCGCCTAGGTGTGGCCGCTAAGGGTTTATACGCACGAGGCTTTCATCCAACCTCGGTGTTAGGTGTATTTGGCGCGACGGCCGCTGCCGCGCGTGCGTGCGGCGCAGATCAGACTACGACGGTGAACGCTTTGGGCATCGCTGGCAGCTTCGCCTCTGGCCTATTCGCGTACCTCGACGATGGCTCGGCGACCAAGCCGCTGCACGCTGGATGGGCCGCGCAAGCTGGCGTTTACGCGGTATCGCTTGCCCTAGCTGGCGCGACGGGGCCTGCGCGAGTAATCGAATCGCGCTTTGGCCTTTTCTCTTCTCACTTAGACCAACAGCCAGACCTAGCGCCGCGCCTAGATGACTTAGGGGAGATATGGGAGAGCGAACTGGTGTCAATGAAGGCCTACCCGGCCTGCCATTTCATCCACGCCCCGGTTGCCCAAGCGGCCGACCTGATCGAAGGAGCATCGCTTACACCTAGCGATATCGAGTCGATAGTGGTTGCCATACCCGATCAGGGCGTCGGGCTCGTGCTCGATCCAATTGAAGCGAAGTACAGCCCACGCACCAGCCCCGACGCCAAGTTCAGCCTGCCCTACTGTCTAGCGACGCGCGTCATTACAGGGCGTCTAGACGTGTTGTCTTTTGATCTAGAGGCGATCACCAACCAAGAGGTCCTTTCGCTCGCCCGGCGCGTGACGGCACGTCCGTGGGGAGACTCCCCGGCTCCCTCGCAGTTCGCTGGACAGGTCGAAATCATCACAACCAATGGCGAACGCCTCTCCTCCTTGGCGTCGGGGCCACCAGGCATACCTAGCTTGCGCATGAGCCCCGAAGAGGTCTTCGCAAAATACAGCCGCAACGCGACCCTCTTATTAGATCAAGCAACAGCCGAGCATCTTGGCGTCTCTATGCTGGCCCTAAAAGACCAGCGCGACATTGGGGCGCTGCTTGAAGCTGTTCGGGTCGAGAGCGGCAATCTGTAGCGACTCACAGCGATTGAAGCATCGGCAGATTCCCGCCGCGTCGACTTAGCGCTAGTTTTCCCTCTGACATCTGAGCTGCAAACGCGTTAGAAAGAGGGGAAGTCGACGTGCAGAGTGATAGCCGCGGCTACCGCCGCTACTGGGACCAAGAGCGCGAGACGATGGATCCGCGCCAACGTGACAAGCTGATCCTCGCAAGGATCAAGGCCCAACTCACCTACGTCTACCAAGAGCTGCCCTTCTACCGCGACCACTACGACGCGCATGGGTTTAAGCCAGATGACGTCAAGACGATCGAGGACTTCACCGCCAAAGTCCCTGTGATTACTAAGAAGATGCTTGTCGCAGACCAGCTGCTTAACCCGCCCTTCGGTAGCTATGCAGGCAACCACTCGCCAGATGGCCTTGCTCGAATCCACGGCTCGTCAGGAACCTCCGGGACTCCAACGATGTACTGCGTCTCCCATAAGGACTGGGAACGCTCTCGGGAACTCGTCGCACTAGCAATGTGGGCGATGGGCGCGCGGCCCTGTGATATCGCCCAGATCGGCTTTCCGTTCTCACTCTTCTTCGGCGGCTGGGGAGTGCTTCAAGGCCTTGAACATATCGGCGTTACGACCTTCCCGCTCGGGAATATTGACTCCGAGCGTCACCTCGATTTGATGTACCGCATTGGCTCAACGATTTTTAGTGCGACACCGTCTTACTGTCAGCATCTGACGACGGTTGCAGAGCGGATGGGCTTAGACCTCGCCGACTCGCCGGTCCAGCGACTGATCGTGGGTGGCGAGCCAGGCGGCAGCCTGCCAGGCACGCGCGATGTGATCAGCAAAGCTTGGGGAGCATCGGTACACGACTCTGGCTCGACGTCGGAGATGTACCCCTTCAACACCAACGTAACCGCGGTCCCCGAGGACGGCGTCTTGCTAATTAATGACGAGGTATTTACAGAGGTCGTTGATCGCGACAACGCAAACGTGGCGCTACCTCACGGCGAGCGAGGCGCGATCGTCTACACCCACCTCTGGCGCGAATCGCAGCCGATGATCCGTTTTTGGCCTGGCGATGAGACTTACATGGTTCACGACGGCCCCACATCATGCGGCCGTACCTATCCGCGTCTACCTGAGGGAGTAATCGGACGTCTCGACGACATGCTGATCATCCGTGGGGCCAACATCTACCCAAGCGCGGTCGAGACCGTCCTGCGTCAGGTTGATGGCCTCGGCCCAGAGTTCGAGATCCTCGTTGACAAGAGGGGCTCGATGGATGAGATCACCGTCCGCGTCGAGCTGACCGAGACTAGAGCCCGAGAGCTTGAGAACTCCCCAGCCGATGCCCGCCAGCAGATCGCTAAAGATGTCGAGCACCGCCTCAAGGGCGCACTTCAAATCCGCGTCCCGGTCGAACTAATCTCACCCGGCACGCTCGAGCCAACTGTCCTTAAGGCCCGTCGGGTTGTAGATCGACGCAACCTCGCCAACACCTAGCCCATGAACTCACTGCCACCAGCCTCGAAGAAATTAGACGCACTAGCCGACCCTCGCCCGGTGATAATCCAAGCTGGACAACACCACCTACTTGACGGCCGTAGCTGTCAGGCGTGCGGTCACGCGATCGCACTACAGCTACCGCTCTGTCCGCGCTGCCGCGGCCCAGTAGAACCAGCCCAATTTGGCCCCAGAGGGGTGATTTGGGCGCTGACGGTAGTCCATGTCCCCGCCCGACCAGACGACAAGGTGCCTTACACTCTTGCCTACGTTGATCTCGATCAAGGACCTCGCCTGCTCGCCTCCGTAGCCCCCACCGACGCTACCGTTGAGGTCGGATCATCCGTCGCACTTACCGCGCTCTCTGCGCTAGGTGATCCCACGGTAGAGGTGGCCCCATGACGGTTTCCATTTGGGGCGTGGGCACCTCTATGTTTGGCCGTCAGCCAGCGAGACTGCCAGCGCAGCTCGCTTGGGATGCGATCCAAGAAGCCCTTGAAGACGCGGCCGTAGACGGAGTAGACGCCGCATATGTTGGGACCGTCTTCGGGGCGCCCGGAGTTGCCCAGCGTGCCCTCAGCGGCGTCGGCATCACCGGTATCCCGATTATCACCGTCGAAAACGCATGCGCAAGCGGGACGACCGCCTTCCACGAAGCCCACGCGGCGATCGCCGCTGGCCGTTACGAGCGCGTGCTGGCACTGGGGATTGAGCAGATGAGCACGCTCTTCGACGGCCCGATCACGCCGGAGACGACCGATAGCGAACAAGCATCCGGACTCCTACTGCCAGCCCTCTACGCCCTGAGCGCCTCTCGCTACATGGCCGACTATGGGATGACCCTCTCTGATCTGGCCCAAGTTGCGGTCAAGAACTCTCGTCACGGCAGCCTCAATCCGCGAGCCCAACGCCGGCGCGCGGTTACCGAAGAGGAGATTCTCAGCTCGAGGCCGATAGCTGAACCTCTCACCCTCTTCCAGTGCGCGGGCCTCTCAGATGCGGCGGCCGCAGCCGTCCTAGGCCATGAGCGCCGTGACGATCGGGACGTTGCCATCCGCGCCAGTGCACTGAAGTCGGGGCTGGCGTGGGATCAAGCCTCTAAGCACGTATGGGGATTTGATGTCGTGGCTGATACGAGCGCGATCGCCTACGCCCAAGCGGGACTAGGACCTGACGACATCGATGTCGTAGAACTCCACGATGCCTTCACGATTGGCGAGCTGGTCACCGCCGAGGCTCTCGGCCTCGCCGCCCCCGGACAAGGCGCGTCACTGGTGCGATCAGGGGAGGCATCGCTAGGGGGCCGCCGTCCGATCAATCCTTCGGGCGGCCTACTGTCGCGCGGGCATCCGCTCGGTGCCACCGGACTGGCTCAGATCGCTGAGATAACCTGGCAGCTACGCGGTGAAGCTGGGCCACGCCAAGTTCAAGGCGCTCGTACTGGCCTCGTGGAAACCATGGGCGGCGGCGCATCGGGGATCGACGGCAATGGCTGCGTCGTCACAATCCTGGGAGGATGAGAGTCAATGACCGCTCTATCTACTGACGAAGTTGACCTTCTCAGCGAGCAGGCGATCGCCGACCCATACACCTTCTTCAGCATGCTGCGCGAGCACGATCCGGTGCACTGGAACGCCGCACATAGGTCCTGGGTGATCACTAGATATGACGACGTCGCGGCGGGCTTTGTAGACAAGCGGCTGTCGTCTAACCGGGTCCAAATCATCTACGAGCAGAAGCTCAGCCCGGAGCAAAAAGTCCAGCGTGCGCCAACCTACGAAGTACTGTCGGATTGGATGGTCTTCAAAGATCCGCCCAGCCATACGCGCCTGCGTAACCTCGTCAAGCGAGCCTTTACGCCGCGCGCAATTCAGGCGCTAGAGCCGCGCATAATTGAGGTGGTCGACCATGTACTTGACCTTCCTAGCGCCGGCGAAATTGACGTCGTAGGAGATATCGCCTATCCGATCCCAGCCATGGTTATCGCTGAGATGCTTGGCGTCCCGGCCGAGGACCGTGACCTCTTCCGCGCTTGGTCAAACGACATCACAATGCTGATCTTTGAAGGGGCCCGCGACGAGCACGACCGCCAACTTGCTCAATCCGGACTAGTTGCGCTCTCCGAATATCTCCACGGACTCGTAGGCGCACACCGCAAGTCGCCTAAGAACGACCTCATATCGGCCCTGATCGAGGCCAAGGAAGATGACGAATCACTAACAGAGGCCGAAATCGTCAACACTTGCGTCCTGCTCCTCTTCGGCGGGCACGAGACGACCACTAACTTGATAGCCAACAGCTTCTTGGCCCTGATGAAAGACCCTGATCAGCAGCGAGTCCTGCTGGAGGAGCCGGATCTAGCCGAGTCAGCGGTCGAGGAACTCAACCGCTACGACGGACCCGCCAAGCTGGTCGTGCGCAGAGCTGCCGCCGATCTCGAGATTCGCGGCAAGCAGATCAAAGAGGGCCAGCGAGTACTCCTCGTCCAAGCTGGCGCTAACCGCGATCCACTGCGCTTCGCCGACCCCGACGTGCTCGATCTAAAGCGCGAAGACAACCGCAACGTGGCCTTTGGCTTCGGTCTTCACTACTGCCTTGGTGCGCCGCTGGCACGGCTGGAGACCCAGATCGCCCTACCGCGGATGCTGCGGCGTCTAACTAACCCCGAGGTCGTCGGTGAGAGGCTCTCCTATCAGCCACTGCTGCTGACTCGCGGACTCACAAACTTTCCGTTGCGCTACAGCTGACAGCGACCGCTGTCTCGCCCTACCGACCAGACCACTTTGGCGCGCGCTTCTCGACAAAAGCCCTAATGCCCTCGGCGATGTCCTCGGTTGCCATAACTTCCTCGTTGGCCTGATCGCTAAAGACCCAGGCCTGCTCATCGGCGAGACCATGCGTCTCGATCATCACCTGGCGCGACAGCCGCACAGCGACGGGTGCGTTTTCGGCAATTCTCTCCGCCAGTTCGAGCGCGACGGCTAGCGCATCGCCTGTTGGACAGACTCGATTGACGAGGCCGTGGCGATGGGCGACCTCGACGTCGAAGGGCGCGCCGGTGAGGACGTACTCCATCGCAAGATTGAATGGCAGCTTGCTCGGCAAGCGAAAGAGTGCCCCCGCGCCGGCGATCAAGCCGCGGCGAACTTCGGGCATCCCAAACGTGGCAGCCTCAGATGCGACGATGAGGTCACATGACAGCGCCAGTTCCAGCCCTCCAGCTAATGCCGGCCCGTCCACGGCAGCAATTAGCGGCTTGGTGCGCTCGCGCCTGATCAGACCAGCGAACCCACCACGCTCGGTCGACAGCTGCGCTGCGTGACCAGCTCCAATCGCCTTGAGGTCTGCCCCCGCGCAAAAAACGGGTGGCGCGCCCGCAAGAACACCAGCGCGAAGTTGATCATCGCCCTCGAGCCGATCGATCGCATCCTCGATGCCTTGGGCAACCTCGGGGCTAATTGCGTTACGCGCATCTGGTCGGTTGATCGTGATGACTGCGCAACTGCCGCGCGTCTCAAAATCGATTGGGGTCACTCTTAGCCTCCTTCGGGGAGCCACAACGTTGACGCTACGCCCCATGCTGGCGCAACAAGGATGCCGACTGCCCTGTGCGCATCTCCAACGTCGCTGCCCCTAAGCGAACGCGCTTAGCCCCGTCACGGCCTGTCCGACGATCAATGTGTGCATCTCGTCAGTGCCCTCGTAGGTAAAGACGGACTCTAGGTTATTGGCGTGACGCATCACCGGGTATTCGAGCGTGATCCCATTGGCACCCAGCACACTACGGGCGCTACGGGCCACCTCGAGCGCGGCGCGAACATTGTGCATCTTGCCGATCGAGACATGCTCAGTACGCAAGATTCCCTGATCCTTTAGCCGACCCAGATGCAGGGCAAGCAGCGTGCTCGTATTGACGGCAACCGCCATCTCGGAGAGCTTCTTCTGTGTCAGCTGAAAGCCAGCGATCGGCTTATCAAACTGCTTGCGGTTGATCGAGTAGTCAAGCGCAGCCTCGTAGCATGCGCGCGCAGCGCCGGCAGCGCCCCAGACAATCCCGTAACGGGCCTCGTTAAGGCAAGAGAGAGGACCCCGCAGCGAACTCACTCCTGGCAAAACGGCGTCCGCTGGGAGGCGAACGTCGTCAAAGGTCAGCTCACTGGTGATTGACGCTCGCAGCGACAGCTTGCCATGCATTACTGGAGCGGCGAAGCCGGGGGTTCCGGCGGGCACGAGAAAGCCACGAACGCCCTCGTCGGTCCGAGCCCAGACCACGGCGATCTCAGCAACCGAGCCGTTAGTGATCCACATCTTTGAGCCGTTAAGAATCCAATCGTCGCCGTCACGGCGAGCATGCGTCCGCATACCGGCAGGGTTAGAGCCTGCGTCGGGCTCTGTCAAGCCGAAGCATCCAATCGCACGGCCAGCGGCCATCTCGGGCAGCCAGCGCTGCTTTTGCTCCTCGGAGCCGAACGCCCAGATGGCGTACATCGCCAGCGACCCTTGGACCGAACAGAACGAGCGCACGCCGCTATCTCCAGCCTCAAGTTCCATACAGGCAATGCCGTATGCAACCGCGCTGGCACCGGCACATCCGTATCCCTCCAGATGCATCCCAAGGAGATTTAACTCGCCTAGCTCAAGCGGGAGATGCGCCAGCGGCTCGCCCGCCTCGTAAGCAGCGCCGATAAAAGGCGTCACGCGGTCTCGCACGTAGTTACGAACAGTCTCCTGAACGAGGCGCTCTTCGTCGCTAAGCAGCGAACGGACGTTTAGGAAGTCGAGCGGATCGAGTGAGATGGTAGTGGCGGTGGCGGTGGCGCTCATAGCGTGGCTGTTCCTTTGCTGGCGACGGGGTTGTGTTGTTCTGACGTTCGTAGAGAGTATAGGATATATCGTATGTTCTCAACTGACCTCTCAGACGATCAGTCATCGCCGCGCCGCCGCGGGCCTCTCGAGGGCATCCTCGTCGCCGACTTCTCACGCGTCCTAGCTGGCCCACTAGCGACGATGACCCTTGCCGACCTTGGCGCAGACGTGGTCAAGGTCGAGGCACCGATCGGCGACGACACGAGGGCTTGGGGGCCGCCTTACGCTGACGGCCAGAGCACCTACTTTCAGTCTGTCAACCGCAATAAGCGCTCTATTGCACTCGACCTGCGCGAGCCAGACGACCACGCTGTCGCACTCGAGCTGATCGATCGCGCCGACGTCATGGTCGAGAATTTCAAGCCCGGAACGCTAGAGCGCTTCGATCTCGGCTGGGAGCAGATTCATCGCCGTAATCCACGCCTTGTGCTCGCATCGATCACCGGCTTCGGCACCGGACCAGGCGCTGAGCTGCCTGGCTACGATCTGCTCGCCCAAGCCGTCGGCGGGCTAATGAGTATCACTGGGCCGGCCGGAGGCGAGCCGACCAAAGTCGGTGTCGCTCTCGTCGATGTACTGGCTGGACTGTGGTCGTCTGTCGGCATCCTCGCAGCGCTGCGCGAGCGCGACCACTCTGGCGCTGGACACCGGATCGAAGTCTGCCTGCTCGATGCCCTGCTCGCTTCGCTCGTCAATCAAGCCTCCGCTCACCTGCTGGCAGGCACAGTGCCAAAGGCTATGGGCAACCGCCATCCCAGCATCGCTCCTTACGCAACCTACGCCTGCGCGGACGGGCCGCTCGTTGTCGCAGTCGGCAACGACCGTCAGTTCAGCGCCCTCTGCGCTGTGCTCGGCAAACCCGAGATGGCCGACGATCCACGCTTTGGCACAAATTCAGACCGGGTGGCCAACCACGACGCTCTGACCGTCGATCTAGAAGCGCTCTTGGCTGGCGCCGACCGCGCAACGTGGTCTGATCGGATCATGGCCGTCGGCGTTCCTTGCGGAGCAGTTCACGACCTAGCCGAGGCCTTCGCCTTCGCCGAACAGATGCAGACGGCCGGAACGATTGCCCTCCCCGGGCGCGGCGAGCACAGCCGCCTGCCCGCCTGCCCGATCGTCATCGATGGAACAACCGCACCGGCCTATCTCTCCCCGCCCGACCTCGACCAACACGGCGAGGAGGTGCGAGCGTGGCTAGCAAGGTGAGCTTCAGCCGTCCGCCCTCGGCTACAGAGGCCGTCTTAGAGGAGCTGCGGCGGCGGATTACCGAGGGAGAGCTGACCCCAGGCTCGCGCCTTAATACCGATGAGCTAGCCCAAGAAATGGGCGTTAGCCGCGTGCCTGTGCGCGAAGGTTTTAAGCTACTGGCCGGAGAGGGACTGATTGCCAACGAGCCACACGGAGGGTTCTTCGTCCGCGAGCTAAAGCTTGAAGACTTACGTGAGATCTACCGTATGCGCGAGCTGCTGGAGACCGAGCTTGTGCGATCGGCAGTCCCAGCCCTATCGGATCTGACACTCAGTCAGCTAAGAGCAACCCTCGATGAGATCGCCGATGCAGATAGAGCCGAAGATCGCCCCGCTCACAGCCGCGCCAATCGCCGTTTTCACTTCCTTCTCTTCGAAGCCGCCGAACTTCCAATGACACTCAATCACGTGCGCTTACTGTGGGATTCCAGCGATCACTACCGTGCTCGCTACACAGCCGATCCGGCCGCTCGCAAGGCAATTGCAGCCGACCACGAAGCGGTCATGGTCGCCTTGACTGCGCGCGACAGTGAGAGCGCCGTCATCGAACTAAACGCACACCGCCGCCGCGCCCAGGAAGCGCTAAGTGCTGACCTAGCTCAGTGAGCCCGGGGCGGTAAGCCGGCGACTTCTCCAGAGAGCAAGAGTCCGACCGTGTTTTCGGGGGGGTGTGCGTACTTAACCTGAGATATTCAGGGTTGGGGAGCCAACCCCCACCCCTTTGCTACTACAACCGCCCTGCGTCAGCGGCAGCTGCCTCTGCCTGCTCCAGCTGACGCTCTACAAGCGCGAGGCCTGAGTCCCAGAAGCCGGGGTCGGCCAGATTTACGCCAACGATCTCGCCGAGATCTTGTGGCGCCATCGATCCGCCGGCCGAGAGCAGGCGCAAGTAGTCAGGCACGAATGCGGCGCCGTCTTCTTCATAGCGACGGTAGACCGAAAGTGCCAGTAGCTGGCCGTAGGCGTAGGCATAGACATAGCCGGGGGAGTTGATGAAGTGCGGGATGTAAGACCACCACGATCGATAGTCGTCAGTCACCTCAACAGCATCTCCAAACAGCTCCGTCTGCGACTGCGCCCAGAGATCTCCAAGGCGCTGTACTGATAGCTCACCGACCTCGCGGCGCTCGGTGTGGACGAGCGTCTCGAACTGGTTCATTGAGATCTGGCGAAAGACGGTCGCGATAGACCCTTCTAGGCTCTCGGCCAACAGTGCCAACCGCGACTGCGGCGAGGAGGCCTGCTCTAGCAACCGCCCGAAAACAACCGTCTCACCGAAGACTGACGCTGTCTCGGCGAGCGTTAGTGGCGTGCTCTGGTGAAAGATCCCCTGCCCCGCTGCCAGTGCGGCGTGAACACCATGCCCAAGCTCGTGGGCCAGAGTCAGGACGTCGCGGCGCTTGGAGGTGTAGTTGAGCATCACGTAGGGATGAACCGACGGGACCGTATATGCGCAAAAAGCGCCCCCGCGCTTGCCTGGGCGCACTGGCGCGTCGATGTACTGCTCGTCAAAGAAGCGCCGGGCTACGTCGGCCAGCTCTCCTGAGAACGACGCATAGGAATCCAAAACCAGATCCTTAGCCTCGCTCCACGCGAAATCCTCATCCTCTGAAGTCACAGCGGCAGCGCGGTCGTAGTCGGCGAGGCGGTCGATCCCCAGCAGCTTGGCTTTAAGCCGATACCAGCGCTGTGGCAGGTCATAGCGGTTGCGCACTGCGCTGACTAGCGCCTCGACCGACTCGTCGCTGGCCTCGTTGGAGAGGTTGCGGCCCGATAGCCAGTTAGGGAAGCAGCGAAGGCGATCGTCGACCGCCTTGTCTTGGAGCAACGTATTGAAGATAAAGGCGCGGGTTCGTAACCCAGGCTCTAACGCTTGAGTCACTGCCGCAGCGACTGTCGCGCGCTCCTCGCGGTCAGGTGAGGTGAGCCGACTGAGTGCAACGTCTAGTGCGACTGGCTGCTCAGCTTGGGGCAGATCGACCATCGTTGCCGAAGTCAGCTCAGCAAAGAGGCGCCCCCAAGCGCTCGCGCCCGTCAGCCCCTTCTCTGTCATGACCTTCTCTTCAGGCTCAGAGAGCAAGTGCGGACGGTAGCGGCGCTCCATCCGCAAGTTGTGGCGACAGAAATCCAAGCCCTCGGTGGCTAGGAGCTGATCGGCCTTGTCATCATCTAGGGCCGCCCACTCAAGCCCGAAGAAGAGAACAGTGGTCTGAATCTGGGTAGAGCGCTGCTCGACGCTTGCCATCAAGGCACCGCGATCCGGGTCTGCCGTATTGGTGGAAAAGGAGAGCGCAGCGTAGTTACCCGCACGGCTAGCAAGCTCTGAAATCACTGCTAGCTCGGTCATCGCCTTAAGCAGGTCATCGCCGTCAAAGTCAGCGACCTTGCCGGCATAGAGCGCAGCGAAGGCATCTGAGCGCTGTGCACATTCGTCGAGTAGCGCGGTTACCCCAGCCTCACCACGGCCGTCGACAAGACGTTCGAGGTCCCAAGCGGTCGCCTCTAGCGCTTCGTCGGTTGTTGCGGAAGTGTCGGTTGATCTAGTGATCAGCGGGAGCTTAGAGGGTGCGCCATGAAGGCACTTGACTGCCGCCGCTAACACAGCCATAATCCCCCCCTAATTATGTCCGGAGACCGTACGTCCGACTCACGCACCGAAGTCCTGCGCGACTCGCCGCGCATGTTTGACTCGCCCCTCCTTGACCGCATGTCGAGGGTACATCCGGCTGTCGTACCGCTGATCTTTGTCCCAACGATTGCCATCTTGGCGGTCGCTGCGTGGCCCGGCATGCAACCGCGATGGACATTCTTTGCTTGGGCAGCTGGTGGCTGGTTTTTCTGGACCTTGACCGAGTACTGGATGCACCGCGTTGTCTTCCATTTCGAGCCGGAAAAGGGCATTGGAGCACGCGTTCACTGGATCATTCACGGGGTCCATCACGACCACCCCAACGATCCGATGCGCTTAGTGATGCCGCCCTCGGCGAGCATCCCGTTGGCCAGCGGATTCTGTCTGCTCTTCGTCTTTTCGCTTGGGGTCGACAGCGGTCTAGCTTTTGGCTCCGGCTTCCTGCTCGGGTATCTCATCTACGACATGACCCATTACCACATGCATCACCACATCCCGACGACTTCCCTCGGTAAGAAGATGCGCGAGCTTCATATGCGCCACCACTTCCAAGATGATTCCTGCGGCTATGGAGTCAGTGCGCCGTTCTGGGACGTCGTCTTTAGGACCTCGTTGCGGGCCAAGAGCAAGCCTCCTAAGTAAGCCGGTTCGCGGCACTTGGCGCCGCGCCGCGCCACCTACATACGCGCCCACAACCTGACACTGTCAGACTCTTAACTGAGATGCAATCGCTTCGCGGACAGCTCTTGATAGCCACGCCGGTTCTACAAGACCCCAACTTCCAGCGCACCGTTGTGCTGATCGCAGAGCACAACAGCGAAGGGGCGATGGGAATTGTCTTAAACCGTCCATCCGAAGCGCCCGTCAGCGACGCGACCCCCGAGCTCGAGCCGTTCGTTGATTACGGGGCTGCGGTTCACGAGGGCGGACCGGTCCAACCAACTGCCGTGGTGGTGTTAGCTGAGTTTGTCCAGCCAGAGCCCGAGACGGTTCTACTAATCGACACCGTTGGCTTCCTGCCCGCCGGCGTCGATCTCGATGATCTGCTTGGCAACACGGTGCGCGCACGCGTCTTTGTAGGCTACGCAGGGTGGGGGCCGGGACAGCTCGAACAAGAGATCGACCGTGAGGACTGGATTCTGGGCGAACCGGTTGCTCATGAGGTCTTCACCGACAACCCAGAAGATCTCTGGAGCGAGTCGCTCGAACGCAAGGGCGGGGCTTACGCGCTTTTGGCCAGAATGCCAGACGACCCAAGCCTCAACTAGTTCCTTACCTCGCCGCTCGCTGCCGCCGTCGACTTACCTTAGTAACTAACGCCACCGGGCCGAGTACAATCTATTCGACAAGTGTGAGAGGTCGATTTCCGCAGTCGGGCTCCTCTCTGATGAACTAGGAGCACGAATTGCCGCAAGTCTTGCAGACCGAATCTGAGCCAGTGGTGGACGGATCCAATCTGGCTATCGCTGTCGAGGGCGGCCACGCGGCGCCCCCCGCCGACGGACCGCCGTCGCACGCCGGGCCAACCCCTGGGGACATTCAGCCGGTCGAGATGGAGAGCCTTGACCGCTTTCTAACCGGATTGATCACGGTAGTTCCATTCCTTGCTCTGATCCTCGTTGCCCAGCAGGTTTGGGGCCAGCAACTGCACTGGAGCGACGTCATCGTCTTCGTGATTGTCTACGCAATCACCGGCCTCGGCGTAACTGTCGGCTTTCATCGGATGCTTACACACCGCAGCTTTAAGGCCTCGCCCGCAATACGCGGCATGTGGGCGGCCTTTGGATCGATGGCGATCGAAGGTCCTTGCATCTCCTGGGTAGCCGACCACCGCAAACACCACGCGTTCTCTGACCAGCCCGGCGACCCGCACAGCCCACACGTCGACCATGGCCATGGCTTTAAGGGTGCGATGGGTGGACTATTCCACGCACACGTGGGCTGGCTCTTCCTACACACCCAGCGTGGCAACAAGGAACGCTACGCACCTGATCTGATCGCCGACCCGGTCGTCAGCTGGGTCAACCGAACCTTCTTTCTCTGGGTGACGGTCGGCCTCGCCCTACCGTTCGCCTTAGGGTGGCTCATCGGCGGAACGATCGACGCGGCGTTAACAGGCCTTCTGTGGGGCGGGCTGGTGCGGATGTTGGTGCTCCACCACGTTACCTACAGCATCAACTCACTCTGCCACTTCTTTGGTCGCAAGGAGTTCGAGACCGGCGATGAGTCGCGCAACCTCGCCTGGCTTTCAATCCTTTCGATGGGCGAGTCGTGGCACAACAGCCATCACGCCTTCCCCACCTCAGCCAAACACGGCATGCGTCGCTGGCAGATTGATATCTCGGCGATGGTGATCGGCGCGATGGAACGGGTCGGCCTAATCTGGGATGTAGTCAAAATCAGCGAGCAGCGCCAGCAGGCCAAGATCAAGGGCACGCTCCCTGTGGCTGCTAAAGCAGCTGACTAAGATCCGGCCAAGTAATTGACTTCTCCGAACTTGGAGGCCAATGATGAGTGAGATCACCCACACTGCAGTCGGGACATGGAGCGGCGGACGCTTCATGCACTTCGGCCAAGCCATTGACGACGAACGCCTTGTTGGGCTACTGCGGCCCGACGACGGCATCCGCACCGTTTTAACTGCCGACGCATATGGCGCTGGCGACGCCGACCTGATGCTTGGCCGTGCGTTGTCGGGACTGCCTCGTGACTCCTACGCGATCGCCGGGGCGATCGGACACGACTTCTACGAGGGCCAGCGGGCAGGGGCCAAGGGCTTCCCACGCTTTACCGATCCAAGCTTACGGGCGCCTGGCTCCTACGCCAGCTACCTGCAGATGGCGACCGAGCGCAGTCTGGAGCGATGCGGGGTCGACCATTTTGACCTTCTCATGCTCCACAACCCTGACCATGTCGGCTACACCAGCGAAGAGGTTTGGGATGCCATGTCGGGGCTACGCGAGCGTGGGCTAACCAACCAGATCGGCATCGCTCCCGGCCCTGCCAACGGATTTACGCTCGACATGATCGACTGCTTTGAGCGGTTCGGCGATCGCATCGATTGGGCGATGGTCATCCTCAACCCACTTGAGCCCTGGCCTGGCGAGCTATGTCTCGCTGCAGCACAGCGCTACGACGTCAAGCTGATCACCCGCGTGGTTGATTACGGCGGCCTCTTCCACGGCGACTTGCGGCCGGGCTCAATGCTCGCCGACGGCGACCACCGAAGCTTTCGGCCGGATGGCTGGATTGAGCGGGGGTGCGAGAGGATCGACAAGATGGCTCCGATCGCCGACCGTCACGGACTCACCATCTTGCAGCTCGCCTGCCAGTGGAATCTGGCCCACAGCCAGGTCGCCTGCGTGGCACCAACCTTAGTTCAAGAGGCTGGCGACGATGCGATCGCGGTCGAGGCCAAGCGCGCCGACCTAGCTGGCGTCCCAGCCAAGGTTGTCCTTAGTGATGCAGAGGTCGCTGAGATCCGCGCGATCGGCGACAACAGTGGCTCGATGGCCCTCAAGGGTGGTGCGCCCGACTATGAAGGCGCCGCGCTTGCCGACCGCTGGCCGCTCACCGATCAGCTGGTAGCGGTCGCAGCGAAGTGGGGCATAGATCCTCAGCGAGATCTCGTCCAGACCATCTGAGGCACTGTCGCTAAAGCGTTAAGTCGACAACCATCGGTACGTGGTCAGAGGGCTTCTCACCCTTGCGGTAGTCGCGGAAGATCCCTACCTCAGTTGCCATCTGAGCTAGACCGGGCGACAGCAGCGCGAGGTCGATCCGCAGACCCAAGCCTCGGTGGAAGTGGCCTTGGCGGTAGTCCCACCACGTGAACATCGGCTCATCTGGATGTAGCGCTCGATAGACATCGACGGCTCCAGCGGCGAGGATCGCCTCTAGTCCTGCACGCTCTTGAGCCGATACGTGAGTCGCGCCGACAAAGGCGCTGGGATCGTAGACGTCGCTATCGGCCGGACAGACGTTGAAATCGCCCAGCAGGGCGAATGGCGTCTTTGCTGCCATCAACTGCTCCACCCGAGCCTCGATTGCCTCGAGGAATTGAAGCTTTTGGGCGAACGGGGGTGTACCGATCTCGCGACCGTTGGGAACGTAGACGCTTGCGACCACAGTTCCGGCCACGGTCGCCTCAATCCAGCGCGCCTCCTCGGGCGCGGACTCGCCAAGCAGCCCGACTGCACCCTGCTCCAATGCCAGATCCTCACGCACCAGAATTGCCACGCCCGCCCACCGCCCGCCCGAGTGATCGACGGCCACATATCCAGCCTCAACGAGTACGTCGCGTGGGAATGCTTGGGGCGTGCTCTTGGTCTCTTGCAGGCACAGGACATCCGGAGCTACCTCATCAAGGAACTCAAGAACCCTTGGAAGACGAGCCTTAAGTGAGTTGACGTTCCAGGTGCATAGCCGCATATCCGAGGGACTCCTACTGAATATGCAGGCCCGAGATCGAGCGCGCAATCACTAGCCTCTGGATCTCTGAGGTCCCCTCAAAGATCGTGTAGATCTTGGCGTCTCGGTGCCAGCGTTCGACTGGATACTCCCTCGTATAGCCGTTGCCACCGAGGATCTGGATCGCTCTCTCAGTGACCCAGACGGCGACCTCGCTGGCCTTGAGCTTGCTCATCGACCCTTCGGCATTCTCAAACTTCTGACCCGTACGCCCCATCCAAGCAGCGCGCCAGACCAACAACCGAGCGGCGTCTATCTCCATCTTCATATCGGCGAGTGTGAACGCGATCGCTTGGTTCTCGATGATCGCGCGCCCGAACTGCTCGCGGTCCTTGGCGTAGGCCAGGGCATATTCGTAGGCCGCGCGCGCGATACCGAGCGCCTGAGCGCCAACGGTCGGACGGGTTGCCTCGAAGGTAGCCATCGCAGCTTGGGACTTTGATTTCTTGCCTTCGCGCACTCGCGCAAGGCGCTCGTCAAGACGCTCCTTGCCACCCAAAACACAGGCTACTGGGATCCGGCAGTCGTCAAGGAAGACATCTGAGGTGTGTGAAGCACGCAGCCCGTGCTTTTTGACCTTGGTGCCCATCGTAAGACCGGGGGTGTCAGGAGGGACGATAAATCCAGCGTGCCCGCGGGATTTGAGTACAGGGTCAACCGAGGCGATAATCACGTGGACGCCAGCGATACCACCGTTGGTCGCCCAAGCCTTCTGGCCGTTGAGAACCCACTCCTTAGTGACCTCGTCGTACTTTGCGGTAGTACGGATGTTGGATACGTCGGAGCCCGCGTTTGGCTCTGATGCACAAAAGGCCGCGACCGCAGGCTCCTCGACTGTCCCGAAACAGAGCGGAATCCACTCGCCGATCTGCTCAGGCGTTCCTTGACCAAAGATTGCTGCCACGGCCAAGCTCGTCCCCATCAGGGCCATCCCGATACCTGCATCGCCCCAGAAGAGCTCTTCGTTGACGACTGGAAGCAGGAGTCCTGTCTCGTCGGCGAAGAACTGGGCCATCCCCTCAAACCCATAAAGGCCGATTTTGGCCGCCTCTTTGATGATTGGCCACGGCGTCTCTTCGCGCTCGTCCCACTCAGAAGCGACCGGGCGAACGACATTCTCTGCAAATCCATGAACCCAGTCACGAACATCTTTCTGATCTTGGGTGAGTTCGAGCGTGAACTTGGGCTCTGCGGTTGTTTGGGCTTCGGTGGCACTCATGTCAGGCCTCCTGGCGGCAGTTTCTATAGTTTGCGGTACTCATAGGGTACACGGTCAGCGGACGCGGGGCTCGCTCTCACTGCCGTACGGCAGTGGTCGGTCGGGCGTCGAAGGTAAAGTCTGGCGATGTCCGCCACCGATACAGCAATCGACACTTCAGAGCTGCCATCCCCGCTCAAGACGATCATCCTTGCAATCCCGTTTGCTCTCTTGGGCTCGCTGATTGCAACGGCCTTTCTCTGGGCTGAAGAACATCTGATCAATCTCGTTTGGACCGACCTTCCCGATGCACTGGGGATGAACGAGCCGGCGTGGTGGCTGGTTGTGCTGCTGCCTTTAATCGGCGCCGCGATGGTCATGCTCGCTTGGCGCCTACCGGGCAAGACAAGCGTTGGGCCGCTTGAAGGGCTGCACTTCGACATCACCCCCAAGATCTTCGGCTCTGTGATTTTGGCTGCCGCTGGAACCTTGGTCTTTGGCCTCGTACTCGGCCCCGAGGCGCCGCTACTGGCCTGCGGAACGGCTGCTGGAGCGTTCGTCTTGCGCCGCCAGCCACCGACCGTAATCAAGTTCGGAATGCTGATGACAGCGCTGGCGGCGATCGCCGCGATCTTTGGCAATCCGATCGCCGTGATGGTGCTCTTGGCCGAATTCGGTGCACTTGGGATCATTCCAGTGGCCGCACTAATGCCAGGCTTTGTAACGCTCGGAGTTGCCTACGTTGCCGAGACCGGCATTGGATCGTGGACGGGGCTGGGTAGCTCCACACTGGCAATCCCCGGTCTTCCCGAGTTCACATCACTGTCAGTGACCGATCTGCTGGTTGCGCTCGCAGTCGGACTGGTCGCAGCGCTGCTGACCCTTGTGGCGCGTAAGTTCGGCGAACGAGTTGCGGTAATGGCGCGCTCTAAGCCGTACATAGTCTTGATTGGCGTGGCGCTGCTGACCTCAGGATTGGCGATTGCCGTACGTGAGATCACGGGCGATTCGATAGGCCTCGTCCTCTTCAGCGGCCAGCAGGGCATGCCGGAGCTGCTGACCCAGACGTCTCTCGGGGCTGTGGTAGTGATCATCGCAGCGAAGATGATCGCCTATGGCGGGGCCCTGGGCGCTGGCTACCGTGGTGGTCCGATCTTCCCAGCCGTCTTCCTCGGCGTCGGTGTCGCAGTAGCCGGTGCGCTGATCATCCCCGCGGCATCTGTCACCGGACTGATCGTCGCTGCAGTAGCCGCGGCAGTGACCGCCGCGCTACGAGCCCCGTTCACCGCAACTGTGCTCGCCCTCATGTTGGCGACTAGCGCCGGGGCGGGCGCCACTGCCTCGCTAGCAATCTTCGGCGCTGCGATCGGATTCCTGCTGAGGGTCGCGCTTGACCACTGGGAAGCCGCGCACCCCCCGTCAGCCACCGCTGCTGCCTCAGTGAGCGCCTAAACCGACAGGATTTACCTACTGTCGGCCTTGGGGCTCTGACAGCAGGCAGATAAGAGCTCGCCTACAGGGGTAGCGCAGGCAACGTCGGCGTTAACGTCGCTGTCCGCTGGCACTCATCCCACAGAAGCGAGTGCAGCCGCACGCGCTCGCGTTCGACCTCGGAGTTTCTGCCGCGGCCCGTCTTGTAGTCGACGAGATTTAGGGCCTCGTTGGGGTCGGCAACTAGGTCGTAGCACTCATACTCAGCAGCGGCATTACCGGTCGGATCGAGGTAGACGGCATACTTCCACCGCCGGTCGCGCACGCAGCGGATGCGATTGGGTTGGCCGGGGGCCTCTTGACGTGCCGTCCCCGCCTGATGGTCATCGTAGGTAAAGAGAATGTGATCGCGGACCGCTACCGGACCCAAGACAGCTTCGCTGCCACCGCCCAGCGCACCAAAATTCACCCCGGACTCGGCCAGAGCGCTGCCATCACAGTCGGCAAGACTAGCCAGCAGTGGCGTGAGGTCTTGGCCATCAAAGCCGGCTTGGCTCGCATCCCCAACCCCAGCTCCGGCAATCCCAAGTAACGTCGGCACCAGATCAACTAGCGACACGAGCGCGTCGCTAGATCCGCCGTTAGGAAATAGCAGTGGATTGGAGATGATTAACGGAACACGGATTGACTCTTCGTAGGCGTTAAACATCTTCTGGCGCAGGCCGCCGTGTGAAAGCCCCATCTCGCCGTGATCAGAAAAACGCGCGATTACGGTTCGGCTACGTAACGATGACGGCTCATCAACGTCGCCCAGCGCATCGATAACACGTCCGACGTGACGGTCCACCACACGGTGTAGATGGGCATAAAAGTTGACGTAGTCGTGTTGTGCGCGGCGGTTTTTGAGCGCGCCGATGTAAGCGATCTGGCCCAGTGCCATCAGGGAGTGCACCGTCGGCTTATCTCTGAGGTCTTCGTCGATCGTGGCCGGCAATCCAACATCTAAGTCCCCAAATTGCGCAGCGCTATAGCCACCGTCGGTATAAGAGTTCGGATAACCGAGCACGTCGTGTGGGTTGATCAGCGAGACGATTAGGCAGAAAGGTTCGGGTAGGTTGGCCTGGCCCAGCCAGCGCTGTGCCTGCCGCGTGTAATCCTCGTCCCAGCCCTCCTGAGTCGTTCCCGCATTGCCTCCGCCAAACTCATCCGGGCTGACATGCCCGCCGGCATCAGGCGGCTCCCACTCGGCGAAACCAAAATCGCGTTCGATCCGCTGGGAGTCCGCCTCACTCCAACCCCCTTCGCTAACCGGCTTAGTCAGGTGCCATTTCCCCTTCAATACGACTTCATAGCCGCGCTCACGCAGAACTGTTGCCAGAGTCTGCACTCCCACCGGCAACTCTGGCTCGCTACCACTCCTGGGACCGCGGCGCAGTCCCGCCTCAAAGAACGTGCGCAGGGCTCGCCAACGCGGGACCTTGCCAGCCATGAGCATGGCTAAAAGCGCGCGTACAACGTCAGCGAAGTTGCGTGGATCAGGCCACAGATCGCCCTCCGTGAGAGTCAAAGTGACGCCGTGGCGTGACGGATAGCAGCCAGTTAGGAAAGAGGCGCGGCTTGGCGAGCACATTGCAGTGGCTGTAAAGGCGTGCGTGAACTGCACCCCAGTGCGCCGCAGCTCAGCATCTGCCGGAGCTAGTGCGTCGAGCCACTGAGGATCGGTCGGCCACTGTTGGGGATGGCGCTGTTGATCGGTGACGATCAACAGCAGATTGGGAGGAAGGGTCTTACCTGTTGTCTGCAAGATCGGCGACCACCTCTCAAGCTCCCTGCCGAACCACGATCGACGCGTGGGGGTCGCCGTCGCGGCTACTAACCCAGAGATGGTCGCCACGGTGGCAAAACTGAGCCTCGCCGGCCCGTGCCGGTGAGCGAAATTCGATCTCAGCGTCGAGAGCAGTCGGCTTCTGACCGATTAAACGCTCCTCGGCTAGGCACCAGTAGGCAGCGTTGTTGACGTGATTGGCGAGGTCAAGATCAGCTGCGCGGAAGTGCCAAGGCTCAAACGCTAGACCGCTTGGTGCGAGAGGGTGGTACAGCCGCGCTCGTACCTTACGGCCGCCAGAGGCGGTGACGTAGTCCTCAAGTTCACCTGGACCGAAGGGAGCCGGACGCAGAGAGTCGCGGTCTAAGTGAACCCACAAGGCCACCGTCTCTACAGATCCAGTTTCGCCTACTAGCGACGTCCGCCGCTCGGCCCACATCCGCCCCATTCCACTGCAGAAAGTCTGCAATCTAACGGTCTCGCCGAACTGCGGAAAGCGGCTCACGCAGATCCGCATCCGCCGCACGACCCAAACTGCCGTCTCCTTAAAGCCGGCGTCCTCTACATCCCCATAGGCCACATCTTGGATCCACCGTCCGAGCGCATCAAGACGGACCCTCCCGTTGGGCGCCGTGTCACCTAGGCTGGCACGAAAGCTCTGCTCAAATACGCGCCCTCCCTGACGCGGCGGCAGTAGCTCTGTGAAGGTGAGTGGCTGGTCTGGTGTCATTGAGCGTTAGGTGCTGCCCTAGGAAGAGGGAAGCCAAGTCTGACTGATTAGCGCTTGCCTAAGCTCACAGCGGCCGCATTGGGGGGCCTAGAACATCTGGTTTTGGCCGTCAAAGACATCGCTGACCGACTCGTCGGTGAAGATGCGGCGGATCGAATCAGTTAGAAGCCTCGCGCATGAGACAACGTGAACCTTTTCCGGCGCACCAGCGCGCAGCGGGATCGTGTCGGTAACAACAATCTGCTCAAACGGTGAAGCGTTGAGATTTTCGTAGGCGTCGCCGCTTAGGACGGCGTGCGTGGCAGCGGCAAAGACACGCGTTGCGCCCTCTTGCATCACGGCCTCTCCAGCTGCTCTCAGAGTTCCCGCTGTATCGATCATGTCATCGACGATAATCGCCGTCTTGCCGACAACGTCACCGATCACGTACCCGATCTCGGCGACCTGATGCTGTGGGCGCTCTTTGTCAAGAATCGCAAGGTCGGCTCCCATTAGATCGGCAAACTTCTTGTTGAGTTTCACTCGCCCGGCGTCGGGAGCCACGACAACCAGATCACCCTCGATCCCGAGCTCAACAAAATATTTAGTGAGCATCATCATCGCGGTCATGTGATCAACTGGAATCTGGAAAAAACCTTGAACTTGGCCAGCGTGTAGATCCATCGTCAACACGCGATCAGTGCCCGCTGCTTCAAGCATCCGCGCCACCATCCGCGCAGAGATCGGCTCGCGCGGCGCGCTCTTCTTATCCTGCCTTGAGTATCCATACCAAGGAGTCACTGCTATCACGCGGTGAGCGCTAGCACCGACCGCCGCGTCGACCATCAGAAGTAGCTCGATCAACGCATCATTCGAGCTGATCCCGGTTGCGGGATTGGCGCACATTGGCTGGATCAAGAAGACGTCTGCGCCCCGAATTGACTCATCGAGTCGGCAGTAGACCTCCCCGTTTGAAAATGTCTTTAGCGTTATCGGCCCCAAGTCGACGCCCAGCTGACGACTGATCTCTTGCGCAAGCATTGGATTTGAGCGTCCGGCAAACAGCATCAGTCGCTTGTCGTGTTTGAGATTGAGGCTAGTCGCGGACAGGGAGCTGGTGGCCATTGTCGTCACGGGAGCTTGATCGAGCCATCGCGCTGCGTTGTCTGACCACGATCAAGCAGGCTGCGTCCAGCGGCGTAAGCCTCGCGTAGATCAGAGCCTTCATAGGTTACGGCCGAAACCTCGCGAAGACCTTCGCTGCCGTTGACCCCGACCGTGTTGCTCAGCACTTTAAAAAGTGGGATATCCGAAGCTGAATCACCGTAGGCGACGCAGTCATCATCAGTCAATCCATAGCGCTCGATCAGCTGCCTTGCAACCTTAACCTTTGAGTCGGGAGTCAGCACGTGAACGGGATCTGGCACCACGTCGGCGTAAACCCCAGCACCATGTGCCGACCCCAGACCCCACCGCATCAAACGATCAGCAAAGAACTGCGGCGAGAGCGTAATCACTGCGCTGTGCTCCCCGCGCCGGGCGATGTCTTGCCATACATCCTCAACGCCATCTAGCCAAGGCGTGCGATCGAAAACCGTGTCGACGTCTGCATCACTTAACCCCTTCCAGAGGGGTAGGCAGAGATCGTAGAACTCAACGTGCCCGACCTGGCCAATCGACCACCTGGCCTCAATCTCATTGACGGCATCGATCTGACCCATGTGCCGAGATAGCTCTAAACACGCCGATCCAGTCAGGAGGGTTCCGTCCATGTCAAAAATATGAAGCTTGCTCACGTTGGCGCCTTTCGGCAGTCGGTCCGAACATTAAAGACGCCTGCACCGGGCGCCCCAAAGCGCCCGGTGCATTGCGGGGACTATCCCCGCAGCGATCTTTGTGTCCTACTTGGCATCGACCAGCATTGGGGCAATTGCGTCGCTGTAGTAGTGCTCTGGTACTTCACGCTCGCTGCGTTCAATCAACTCGCTGAAGTCCCACTTCTTGAGCAACTGACCGTTACGGAAAACCGGCACGAGGAGATTTTCCTCGGGCGGGATCGAGTCGCGCGCGACCGTCTTGTACTCACCATCGATGTGAGCTAATGCCAAGCGGCCGGCCTTGGATGTCTTCATGCTGTCGCCTGTAGGAGACTTGGCGATATTGCGCCACTCGCCATTAACCTTGGCAGCATTGGCCTTCATCCCAAACTCCATCGTGTCACGGTTGCAGTGCTGCAGCAACCCGCCACCCATTCCGAATACAGCGTTATCGGCCGCTAGGCCTCGGCGCTCTAGCTCGATAAATACCTTCGGCAGGGTTTCGCGCCTGACTCCGTCTCCTTGGACGACTCGAACAAAGTCCGGTAGCACCTTGTAGCCCTTGCTGTTGGTTGTGTAGCCGAAGCTATCCATCAACCACTCGGTTGTATCTGCGGTCACCTCGACCACATCGCCGGAGTCCGGACGAACGCCGACTAGACCGGGGAAGCTCTCAATCGCCTCTTTGAGCTCCTTGCCGAGAATGTTCTTAACGGCGTTCTCGTGATCGTAGGTGTCTGTCAGCAACAGAGCCACGCCGTTATCGGCGTAGATCTCGAGCATGTTTCGCATTGCAGCAGCCTCATTGTCACGGCCCCACGCGCAGAATCCTGCATGCTCGGAGTTGGGTCCAGAGTTAGACGGATCTACCGCGTTGTAATACTTCTTGGCGGCGAGGATTCCTGGGACCGTGTCGCTCTGGCTGAAGTTCACCAGGTGGGCGAGCCCACCAAGCGCAGCAGACTCCATCGAGCTCACACCACGAGCGCCGTAGTCATGGAGGATGTGGCGAAGCAGCTCAGGGTGATCAGACGTCTGCTCGTAGGCCTGGCGAATCTGCTGCTTGGCCAGCCAGCTGATCGTGCCGACCGTTGTCGGGTACCAGATCGCGCGCAGAAGGGCCGTCTCGAAGAAGCTGGTCGCCCAGAAGTACTTCGGGTCGGTGTTGATGACCTGCACAAGGACGTTCTTGATCGGGATAACTGACCCTTCAGGGACTGCCTCGATCTCTACCGGGAGGTATCCACCGTAGTCGTTGAGAACTCCTAGCCAGTTCTCGCGGTTGAAGTGCATCCCCTGCTCGCGCTCAGTGAACTCTGCCTCGTCGATGTCTTCAAGAGTGATCGGGTGCATCAAGTACTCGCGGATGAAGGCCTGGAGGCCAACGAACATCGTGACCGGGAACTCGCCGCCGCGCGACTCGATGTAACTCGAGACATACTCGGTTCCTTCGGGGTAGAGCGAGTAGTGGCAGTGCTTGTAGTTGTCAGTGTTGATGATGATGTTGCGGAAGTTGCTGTACGACATAGGTTTGAACCTCTCGTTTGTGATCGTTTCTATTGCTGATAGCTAGCGCCGAGCGGACGGCTAGGCCTTATGGCGTTTTGACTAGATTTTACGTAAGTTGAATCTGAGAAAAGTCCCTACCACCATCACTTTTTTAGCCCACATACGGACACTTTGCGCAGCGAGACAACGATCACTGGCTGCTTGAGTGGCTAGTTTGCGACTTGTGGGGACTGGCATCTCCTCCGAGATTGATTGGCTCGACAGGACCTCGTGCACCTCACTGGCCCGGCTAAACTATGAACGATTCCACCCATGATAGTCAAGCAGCAATATTTTTGGCTGTGGGGGTCGACTTAAGGCCTTTTTAAGCCTCCCAATTCGCAGATGAGAGAGATGTCTTTGCTCCGCTAGAGCCGGCTGGGATATCGGCCGCTAAGCCAAAGCTCTGACCGCCGCGCCAACTCATCCCGCTGGCAGCTCGCCGGCAACTTTTCGATAAGTGTCTTTCAGCGTAATCCGGTCGCCTTCGAATTCAAAAATGTCGCACGCGACTACGACGACCGAGGGGCCCTGCTCCTGCGGGTATGTGGCCTTCCACCTGACAAGCGCGAACCGATCGCTGATGAGTGGCTCGTCGACCTCGGTTACGGGAGCAGGAGCCGAACCGCCAGCTCCGAGAAAGAGCGAAAAACCGCGACGAACCTCCGCGCGGCCTTCGAACGTCGTTCCGGGACCAGGGCCAACTGACGCCCGAAAAGCACAATCGTCTGCCATCAGGCTCATCAAAGCCTCCAGATCTTTAGCACCCCACGCGGCCGTGAATGCCTCAAGTAATTCTCCACGATTAGAGCTCTCCATTGCTACCTCTTCCATCTAGCGTTTTCGGTTATCGGTTCTAGTAATCACACCTAGGGCGCTGCCTTCTTCACTCAGCCGTCGTGGGCCTCCTCGGCGCTACCTGCTTGCAAGGCCGCCTCAATCTGATCAGCCTGGGGCATCGCCCCTCGGGCACCCATCTGGGTCACTGACAGGGAGGCTGCAACCGTCGCAACGCGGACCGCGTCTCCAAGTTCATCTCCAAAGGCTAAGCGGGCAGCTAAGACACCGCTGAAGGTGTCGCCCGCGCCAGTGGTGTCGCGTACCTCGACCGCCTCGGGGCTGAAGTGCTGAATCTCTCCATCCGGTCTCAGGACGGCTGCGCCATTAGCGCCAAGGGTGACAACTATTGGTGAGCCGGTCAGGTCCACAAGTCGGCGAGCAGCATCCCGGATGGGCTGGGAGATCGACTGCGTGGACTCCTCGCCAGCGCCATCCTCGTACCCATCGGTTGCGCGGTCGCCTACTCGACCATCAACCCTTAAATCGGCATCTAACATCGCCGTTAATGTGGCGAGCTCGGTCGCATTTGGAGTCAGCAGAGGGCCGTATTGGAGCAGCCCTAACACTGCGGCAATTGGTGGGGCGCTATTGAGTATGCAAGTCACTCCAGCTTCGGCGGTCGCTCGGACCGCCGCAATCACGGCTTCGCCGGATATCTCGGTACTGACCAAGACGCAGTCGGTCCTAGACAGCAGGCCTTCCATCTGTTGGCGCACGTTCTCGCCTGTGAGCGCAGCATTAGCGCCGGCGCCAACAGCAATCTGATTCTCCCCATCGCTATCGACAACTATCAAAGCAACGCCCGTAGACTCACTTGGGAGTACCGTGACTGCGTCAACATTGACGCCAGCTTCAGCCAGATCGTTGAGCGCCCCGCTGCCAGTATCGTCGCCACCAACCGCCCCGACGAGGTGGACTATCGCGCCAGCGCGCGCAGCAGCGACGGCAGCATTCGCTCCCTTCCCGCCACCGTGGCGCTCAAGCCCAGCACCCACAACGGTCTCGCCCGGGCCAGGTAGACGATCGGTAGCAACGACGAGATCTACATTGATAGCTCCGACAACCACAACCCGACGGCCAGAGTTATCGGGCCGCGCTACCGTCATTTTTCTGACGTCGGTGCAGCGACCGAATCCCTGATCTGCAAGGTCACGGGGAATGGCTCGTGCGCGGGTTGGTTGTTTTCCTCTCCGAGCATCTCAAAGAGGACCGTTGCTGCTTGATATCCCATCTCGCGCGCAGGCTGGCTAACCGTTGTAAGTCGCGGCGTTAGAAGCGAAGCGATTGGAACATCATCGAACCCCGCAATACTGACGTCCTCCGGCACCCTAATACCTGCAGACTTGCAGTACTCCAAGGCGCCAATGGCCATCAGGTCGTTTGCGCAGAGTAGTGCGGTAGGTCGCTGTTTTGGTGGTACTGACAGCGCCTGTTGGGCAAGCGAGAACCCCGACTCCATTCTGTAATCACCTACCAGCTCAGGAACGGCCTCCCGATCAAGGCCAGCGGCAGCGATCGCCTCGCGGTAGCCTGCGAGGCGCTGTTCTGCTGTCCACAGTGCCTCAGGTCCACCGATTATGGCGAGGCGCTTATGTCCTTTGCCTAGAACATACGAAGCTACCTCTCGTGCCCCAAGCCGGCCATCGGAGACGACCGCCGGTAGGTCAAAACCTGAGATGCGCTCATCAACAAGCACGACTGGTCCAGACTGAGCAAGCTCGAGGATCAGACTAGGCGAGGTGCCGATCCCCGATAGGTAGACAACACCATCAAGGCGCTGACTGCGCAGCAGCTTGGCGTGATGCGAGATGGGGCGTTCGGTGGCCTCTGGCGCACAGAGAACGACGAGCACATCTCGCTCAGCGGCAGCTCGCTCGACACCCTCGGTAACCAGCGCGAAGAACTGATTTGCGAGGTCAGGGACCACCAAGCCGATCGTTGATGCAGAGCGCCGCTTGAGATTTCGAGCAGACTCGTTGGGTGTGTAGTCGAGCGCCCTAACCGCCTCGATGACCCTGGCTCTGCGCGAAGCTCCTACCGGCCCGCTGTTGTTGAGGACATAGCTAACCGTGCTCACCGAGACATCGGCGTGCTTTGCCACGTCCTTCATCGTAGCCCTGCGGCGATGACCAGACCCTCTGCTTGCCTCGGGCCCTGTTCGCGTGTCGGAGTCCGTCAACTAGGCATCTCTGCGGGAAGGGCTACCGGCAGCCCAATTAGTAACCGCGGCCCAGAGCTGTTGATAGTGAGGCCACTGGACAAATTCTGGTGGGGCCCAGTGGGGAGCGAAGTCGGGAGCGAAGGCAACCGTGTGACCCGCGCCAGCGGTACCGACAACAAGTAGTGGGTCGTCTCCGGAGCGCACTACCACCGTACTATCCTCCTTTGCCACCAGCTTGTTGTACCCAAGCAGAATCGGCCACTGCGCTGGCGTACCTCCCAAGACCTCGTGCGCAGGTAGGGCAACTTCAGCTACTAGGCCTTCGGGGACTTCCACGCGGTCATCATGGTCGAGCATGGTGACCGGAAGAACTTCAGCCAACGGGCTCGATCCATATCTGGCCCGGCCCTCTATGCCTGAGAACGACATGTAGCCACCGACCATGACCAATCCACCGCCGTTTCGCACGTAATCGGCGATCAAAGTCAGTCGATTAACACTCCGTTGAGATCGAAGAAATACCTCGTCGGTGAGAAGAAAGGTGTTGGCTCCGACATCACTTATGAAGATCACATCGAAGCGCTCTATCTCATCCTGGGTGGTCGGAAAGCGCTGCGAGACCTCATGAGCGCGGATATATGTGACATTGAATCCAGCGCTCTCTAAGGCATCAAGAAAGACACCTCCACCCTCTTCGTACTCGCTACTTTGAAACTGGTCGAATCCCTTAACGTGAATCGTGTGCTTCATCCAAGATTCACCGACGACTAGGACGCTCAGCGCTG
This sequence comes from Solirubrobacterales bacterium, assembly GCA_947474595.1. GTDB lineage: Bacteria > Actinomycetota > Thermoleophilia > Solirubrobacterales > Solirubrobacteraceae > CANJIV01. Next base: position 128,764 of record CANJIV010000001.1, read on the forward strand.
TATTTTCAGTCGCAGACATCTGGCTGTCGATCACTTCTCGCCGAGGCGCCTGTCGCTTATGTGGCCCGGCAGCGAACGCGCCTCAGGCACTTGCGGCATCGTTGTCTCGCGTGAATCCCAACCGATCATCTTGTCCGCGACGAGCTCGAAGTAGCGCCGACCTGCCCACTCTCCGAATTCGAAGTAGGCCTCCGCATATGGATGGCCGACATAGAAATACTTATCGAATACGAGCCCTTGAAGGCGCTCGACGAGGCCCGCGTCTTTTACGACTTCCATGCGGCCGAGGATACGAACGCCACTCACGGTGGCAAACTCATCGCCAGTATCAACCAGCGCCGACATCGCTCGTCCAGCGTCGAAGTTTTCACCGTGGCGACTGGCCGCGTCAACGGGGATGTAGATCTTCTGATTGTCGACGACCAGCCAGAGGGGTGAAAGGTAGATCGACCCATCTTCATTGGTACTTGCGAATCGAATTGTCTTGGCTCGAGCTAGGTATGCCCAGCGCTTATCGCCACGCAGTGGGGCAAGCATGCTCGCAGTGATTTTTGTAACGGCCATTTTTATTCACCTCTCAGGGACGTCAGCTGATTGCTGTAGTCCTTAGCTTCGACTAGTCCAGGCCGCGGCGACGGGCCGCTGGTCCAAAAGAAAGCGCTTCTGACGCCCGTTGCCTCAAGCGTGTACGCATAGCCGCCGGGCAGGTATATGTGCTCGCCCTTGGCTGCTTCAAGAACGATCTCTCGCCCATCGCTGTCATGCACTCGCAGGCAGATCTGACCCTCTAGGCAGTAGTGGGTCTCATCGAAATTGGTCTGATCCCAGTGGTAGGGGCCGTGATCAGGCTCCATCCAACAGACACCTTGGCGAAAATAGCGGGCGTCGTCGCGCTCTCGGGATAGAAAGATCGCCGTGTCGATGCCGGTGTTGAACTCCAACCGTGGCAACGCAGAGATCTCGTCCATCGTAATAACCCTGGGATAGCGCCGCGCATTCGGGGCCATTGGATCGTATTCAGGCATTCCAGACCTTCCCGGCATCTCTGCCGATTGTTAGGCTTCGGGACGCTATGACTATCCAGCCTTTAGATAATCCGAGCGACTTGCGAAAGTTGATTCGTTTCCATTATATGCCTTATAAGGACCCACGGTCAAGGGAAGTAAACGGATCTCCGTGCTCAACGGTGCTGCAGTGAGTCGGCTGGACTTCCCGCTGTTAGTGAAATATCGAGCTGGCTACGATTTCGTCACGAACACTCATGCAGTTGACTGAACTAACATAGAATCGATGCCAAATACTGAAGAACAAACCCGGCAAGTCGGGTTAAGTCCCGCAACAGCTGTGAAGCCAACACGCTTGATAATCGACTGCGATCCCGGAATCGACGATGCTGTGTCGATCGCTCTCGCCGTCGGTAGCCCTGAACTTGAGATTCTGGGTATAACGACTGTCGCTGGCAACGTTGGTATCCAAGAAACCACAACTAATGCCCTGGGACTGTTGGCTGCCTTTGGGCGCGACGAGATTCCCGTAGCAGCCGGCGCCCACCGCGGACTTGTGAGGACCAAGGCCGATCACCGGTTCGTTCACGGCGAGAACGGGATTGGTGGCGTGGATTTAGCGCCCGCGCGACGTACCGTTAACAGTGAGCACGCCGTCGACTTCCTCTCAAATATCTTAAGCAGGCACGGTCCCCGGTCTGTCACGATCGCCGCAATCGGGCCACTGACCAACATTGCGATGCTGCTCGCACTACGCCCAGAGCTGATCGACAATATCGAGGAGCTAGTCATCATGGGCGCAACTGCTGGAGGCGGCAATATCACGCCGGTGGCGGAGTACAACACCTGGGCCGACCCTGAAGCAGCACAGAGAGTATTCACAACGGTGGGCCTAAAGATCCGCCTCCTAGAACTTCAAATAACGCGTCGGGCGACAGTCGACCAAGGAGTCGTCGCAACCATGCGTGCAGAGTCGCCACGAGGAGATCTACTGGCCGACATGATCGACGGCTACGAAGACCGGACGCCCGACGGCCAGCCACTTCACGACGCCTTGGCGATAGCTGCGATCGTGGACCCAACGTTGATCGAGACGCGCCCAGCCAGCGTCGAGGTAAATACGCATTCCGATAGCCAGCGAGCTGAGACAGTCTTCGACTTCGGCCCCGCGGCAGCGAACTCCAACTTGCAGGTGGCCGTGGAGTTCGATCTCAAGCGATTTCGCGAGCTGTTAATCGCTCGCGTCGCGGGACCAGTTCAAGGGGAGTAAGGCCAAACTGCTACCTCCACCGACCGGGGGTTAATCCAGTCGGTGGAGGAAAGAAGCTCTCGCGACTAAGCCTCGTTATCGCCGTAAATCGACTTGGCCTCGAGGAATTCACGGATGCCGTGGCCAGCAAACTCACGTCCATTACCTGACTGTCGGTAGCCACCGAATGGAGCGTCTGCGGTAAGCGATGCGCCGTTTAGGTGCACCATGCCGGTCCGCATTCTGCGAGCGACCGAGCTTGCGCGCTTAGGGTCACTCGAAGAGACCATCCCGGCCAGACCGTAGACCGTGTCGTTGGCGATACGCACAGCATCGTCTTCGTCTTCGTAGCCGATCAGAGTGATCACCGGTCCGAAGATCTCCTCTTGTGCGATCGTCATGTCGTTGGTCACGTCGGCGAAAACCGTTGGTCGCACGTAATACCCGGCCTCGATCCCGTCGGGACGACCGGGGCCTCCGGTTACTAGAGTTGCTCCCTCGTCAATCGCCTTCTTCAAAAGGGCTTGGATCTTGTTGAACTGCACCTCAGAGACGACTGGACCTACTGCAGTCTCTTCGCTCTCTGGAGATCCGACAGCAACCACCTCTGTGGCCTCCTTGGCGATCGCAATCGCCTCCTGCATACGAGCCTGCGGGATCAGCATGCGCGAGCCGGCGTTACAGGATTGGCCTGAGTTCACATACATTCTCGTGACATCACGGGAAATCACATCCTTGAGATCGACATCGTCAAGAATGATGTTGGCCGACTTGCCGCCGAGCTCTTGTGTGACGCGCTTGACGGTTGGTGCGGCGTTCTTAGCTACCTCGATACCAGCTCTCGTTGAGCCAGTGAACGAGACCATATCTACGTCAGGGTGAACCGAGAGCGCTACGCCGACCGTCGGCCCATCGCCGTTGACTAGGTTAAATACACCCGCCGGCACTCCCGCTGCATCCATCACTTCGGCGAAAATGATCGCGTTGAGCGGTGCTATCTCGGAGGGCTTAAGGACCATTGTGCAGCCGGCTGCAATAGCTGGGGCTACCTTGGCTGCGATCTGGTTGAGCGGCCAATTCCAAGGGGTGATGAAGGCGCAAACGCCAATTGGCTCATAGACAATTGAGGTTGTCCCCACCTTCTCTTCAAATGAAGTCTCCTTGAGCGCGTCTAGGGTTGCGCCAAGATGCCAAGCGCCTGCAGGAGCTTGCGAGCCCGATGCAAGCGATACCGGCGCGCCCATCTCTTGGCTTAACGCGGCGGCGATGTCATCCATGCGCGCGCCATACTCTTCGATGATCCTAGAGAGAAGTGCTATGCGCTCCTCGCGAGTCGTTAGCGAAAATGACTCAAAGGCTCGCTTGGCAGCAGCAACCGCGCGGTCAACATCCTCTGCCCCACCTAGCGCAATCGTGGCGATCGGCTTTTCGGTCGCCGGATTGATGACATCAAGGGTCTCCGATGTGCTTGGGTCAACCCATTCACCATCGATATAAAACTTATCTACATTTTTCATGTCGCTGCTCCAGTTAGTGGCCTGTATGGCGCCCCGCAATAGCTTTTGCGAGAGTAGAAACGTATCACGTGGGTAAAGAGCGGGAGTAGGAACAGTCCTGAGAAAGATCTTCGCGGCGGCTAATACTTCCCCGATTATTTAGCAAGGCGGCGACTTAGAGACTGTCCAAGGACGAGAGCTCCTAGGTCTATTGAAACAACCCGTCTGGCCGCTTGGAGCCAAGCCCGATCACTACCGGCGGCGATCTCGACATATCGATCACCAGGCGCAGAAACATCGCTAGTGGTCGCGGCATATTGTGGTGCCTAGGCCAGATTCAATGTACTGACTAAATCGATAGTGCCTGCACCTCTGGTGGGGCTCAATTTTGCGGCCATTTATTGCTAGCCGAAAGTTGCGATCTGAACGCCCTCGTGCTCGTTAAGAGCGTCTACCACGCGCTCGCCTGCTGATTGATCTGGAACCGGGATACGAAATCGCGTTGCCTCTTTTGAGTCTTGGGTGCCAGGATTAACCGGATACATACGTAGCCCGAGCTGCTTGACGACCTCATCGACAGCACTCTCATACCCCAAGGATGCGGCGACAGTCCCGGTCGCGAGCTTGAGTTGCAGTTGAACTTCCATTGTCAAATCGTCTCCTGTTTATTTATCGGCATTAGATTGACCTACCTTATCTACGCTCGCCTTGCTGCTTGAGGCCTGCGCGAATTCATATGCGAGTTGAACCAGTCTGGGAACGACCACATCGACGATGCGTTGGCCTGTCTCCAGCGTGGCTCGAGTGCCATCGCCAACGACCCCAGACGGTGAGATATCGCGCAACATGTCCATCGGAACAATCACCGAAGGGCCGACATGCGATGCGTCGTAGCGCCCAAGCGAACTCCATGGCAAGCCAGCCTCGCGGACCGCTTGGCTGCGGTCAAAAGCGTCGCGCGTCGCAAGGCTCAGGTCTACTCGCTGACCGAGTGCCATCGCTAGCGATGTCTCGGCCTCTTCAGCATGAATGGTCGGTGTGTCAATCTCAGCGACGACATCCGCTGCGAGTTCGATCCAGTTGGCTACCGGCACGCGCCGACCTGTGGTTTCAAGGTAGTGATTGATCGCGACGGTAAGTGCGGCTACGTTGCCGCCATGGCCATTGACCACGATGACCGTCTTCACACCGTGAAGAAAAAGGGAGTCGCAGATATCGACAAAGACGCGTAGGAAGGTCTCAGTTGTCAATCGCATGGTGCCTGGAAACTGCATGTGGTACCAGGAAAGGGTCACATTTACAGTCGGCGCGACAAGAAGAGTAAGTCCTTGGCTTTGGGCCGCCGTGGCCGCACGTTCAGCCAGCGCCTGTGCGATAAAGCAGTCTGTATCTAGTGGCATATGAGGGCCGTGTTGCTCGATTGAGCCGAAGGGCAGTAATACCGCATCTACCCCTCGCACGAGAGCCTCATCAACCTCCATCCAAGTCATCCGTTCCAGCCTGTGGCTCTGCATTTTTGCGCCCTCTTTCCGACGGCTATTACGTAGCGATCATTATCGGTGTCCTTCTTTGTCCACACTAAAGACGCCCGAGGAGTTCTCTATGTTCAGCCTCAGACCATAATCACCATACCGTCATCCTCCTGCTCATTCATATGGACGATGTTGCTATGGTCGCAATACTGTAAAGGTCATCAGTCATAGTCGCACACTGTAGTAGGGGCCTATCAAGGTCAGTACAAGGAGAACAGAAGTGATTGTGCGTGATAACGGTGACACATGGCAGGTCGTCCTTCAAACGGACCATGCGATTTTGTCTGGAGACTTCGCTCGTGCTTGGGGTAACGCAGTGTTTGAAACCGCGCGCCCGCATGGGACCGTCACCACGGCGGCTATGCGCCATGATGATGGGTGGGCGATTTGGGAGCGCTACCCCAGCGTCTTAGTGGTGAACGGCACGCAGAAGCCCCGCAACTTTTTAGATGTGCAAATCCGCTCTCATTTAGCCTTTTACCGGGCCCAAATAGCAGCCGTACTCGACGAAGATGTCTACGCAGGAATGCTTATATCTATGCACGGCTGTGGAATCTACAACGCACGCTACGGCACCGATCCCACACTTAAGTTGACTTTCGCCGCGGCCGATCAACGTGCGGTTGATGAGTTTGCAGCCGAACAAGAGCTACTTCAAACCGGCGTTCGCGCCGATCTAGAGTTAAGCGACGATGAAGTATGGACCAACTACAAGCTTCTGCAGATATTCGATCGACTGTCGCTGTATTTCTGCATGAAGGATCTTGAGGCTGGCGAAGCGGCGACAATCACTTCGGTTCCCGTTCATTACGGCGGAGAGGATATAACTATGAATATCCAAGCCGACGGGCCATGGCGCGTGCGAATGGACCCATTTCCATTCAGCGGCACGGAGCACTCCTTCTCGCTCCTGCGCCGCGAAATCCCAAAGCGCGTATGGGCAGATCACGACGAGTTCCGTCGGGACTTCTTTGCGATTACGCCAGAGGCCACCCAGATCGTGGTGAGCGCATGACCGCAATCAACGGACCCGCGGACGTGGCTAGCGAGTGGAGCAACGCGTTTGCCAACAAGGACCTCGACGCGATGATGGAGCTCTTTGAGCCCGATGCCATCTGGGTTTCCGATGACGGTACGGTCGTCGAGGGACTCGACTCAATCCGTGAGGTTTTCGCCGATTTCTTGGCTCTCGGAGCCGTCTTCAATGCTGAGACTCCGCAGATTATTGAGACCGCCGGTATCGCCTTGGTCTGCTCACGGTGGACCGTGCGGGGCGAAGGCGCTGACGGGACCGCTATCGACATAGCGGGCCGCACCGCAGACGTTATGCGCCGAGGCTCCGACGGACGCTGGCGATACCTCATCGATGCGCCTTACGCCGGCGCATGAAAACTATCCAACCCGAGGAAAATACCCCATGAGTCCCGCATACCGCGTCGGTCTGATCGTCCCAAGCTCCAACACAACAATGGAGACCGAGATCCCCGAGATCCTTCGCCGCCGCGGCGAGCTCTTGCCGGAGACGTTCACCTGTCACTCCAGCCGGGTACGCATGAAACGTGTCGTTAAGGAGGAACTCGACGCAATGGTGCAGGACAGCGATCGCTGCGCGATCGAACTCTCCGACGCCCGTGTGGACGTAATTGCCTACGCCTGTCTGGTGGCAATCATGGCCCAGGGCGTGGGCTACCACGAGACGGCCGAGCGCCGCCTGGCCAGCGTCACCGCCGACAACGGGGGGCTGATACCGATTGCAAGCAGCGCAGGCGCGCTCGTGCGTGGAATTCGAGCGCTGGAAATATCGCGAGTCGCAATCGTCACCCCTTATATGAAGCCACTGACCAACCTCGTGGTCGAATACCTCGCCGATGCCGGTATCGAGGTCGTTGACGCAATCAGCCTCGAGATCGCTGACAACCTCGATGTCGGCCGCCATGACCCAATGCTCCTTCCCGAAATCGCGGAGGGACTGCAACTACACAACGCCGAAGCCGTGGTGCTCTCGGCATGTGTGCAGATGCCCTCGCTGCCAGCGATCCAAGTTGCAGAGGAGAGGCTCGGGCTGCCGGTCCTGTCGGCCTCGGTCGCCACCGCCTACGACGTGTTTGACCAGCTCGGCCTTACGCCGGTAGCTCCGCGGTGCGGCGCGCTACTCGCGGGCCGCCTCACAGTACCTGTCTGAGAAAGCCCACTGGCCTAGGGCCGCTTCGCCACGCCCACGAAACTACGTACCGCAGCGAGGAAATCGGGCAGATTCTCCCACGGAATCATGTGCCCGGCACCAGGTATACCGACGACCTGTACCGCAGGGTTGTCGGCCACGACCTCGGCGAGGCCCTCCGGCGTGATCACCGGACTCTCTTGGCCGTAGATGAAGAGGATCGGTGACGCCACGGCGCGCCAGAGCTCAAAGAAGTCCTCGTCATGGAAGTGATTCCAGGTCTCAACTATCGCGTTCTCATCACAGGTCGCTAGCCACTCTGCACGGATCTGCGCCTCGCGCTCCGGCCAGCGCGGATAACTCGCCAGCACCTCCTGCGCCGTAGTACCCGCGTAGGCCTGATGTAGCTGTGTGCGAAAAGCCTCCAACGGCGTGGGGTAATCCGCCCGACCTGGGCCAGTGAGCGGCGGATCGGCAAGGATAAAGGAACCGGCCACACCAGGGTGCAGCGCGCCCATCGCGACCGCGATGCGCGCTCCCATCGAATGGCCTAGGACAACTGGCCGTGCACCACCAACGGCCGCGATGAACCCGGCCAAATCGGCCGCGTAGTCAACCAAGGCGTACCCCGTTGACGGCACGTCGGACATACCGCGTCCGCGAATGTCGAGTACGAGCACGCGTGCGTCTAATGCCAACTCCTCTGCCACAAACTCCCAAGTAATCGCCGGGCTGGTAATGCCCGGGGCTACCACGACCGTCGTTTCGCCCTGCCCGTACTCAAGATAATGCAGCCGTACGCCGTTGGTTTGCACGAACCCGCTCTTGCCTCTTGCCTCTCGCCTCACGGTCTTCCTCTCGCCTGAATCGTTTATAGGGTCTGGGTCCGACATCTGACTCAGCTTCCGAGCTCGCGCGCAAGCGCCTCGAGCGTCGCTAGGTTGTGACCGCTGGCGAATGTGTCGACATGAGGGAGCGCGGCGCTCATCCCGCGGGCTAGCGGCTGGTAGCCGTCCTGTTCCTGAAGCGGGTTGAGCCAAATCACACGGTGTGCGAGCCGGCCGAGACGCTGCATCTGCTCCTCGAGCACTTCGGGATCGCCAACATCGAGCCCATCAGAGCAGATAACGATGATTGCCCCGCGGGCCAGGCCCCCGTGACCGTACTGATCGAGGAACTGGCGCAGCGAATCACCTATCCGCGTGCCACCATCCCAGTCGTGGACCTCAGTTGCAGCTCGGTCCAGCGCGAGGTCGGGGTCGGTGCGAGCGAGAGCGCGGGTAATCCGGGTCAGGCGCGTCGAGAAGCAAAATGCCTCCCAGCGCTGGTCGGCGCGCGTCGCGGCGTGGGCGAACAGCAGGAGTCCGCGGGAGTACGCCGACATCGACGAAGAGACATCCAAGATGAAGATGACGCGCCGACGCCGTTGCTGGCGACCGCGCCAGATTCGCTCGACCGGTTCGCCGCCGGTCCGAAACGAGCGGCGCAGGGTGCGCCGAAGGTCCGGCTTGCCGCGGCGTGCGACCTCACGCCGGCGCGTCCGGCGCTCTGGCACCATCAGCCTCAGGCGCGACATCAGCAGCGCGAGTTCCGCTAGCTCGTCCGATGTCATCTTCGCGAAGCTCTTCTCTCGCAGCAGCTCCAGACGGCTGGCGCGATTGGCGTCGGGCTGGGTTTCCCTTCCGCTTTCGCCACCCTCGAGGCTGCCATCATCAGCAATTCCCTTGACGCGCTCTAATACTTCGGTGATCGTGGTCGGCTGTCCAAACGAGCCACGCCAGTAGCGGTCAAAGGTCAGATCGTATGTCTTGATATCCGGCTGACGTGTGACGAGCGTCGCCCGTCCCACCCAGTAGTAATCGCCGGGCCCAACGTGCGAGGCCGCGCGGGCGAACTCCTGTATCTGGCCGGTCCCGACCGGAAGCCCCTCGTGGCGAAGCTCCCCGCCGAAGCCCAGCAAGCGATCAAGGAGTTCCTCACTCATCGAACAGGCCGGCAAGCTGCTGCTCGACACGACGCTGGTCGTCGCGGTTCTTTATGACCCACCCGAGGCTCACCCGCGCAGCGTCGGAATGCACCGCATCGGCGCCCAGCAGAGCAAGGGCTTGCGCCCAGTCGATCGCCTCAGCGGCGCCTGGCATCTTGATCAGATCGAGCTCACGCATGCGAGCGACTGCCCTGGCGACGGAGTCGGCAAGCTGGTCCGAGACTCCGGGGGAGCGCAGGCGAATGATCTGCGCCTCACGCTCGGGTGTGGGGAAGTCGATCCAGTGGAAAAGACACCGGCGCTTGAGCGCGTCGTGTAGCTCTCGAGTCCGGTTGGAAGTGATAATCACGATCGGCGGAGTTTGCGCTGTGATCGTGCCGATCTCGGGCACGGTAATGGAGTTATCCGAAAGAATCTCCAGGAGGAAGGCCTCAAACTCGTCATCAGAGCGGTCGAGCTCGTCGATCAGCAAGACGCACTCTCCGCCCGCACGGATCGCGCGCAACAGCGCTCTTTCAACGAGGAACTCAGGCCCGTAAAGCTCCGATACACGATCGCCGAAGTCTCCTTCTTGTAACGCCCGCGCGTAGAGCAGCTGGCGGGAGTAGTCCCATTCGTAAAGGGCTTGACCGGCGTCAATGCCCTCGTAACACTGAAGTCTAATCAGCTCCGTTCCAGTCAACCTCGCCAGTGCCTTGGCGACCTCGGTCTTGCCGACGCCTGGCTCGCCTTCAAGCAAGAGTGGACGACCCATTGTTAATGCCAAGAAGATAGCAGTCGCAAGACCACGGTCGGGCAGATAGTTATCGCTGCGAAGGGCCTCTTCCACCGCTTCGATCGAGGGAAACCGGACAACCGCTGGCATGACCGCCATCAACACAAACTCCCTTCAATTTAACTTGTAAAAGACGACCCCGAAAAGAAAAGCGCCCCGGCCATCGGCCGGGGCGCTGATCATTACCAGCCCCTTTGGTTGATCCGCCGTTAAGTGGCGACTGACCCGGAACCTGCTGGTGCAGTGATTCCATCACCAGGGGTATGCCCGATTCCAAAAGCCTCTTCATCTAGGCCCTTAGGCGGTGGCGAGTTCCACAGAGTTGCGTCGAGGCCCGCAAGCTCCTTCTCCTCGCTAACACGTAGGCCGATCGTCTTCTCCAAGCCAACGATGACAATTAGACCGGTTACGATAGAGATACCTAAGACTACGCCGACGCCAGCTAGCTGCATGCCGGGACTGATTGATGCGTGCTGGAAGCCATACTCGCCCTCAAGGCCGAAGTAGCCGCCAGTCTTCTCACCATTACCGATGAACCCAGCGACGATGGCACCGTAGATGCCACATCCCAATCCAAGCGGAACGACCTTCTTCTCGTCGATCTTGAGCTTCCGAAGAATCTCGTAGACCAGGAGAAAGAACACCGGCGAGAAGAGTGCAACCACGAAGCACTCCCAAGGCTTACCGATATCAAGCAGCGCGGCACAACCGACATAACCAGCAACTGGGCCTAGGACTGCAAACAGCGGATTCTTCGTTCTGTAGCTGATGATTGCTCCGCCGACAGTGCCTCCAACAAAAGCGGCCATAATATTAACGACAATAAGGCCGAATCCACTCGTGGTCATGGAGATGCCGAAGTATCCGGCGTCAGCGACCATGAACCCACAGCCAATGGCTAGGAATGGAACCGCAAACAACAAGAGAGCTACGCCCGAGGCGCTTATTCCCAGGTTATAAGGATGCGGCCCTGTGGTCCGCTTGTCGGCAACGAACGCACCAATTCTTGGACCAGCCCTCCAAGCGATAATCAAAGCCCACACGCCCACGAAGATGTACAGCGAGAATTCGCCGAGAAAGTCATGGGTTCCAGCGTTTGTCAGCGGGCTGGCCGATCCCCAGGTGTAGTAGGCCAATACCGGCATTACCAGACCGCCGGCAAGGAATGCAATCACGTACATCGGCAGCGCTTTGACCCGCTCGAGACCGGCCGAGTGCAGCAAAGCACCAATCACACATGCGTAGGCAAAAAAGAATGCAGCGAATATCTGGAAGACCTCTGCACTTGGTGCGAGCTTAGGATCTAGCTGCTGGCCGATGGTGGTCAAGTTGGGTCCGAAGATCCACCAATCCTTAATCGCCTGACTCAGCGGCTCTGGAATCCCGAACGCTTCGTAGTACTGCCAGTTCCAGATCCCGTAACCGATGATCAAGAAGGCACCACCAGCGATCAAGGATGCGACGATCTTCTGCACCCATGTCTCAAGGACATTTTTGCGACGCACTAGGCCGCCGTCAATAAGACCTACGGCCATCACTACGAGCAGCAGACAGGCCGTGGCGAGGGTGTAAAGAATGTCCTCGACAAAAATACCTTCGGTTATCTGCTCTTTGAAAAATGCAACTGCGGTCATCACTGTCATCTCTGATACCTCTCCCCATTTTGTTCTTTGTTGACTTACCCGGCGGCAATCCGGCTCGTCTTGACTAGCTTATGACTTTCGCCTCATACGAATTCGGACTGGCCGCTAAAAACCCTGCTTCACTTCTAGTCCCGGCACGAATGCTTGATCCATACAAAGACGAAACGTTTCTATAGTTTCTACAGAGCGAGCCTAACAGGGCAGGCCCCTGAATTTCAAGGGTTTGCTGATCTCCTTTATTTAGCACCCTGTTTCGCTGCTGTGAGCAGGTCTTACTTGGCTCCCCGGAGGCCGCGAATCAGGTCCATCACGTCACTTGGGCCGATTGGAGTCTTGTTGATCTCAATTTTGCCAAAGCTGCTTAGGGCATCCGCAATTGCGTTAATGCAAGCGGCGCCAGCAGCGATATTGCCGGACTCGCCCATGCCCTTAATGCCGCCTTCGGTGACTACGGATGGCGTCTCAATATGAGAGATCTCCATATGCGGCACCTCGGTTGTTGACGGATACAGATAATCCATCAGGCTTGCCGACAAGAACTGACCATTGTCGGCGTAAGCCAAATCTTCGTACATGGCGCCACCGATGCCGTGAGAAATGGCACCCACCATTTGGCCATCAACAACCATCGGGTTGAGCATGGTCCCGCAGTCTTCGCAGCACGCGATGTGCTGAAGATCAACGAATCCAGTCTCTACATCGACCTCAACAATCGCGATGATCGTTCCGTTGCTATACGTCTCAGGCGGGTCATAGGACCGTGTGGATGTAAGCGCCGGCTCAACTCCAGGCACGCGGCTAGATCCGCCGTAGTAGGACATGAATCCAAGCTCAGCCATTGTCATTGACTTATCTGGCACACCCTTGACGCTCGCGATGCCATCGGCCAAATCAACATCCTCTGGACTGACTTCCATAGCGTGGGCGGCGAGGCGGATTATCTTCTCTCGAACTTCCTTGCCAGCCCGCATGATCGCACCACCAGCCACTACGGCTGTTCGACTTGCATATGTGCCAGTCCCGTAGACAGCTTGCGAGGAATCGTTCTCGATCACTCGGATGCTCTCGAAGGAGACGCCGAGAGTATCGGCAGCCACCTGTGCGAGCGTGGTGTAATGCGCCTGTCCATGGTTGTGGCAACCGGTCGTGACTGTAATCGACCCATCGGGCTCGACCGTCACGTTAGCGGCATCAAAGAACTCGGCCGCGAAACCGTTGGCCTTGGCAACCTCTGAGCCCCACGCAGTTGGCTCAACATATGGGCTAATGCCGATGCCTAGATAACGCCCCTCTTTGAGCAGCTCTGCCTGCTTCTTGCGCAAACCTTCGTAGTCGATCATCTCCAATGTCTTGCGCAGAGATGCAGAGTAGCTACCGCCGTCATACTTCATACCGGTTACCGATACGAACGGCTCGTCCGGGATTGAGTTCATCAAGCGAATCTCGGCCGGATCGATCTCCATCTCGCGCGCGATATCGTCAATGAATGTCTCGCGCGCAACGTGCCCAGGAGTCCAGCCAACACCACGATAGGCTCCCGATGGACAGCGGTTAGTCAACGGGGCATCAATCTGCGTTGAGACAGCCTGAATATCGTAGATGCTCGGCAGTAGAGACGCCGCCGGAAGCGTATCGATCAACGAGGTCCATGGATGAGCTGGCCATGCGCCGCCGACTCCGATGTAGTGGCCCTTAAACGCAAGGAACTTACCATCTTTATCTACGGCCGCTTCCAAATAGATAATCATCTCTTTGGAGTGCAGTGAAGCAGCCAGATTCTCATAGCGATCTTCAATCCACTTGATTGGCTTACCGGAGAGCTTTGACGACGCCGGTATCAGGGCTTCTTCATCGAACACGTGGGCTTTCATACCGAAACCGCCGCCGACGTGGTCAGCAATAACTCTCATCTTGCTCTCAGCGATGCCGAGTGGCCCAGCCGTGAAAGTACGGATCAGATGAGGGATCTGTGTTGATGACCACACGACCAACTCATCAGACGCCACATCCCAATCGGCGATAACGCCACGAGGCTCCAAAGGCGCAGCCATAAACCGACCGTGGTGGAAGCGCTTCGAGAACACGTGGGCGGCTCCCTCAAAAAGACCTTCGGTGTCTCCACGCTGGAACTCGATGTGAGCGAAGTTATTGGTCCCAAGATCCTCGCGCACGAGCGTAGAATCAGGCTCCAGCGCCTTCTCGGCGTCCATAACAGGTTCGAGCGGCTCCCACTGAATATCGATCAGGTCTACGCCGTCTTCCGCCAAGTAGCGTGAATCAGCTAGTACGACTGCGATCGGCTGGCCTACGTATCGAGCCACCGTGGAGTCCATAATCGGCCTGTCCACAGTGAGAACCTCTTCACGGTGCACAGTAGTGACAAAATGCCCAAGAATTGGCTCGAAGTCAGCCTCTGTGTAGACCGCGTGAACACCGTCGAGGGCTAGCGCGCGAGTCTTATCGATACTAAGAATCTTCGCGTGTGGATAGGGGCTGCGCAGGAATGCCGCGTGCAGCATTCCTGGTAGATGGACGTCATCGGTGTACTTCCCCCGGCCCGTAAGAAACACGGGATCTTCGGTACGCAGAACCGACATGCCGATGTACTTACGGCGGCCGAGAACGTCGTCGGCCTCCGCCATAGTTTGAATGTTGAGGCCAGTGTTGAGGCTCTCCGTGGGCGTCGTCGACATGTTATGCCTTCCCGTTTGCGTTGCTCTGGATGACCGACAACTTCTTTGCCGCTGATTTCACGGAGGCGACGATTCCTACATAACCTGTACAGCGGCAGATATTGCCTGACAGGTACTCACGAATTTCATCTTCTGACGGATCTGGGTTCTCTTCGAGCAACGTCTGCGTTGCCATCAGCATCCCCGGAGTACAGAATCCACACTGGAGCCCGTGCTCTTCCTGGAAAGCCACCTGAATCGGGTGTAGGACCCCGTTGTTGGCCATCCCTTCAACGGTCTCTATCGACGCTCCATCAGCTTGAACGGCGAACATAATGCAGGAGCGCACAACCTCTCCATTAAGGCGAATCGTGCATGCACCACAGACGCCGTGCTCGCAGCCGGCGTGCGTACCTGTCAGTTCAAGCTCGTGGCGCAGAAAGTCATGTAACAGCAGGCGAGGCTCGGCAATACCGGACATCGCGGTGCCGTTGACTGTAATACGGACAATTCGCTCCTCGGCAGTTGCCGCGGCGCTTTGGTCATTAGTGCTCATCGTGTTCCCTTTTGGTCGGCCATCTCGTTGAGTGCCCGCGTGACGATCGCTCCAGCGACCTCGATGCGGTACTGCTTAGTAGCGTGGAAGTCGCCGGGTGGGTCAATGCTCGAAGAAACAATTTCACCGGCTACCTTCGCACCGTCGCTAAGTGTCTTGCCAATTAGAGATTCTTCTGCCTCTTTGACGCGGACAGGAGTGTCTGAGACCCCACTCAAAGCGATACGTGCTTTCGTTACCTTTCCTGCTCCATCCAACTCAGCGGTAGCGGCAACTCCAACGAGTGCGTAGTCGCCATGACGGCGGGCTACCTCATTGAAGGACCAACAGGCATTGCCAGTTGGCGCCAGCAGTCGGATGCTGGTAAGGACCTCATCGTCTGCGAGAGCAGTCTCAAAGGTGGTGACAAAGAAATCCTCAACCGCAATAGTGCGCTGACCGCTTGGTCCCGTTGCAATGATCTCAGCATCGAGGGCTAACAGAACGGCGGGCATCTCTGATGCTGGATCTGCGTGGGCAACTGTTCCGCCGAAGGTACCGCGGCTGCGATTGCCAACGTGGCCGACATGACCAAGTGCGACGCCGATGATCGGGGCAAAGGCACTTACTACATCCGACCGAATCACCGCAGATTGAGTGGTCGTAGCGCCAATCGTTAGAACACCGTTGGCTTCGATCTCGTTTAGCCCAGGAATGCGGGCAATATCGACGAGCACCTCTGGGCGAGCGAGGCGCATGCTCATCATCGGGATCAGGCTCTGGCCTCCAGCTAGAACTTTGGCCTCGTCGCCGTACTCAGCTAACAGGCTGGCGGCTTCAGGCACCGTAGCGGCCCTCACGTATTTGAATGCTGCTGGTTTCACTTGTTTCTCCTAGTTTTAGCGATAAGGCGGAGGCCTAGCTCCGCGACTGTGACGGGGGGGCGAACGTCGTCCGTTGAGCCTTGAGATCATCAATCACAAACTCACCATCTACAATTACCGGCTCGTCGTCAAGCCAGACCGAGCAGTTACGCATCGGAATATCAATATGGCACTGCGTGTCGTTGTCTCCACCTAGCTCTTGATTGGGGCCAGTGGAAAACAGGGTGTTACCGTAAAAGGCGCGGCTTTCCATGCCGATGCTGCGCCGATCATTTGCTAGTCCAGACCAGCGAGCCTTTTCATTACAGCCCCATCCAATATGGGAGATTCCATAAGCCTTTTCGTCGTCGAAACCACCGATATAGTCGCGAAGAAGTTCCGCGTCTGATCCACCTCTAATGTCATCAATACGACCGCTGCTGATCGTGATCTCGACAGGCTCATCGACGAACTTCTTAAAGGGCGTGATAATTATGTCGCCGCGGTCAACAACAACCTTTCCGTCGACGCCATCGTCAGCACCTCCGGTGAAAAGGAATCCGGCTGGCCAGTGATCCCAGCGCCCCGGCTGATCAGTGTAGCCGTACTCAGTCATGACCGGATATGAGCCAATCTTATAGGTGACGTCGCTGCCGGCTGCATTGGTGAAGCGTAGCGTGGAGGCCTTAGCGATCAGCTCCTCGCTGACCTCAACCCGGCGACGCTGGTCGCTCGTTGGGAAGAGCCGTGAGAGGTTGTCAATCGGCTCAACACACAGCAACATACGCGCGCCTGCCTCTTGAATCTCAAGCTGCTCCTTTGAGAAGAGCAAAAACATCAGGTCAATCACTAGATCCGCGCGCTTGAGTGAATCCATCGCTGCTTGATTGTTGGCCAGCGGAGTCGCACCAACAGTCCAAGCTCCCGAATCACCCAGGAGGCCCGTGGATGCTTCGGGTAGGCGGACGTTGTACGTGGTCGCGCCTAGCTTGACGGCTGCTGCCATGAACGCATCTGCGTAGTCAATTCGTTCGTCTAGCTGCGACAGCACGGCAACGGTCTCTCCCTCCTTGACTCCGCAGAGCGTTAGCTCCTCAATACAGAGGTCAACAAAGCTGGATTGGGCACTCATCTTTTTTGCTCATTTCTTGTTGTCGTCTTATATCGACCGATGGTGTTCATACGGCAACCTTGCGACCCGCCGGAACGCTCATCAGGTACGAAATCGCCTCATCAATCGACACAACATCTGCGTACTTGGCTTGAATGTCAATGAGGTTTGCCTCATGCGGAGCGTGAGCCCGGTCCCCAACGCACTCGCGCGGAACCAGCGCCGGGAAGCCGTTCTGCATAAGGTCGATAGCGGTTGCGCGGATACATCCGCTGGTAGTTGCGCCACACAGGACGACCGTGTCAATACCTTGTGAGACGAGTATCGCGACGAGGTTCGTGCCAAAGAAGGCCGAAGCGCCCTTCTTATGGATGACCGTCTCGTCAGGTCGAGCGCCCAGTCGTGGGTCAATCTCCTCGGCGCGTGTACCAGTTTGCAACTCGGCGAGAGTGGGGAATTTCTTGAGCCAGAGACCACCATCGGCTCCGCTGGGTTCGTAGCCGATGGTTGTGAAGATCACTGGTATTCGCTCGGACCTAGCGACAGTGAGCAAGCGCGCAGTCTCCTCGACCTCAGCAGACAGCTCAGAACCCGCCCCATATGCAGGGTCTGTAAATCCGCATGAAAAATCGACAACCAAAACAGCCGGGTTGGTGCCGAGCGGAAGACTATGCCCTAGCCCAGCCTCCGCGTATATCTTCTGCGTCTCTTTATCGCTCACTAGTCAACCCCTTGGCTCGCCGCAATCAACTACAGCTTCCTATCGTGGACGCCGGCCCCATCCTTGGAAAGCGATGGCGCCTCAATGCGAGCGGAGAATGACTTACCGCCGATATTGCGCCCTTCGACATCACGCTCAGCCGCTGGCCCCAGCCCAATGAAGTGACGACAGTCATCAGCGAACGCGGTACGGTCGTACTCGCCGTAGAGCCTCTCCTTGAGGAACGGCACATTCAACGCATTAGACTCCTCAAAGAGCTTCGAACGAGTTGCATGCTCGCTGGCGGTGACATCCCAAACTAGATTCATCACAAGGTTCTTGTCACGCGCGCTCATCTCACGCGTATCTAGAAACCAGCTCAGCGGCTTGCCGAAGGCAGCCGGCACCTGCAGATCGGACTCTGTCCAGCGCAGAATCATGCCCTGGCCACAGATATCTTGAAGCGTATGGAGAACCATGGGGAGGTTTTCTAGCGCGTAAGAGCGAGCCGCCGTAACGACGTTGACATCTGGCGTTAGGACTCCGCCTTCGGAGAACTCAGCGAGCTCCTCGGCCGCATACTGCATCCCCTGCAGGATCTGACAGTACTCGATTATGTTGGCAACACGCTGGCGAACTACAGGGACCTCGCTGAGCTGGAGAGTGTCGACAATCAGCTGCGCTAATCCCGCGTACATCTCAGCCTTTGCGACGATCCGTATGAACGTATACCAGTGCTCATGGCGCGCCCATACGTTGTAGAAGTTAACCCCATGTAGAGAGCGCTTGTTACGCGACATGATTCGCTCTCGCGGGACAAACATATTCTCGAAAGCAACAATCGACTCGATCTCCTCACCTCGTGAGGTCAGCGGGTGATCGTAGTTATTTGAGCCAGGCTGATGAACAGCCTCGCGCATAAACATCTTTAGCCCGGGTTGATCAATCGGCACGTACACCCAGAAGCTCTCCTCATCGAGAGGGGGGTGAAAGCTACCTATAATGATCTCGTTGGACTGAGGTACGGCGGTGCCAACACCCTTGACTCCACTAATCCAGATGCCTTTATCGTTCTCCTTGACGATGCGCGCGGTAGCGCGCTCGGGAGCTTGGGTCTCAGGCGATGTGCCGGAAGCGCGTGAACGAAATCCCTGCGGATCGACGATTGTCTCGCCAAGGCGAATATTGTTCTCTTCTAAGTGCTTTAGATACCAGTGTATGTTCTCCGAGTACTCAGGACACTCACGCTGAAACGAGGGAAGCTCAGACAACATTCCCAGCGGTAGGGTGGCTATCATGTCTATTCCGCGACCGATCGTGCCCCAACTCTGGCGTGCGACGAGCTTAATACCCTCGCGACGGAAGCGCAGATCCTCGCGCGTCCGCGGAACCAAGTAGGACGCGGTAACGCGGGCCCCATCGTCTCGCTCGTAGGTAAGTAGCTTCTTTGCTGTTTCATCGAACTGCATGTCGTACACGTCGGCCACTTGACGGATACCACCTGCGGTAGCCGGGTGAGTCGTAACGTCTTCGACGCGTTCACCTTTGTAATAGACCTCTCGGTTGTCCTGCAGCGACGAAATAAATTCGTCGCCAGTCTTGAGGTAATGGGTTTTTGATTTCTCGACCGTGGTTGCCACTGTTAACTCCTAGTCATTGCTTTTGAGATCTGAACGTCTCTGTTGGACGGGCGGCTGCTTATCGCCAGAAGAGAGGGCTTGATTGTCTGAGCCGTCATAAAGGAGCGAATCCACCGATTGAGCTGCAACTGGGGCGGCGTGCAGATCCGTTAGCTCACTTAAACGATGGAAGGTACGTGCGTAGTAAACAAGGGGGTGATCTCCCTCTCCTCCTACGACGACTTGGTTGACTTTTCCTATCACGATAGTGTGGTCGCCAGCCGATACGGTGGATTGAACCGTACAGTCGATGTGGGCGAGCGAGCCTCGCACGAGAGGGCTGACGCACTTCTTCTCCGGCGTATGGACGAAATCATGAACAAATTTCGCCTGACCACGAGAAGCTCCAAACTGAGCTACTCCAACCAGCTCCTGTCCGAGCAAGCTAACCCCAAAAACTCCCGTGCGTTCTATCGACTGGGCGCTAATTGTGTTAGAGCCAAGCGACACGAGAAGAAGAGGCGGCTCCATTGAAACCGAGCAGCAGGCGCTAACCGTCAGGCCCCAAGGTTCTTCATCTACGTGGCAGGTGACCATTACTACTCCGGCAGCTAGGCGTCCCATCGCCACTCTGAAGGCATCAGTTACATCGTTGCTAGGGCCGGCCTGTTCACGGAAAAGATTTGGTCGTGGGGGTGACATAAGCATTGTTGCTAGGCCTTCGAGCGTTCAGCTGTGGACGCTGCAAAAGCTAGCGCAAGGACCTCTGGCCAGCTTCCTTTGTCGATTGAGTCTTTGGTAATCAGTTCCTCCACTAACGCGTGGATCTGGCTGTCTGGTGTGCGAAGCGATTCTGAAATCCTGCGACCGCGCAGCGAGCACAGTGGCGAGACTCTGGCCCGCCCGCAGCCGCGCCAACCCAAGGCTCGTGAAGTCTGATTTTTTCCATCCATGTGAAAAATGACGGGGCTACCCCTAGTTTTCTTTAGTGCCCGTTAGATTTTTTACGTAGCACCACACGAAACTCATTCCAACTGGCCAGCCCGCGCTCGAGCCGCCCAGCGGCCGCCTTGGTAGTCAATTTCGATCGGAATACCAAAACATGCGCTTAGATGAACGTCGGTAAGGGTCTCCATGACACATCCAGAGGCGACAATAGAACCTGCGCGCAACAGCATCGCGTGAGTCGTCGTAGCGGCCAGCTCCTCAAGCCGATGAGTGACTGTCACTGTCGCCAAATCGGGCCAATCGGCGGCTAGGCTAGCGACAGCTTGGAGCAGTCTTTCGCGGGATTCAAGATCCAGCCCAGTGGTCGGCTCATCGAGCAGGAGGAGCATTGGGCTTCGAATCAGTGCCCGGGCGATCAGGATGCGTTGGCGCTCTCCCTGTGAGCAATCTTCGTAGCGACGACCAAGAAGGTCCGCGCAGCCTAGGCGCTGGAGAAGCAAAATTGCCTGGTTATGAGTCTCTTGCGTGCGACGACGACCTTGGCCAGCAACAGAACCACTAACACCATTGAGGACTACGTCAAGTGAGCTCATACGAATCGCTAATGCTTTCGGCGTTGATTCGATGAAACCGAGATGCTCACGAGGGTCGCGCATACCAGGCGAACCGATCGACTTGCCGAGCACTCTCACCGACCCGGCGCTGGGAATTTTTCTCCCCGCCACCGTCCCGAGGACTGTCGTTTTTCCAGCACCGTTTGGCCCGACGAGGGCCCAGTGCTCGCCTGGACGCACAATCCAGTTGACCTGCTCGAGCAGAGAAATCGACTCACTTAGTAGCACGTCCCACGCTCGGACACTGACGTCTGTGAATTCGATAGCCGTGTCAGGCTTAGTCACCACCGATCTAGGCTTCATCGGCAAATCTGGGACATACCGGCGTTGGGCTGCCGAAGTTCCCCCGCCCATAGCGATCGACTAACTCGCTCATACTCCAGCCGTATTGTGGATGCGATGCTTGCTGTGTGCGAGGCGGCCACCCTCCCGCCCCCTACCCGAAGCAACAATCTCTGAGAGGATCGACAACGCGGTTTCCTCTGGCGTAACCGCGCCGAGGTCGAGTCCGACAGGAGCGTGAATGCGATCGAGCTGTGTTGGCGTAATGCCCCCTTCGATCAACCGTTCGCGTCGGGCTTTTTGGGCGTTGCGACTGCCCATCGCACCGATATAGGTGGCCTCCGACGCGAGCGCTGCATGAAGCGCTGCATCATCGAGCTTGGGGTCGTGGGTCAGCACGACAATCGCGGTCGCACGATCCACTCCACCGAGTTGCTCAAAGGCGATCTCTGGCCATTCTGCCACTACCGCCTCGGCATCTGGAAACCGTACTGGTTGGGCAAAACGCGACCGCGGATCAATCACGTAAGGCAGCCATCCGCTGGCTCGTGCTAGGCGACAGAGGGCGGCAGCGTAGTCAACCGCCCCAAAGATGAACAGTCGCGACAACGGCGCCGTAACATCGACAAAAAAGGCTCGCTCGCCTTCAGTTATTAAAACCGAGCGCCCCTCCCACATAAGTTTGCGAGCGTGGGTAACGGCCGATGTATCGAGCTCTGGGATATCAGTAGTGCCACGCACCGACCCATCTGCCAAGACCAGCAACTTTTTGCCAAGCGCCGATCCGTCCATAGCTGTCACGAGCGACCCGCGGCCGCCGCTCTCCTGAAGCTCGGCAAAGGCGGTGTTCAGTGCGTGGGGCGAATCACCGCCACTGGGCTCTTCCAGATCTGGCCGATAGGGCTCGATCCAGACGTCGATCTCTCCGCCACACTGAAGCCCCACATCCCAAGCCTCTTCGTCGGTGAATCCATAACTGATCAACCTTGGCTCGTCGCCTTGCATGATCTGCTCAGCCTCGACAATGACGGCTCCCTCAACACAGCCGCCCGAAACCGCCCCGGAGATCTCTCCCTGCCCTCCGATAGCCATCTTGGTTCCGATTGGCCGAGGCGCAGATCTACGCGTACCAACAACGACTGCAATAGCAGCCTTACTGCCCTGCTTGGTCCAGCCTAGGGCATCGCCGACGACGTTCGAGGCGCCGCCCATTAGCTTCGCCGGGAGCGAAGACCAAGCACCATCAAAATCAGCAGAGTGAGAACCGCTACAGGTGCCACGCGCCGGATCAGGGGGCCAGCGGCAACTGAAAGGAGGTCGAGCGGCTCGGAATCATCTTGGATACTCGAACTTTGTCTTGCGTGCCCATTGCTTGGGCCAGCGTCGGCAGCGCTGGGCGACTCCGCGGCTGTGGCCCCAGGGACCGGAGCCTCGGGGCCAAGCAGGCGCGCCTCCAACTGCTTGACGAACTGCTTAATTAGTCGATCGCTGACGTCTGCCAAGATCCCTCGGCCAAACTGCGCTGCCTTGCCCGTCACGTCGACATTAGTGACCACGGACACATCGGTCGTCTGAGCGTTTTGGACGGTCAGCGTTGAGACGACCAAGGCTGACATTCCGCCCTGACCACGCGTCTCGCTTCCTTTCACTTTGATGACGGCGCGATGACTCTCATTGTCAAGTTCAACGAACTCGATAATGCAGTCATAGACGGTCGTGACGGCGCCGACCTTGACCTTCATTGTGCCGCCGTATTTACCTTCTGATGCGCAAGAGACATCGGTGATCTTAAATCCCGGAACGCATGGCGCAACCCGTTCGATGTCGTTCAACATCGGCCATAACTCTTGAATTGGCGCTGCGACGCTGAACTCGTTACTCAGCTCCATTGCGTCTTACTCCCTTTCTTCTTCCTGTTATAGGGCTGCGCACTTATTAAGGCACGCGATTTCCGTTAAGTCCATTGAAATCTCTAATTGGCGAGAATCGTGCGCCTGTAACTTGCTCCTAGACGCTACTCTGAGCCACCGATTCCTTAGCGTGATTGTAAGCAATTCTTGGGCGCCAGCGTCACGAGAGATTAGCTAGCGCTAATTCGGACTGAGCAGATTCTTCTAAACTCAAGCGAATGGCCGTGTGCGCAGCGTTGAGGGTAGCGCTCACGGTGCCCGTCTTAATGGCTAAAGCCACACCTATCTCTGAGTAACTCATGTCAGCGTAATACCGCAGAAACAGTGCCGTGCGCTGGCGAGACGGGAGGCAGGCAAGATGCCCACGCAAAGCTTGATCGACGTGGTCCCTCCGGGAAGAGTCGGCTGTATCGACAATCTCATCGACCTCATCGTTGGCGGCGATGCCCTCGGTCGCGCGGCGCGAATCCTTGGCGACGTTGGTCACGATGCGCCACAGCCAGCCTTCCAGGGGACCGTCGCCGCGAAAAGCCTTTCGAGACCGTATGGCGCGTGCGAATGCCTCCTGTACCGCATCACGGCCGGACTCGCGATCGCCAGTAATGGCTGATGCAGCACGGTGAAAAGCTGCAAAGGACTCGACGTATACTCTCTCAATAGCCACCAACGAGACCCCTGCTGAGGGATCATCAGAATGGCCAGACGCTGTGCACTTCAAACCGCGGTCTCTCATCTGCAGTAGCTCCCCGTGTTGCAAACTGACTTTTGCTCGATTGCTGCTTACCCGCTGCGCCGACCAACCCACCGGAGTGCAGCCTCAGCTTTGCTCAGGCTTCACTCTGAAGTCAACGGTGACGCATCGCCGCTACACGGCCAATACGGCTGATGAACGATCAGCAGGTGGATCTATTTGCAGGCGACAGGATGAGGCCAACCGATAGAATCAGATCCAGCTGCTGAGATTTGCTTCAGCACGGGCGCTGCTTGGATCCTCGCGATCGCAGGAAAGGTCGGGTGATCGGAGTGAGCGCGACTACCCTACGGCTAGTCCACAGGACTAGTTAAGAATCCCACGTCTCATCGCTTGGGCAACGGCCGCAGCACGATCGGAAACGTCCAGCTTGCGATAGATATTATGCAGGTGGGTCTTAATTGTGGTCACGCTTAGTACTAAGCGTTCAGCGATCTCGGGCGCCGACAGACCCTCCGCGATACATTCTAGAACCTCGACCTCCCGCTTGGTAAGCACGGGGACATCTCCTAAATCACGGCGCGCACGAATTTCCTGAGCTAGCGCCGACTGCATAGCTGCGGGGATGACGGTCTGGCCTCGAGCAACAGCCTGGATTGCGCGTCCTAACTCGTCGGCGCTTACCGCCTTTGAAAGATATGCTCTTGCGCCAGCTGATATCGCGCTATAAACGGTTGCGCTGTCCTCATATGCTGAAATTATGATCACCTTCGTCGTCAACCCATCGCGCTCTATCGCCTCCACCACCTTTACCCCATCAATGTCGGGTAGTCGAAGGTCGACCAGCGCAACGTCTGGCTCTAGGCTTCGGATTTCCTCAACCGCCTGACGGCCTGAATCAACACGCCCGACAATCTCAAATTCCGGATAGCTGGCGACGACCCTAGATACACCTTCTCGAAACATCGGATGGTCGTCGGCGATCAGGATCCGAATCCTCTTGTGAGACTTACCCACGGAAGCCTCAGATTGCCTGACCATCGGCGATGGGTTGGCCTCGGAGCCGACTGATACTCGTTTATGCATAGGGTATGTTCATGTTCCACGCTATTTGCAGATAGACACAGCTAGAAACTCCAACAACTGTGCAGCAACTGCGCACGTTACCTGCGTAGCGTTAAATTCGCATCTAGCTGGGCTTATTGGCCAAGGCTTGCTCCAGGGCCATAAGAAATGTTAAGGCATCCAGCGGCTTGGTTATATAAGCTAGAGCACCGAGCTGCAGTAGTCGATCTTGCTGTTCATATGTAGCATCAGCCGAGACCATAATTACGGGGATCCCGGCTGTTGCTGGGTTATCATGCAACCTGCGCAGGACCTCGGCGCCATCCATGTTGGGGAGATGCAGGTCAAGTAATATCAAGTCTGCTCGATGACGCAGCGCCAATTCAAGTCCAAGCCCTCCAGATGCCGCCTCAATCAGTCGTATCCCGGGGAACTGAGCGAGCAATCCCTTAACCAAAGCGATATTCGAAGCGTCGTCGTCGATATGGATTATCGTCGCGTTGCCTATCGAAATATCAGCTGGCGCGAGGATCAAATCGGGCGTCCTGACCTGCGCCTGCGCAACATCTTCTGCAGCAGCTAGCGGAAGCTCTATAAAGAAGGTGGTTCCCTTTTTCTTAGATGAACTCTCCACGCCAATTAACCCACCCATCGCTTCGATTAGGCTCCGCGATAGCGCTAACCCGAGGCCCGTGCCTTCGGTTTCGGTCGCGTCTACATCTAAACGGTCAAATGGCATAAAGGCTCGCTCTAGATCTTGCTTGGCGATCCCTCGACCCGTGTCAGATATCAGGAGTCTGAGCCAGCCATCTCGACTTTTATCGAAGCAGATACTAACTTGCCCAAAGTCGTGGTTGTACTTGATGGCGTTGGTAAGAACGTTGAGGATCACCTGCGTGAGGCGGCGAGCATCAGTGAGTACCAGCTGATAGAGGCCTTCGTGCAGGTCTACGGCTAAATCGATCTGACGCTTGATAGCGAGCGGCCTTGATAGCTCTATCGCCTCATGCAACGGCAGGCAGACGTCAACTGGTACTACCGAGATCGGTCCCGCAATAGCATCGGATCGCGATACCTCGAGCACTTCGTTAATCAGTTCGAGTAGATAGGTACCGGCCCTCACAATGTGATCAGCGCTCTCACGATCGCCGTCCGCCAAGTTCTGCATCTGCAGCAGTTGGCCAAAGCCGAGAATCGAATTCAGTGGAGTGCGCAACTCGTGGCTCATCCGCGAGAGGAGCTCGCTTTTTGCGAGACTGACACGCTCCGCGGCCTCTTTTGCACGGCGGACAGTCGCCTCGGCCTGGCTGCGCCCTGTGATGTCAGTCGATATGCCCCCAACAGCATAGATCTCACCATCAACTCCAAAGAGAGGGAACTTCAGAGACAGCCACATTCCCCCGCCGGCTCGTGGCTCTTCAAACTCCATCGATACACCTGCATCGACGACTAGTCGATCATTTGCAGCGTAAAGATCTGCTACCGCCGGCGGGAAGAAATCGAAGCTGGTGTGCGATGGCGACTGTGCCCGACTAATTCCAAACATCTCCTCAAAGTGCCTATTCACGATCAAAAACCGGCCTGTTAGGTCTTTCACATAAATTAGCGCCCCGACATTATCGACGAGGTCCTGTATCCGTTTCTCGCTTTCCTGTAGCGCACTTGGAAAACCCGGGAGGCTCAACTGCTCGACTACTTGAATCAAGATCAGACCTGCCTCGTGATCACCTTCTTCTGCTGTTAGTACTGAGCCATAGAGCATCACAGGCGCCATTTGCGCACCAGCGCAGCGCCCGGCCACTTGGCAAACGCCGCCGCTGGCTTGCGCTCGCGCGACCACTTGGTCGATGCCTTCGATGACATCGGTTGACACTAGATAGAGGTCAGCGCTTCTATCGCAGCCGACCATCGCGTAGAAAGCACTGTTGGCCTCCACGAACCTAGGCCCTCCATCTTCCTCAGCAACGCAGACTATGACAGCTGCTATGGGCGCCTCTTGGAATCCGACAGCGGCAAGGCCTGTGGCCATCGGGGCGACTCGCTCAGCCATCGATCACCGCGCAAGTGTAAAGATCCTTCATTTCACTAAGCCTCCGGCCAATAATTTGTCAAAGCAACTGTGCATGCTCCCCAACCGATTTGTATTTGTCGGTGCGCTAGAGGGCAACGGCGAGCCCGTAGCCTATCGCGAGCTACTAGCCAACCATGCTGCGGACCTAGACCAACTCGGCCATTTGGCAGCACCCTTGACCCACGGCTCATCTCGACCTTAATCGGCTACTGCCAGCACTCTTGACCTTCATTAACTCTCCCGTGTCCTATTTAATTCTAACTCCCGAGAATCCTAGCCAGTAAAGTCAGTTAAAAGACGATTGCAAAGATTGAGAGTGAGATGCCTTCCCAGCCACCCGAACTTACGCCAAGCAAGCCCCAATACCTAACGCCAGCCGGCATGGGCCCTCCGGAGGAGCCCTACACCCTCGCGATACGCTGTGGTGATCAGGTCTTCCTTGCCGGAGCGGTCGCGCTGGACGCGGCCAATAAAGTAGTCGGCCAAGGCGATCCGCAGCGGCAGGCTGAGCAGTGCTGGGACAACATTGAGCTAGCCGTTGAGGCGGCTGGCGGGACTCTTGCTGATGTAATGAAGATCACCGTCTACTACACTGATATACGCTATATGCACGATGAGATTGCCGTGCGACGTGAGCGATTCCCGCAAGGGCGATATCCCGTCTGCACGATCGTTCAGGTCGCTAATCTCGGCCTCCCCGACCTCTTAATGGAGATCGATGCCACCGCCGTGCTGGGCGCCGGATCTCTTTGATCAAGCAGATGAGCTACGTGCGCATCTACTCCGACGACTCCGGTGAGAGTCACTTTGAAGACGTCGCTGTCGGGCGCGCGGAGAGGAGTGATGGCTCAGATCAGTGGCTTACCTCAGCTCCCTATCCCGTCGCAGATATGCGGTTTCGCAAAGTCATCTCCGAATACCCTGGAGAACCCCACGTGGCCCCACGACGGCAGTTCATAATTTTGCTAACCGGACTAGCAGAGATCGAGGTCTCTGACGGTGAAATTCGACAATTTGGTCCCGGGAGCGTATTGCTTGTCGAGGACGTTGTTGGCAAAGGTCACACGACCCGGCGTATCGGGACGGCACCTCGAGAGACCATCTTTCTCCCCATAGCAAACTGAGCGCCTTACCATCTGGTCTCAGAGCGCGGCACACAAAGGCTGCCTAGTAGATCGCGCGCTGTAGAGAGGAAGTGCGCAGCATCTGAGCAGTAGAGCATCCGGTGATTACGGGAGCGCGCGAGTGCTAGGAGGGGAGACTTTGCGAGCCAGCCTTGCTTGAGCACAGCGACCGCGCGGATCGCACCGCCGCCCAGATTGCGCCCTCGTCTAGCTCAGCATGTTACTGCCAACATCCACCCTTACGATCACCCTTATTGGGTCGCTATTTTCGGTCTTTAGTTCTCACCTCCTACCTTCAAAGGCACCAACCCAGACAACCGCTTCCTGATGAAAACTCGCACGTGAGCATCCCCGTCCTAACATCCCTTGCCACTAGGGCCTAGAACATCTGATTCTGGCCGTCAAAGAGATCGCTGGCCGACTGGCCTGTGGTCGGCTCGGCTTGTAGTATGCCCGCCAACCTAAGACAAGGACGGCAGATGAGCTACGTACGTATTTACGCCGACGAAACTGGTGAGACTCACTTTGAAGATGTTGTCGTCGAGCGCAACGAGGAGACATATGCGCTAGGAGAATGGTTGATCTCGCTGCCTTATCCGGTCAAGGACATGCGGTTTCGTCGAGCCGTAGTTGAATATCCCGACGAGCCACACGTCGCTCCAGCTCGACAGTTTCTTGTTGCGCTCGCTGGACTGACAGAGATGGAGGTCTCTGACGGCGAAGTTAGGCAGTTCGGGCCCGGCACTGTCGTGCTCGTTGAGGACGTGACTGGCAAGGGCCACACGACTCGCCGCGTCGGCGACACGATCCGCGAAACGCTCTTCATCCGTCTCGCCGACTGACAGCTCGCCCGGGATCTAGCTCTATAGGAGATCCCACGCTGACCGACTTGATGGCCCTACTCTGGCGCAGCGGGTTGCGCAGCGGGCAGGCTCTTGGCCTTACCGCCTGCACGCCAGAGGGCGATTGAGCCTGCCATTAGCCCCACGAGGACGACTGCAATCGCGATTACTCGCCACCAGATGATCGATTCGCCTGGATCTGGAGTGGCCAAGACCACGATCAGCAGCACCGCTGCCAGGACCGAGACGACCATTAGTACCACCGACAAGGTCCGTTGGATCGCGTGCACTACATCATCTCCTTTGACACTCCGGCCGCCGCCAATAGGCAGGCCCCAACTGGGCAGGTCACTACGGTACCTGCCCAGCCGGTCGCGCTTTAGGGAAGTGCGACCTCGAGATCCATTCCGGTTTCATTGGCTCCGCCTGGTAGCGCCGCCCCTTGAGCGAGCAGAGCGATCCGTGTCCCGGTGCCGCTCGACGTTGGAAAACCAGCAGCGGCCAGACACGACTTAACGTCGACCGTGAAGCCGATCACCCGCGAACCCATCTGCGCGGCATCGGTAGCTACATCCAGGGCGCTGCTGTCAGTGAACTGGACCTTGTCATTGGGAACTGCGTTTGCCGTTACTCCGACGAGATCTGTCGTCGGACAGGCAGCGAGGCCGCCCTGGTGGTACTGGCCAGTGGAGGAGTCAGTGTAGGACTCAATGCTCACACCCCACCGCAGCCCGCCGAGATCGTAGAACTCAGCGCTCTCGCCAGGAAGCCCAAAACGCTGCGGGCGCCAAAAGCGCAGCTTTAGCTTGCCCGACGCGTCGACCACAACCGGGTTTGACGAGTTAGTTCCGGGGGTCGCAGGCGTCAGCGGATAATCGACCGAGGCCAGGCTCCCGTCGGCAGGCCCATAACTTGCTATTCCCGGTGAGGTCACGAAATATGGGCTGATGGTTGTTGGCTGGCTTGTAACCTGGCCACTCGCGCTGCGACTGTTGATCATCAGTACGTCGCCGGGAACGACCTTAGCGAGCGTGTCGTCTGATGCAGGGCGCACTGCGCCAATCCAGCTCGGCAAATCGCCGGGCTTCGCCCCTGAGCGGGTAAAGCGCACCAGTGAGTTGGGGTCTGTGGTGGTCAGCGCCGCGCAAGAGCTGCTGTTACAGCTCGCACCGAAGAAGCTGTTCCATGCGATCTGCTCGAACCGTTGACCACCAGCACGCAGTGGCGGTGTATCGGCCATGCCGCTGATCGATGCCGTCCCGGTCCCAGGAGCACACCAAGGCTGTCCTGATGAGCACGTCAGCCATACGTTCTCAAAGGCTGGCTGATTGGTCTTATCGAGATACTGCTGTGCGAGATAGAAGCCCATCGACAGGCCGGTCTCTTCTGAGTCGGCGCCAAGATAGGCGTTGATTGAAGCTCGCGTTGCGCCAGAGTAGACGTTGATCTGATTGGCGAAATGTGGACGCAGGCCGAAGAAGAGATTTAGTTTGGCAGTCGTATCTGCTGAGACCTTGTCGACCGAATCTAGCGAGAGGTTGCCGTTATCGTCGACGTCGACGACATTAGGGATTCCGTCGGAGTCACAGTCGCCGCCGCTAGCCGAATCGAGAGAATCCGCCGTGCTGCACTTGCCGCCTGGGGCATCGACCTTGCCGCCGCCGCCACCACCACCGCCACCGCCGCCACCGCCACCGCCGCCACCGCCGCTCTTACAGCCGCCCTTGCCGTCAGAAAGTTCACCCGGGCCGCACTGCTTGCTCTGGCTGGTCTTCGCTTTGGCGCTGGCCTTTACGTAACCAAGTCGAGCGGCTCCGATCGGCGCTCCCTTTGAGAGCTTGACCGCTCCGGTGCCCGTCGTAAGAACAGATTTTGCTGCAAGGAAGCGTGTGAGCTTGGCATACCCCTTCGCCATCGACATCGACCCCAGCGAAACGGTCTTGGCCGTGATCTTGCCTAGTCGCGTAGAGCCGGTTGTGCCCTTTGCGTATAAGAGGACCGGACCGAAGTAGCTGCCGTCGGCGGAAATAAGTTGCAGCGAGAGGCCATTTACCTTCGCCGATGCGATCCGGAGAGTAAACGAGCCATTGCCCTTTGGTCGTGTCGTAACAGCTGGGCCACTGGTCGGCAACGCCATCACTCGCAACCCTTGGGTCTTAGCCCCCGCAGCCTTGATCGTACCCGTGACTGTAGTAGTCGTTGCAGCTGTGGAAACTGCCGGCAGACAAGCCCCAGTGGTCGCGGCTGCCAAAAACACAGCGAGTAGTCGATACGACGGCATGGCTATCTTCTCCTAGGGTCGATTCGCTGTTTATACCACCATCTAGCCGCTCTGTGTGGCAGTTGCGCATCACCTATAGAGCTGACCTAATCGCTCACCCAACACGATCAGCCAACACCCACGCTGACACGCCAACCACTGCTGAAACGATCGCCACGGCTGGCCAGGCGCCGACGCCGTCGGCGATCACGTGCGAGACCGCGAATGCACCGACGTAGAGCGCGGCGAGACCTACTGCGGTCGGCGTGCCAGCCTGCTGGCGCCACCTCCACGCGCACCATCCAGCGCCGGCGATCAGGACGGCGCCACCCAGCGGCCGCACGCCCGTTGCTTGAGCGACCCCGAAGCCAAGCACCAGCGACCCTGCGGCTACAGGCCAAGTAGGCAGACGCCGGTCGCCTGTCGAGCCAACAGTGGCGGCCATTTTTAGCTGCCCATCGTACGTCGAAAGAGAAACCCGCAGAAAAGCGCGGCGATAACCGCGAGCAGCGGCCACACGAATCCAATCGCTCCAACCACCGCCAAGACGAAGGCGACTACAGCAGCCGCGCTGGCGCTGGCGCCGCCAAGGACCAGGCGGTAGGCGCGCTGCTCGCGGCTGCGGCGGGGTGCGGGAGATCCTGGGCGTCTGGCGGGGCTGTTCATTAAAGACTCCTAGCTACTGTAGTTTCTGGCTCATGCCATTTGATGCTAACGAAGGCTACTTCCTGATCATCGTCGCCGCTGCCGCCCTAGCGGCGATCACGGTTGTGCTTCTGCCTAAGAAATATGCACCGCCAGTGGTAGTGGTGGAGCTGCTGCTCGGGATCGTTGTCGGACCCCAAGTGCTCGACGTCGTCCACGCTGACGACTTTGTGAAGTTCATGTCGAATCTCGGACTAGGGATGCTCTTCTTCTTCGCCGGCTATGAGATCCAGTTCGGCCGGATCAAGGGACGACCGCTGACGCTGGCTTTAATCGGGTGGATAATCTCGCTAGCGCTTGCGTTCGGGATTGGCGGAGTCCTAGCCTCGGCGGGCATAGTCCTCTCGCTCCTCTATACAGGCTCAGCGCTAGCCACAACGGCGATCGGAACGCTGATTCCGATCATGCGTGACTCCGGCGAGATGCCGACCCGCTTTGGCACCTTCCTGCTAGCCGCTGGCGGGATCGGGGAGTTCGGTCCAATCCTCTTAATCACGCTTGTTCTTTCGACAACCCATCCGGCGCTTGAGGCGTTGATCCTAGCGCTATTCGTAGTCATCGCGGTCGTCATAGCGGTGGCATCTATGCGAATCTCTGGGCACGGCTGGTCGGCAATCGAACGCACGCTGGACTCTAGTAGTCAGCTTGGGGTACGGATCGCGGTCCTGTTGGTCTTCGGGCTGGTGTTTATGGCTAGTTCGCTCGGCCTAGACATCCTGTTGGGTGGATTCCTAGCTGGAATGGTCACGCGAATGTCTCTACGTGGACGTGAGGTTGCGGAGTTTGATTCGAAGTTGATTGCGGTCGGCTTCGGCCTTCTGATCCCGTTCTTCTTCGTTACCAGCGGCATCACGTTTGATCTTGACTCGCTGTTCACTGGGCCCGGGCCGCTGTTAAAGATGTTCTTATTCCTCGGCCTCTTCCTCATCGTTCGCGGTACGCCAGCGATGCTCCTTTATCGTGGCGAAATGGCCTCGCGCGACCGCTTGGCATTGGCCTTTTTTTCCTCAACACAACTTCCCCTAGTCGTGGCGATCACGACGCTAGCCGTAGGCGACGGCAAGATGCTCCACAGTACGGCGGCGGCCTTAGTTGGCGCAGCGATCTTATCGACGCTGATATTCCCGTTCGTCGGGATGGCACTGCGCCGGGGGAGGCAGGCCGCAGACTTCTCTCCAGAGGCCGCGGCGACCGAGCCGGTGCCAATTTGAGCCCTCTCACACATCCATCCGTCCCGAGCCATAAGGTCGCTTGACCTTGGGCTGCCTTCTCGTTCTCTTCGCGCTAGTTTCACCCCGGCTAGCGCTGTTTGTCGTCTGGCTTTCCAGCGACCTTCTCTCTAGGGCATTTGAGAGCTGGTTAGTGCCTACGATTGGCTTCTTCATCCTGCCGTGGACGACGCTCGCCTACGCGCTGATGTGGAGCTCGGGCAGCCACGTGACCGGCCTTGAGTGGTTCATCGTCAGCTTCGCTTTCCTAATCGACCTGGGCGCTTACTTCGGCGGTCAAAGCCAGCGCTCCGACAACAACTAGGAGAGATTGACCACCGTGCGCCCGACTGCCTCACCGGCTAGCAGCGCGTCGAGAGTCGTCACGATCGAATCGAGTCCGATCTCACGCGCGATCGCGCCGTCTAGGCCACGCGGACGCAGGTCGCTGGCGAGGCGTGCCCAGACCCGTTGCCGCACTGCCGCCGTGGCCTGAACCGAGTCGATCCCCAGTAGCCCAACGCCGCGGAGGATGAAGGGCAAGACTGTCGTGTCGAGCTTGATGCCAGCCGTCAGTCCACTCAGCGCGACCGCGCCACCATAAATTGTCGTACGCAGCGCATAGGCGGTCGCCGCGCCGCCGACCGGATCTACTACAGCCGCCCAGCGCTCCTTCTCAAGCGGTCGCTGTGCTTCAGCAGTGACTTCCTCGCGGCCGAGGATTTCGTGAGCGCCGAGCTCGCGCAGGTAGTCATGCTCGGCCTCCTTGCCCGTGGCTGCCCACACCTCATAGCCGGCCGCGGCTAACGATCCAACCGCGACACTCCCGACCCCGCCGCTAGCCCCCAAAACTAAGACTGGTCCGCTCTCTGGCGTCAGACCGCGGACCTCAAGGGCATCGATCGACATGCCGGCCGTAAAACCAGCAGTCCCAAGGGTCATCGCTTGGCGAGCATCCAGACCGTCGGGCAACGCCACGACCCACTCCGACGGCACGCGCGCAAACTGCGCCCAACCGCCGTGATGAGAGACCCCTAGCCCATAGCCCGTCACAAGCACTTGATCCCCAACCGCCACTCCGGGCGCCTCGCTTGCAACTACCTCTCCGGCGAGGTCGATTCCCGGTACCAGTGGAGAGATTCGCGCGACCCCGCCTTCGGGACTCGTCGCCAGCGCATCCTTGTAATTGATGCTTGAGAAAGCGA
This sequence comes from Solirubrobacterales bacterium, assembly GCA_947474595.1. GTDB lineage: Bacteria > Actinomycetota > Thermoleophilia > Solirubrobacterales > Solirubrobacteraceae > CANJIV01. The sequence goes on from CANJIV010000001.1 coordinate 163,036, forward strand.
CGCGAATCGTGACGTCTGCCTCGGGAAGGTCCGCGGCACTAAGCGTCGCTGGGCCGCGCTCAACAGCGGAGTCCTGCTTGGTGGCAATGAAGGCGGGAAATGATGCAGGAAGGCTCATTGAAGTAACTCTCGGATCGGATGACGGGCACCGTCGGGGACTTCGTGGGTGGGAAACACGTCGCATCCACCCACTGCGCTTATCCTTTCACGGATGGTCGAACAGCGGGTATCAATTGAAGTCTCTAATCACATCGCGGTCGTGCGCCTACTGCGCGCCGACAAGCACAACGCTCTGGATGAGGCGATGTTCAATGCCATCGCCGATAGCGCAGCGCGGATGCGCAACGAGTCTGGCGTTCGTGCCGTCGTCTTGTGTGGCGACGGGCCGAGTTTCTGCTCGGGACTAGACATCGCCAGCTTCATGTCCGGCCCGACCGGCCCAGAGGTCCTGTTGTTGCGAGACGGTGGGAGCATCGCTAATCTCGCTCAACGCGTCGCCTACGACTGGTCCCTGGTCCCTGTGCCGGTGATCGTCGCCGTCCACGGGGCGTGCTTTGGCGGCGGGATGCAGATCGCCTTAGGTGCCGACATTCGCATCGCTGCACCCGATGCGCGCCTAGCGATCATGGAGGTAAAATTAGGGCTTGTTCCCGACATGGGAATCACCCAAAGCCTGCCGCGCTTGATCGCCAGCGATGTCGCCAAGGAGCTGACCTTCACCGGCCGCATCCTCAGCGGCAGCGAGGCCTGCGATCTCGGCCTTGTAACCCGAGTCGCCCAAGATCCCTTCGCCGCTGCTCACGCTCTGGCTAGCGAAATCGCTGGCAACTCGCCAGACGCGATCCGAGCTGCCAAGAGGTTGCTCAACGAGGCCTGGAATGCGCCGGCGCAGCAGGCGCTTCTGCTAGAGACCGAACTGCAGATAAGCCTGCTCGGGACAGCCAACCAGATCGCCGCAGTAACCGCCGCGGCAACCAAAGAGCCCGCCGTCTTCATCGATCCAGATTGAAAATACTGATGCCACAGATTAGTGGCCTAGGTGCGACCTTGGCGCCTTAGGGTCGAGGGGTAAGTCGCTCCCGCAAGCGCTCCAGATCCGTCGAGCTGAGGCCGCGTTGCATCAGCCAAGCGGCAGCGCCACCCGACTGCGAGTCGAGAATCTCGAGCACGCGTTCCATCATTTGAGCCTGCGGCGTGTGGTCAAAGAGATTGTGTCCTTCAAGCTCGGCCCGGTAGGTAGACGAGGAGAGCAGCCGAGCCATCACTTGCTCGATCCGTTGCGCCGTAGCCACGTAGTCGGCCACGACGACCGACCTCTCGACCCCGACTGCCTCAAGCGCTAGCGCCACGACCAAACCGGTGCGGTCCTTGCCTGCGGCGCAATGCACAAGCACCGCCCCGTCAGCTCGCGCGATCGCCGAGACCGCCGAGACTATTGAATCCGGGCGGCGGGCCATGTAGCTCAGATAGGCCCTCACGACTGGCGCCTCATCAGCGAACTCGCCCTCCATCGGCGCGCCCCAGATTTGTATCGTGCTGGCGTCAAGGTCAGAATCTCGATCGGCCGCCGGGTATAGCGAGTGGTACTCGATGCGAACCGATCCCTCGTCCGCTAGCCGTGTTGGTCCCTCCATCCAGACCTCCACCTCGGTTCGCAGATCGATCACTACCTCCAACCCATGGTCTTCGATCAGCCGCGCCACATCCAGGGCAGTGAGCTCCTGCAAATTATCTGAGCGCAGTAGGACTCCAGCCGCAACAGTGCGCGCGTTGACCGTGCCGTCAAGGTCTATCCACTGGTGGTCGGGCTGAGTACTCACTCCCACATCGTGGCGTACGGCGCCCTTCGATGACTTAAGCCACCATTCGCCCCAGCCCAAGTTGGGTCAACGACAAGGCCGCCGCGACCTCCAGGAAGCGAAGTTATCGCCAGCCAAGTAGCGTCGCCGTCGATGGCCGCCCCGCGCAACCTCATCAACCTCAACTCTGTCACCAAGGGATATGGCAGTGCAACGATCCTCGAAGAGATCACTTTAGGCATCTCGGCTGGTGATCGAATCGGCATAGTTGGCGCTAACGGCGGCGGGAAATCAACGCTTCTAAAGATGCTGGCTGGAATCGAGCAACCAGATTCCGGCGTACTGACTCGGGTCGGCGACTTAGAAGTCCAGCTGCTTGGCCAAGGCGATGAGCTAAGCGACCAACACACGATCCGCGAGGAACTAATCGGCGCCAGGGCCGACCACGAATGGGCTGGCGACAGTGCCTTTCGAGTCGTGCTCGCGGGACTTTTGGGCGGAGTCGGGCTTTCGCGTTTCCCCGACGGCCTAGATACCGTCGTGGCCTCCCTCTCGGGCGGAGAACGACGGCGGATCGCATTGGCCCACCTTCTTCTCGATAGCCCCGAGCTGCTGCTGCTCGACGAGCCAACCAACCACCTCGATGTCGAGGGCGTCGACTGGCTAGCCCATCATCTCGCCGCACGACGAGGTTCGATGCTCGTCGTCACCCACGACCGCTGGTTCCTAGACGCAGTCTGCACGGCGACCTGGGAGGTAAACGAGCGGTCAATTCACCAGTACGAGGGTGGCTATGCAGCCTACGTTCTAGCGCGAGCAGAGCGCGATCGCCAAGAGGGCGCGCGCGACGATCGCCGACGCCAGCTTGTACGTAAGGAGCTTGCTTGGCTGCGTCGTGGCCCGCCGGCACGTACCGCTAAGCCGAAGTTTCGTATCGAGGCCGCCAACGCCTTGATCGCCAACGAGCCAGAGGTCCGTGACCGCGTCGAGTTACTGCGCTTTGCCACGGCCAGGCTGGGGGATCGGGTGCTCGATGCCGTCGACGTCTCGCTCGCCTACGGAGACCGCCAGGTGCTCTCTAACCTGACTTGGCGCTTAGGGCCCGGCGATCGCGTTGCGCTCGTCGGCGTCAACGGATCCGGAAAGACCACGCTGATGAAGCTATTGGCCGCAGAGATCGCGCCGACCTCAGGCGAAGTAGAGCGGGGCGCCACGGTGCGATTAGCCCACCTCTCCCAAGATACAGTCGAGATCCCGGCCCACCTACGCGTTTTGGAGTCCTTAGAAGAGGTCCGTGGATTAGCGACGCTAAGTGATGGCTACCAGATCACCGCAGCGATGCTCTGTGACCGGTTCGGCTTTCGAGGAGACCGGGCGCGCACGTTGGTCGGCGATCTATCTGGCGGAGAGCGCCGTCGTCTGGCCCTCATGCGCCTGCTGATGGCCGAGCCGAACGTCCTACTACTCGACGAGCCAACCAACGACCTCGACATCGACACCCTTACCGCGCTCGAAGATCTCCTAGATGGCTGGCCTGGCACATTGATCGTGGTCAGCCACGACCGCTACTTCGTCGAACGGGTATGTGACAACGTCTACGCGCTCACCCAAGACGGCGCGATCCGCCACCTCCCCGGCGGGATCGATCAGTACATAGAGCTACTCGCGAGCGCAGATGAGCCCGTACGCGCAAGACCGATAAAGCAGGCAAAGGAGTCGCGCCAGGCCTCCGCTGCGCCCACTGGCCCAGAGATGCGCACAGCACGCAAGGAGATCAAACGCATCGAACGCGAGCTCGACCGCATCTCAGTGCGCCAATCCGCCCTGCAGGACGAAATGACGCAAAGCGCATCCGACCACACTCGGCTGGCCACCCTTAGCAGTGAGAGTCAGGCGATAGCCGTAGAGCGTGAGCAGCTAGAGGCCGCTTGGCTGGGATTGGCCCAGTTGCTTGAAGATGGCGCCTAGGAAAATGGCCCGCGTCCGCATACATATGACAAGATCACGGCGATGAATCCAGTCATAGCGCTGCCGCCAGGTCCTAAGTCGTCGCCAACTATCCAAACGTTGCGCTGGGCGATGAAGCCAGATGTCTTCATGGAGGGCTACCGAAAGCAGTTCGGCGACGCCTTCACCTTGCACTTTCTAGGCAACGATCAACCGCATGTCATGGTCTCTAACCCCGACGTCAACCACGCGATCATTGCTAATAAAGACAACGGCCTGCCGTCGTGGCGCGCCAAGCTGATAAAGCCGTTCGCCGGGCCGACGTCAATGTTTTTGCTTGAAGGGGCCGAACACCTCGCGATGCGGCGGACCCTGCTGCCAGCATTTCACGGCGACCACGTCGCCACCTACGAAGAGGTGATCCGCGAGCAGATCGTTAGCGATATCCAAGGCTGGCCAACCGACGAACCTTTTGCTCTTCACCCGCGCATGCAGCAGGTAACTCTCGAGGTGATCATGATCGCTATCTTTGGCCTGAGCGACGATCGGCGCCGCGTCGAGTTCGCCGCCTTGCTAGTGCGCCTGCTTAAGCTCCAAGGCTCGACTCCGAGGATACTTGTATCCCTTCTAGCAACGCGCCTCGGCCGCCGTGGACCACACTCCGAAACCGACGAGGTCCTTGATCAGATCAAGACCTTCCTAACCGACGAAATTACCAAACGCCGAGCGGCCTCCGACATCACCGAACGCGACGACCTCCTCTCAATGCTCCTGCTTGCTGATAGCAAAAGCGACGACAGCGGCAAACTCGACGATGCTGCGGTGCGCGACCAGCTGATCACACTGCTGTTTGCTGGCCATGAAACTACTGCTAACACAATCGCCTGGACGATCGAACTACTGCTCCAGAATCCCGTCGTCCTCAAGCGCTTGATGGACGAAATCGACGGCGATGGAGACGACACGAGCTATCTAGGTGCTGTAATCGAGGAGTCGATGCGCCTGCGCCCTGTGTCTCCGCTGATAGGCCGCCGCTTAGCCGAGGATCTCCATACCGATAGCCTCAGCCTTCCCGCAGGAACCGATGTCGTTATCTCAACTTGGCTCACCCACACTCGCCCCGACATCTACCCACAGCCATACGAATTTAGGCCAGAGCGCTTTATCGATAACCGCCATGACACCTATGCTTGGCTGGGATTCGGCGGAGGCATCAGGCGTTGCCCTGGCGCACCTTTTGCTGATCTGGAGCTACGCGTGACCCTCACCGAGATACTCAAGCGCCGCGTCCTGCAGTTGGCTGGCTCAAAACCCGAGCGAGTCGCGCTGGGGACCTTCGGATTAACTCTTGCCCCGCGCTATGGGGTCATGGTCAGCGCCTCACCCCGCAGCTAAGCCGCTGCGAAACGCAGCCGTCTCCGGCTCGGCGGCTTTACAATCGCCTGTGACATGACCGCGAATTTGCTTCCGTCCGGCCCCAGCGAGCCAGCTGCCGTACAGACCGCACGGTGGCTGCGACAGCCGATCGCTTTTATGGAGTCCTGCCGTCGTCGCTATGGCGATGCTTTTAGCGTTACTTTCTTGACCTTCGAAAGACCGCTGGTAATGGTTTGCGATCCCAATGTAGTGCGCGCAATCTACTCTGAGCCACTCAACGAGCCCAACCCCAACCGCACCCGCGCCCTACTTCCGATCATGGGACCTAGATCGGTCTTACTGCTGACTGGCGAAGAGCATCTTTCCTATCGACGGCTGATGCTGCCGCACTTCCACGGCAAGCAGGTACAGGCCTACGAGAGCATAATTTCTGAGGCCATCGAGGCCGACATTCAACGCTGGCCGCTAGATCGGGCATTTGCCCTACGGCCCCATATGCAGCGCGTGACACTCGCAGTTATTCTGCGCGCCGTCTTTGGCGTCACCGATCCTCGGCGCCGCGAGCAACTGAGCGCCCTGCTGCCGAGCCTGCTCCAATCGACACCTCGTATGAAAGATATTTTGCGCGAATTAGCCGCACGCAAACTAAATCGCAGGCCACCGACCGGGCGCTTGGGTGACGTGCTTGCGCAGATAGACCAAATTCTGCTGTCGGAGATCGCCGCACGGCGCCAAGACCCTGCGCTTGGCGAGCGCCAAGACATCCTTTCGACGCTAATCTTGGCCCGCTTTGAGGATGGCAGCGAGATGAGTGACGGCGACCTGCGAGACCAGCTAGTTACGCTCCTACTGGCCGGCCACGAGACAACTGCCACGGCCCTTGCCTGGACCTTCGAGCTGCTGTTGAGAAACCCAGCGGCGCTGGATCGTCTCACCGCTGAAGTCGCCGCCGATGATGGGGACACCTATCTGCGCGCGGTGATCTCTGAGTCGCTGCGCCTGCGCCCCGTGGTTCCAGTCTCTGGTCGGCGCCTTACTAACGAGCTGCGTAGCGACACGCTCACCCTGCCAGCCGGGACAGACGTGACGCCAGCGATCTGGCTAACTCACACCAACCCCTCCCTCTACCCCGACCCAATGACCTTCCGGCCCGAGCGCTTCCTCGAAGCCAAGCCGACTACCTACGGTTGGATCCCGTTCGGTGGCGGCGTGCGACGCTGCCTCGGTGTCGCCTTTGCCGAACTTGAGATGCGGGTCGTGATTAAAGCGGTCCTGAGGCAGCGCCTGCTGATGTCGGCAAGCCGCAAACCCGAGCGGGCGATCTTCCGAGACGTAACCCTGTCTCCCAGGAAAGGGACCGTTGTGCGTGCCCCGCGTCGCCAGATTCCTGCGGGCCTAAGCTAACGGCCCTGCATCTTAGGGCGTGCCCTCAAGCGCTCCGGGGTCTTGGGGAACGTCGACGGCGTGCTGGGCTAGCGCCTCGAGTGAAACGATTTCAAGGCAGCGCTCGTGCGTGCTTGCTAGCACCACATAAGAGGCCGCGCCATCCTCATGGGCACGCAGCCAGTTGACGGCGGTAACACACCAACGGTCGCCTGGCGTGAGGCCTGGAAAGCCGTAGGTGGGCATCGGCGTAGTTAGGTCGTTGCCGATCGAACGCTGGTGTTCGAGAAACCCCGCTGTCACGACGGCGCAGATCGTGTGACTACCTCGATCCTCAGGACCAGTCGCGCAGCAGCCATCGCGATAGAAGCCGGTCATGGGGTCGCTGCCACACTCTTGTAGGTCACCACCCAAGACGTTTCGATCGCTCATAACACCAAGTATCTCCGAGCGCGCGGTCAATCCTTTAGGGTTCACGGCGTGGACGTAATAGATCAGCTGATCGCCAGTAACCAAGAGTTCGCCGATTCCCTGCCCTCGGTGCATCTCGATCTCTGCCCCAGCCGGAAGCTGGCGATCGTCACATGCATGGACTCGCGCCTCGATGTCTTTGCTGCCTTAGGCCTAAATGACGGCGAAGCCCACATCCTGCGCAACGCGGGCGGTGTGATCACAGACGATGTGATCCGCTCGCTTGCGGTCTCCCAGCGGCGACTAGGCACGCGCAAAGTGATGCTCATCCACCACACCGACTGCGGCATGCTGACACTCACCGACGATGGCTTTCGAGCTGAACTCCAAGAGTCAACCGGCGTCGCTCCTGCCTTTGCGATCGAGTCATTTACAGACACCGAAGCCAACGTCGCCCAATCTATCCTGCGCGTGCGCAGATCTGCGTTCATTCCTTACCGCGACGAGGTACGTGGCTTTGTCTACGACGTCGACGACCACCGCCTCAGAGAGGTCGCTGTCGCCCAAGAGTAGGCACCTACGCCTCAAGATCAGGACTCGACTACTGTGTTCCCATGACCAACCTCTTGCTATCTAAGAACTGCCGTCGACTTGGATCGCTGCTGGTAGCTACGTTCTGCTCGTTGATCACCGTGGCGACCGCGACGAGCGCCGCCGCCGTAAGCACCGCCTGTACTCATCAAGCTGGGGCCCTTAGCGCCGTGACGCTAACGGTCGATAACCAAGATGGATCAACCAACTCCGCTGATGGAAGTGGTTTCATGGCGTGCGTCTTTCCCAATGGCAGCGAGGCGTATTCGATCGTGATTGCCAAAGACGACGGCACCGAAGACCTAGGGGCAGATAATCTTGGGCGCACCTTTAGGCTCGGATTCACGCTCCCGGCGGGACAAAGCGCGACATCGGCCGAGCTCTACGCAGACGTCCAGTCCTACACAATCGCCGATCACGGGCGTGACATCGCGCTTGTAATGAAGCCTGTGTCAGTCACCAGTGCGACCGATACAGACAGCCCGCAACCACTACAAGACAGCCTAGCTAGCGTTGTCGGTGGGATCCGCTTTAACTCAACCGGATCCCCGCCTCACGGAGTTATTGGCATGTGGATCGGAGCGAGTGCTAACCGTTATTCGGTCTCCCTATCGGGATCGTGTCCCAACTTCCAAAGTGGCGGACCATCTGGGTCCACGGCAGCTGGTGCGATCTCTGTGCGTCTGTGGGCGCCGCACATGACGGCCGGAACGCTCACCGCTCCGGTCCTCAACACGGGATCACTGAAGGCGTTCATACCCACAGCAGCGGCATCGGCCTGCTTCGGCGGAGCCACCCTCGACGCGATAGTAGCTGCGCTAGAGGTAGCAAGATCAGCTGCCGCCGAGGGCGAGACCGCGCTTACGCCGGGTAGCCAGTTCACAGCAACGGCTCTCAGCGACGGGCTCTTGATTGACGTTCCGACCGTGACCTTCTCAAGTCCGACCTACATAATCTCGGCACCGAAGCTTGTGCCGCGTATCCCGCCCACGATCAAGAAGGTCTCTGCCACCGCGACGCGTAAGGGTTCAAAGGCGATCGTCAGGGTGAACGTACCGGCCGCATATAAGGGTAAGAGAATCGTAGTTACAGAGATCATCGGCAAGAGGTCGAGAACCCTCGTTACGACCAAGGCCAAGGCTGGCGTGAATATCTTTACCGTCAAGGTCAGCGCCAAAAAGGGTAAAGCCTCCTTGAAGGTCACCCTTAACGCCAAGATAGTTGCGACGCTTAAGGTCTGACCACCAGAGTACAGCCGCAGGATTAACCGCCGCGTTGGCGAATTGGGCCCTATCGCGTCCGCAGCCGCGACAAGAGATAGCCTCAGCGTGACCACATAGCGCCGCATCCAACCAGGAGGCCTAGATGAGCTCAGTTCCTGCCGACCCACAGATGGTTGAAGTTACAACCGCTCTAGCGCTGGAGGAGAAGGGCAAGCTCGTCAAGTCGCTGAGCCGACTGGACATGACGCTCTTTACGATCTGTGCCTTCGTTGGACTCGACACGCTCGGGCTCGTTGCCGCTAACGGGCCACAGGGATTCCTCTGGCTGGCCCTACTTGCGGTTCTTTTCGTCATCCCTTACGGATTGGTGATGTCTGAAGTTGGAAGTGCGTTCCCCGAAGAAGGCGGGCCTTACGAGTGGGTCAAACTCGCCTTTGGACGCTTCCAGGGCTCCATAGCTGCCGTCCTTTACTGGTTCACCAACCCACTCTGGGTAGGAGGCTCGCTGGCCTTTATTGCTACCGCGGCATGGAGCGGCAACATCACAAATATCGATCCCGGTGGAATCTGGGACTACGTCTTTAAGCTCGCCTTCATCTGGATCTCGATAGGCGTCGCCATCGCGGCCCTAAAGCGCGGCAAGTGGATCCCTAACCTCGGCGCAATCGTGCGCGTCTTAGTGCTCGGGCTGTTCTCCGTGACGGTCATAATCTACGGCTTCCAAGAGGGCTTCAGTGGGTCACTCGTCACCGATATCACGCCAACGATGTCGGTCTTCTTGGCGCTGGTACCACTACTTCTCTTTAACTACGTTGGATTTGAGCTCCAAAATGGCGCGGCAGAGGAGATGGAGGACCCGCAGAAAGATGTTCCGATGTCGGTCCTGCGCAGTGGCGTCTCGGGGGTCCTGATGTACGCGATCCCGATCCTCTGCATCCTGCTTGTGCTTCCACTCGACAAAGTAACTGGAATCGGCGGCTTCCTCGACGCCGTCAGCGCAACCTTCACTATCTACGGGGGCGCCGCCGACGTCATTCTCAAGTGCGTAGCAATCGGCTTCATTCTCACACTGGTCACCTCCGGCTCTGTTTGGATGATCGGCAGCGACCGTGTGCTGGCCGTTGCCGCCTACGACGGGGCCTTCGCACCGTTCTTCGGGCGCTTCAATGCCCGCCTAGGAACACCGGTGCGCGTCAATGTTCTGTCGGGAATCGTCGCCTCGATCTTTATGGTCGCTGCCGTTGCTCTCTTCGATAATGGAGAGGACTCGAAGTTCTACATCGTCCTCACGATCGCGATCTCGACGACCCTGCTCTCTTATCTATGGATCTTCCCGGCGGCCTTGAAGTTGCGCTACAGCCACGGCCACGTCAAGCGGCCATACCGTGTTGGAGATCGCGGCAACGGGCCGATGATCGTCGCTGTGGTGATGACGACCTTCTGGGTTGCACTGGGTAGCTGGGTTGCCATATTCCCCGGCACGCTCGAGAGCATCTTCGGGGTTGAGTACGACTTCAACGACGTCTGGGGAACCGGGCGCGGGACCTATGAGCTGCTGACGATCGGCACGCTAGTTGTGATCGTGATCGTCGCGATCATTGGCTACGCGATGGGCGCCGCCGTCAGGCGCGAGCAGGTCACGGTCGCGATTGATCCTGGCAGCGAATCCACGGGATAGCAGATCAGAACTTCCTTCTGAGCCCTAGGCGGGCTTAGAAGAATCAGACCTAGAAGACTGGGGTCTCGGTGTACGAGCCCCAAACTTCTTGAAGGGCTTGGATGATCTCGCCCTCGCTGGCGTGAGCGCGGGCTGCATCCATGAGTACCGGCATCACATTGCGATCGCCAGCGGCGGCCTCGCGCAGGTCAACTAGAACGCGCTCCACCGCGCTACCGTCACGGCTGGCACGCACAGCCTGGAGGGTGCCGATCTGGCGCGCTTCGATTGTCGGATCGATGTGCAGCAGAGGCGTCTGGTCGTCGCCGCCTTCGGTGAAGCTGTTAACTCCCACCACGAGGCGACGGCCACTGTCGATCTCACGCTGGAGTTCGTAGCTTGCGTCGGCGATCTCGCGCTGAGGGTAGTTGCGCTTGACAGCCTCAACCATCCCTCCCAGCTCATCGATCTTGGCGAAGTATTCGTAGGCTTGGCGCTCCATCTCATCCGTAAGCGACTCGACGAAATAGGAGCCGCCAAGCGGATCGATCGTGTTCGTCACGCCGGTCTCGTGGGCGATGATCTGCTGAGTGCGCAAGGCGATGCGGACCGCGTCTTCAGTCGGCAGTGCGAGCGCCTCGTCGTAGGAGTTTGTGTGCAAGGACTGCGTACCGCCAAGCACCCCCGCGAGCGCTTCGATTGACGTGCGCACGATGTTGTTAAGTGGCTGTTGGGCGGTTAGCGAAACACCTGCCGTCTGCGTGTGAAAGCGCATTAGCCAAGACTTGGGATCCTTGGCGCCGAAGGTTTCGCGCAGCTCGCGCGCCCAGATACGGCGGGCAGCGCGGTACTTAGCGATCTCCTCAAAAAAGTCAATCTGTGCGTTAAAGAAGAAGCTCAAGCGCGGGGCGAAGTCATCGACATCGAGGCCGCGTTGGACTGCCTGCTCAACGTAGGTCAGGCCGTCCTTAAGAGTGAACGCCAGCTCCTGGGCTGCTGTCGATCCCGCCTCGCGGATGTGGTAGCCGCTGATGCTCACAGGATGCCAGCGCGGCATCTCGGTACTGCACCACTCGATCATGTCGCCGAGAAAGCGCATCGCTGGATCGATTGGGAAGCACCACTCCTTCTGGGCGATGTACTCCTTGAGAATGTCAGCTTGGATCGTTCCGCCGAGCTTGTGGGCTGGGACCCCAGAGACCTCGGCTGCGCCAACGTAGTAGGCCAGCATGATCGGCGCCGGGGCGTTGATCGTCATCGAAACACTGACATCGCCGAGGTCGATCCCTTGGAAGAGGGTCTGCATGTCATCGATCGTGTCGACCGCTACGCCCTCGCGTCCAACCTCTCCCAGCGAGCGTGGGGAGTCGGAGTCGTGGCCCATCAGCGACGGCATATCGAAGGCCGTAGAGAGGCCGGTTTGGCCGTGGTCAAGCAGATAACGGAATCGCTCGTTGGTCTCGGTTGCGGTGCCAAAGCCAGCGAACTGCCTCATCGTCCATAGCCGACCGCGATACATGCTCGGATAGACGCCGCGGGTGTATGGGTACTGACCTGGATAGCCGATCTGGTCCTGGTTGGAGAGGTCAGCCTCGGTGTAGAGGGGCTTGATCTCTACGTCTGAAAGAGTTTTAAAGACCGCCTCGCGTTCGGGTGTAGTGGCATATGTCGCGCACCACTCTTCATACGTTGACGGTGGTTTAACGCCGAGTTCAGAGCTCATTGAAGTACAGTCTAGGACATCCGATAGTCGGAGGTCCAACGATCTATGAGAGGCACGCGGCTAAATGACTGAAGCGATTGACTTGGTCGGCGTAGTAGGCGCTGGCTTCATGGGCTCCGGGATCGCAGAGTCCGCAGCCCGTGGTGGATTTCACGTTGTGATTCACGAGCCAGAAGAGGCTCCGCTTAAGCGAAGCGCAGAGCGGATCGAGGCCTCCGTCGCTAAGGCAGTGAGCGGTGGCAAGCTCTCTGACGATGAAGCTGGTGCCTTACTTCAACGGATCACTTGGTCGCAATCGCTCGACGGACTGGCTGGCGCTCAACTCGTCGTGGAGGCCGTCTTTGAAGACCCTCTAGTCAAAGGTCCGCTGTTTAAGAAACTCGACCAACTACTACCTCCGAGCGCGATCCTGGCCTCCAATACATCTTCGATCCCGATCGCCCAGATCGCGTCTTGGACACAAAATCCAGATCGCGTCCTAGGCCTTCACTTCTTCTCCCCCGTGCCCGTGATGAAACTCGTCGAAATCGTGATCGGTCTCGACACCGCCGAGACTGCGGTCTCGCGCGCCGAGGAATTTACCCGCGCCATCGGGAAGCACTCAATCCGGACCAAGGACCGCTCGGGATTCATCGTCAACATGCTGCTGGTGCCCTACCTGATGGCTGGGGTCCGAATGCTTGAAGAGGGATTCGCCACGCGCGAGGACATCGACGAGGGAATGCAGCTCGGCGCCGGGCATCCAATGGGACCGCTTACGCTCTGTGATTTTATCGGCCTCGACGTCCTTTACGCCGTCTGCGACTCACTCTACGAAGAGTTCAAGCGTCCTGAATACGCCCCTCCCCCGCTGCTCAAGCGGATGGTTGTCTCTGGCCACCACGGCCGCAAGAGCGGGCGCGGCTTCTACGAGTACACGCGCTAGCCGCCATCAAAATCGCCAGCTTCACGACGCAGACGCTCAAGCACCTCGGTCACTGTGTCTAACTCAGCGGACTGAAGCGGTTCAGTGCCAAAAGCCATGGCGTTAAGAGCGTCGGTGGCGTCGGCGCCGACACTCCGACCCTGAGTGGTAATCGTTGCCAGGGTCGTGCGGCGGTCGCTGGGATGAGGAGCACGCGTCGCGTAGCCGAGCTTTTCTAGGCCATCGACAAGATTGGTGACGCTGGTGGGGTGCACTTGAAGGCGAACGCCCATCTTGCCAAGCGGCAGCGAGCCAGCTCGGCTGAGATAGAGAAGCATCAGCGCCTCATAGCGCGAGAAGGTGAGATTAAAGGGCTCGAGCGTCGCATTGAGGCGCGCGATCAGTATCTGTTGGACGCGAATGATCGAGGTCACCGCCGTCATCGGAGCGACGGAGTTCGGGCCCCAGTTGGCAAGCCACTGGCGTCCCGCCTCTTGGATGGGATCAAAACCCAGCGCCGCGCTCATAGGTTGAGTGTGGCGGGCCAATCGGCGGCAGCCGCCTAGATGGTTTCGGTAGAGAGCCGCCGGCGCGGTTGCTGATTACCTTAGGCTGAGTAAATGGCCGCTCCCACCTTCGACCTTCAGTCTCATTCAACCGCTTCTGACGGAGTGCTAACGCCAACCGAAGTGGTCGCCCGGGCCCATCGAGCGGGAGTTGATCTACTAGCGCTTAGCGATCACGACACGGTGGACGGGCTTGACGAGGCTTTTAGCGCAGCAGCCGCTACCGGCGGTGAGCTCACACTCGTTAGCGCGGTGGAGATCTCATCTCTTGACCGCGACAACAAAGACCTCCACATCCTCGGCTACAACATCGACCACAACAACCCCACGTTGCTGGCTAGGCTTACTCTGTGGCGCCAAGACCGTTGGACGCGCGGTGAGCGCACGGCGCAGACGATGCGTGAGCTTGGCTGGGAGGTGGAGCTACCGCTACGCGACGATAGCCCGCTCGGGCGCCCACATATCGCTGCGGCAATCTTCGACCATCCAACTAACGCTGGACGCGCTGCCCGCGAGGGCCTCATGAACTCGACTGAGCTACTCGTCGCCTACCTCATCCCAGGCGCACCCGGCTACTGCGGTCGCAGCGCGCCGACGGTAGCCGAGGCCATCGAGACGATTCACGAGGCCGGAGGCCAAGCGATTTTGGCGCACCCCTACTGGGACTTTCACGGCGCCGGTAAGCATGAGGGCGTGCGGGACGCGCTTGAAAACTTCGCGCAACTAGGTGGTGACGGGGTTGAGGCCTTCTACATCAGCCATAGCGAAGGCGAGAGTAGGCGCCTTGTTGAATTGGCGGCCGATCTCGACATGCTCACTACCGGCTCAGCAGACTTCCACGGTCCCGAGAATCCAAGATTCTCGAACTTTCGCAACTTCAGCCTTTACGGTCATGACTCCAACCTTGGGCCGATTGACCGGCGCCAACCTAGCCGATAAATTTGTCTAAATGGGTAACGCCTCCACACCTAAGGATCAGATCACTGACCTGCTCTCGCGTCGATCGTTTCTTGAGCGAGCCGCCGTCGTCGCAGCCGCAGCCGCCGTACCTGGACTGAGCGCTGCGCCGGCCGGCGCCGCTACGTTAAGAAGGGTTGCGCGCGTGGCTATTCACCCGGCCGTCGCCGTCGCCCGCGTCGGCAACAGCCGCGATGCCTTCTTCTTTGCCCCTGAGATCCCCAGCGCCACACCGATTGGACCATTTAAGGATGCCAAGGGGGCGATGGCCAAGCAGGCAGCGCGCTTCCGCCTCTACGGCTACGACAGTGATGGGAAGGTGATCTGCGAGATCACCTCAGCCGAGGCCGACGTCTCATGGAGCGCAACTGTTGGCAACGGCAAGGCGGCCTGGTATTGCACCGATATCCCGCTCGACGTTGCGGGTGCAAATCCTGTCGCCAGACGCAACGCGGACGTAGCTGACAGAGCATCGATCTACCCGATCTCCCACAGCCGCACAGTGCGGGGCCCAGGCGCTGCGCCGGCGCGCCTAAACGGTGGTCTATTCGCAGGAGTTCCGGTCGATTTTGGCGAGATCCTGACCGACGGGAAAGGCCGCCTGATCGTCATGCCCGGCGTCGGGCGCGCCTACTCGGCCCCAGATGCGCCGCCGCTCGCGGGCTATGCCGATAACGACGGCTGGATCGACGACACCTGCGACGGTCCGATTACCGCCACCGTCCGGATCAATGGCAAAACGCTGCGTGCCGCGCCCGCCCGGGTGATCTGCGCTAGCCCAAACTTCGCACCAGGCATCGGTAGCGGCTTAATCACACTTCACGATGCCGCGCTCTCGGGACTAGTCAGCGCAGGGCGCCGGCGGCGCGGGCCGACTGATTTTACCCGCGACGTACTGCCGATCTTTACGCGGATGAGCGACATGCAGTGGGTCAATGAGGGCTACCTCTCCAAGTACGGATTCGGCTCGGATGCCGACTGGTCGTCACCAGCGATGGGCAGGCGTTTGGCCGACTCGTCACCAGCCAATAGAGCGTTCCGCAAGGCGACCTTGGCGAGATTCCGCGACCCGACCTACAAGAAGGTTCAGCCAGACCTAGAGCCGCAGTTCTACGGCGATCAGGTGATGATGCCGCCGAACCTGACTAGCGCTCGCCAGTGGTATGCGCTCACGACCCTGCAGTACGCCCACCTCAAGGTATGGAGCAGTGGCGACTTCACCGTCAGCCGAGAGACGGCGCCGAGCAAGATCTCCGATCTCCCGATCTCCAAGCAGCCCACGACGCTCGACCGGGCAGCGCTCGACGGATGTCTTGGTGGAGCGTTTCACCCAGGAGTCGAGTTCCCTTGGATCGCCCGCGTTAACTGGATCTGGACCGATGACCTACGGCTGCGTTTCACAAAAACCCAGCGCGACCTCACCGACTACGGCGCCAACTTAACTAGAGCGGTAGCGATGTCCCGCAGCGGACCGCTTTCGCGGCTCGGGCCTGGTGGTGCCATTGGGTTCATGGGAGTGCCTTGGCATGCTGACTCCTCTAGCTGCCGCTACGGCTATCAGAGCAGCTCTCCACAGCTACCAGGGTTCTGGCCCGCACGGATCCCCAACGCAGTTCTTAGTACGGCCGATTACAAGGTTGTCGTGAACACCAAGAGGCCACTCGCCCAGCGCCGAGCGGCCTTTAACCGGCGACACGAATGGGAGCGTTTCATCGCACAGCCCACAGGACCACCGACGCTCGCCTTGATGGTTGATGAGTGGTTCAAGCTTGGGGTCGTGCGCGAACGTCCTGGTCCCCGCGACGGAGCCTTTCCGACGACGCTTAAGGTGGAGTCAGATGTCGGCTTCACGAAAGAGCCGACAGTGATCTATCCGGCATCGGCATCGATCCCACAGCTCCCTGCCTTCCCCATTATCACCGCCAACTCCAACGATAATTCTCTTCGCTCGATCAGCGAGAAGGGCCGAGTCACTGTGCTTGGACTCAAAGGTGGGATCGCCCGACCGGAGGGGTTGACACGAGATCGGTATGGAAATCTCTACGCCGCCGCGATGGATGGTGGCTCAGTGCAGAAGATCACTCCAGACCTCAGGGTGAGCACATATGTCTCAGGCCTTACCAATCCGGTTGGCCTCGCGATGACATTCGGTGGCAGGCTCTTCATCACGAGCTATGTTCCGGGTGGCTTACTAACAGTGGTTGAACCAACCGGCGAAGCAAGCACTTTTGTCGCTGCTGGGGCCGGGCTTGACTCCCCCGTATCGGTGACGATCCCCCCTGACAAAAGTTGTCTGCTAGTCAGCAACTTCACCAACGCTACCGTCTCCCGCGTCGATGCCACCACAGGCGAAGTCCTTGATCCGGCATGGATATCTGGAGTCAAAGCACCAGCTGGGATCGCCTTTGACCCCTACTGGAACCTCTACCTCGCCGTGAATGGCGACTCAACAATCCGGCGATTTACGATCGGCGGCGAGTCGCTGCCATTCAAGCTACGTGGGCAACGACTCAACCCCAACCCATTCGGACTTGCCTTCGACTCAGCAGGTCGACTCTACGTCGCGAGCGCGAAGGCTACGACGATTCAACGCATAACGATCGACGGCAGCGTCGGCACCGTAGAGACATTTGCGGCTAGACAATCTAACCCCGGCGGAATCGTCTTCAACGGATGACCGACGTCAGCGCAGTGGTCGTCGGCTCAGGGCCGTCCGGCTGCGCCGCAGCGCTGGCCCTCCACGAGCGCGGCCACAGTGTGATGTTGATTGGTGACAGCCGAGTGAGGCGCTCATGGGCCGGCGAGGCGCTCCCGCCCGGGGCTGGCGACCTAGTGCGCTCTCTCTTTGGCGAAGAGGCCCTAGATAGCGCCGTCCACAGAGAGGCGCACGGAAGCCAAGGAGCGTGGGGCTCTGACGAACTGGTGCTGACTGACTTCATCGCAAATCCGCTCGGAGACGGATGGCACCTAGACCGCAGTGCCTTTGACGCTGGGCTCACGGAGATCGTTGAGCGGCGTGGAGTCGAAGTTGTGAGAGCCCGCGCGACCAACCCCGAACCGATCGCCGATGGATGGAGCCTAGATGCGGCCGATCGCTCGATCACTGGTGCCTGGTTAGTTGACGCGAGCGGACGCGGCGGTCCACTCGTGCCCGGCGCGCAGTCTCGGCGCACTCGATTTGACAAGCAGATGGCTCTGATCGCGGTCGCGCACGCTAAGCCCTCGGCGTTGGCGTATACAACGATTGAGGCCGTGTCCGACGGATGGTGGTACTCGACCCCACTGCCCAACGGCCGAGCCGTGGTCGCTTTGATGATCGACCGCGACCAAGCACCGCCAGCAAGCGAGCGGGCTATCTGGTGGCGCGTTCGCCTCGATCAGACGCGCCATATCGGGGGACTTGTCGAGCTCGACGACAGGGTCGCGATCAACGCCTACCCCGCCGAGACCTCGTGCCGAAAGCAGCTCAACGGTCACAACTGGGCCGCCGTAGGAGACTCGGCGATAACGTGGGACCCGCTCTCCTCGCAAGGGACAATCACGGGGATCCTGATGGGATCGCGCCTCGGCACGGCAATTGCAGACGCCGCCGATGGTGATAGCGCCGGAATTAGCGAGTGGGAGCGCGACTACCGAATGCTGCTCGAAGAACACCTAAGCCTGCGCCAGCACTACTGGGAGCAGGAGCAGCGCTGGCCAGAGTCGAAGTTCTGGAGCCGTCGCTGCGGCCAGCCGCAAGAAGACTCTCTCCGCGGACCGCTACCAGAGGCCTAGGCGCAGATGGCTTACGCTGCGTCGAAGCGGTCGAGGTGCATGACCTTGGCCCATGCGGCAACGAAATCGCTGACGAACTTCTCGCCTGCATCTTGGCTGGCATAGACCTCGGCCAGCGCGCGCAGCTCGGAGTTCGAAGCGAAGACGAGGTCCACGCGGCTGCCGGTCCACTTCAGCTCGCCGCTATCGCGGCCGCGACCTTCGAAGCTCTCTTCGACTTTTGAAGTCGGCTGCCAGACGGTGTCCATATCGAGCAGGTTTACGAAGAAGTCGTTGGTCAACGCGTCTGGCTTATCGGTCAGGACGCCGAGCTCGGAGCCCTTGTAGTTTGCGCCGAGCACTCGCATGCCGCCTACCAGCACGGTCATCTCGGGTGCCGTCAGCGTCAGCATGTTGGCGCGGTCAACGAGAAGCTTCTCCGCTGGTCGCAGATGCCCGTCGACGAGGTAGTTGCGGAAGCCATCGGCGGTCGGTTCGAGCACCGCGAACGAATCGACGTCGGTCTGCTCCTGCGAGGCATCAGAGAATCCGGGCGTGAAGGGAACAGTTACGTCGTAGCCGGCGTTCTTGGCGGCCTGTTCAACTGCTGCGCAGCCGCCCAAGACGATCAGTCCAGCCATGTAGGCCCACTTGCCGCCCTCGGCCTGAGCGTCGTTGAACTCTTTCTGAATTCCCTCCAGCGTCTTCAGCACCTCAGCAAGCTCGGGCGGATTGTTAACCTCCCAATCCTTCTGCGGCTCGAGGCGGATACGTGATCCGTTAACGCCGCCGCGCTTGTCGGTGCCGCGGAAGGTTGATGCCGCCGCCCAGGCGGTCGTCACGAGCTGCGAAATAGACAGGCCGGATTCAAGAATCTTCGCCTTCAGGCTTGCCACATCATCGGCGTCGAAGAGCTCGTGATCGGGGGCAGGAATAGGGTCCTGCCAGATCTGCGACTCGGCCGGAACGAGCGGCCCGAGGTAGCGCGTAATCGGCCCCATGTCGCGGTGGGTCAGCTTGAACCAGGCCTTGGCGAAGGCGTCGGCGAGCTCTTGTGGGTTTTCGTAGAAGCGTCGCGAAATCGGCTCGTAGATTGGATCCATCCGCAGTGAGAGGTCGGTCGTCAACATCACCGGCGCATGCGTCTTTGATGGGTCCTGGGGGTCAGGCACGGTGCTCGCCGCGGCCGGATCGGTCGGGATCCACTGGTGGGCACCGGCAGGGCTCTTCGTCAGCTCCCACTCATACTCGAAGAGCGTCTCAAAGTAGCTGTTGTCCCATGTGATCGGGGTTGGAGTCCAAGCGCCCTCCAGCCCACTGCCGATCGTGTCACCGCCGCTGCCGCTGCCAAAGCTGTTCTTCCAGCCGAGGCCAACCTCTTGCAGTGCAGCAGCCTCCGGCTCTGGACCGACGTACTTGTCGGGGTCGGCGGCGCCGTGCGTCTTGCCGAAGGTGTGGCCGCCGGCGATCAGCGCGACGGTCTCCTCGTCGTTCATCGCCATGCGGGCGAAGGTCTCGCGGATGTCGATCGCCGCTGCGAGCGGGTCGGGGTTGCCGTTGGGCCCTTCTGGGTTGACGTAGATCAACCCCATCTGGACCGCCGCTAGCGGGTTCGCCAACTCGCGCTCGCCGCTGTAGCGCTCGTCGCCGAGCCATTCAGCTTCGGCGCCCCAGTAAGTGTCGTCTGGCTCCCAAACGTCTTCGCGCCCGCCGCCGAAGCCGAAGGTCGCAAAGCCCATCGACTCCAGCGCGACGTTGCCGGTCAGGATCATCAGGTCGGCCCACGAAATCTTGCTGCCGTACTTCTGCTTGATCGGCCAGAGCAGACGGCGCGCCTTGTCGAGGTTGACGTTGTCAGGCCAGCTGTTCAGCGGCGCGAATCGCTGTAGCCCTGCGCCGCCGCCGCCGCGGCCGTCGCTGATCCGGTAGGTGCCTGCGCTGTGCCAGGTCATGCGGATGAAAAGCGGGCCGTAGTGGCCGTAGTCGGCCGGCCACCACTGCTGCGAGTCGGTCATCGCTGCTTTAAGGTCAGCTCTCAGTGCTTCGAAATCAAGCTTTTTGAACTCTGTCGCGTAGTCAAAGTCGGCGCCCATCGGGTCGGCCTGGGGCGAGTTGTGGCGCAGAACGCCAAGGTCGAGCTGGTTTGGCCACCAGTCTTGGTTAGAGGTCCCGCCTGTTGGGCCTGCGCCGTTTCCGCTTGTGACCGGACACTTGGATTCGCTGTCCATGATTTCTTCTCCTGTAGGGGTACTAAGCGTAGAGGTTTCGACTGGCGATCTACCGCCAGGCCGCGGCCACTGGCTAAGGGACCTGTTCAGCGGGCGGCGAGCTTCGCCAGCCCCAGCGCCTGCTCGGGCCACCACTGGCCGGCCGCGGGACCACCGTTGCAGCTGCCGTCGGATTCACCGGGCGTCTTGATCCAGAGCAGCGCATCGAGCGGCTCGATCCCTGGCGAAACGGTCGGCGCCAGGCCGAGGCCGCGGCCTGCAGGGTTGCACCACTGACCCCCTGATGCTGGACCTCGGCCGTTGCGACTGGTGTCGATCACCGCGCGCAGTCCCGGCAGCTTGCGGCGCAGCGCGCGGACGTAGGCCAGCGACTCGGCGGTGGTGCGGAAGTTGGAGACGTTGACCGAGACGCCGCGGGCACTGGCGACACCCGCTTTGCGCAGGCGCGCAGCCATCACCGAGGCCGACTGCCAGTTGGAGTTACCGGCGTCCAGATAGACAGCTATGCCGCGGCCGGAGAGTGTCTTTACAGCGCTGCGGAGCATCTGGGCTCGGCGCGCTTGGCTCGGCGCATCTAGGCAATCCCAGCCGGCTACGGAGTCGGGTTCCAAAATCACTGCCGCAGGCCCGTGGCCCAGCCCGCGCCCCAGCGCAGCGATCCAGCGGCCGTAGGCGGCGGCCGAATGTGCTCCACCGGCTGAATAGGAGCCACAGTCACGCTGGGGGATGTTGTAGGCCACGACGACTGCAACGGCTCCCGCGCGTCGGGCCCGGCCCGCCAAGTTGGCGGCGTCTGCGCCGACCTGCGTGTTCCAGTCCCCAAGCCAACTCGCAACTGGCCGCGTCGCGATCGAGCCCATAAGGCGGGCGTCGGCAGGTCGGCCGGTGCGCCACTCGAGGGCCTGTCGGGCGGATGGCTGCGAGGGGTCAACGTAGAGCTTGGCGCTTGGGCTAAATGGGTCGCCAACGCGGGCCTGAGCGGCCGACGCTGGTGCCCCGACCACCAAGGCGGCCACAGCAACGAGGAGGAGAGTTCGCAACGCGCTCATTAGATGAGGGTACGAACTAAGTTGAGCGCATGCGCCATATAGCGCTAAGGCAGCGGTGAGAACGTCCTGCCCGACCGGTGGACCCGGCGGCCGGGGGCATACAAGCCTCCAGCTGCCCGCCTGCGTCCAGCTGCGTGACGATCAGGGAGCCTCTCGCTCAAGGAGCGTCATATAGCGCGCGAGCGGATAGAAGTCGGGTGCCGGATCATTCTCATATTCTTCGGTGGGAGACTCGGTGTGCGAATGGGGGAGGAAACGCAACGACCGGTCCCCGTCAACGAACACGGCGACTCTTTTCATGTCTGACTTACCCATAGTTGTGGGGGTAGTGTGGCGTTTGGCATGTACAGCGAGGTTGCCATTGGTTTTCGCGAGCGCTGCTACGGCCTGGTCGGTGGCGACGGTCATTGTGGCCTCTAGTAGTTCTCCGCTGCCGTTTGGGTTGTCAACGATTTTTGTGTTGCTCATCTGCGCGATCATTGTTTTCGGCGTGCCATTGACGTAGTCGTAAACGAACGCCACGTTCGGCGGATTGGCTTTGAAGCTGCCCTTGCCGCCCTTCGTCCAGAGCGAAGTGAGCGCCGTCATCCTGATCGTTCCTGCGTCACGGTTGGGACGATCGCTAAACCAGGTAGCCGCGCTGGTAGCCGAATCAATTGGCATTGAGAAGCTATAAACGCCATCAGAGTCGCCAACCGGCTTCATCGAGGCATCAACACCCTCAAACGCGAAGAGATAAGAAGGCGCGGCCTTCGTCGCAGCAGCAGCGGTCGTGGTTGACGAGCTATCACTTGACCCACAACCAACAACACCACCAGCACCGAGCACCACAACAACCAGCAGACCCAAAACCTTCGTAAACGAACGCATTCGCGGATATTATCTGCTCTGCTCGGTACGAGCCCCGGTACACAAAGCCGCCCGGAACTGCCGTCCCGACTCACCTTTGTTGCCACTTTGCAGCCACCCCCCTCGATCTGGGAGTGGCGGGCGGGAGGAATCTACGGTTCGCTGCTCTCCGAGGGGTCGAGTGGTAACAAAGTGGTAACGGCGCCGCTCCTGCTGGATAGGAGATCCTCCACAGACTGAAGCTGAGCACGCATGGACTTCACCTGATTAAGTAGCTCCTGTTCGTCAGCGAGAACCTCTTCGGCTTGCGCTGGAGTAGCCACGGTGCCTTGGATGAATATCTGCGCTAAGGAGCCAGTGAATATCGCTATGAAGCTGATGCCGACCGCCAGCATAACCATCGCCAGCACCTCAGTTTCCGTATTCGTGATTGGCGGCGACCCGTAGCCAACTGTGGTCATGGTTGTTGTCGCCCAGTAAAAGCCCTGCCACATTCCTACGCTCTCCACCTCAGAGAAGGCGTAGCCACCAGCGACCGCGACGAGCAGTGTCAGCAGCGCCGCATATTTGACCACCCCACGTCCAACAAGCCAACCCACAATCGGCTTTAGCCGGAGCAGCCTCAAGAGCTGCAGAAGTCGCAGGATACGGAGTGCCTGGAAGACCACAGAGAGCAGCGGGAAGGTGAAGAACACGATCACAACGTCGAGCGGATTCGTGGCCATGTATTGCTTCCGGGATGGCGACACGTGGAGCATCACCGCAAACTCGATCGCGAATACTGCCCAAGTCAGCCAGTTAAGTACCTGACCAACGGTCGCCCACGGCTCAGCGATGTTCACCGACGTCAAGATGACCGACGGGATCACGAAGAGCGCCGCGACGATTAGAGGCTTCTCGAAGCGTGCCTCAACCGCTGCTGCTCTCTCCGCGCTACGCATAATGGTTAAAAGGTACAGATCAACACCCGAGTTGCCAAACGCCCAAGCCGACGCCCGGATTCGAACCGGGGACCCCTTCATTACGAGTGAAGTGCTCTACCAACTGAGCTACGTCGGCGGTGATACGTCCCAATCCGATCTGCGGACAGGACGGCTGGGGCCATCGTAGCTATGACCGAGTCGCGGCGGCTAGCCAACGGCCGCCTACTGCCAGCGATCAGAGTTCGCTGGACAGCGGTGGAGCAACTGGCGCTGGCGCCTTCCGCAACAACGTGAGGTTTGCAGCCAGTGCAAACACGGCAAAAACAACGGCCAACATGAAGGCTCCGCGATAGCCATAGGTCAGTGCCTCGGGATTCAGAGCCCCTACCCCCGGATGGTCTACCAGATACCCTCGAGTGAGCGACGCCGCAACGCTAGTCAAGATCGCTAAGCCAATCGCTCCGCCCATCTGGCGCGAGGTATTCACTAGTCCCGAAGCTAGTCCGGCTTCATGCGCTGGAACCCCAGCCACTGCTGCGATAGTCGCGGTGACAAAAGTCAAGCCGAGCCCAACCGCCGCGAACACCATCGGCGCGAGCGCGTCGACAGCGTAGCTTCCATCCGCGGAGACCTGAGTAAACATCGCCGCGCTGATCGCGATCAGCCCCAGACCTATAGTGAGCGTGTTGCGCGTGCCCAACCGAGCAATCACCTTCGGGGTGCGCGTCGAGACAAGTGCAAGCGCGCCGGTCATCGGCAAGAAGCCAAGACCTGCCTCCAGCGGCGAGAGACCCAGAACCTGCTGTAGGTAAAGCGAGAGAAAGAACCAAAGCGCAAACATTGAGGAGCCCATCAGAAGCATCACGACGTTGGCTCCGACAAGCGTTCTTGATGAGAAGATCGACATCGGCACGAGCGGTTCGCGCGCCCACCGGCTCTCAATCAATACGAAGAGAGCGACCAAAATCAGACCGCCACCGAGGCCTCCGAGGACCTGCGGCGAGGTCCAGCCGTGCTGATCAATGCTGACTATTCCGAGCACTATCGCAATCAGGCCGAGCGTGATCGTCAGGGCACCTGCGAAATCAAAGGTTTGATGGTGCCTAGGTCCACGATCGCGTCCGATCACCCTCCATGCGCCGACTACTAGCGCGGCGCCAATCGGCACGTTGATCAGCAGGATCCAGCGCCAGCTGAGGCCATCGGTCAAGACTCCTCCGAGAAACACTCCACTCGAGCCGCCTATGGCAGACATCATTCCCCAGATACCCAAGGCACGATTGCGCTTTGGACCTTCAGCGAATGTCGTCGTAATAATCGCCAACGTCGCCGGCGCGACGATCGCTGCCCCGACGCCCTGAAGGGCTCGGGCGCCGACGAGTAGGCCGGAGCTATCGGCCATCGCGCCAAGCAGAGAGGCCAGTGAGAATAGAGCGATCCCAGCTAGGAACATGCGCTTGCGTCCGAGTAAGTCGCCCGCACGACCGCCGAGCATCAAGAAGCCAGCAAAGGTAACCGTGTAGGCGCTAACGACCCACTGCAGATCGGTCTCGGCGAAGTGCAGCGCGGAACGAATTGTCGGCATCGCAACGTTGACCACCGAGACGTCAAGGATGACCATGAACTGCGCGATGCAGGCGATCGTGAGGATCAACCCAGGGTGGACGGCCGAGGGGTCTCGGCTCTCACTCTCCGGCTTCACCGGTACTCCTCAATTACCTCGGCCAGTCGCGAAAGGATCCGGCCTGCCTGATCGCGCTCGTCGGTGGTGAGGCTTGCGAAAATCGCCTGGCGACGCGCAACTAGCTCGTCACGCTTACGGGTCATAGCTCGGCGGCCTCGATCTGTCAGAGCGACCAAAACAGCTCGTCGATCTCCAGCCTCAGGACGCTCACGGGTGACATACAGGTCGCGCTCTAGGCAGTGAAGCATCCGCGTGGCCGTCGGTGGCTTGACTGCTGCGAACATCGCCAACTCGCTTACGGCCAGCGGCGCGTCTTGGTCCAGGAGGGCCTCGAGCATGTGGTACTGAGCAAGGGTTAAGTCGCTGACATCGTCTTGGGATGCGATGTAGCGCCCGCGCGAGCTTCGAATGGCTCGCATAAAGCCATCCAAAGACGTGACAAAACCATCGAGGTCTTCGCCGCTATGAACAAGTGGCGAATCTGGCGTCTGCTGCGGCACGCGAGCTACTCTAACAGAGTAGTTAGCTTGCTAACTAACTGCCACATCGGCCAACCGTCCTACGGCTGATTCCCGATGACGGCGCACTCGGCCGACCTTTCTAGAACACTGCTTGGTGTAGTGAAGGGTCCTCAGCTCGATCGCCGCAGTTTCCTCGGCGCCAGCGTCGGCGCTGCATTCCTGTGCACGATCGGCGGCAAGGCGGTCACTATCGCCAATCCAGACGACGTCAGGTTGGCCGATCAGGCGGCGTCAAAGATCGCCAAGCCGCTGCTTGCGACTAAGGAGGGTGGCGCCACAGGACCCAAGGCCAACGCAACCCGTGCAGAGATCGCCGACGGCTCTAGGTTCGCCACACCTGAGCCCCAACCCGGCGGCCGCGTGCGCGAGTACTGGATCGCAGCCGTCTCGACGAAGTGGAACTACGCACCGACTGGGCGCGATGAGTGGATGAGCAAATCAATCCCAGGCCGCAAGACGTTCACCGCCTTCTGCTATCAGCCCTTCTCGACCGGTTTTGCTTCGCCGATCGGGGTGGCCAGCATGCCGGGCCCAATCCTCTACGGCGAAGTCGGTGACGTGATCAAGGTTCACTTTCGTAACAGCGACGAGCACTTCAATCAGGCCGTCACGATGCACCCTCATGGGGTCAAATACAACCCTGACTACGACGGCTCCTACTACGGCAAGTTCACCCGTATTGGAGGCTTTATCTCACCCGGTGAGGAGTTCACCTACACGTGGGAGTGCACGCCCGACTCGGTCGGCGTCTGGCCCTATCACGATCACGGCCCAAATCACACGATAAACACCCTGCGCGGTCTCTTCGGGGCCCTAATCATCCGCGAGCGCGGCGCTGCGATCCCAGACGTCGAACGGGTCTTGTATTTCCACAGCCTGCTACCCCAGATCACCAACATCCCACGCCAGATACAGACCGTCAATGGCCGCAGCGCTGCGGGCAACACGCCGACGATTCGAGCCAAGGTTGGCCAAGACGTTGCACTGCACATAATCGGCGGCAACAACGACTTCCACGACTTCCACATTCACGGCCACCGTTGGGCCAAAGACGGCGACGGGCCGTGGATTGACACGCAGACCGTCGGACCCAACGAAACGATCACCGTTCGCTGGCGCGAAGACAACCCCGGCCGCTGGCTCTATCACTGTCACGTCTTCTCACACCAAGACGGTGGAATGGCGGGTTGGTATATCGTCGACAGTTAGGCTAAGTAGCAGGAGAGAGACCATCAATCTAGGAGGAAGACAGATGCGTTTGACCACAGCCCTAAGCGCCGCCGCAGCGGTTGCCCTACTAGCCGCCAGCGCCACGAGTGCCGCCGGCGCTACATATCCTGGTCCTGGCGAGCCAAGTAAGCCCGCGCCTCGTCCTGGTGGCGCAACTACGCTGAAGGTCTGTAAGAGCGGCTGTGCATATAAGACGATCCAATCTGGAGTCAACGCTGCGAAGTCCGGCGATACCGTCAAAGTCGCAGACGGGACATACCGTGAGGGCGTCAAGGTCACTGGCCACAAGTACGACAACTTAAAAATAGTCGGCAACGTCAGCAATCCGCTCCTAGTCAAGATCATCGCCACCGGCAAGGCAAACGGCATCGAAGCCAATGGCGCAGACAACGTAACGATGAGTGGCATGTACGCCGAGAAGTACAAGCGCAACGGCTTCTTCGCCGTCAACGTAAGCGGCTACACACTGACCCACCTAGTCGCCAATGGAACTGGCCAGGGCGTCTATGGCATCTACGCCTTTAACTCCAAGGGCGGCACAATCTCCTACTGCGAGACCTACTACAACAGCGACGCTGGTATCTACATCGGTCAAACGCCACCGCAGTCCAAGCCCAAGCGCTCGATCGTGCGCAACGTGAAGTCTTGGGGCAACGTGCTCGGATTCTCGGGCACGAACATGAAGTACGTCACGATCACGAAGTCCTACTGGTACAACAACGGCCTCGGGATCGTTCCCAACGCACTGGACTCTGAGAAGTACGCGCCGCCTGAAGATAATGTTATCTCCGATAACGACATCTTCTGGAACAACTACAACTACTACGCGGGCGCCCCGTTCGTGCTGCGCCCGGAGGCCACCGGCGAAATCACCTACCCGGTTGGTACTGGCGTCCTGCTTTTCGGTAGCAGAACAACCCGAGTTGAAGGCAACCGTTTCTTCGGCCACTTCTTAATGGGATTCGGAGAGGTCCAGCAGATAATCCTTAAAAACAAGAGTGCTGATGATCTAGTCGGAAACCAAGTCACCGGTAATAAGTTCGGCAAGGGCGGCACGGACCTCAACGGCCGCGACATATTCTATGACGGCAGCGGCAAGCTCAACTGCTTTGCTGGGAATACGCTCACGAGTCCAACCCTGCCGATCGACGGCTCGACGCTCGTAGCCTGCCCTGGCAATAGCAAGATGGACGGCATCCTCAACGGCTCTGCCCGTGCCGAGGCGCTTGGATGGGTGGTTACGCCGGACAAGTCCAAGCCGGAAACATTCGAGCAGTTCTGGGTTCGCCACACCCACGCACCAATGAAGATCGGCGGCAAGACGATCACGCCGCTGGTGCACTACGCCAAGTAAGACCCCGCTTGGGATATGTGGGCCGCCCGCGTGACCTGCGCGTGGGCGGCCCACCACCACTAGCCTCCAGAAAAACAAGATGAGAGTCAAAGTAATCGCCACCATCTGTGCCGCCGTGGTTCTCGTAGCCGCCGCGACTACTGCGATCGCACAAGCGGTGCGCAGTCCCAAGACGACTGTGGTCAACGTAGCCGACAATTTTTACTCGGCTCCAGGCATGAGGCCGGTCGCCAACGGCACTCTCTCAATCCGCCTAGGGGACTCGCTGAAGTGGACGTGGGCTGAATTTGGCGACAGCCATGATCTGCGCATAAAGCGGCCCCTACCCAAAGGCTACCCAGGCCGGGATGCCAAGACCAAGCGGGCCTACAGAGGCCTCTACTCCGCCGACAATCCGGGTGGCAGCTACCTCTATAAGTTCAACGTTGCTGGCACCTACAAGCTCTACTGCTCGTTCCACTCTGGCGAGATGGTGATGACGGTCAGAGTGGCTAAGTAGCTCCTAGCCCAAGCACTCCTCGAGACGGTATGCGAGCGCCTCAAGCGCCAGCTCTTCGCTCACGTTGAGCGACAGTCGTCGGCGGCTCTCTTCGATCAGCTCGACCGCTGCACGCAGAGCCTCTGGGCCTGGTCCTAGGCAAGCCTCCAACGCGGCGTAGCGGTCACTGTGGTGGACGAGGTCAGCCGACTCCCACGCTAGGCAAGCCATATCTCGATACCAGAGGCCTACAAGTGCCAAGCTGAGATCTAGTGACTCGGTCCTGACTCGGCGCTGGACTCGTTTGGACTGTTCGGTGTGTTCGGTCTCGCGCCTACGGCGGTCACGCTTGGGTAGTAGCTCTAGATCGGCGGCCAGCTCCTCTTCCATAGTCGTCGCAACCTCTTGCGCTTGACGCTGACCGCTGGCCACAATCTCCTGCCACGGCCTCTCCTGCCCCATGCGCTTATTTAGAGCCGCGACAGCGAAGGCCTCCGAAGCACCGCGCAAAGCGGGGCCGTCGGATAGTGCTAAAACCCGTGCCCGGCGGCCATCTCCTAGCGACAGTCGGGCACAGGCCAGCGCCGTATCACCATCGACACCGCTAGCGACGAGGCGCTCGGTGATCTGCTCTGGTGAGGGAGAGTCAAAGCGAACGAGTTGGCAGCGGGAGGTAATCGTCGCCAACATCTGGGTCAAGCGATCGGTCAGCAGCAGAATGTGTACAAATGACGGGGGCTCCTCAAGCGTTTTTAGGAGTTTGTTGGCGGCGACGTCAGAGAGCGTGTCGGCGCGCTCGATAACAAAGACGCGTCGCCGTGACTCAAACGGCGTGTGCCACGCGGTCGCTATGACCGGCTCGATGTCGGAGACCAGCAGCTCGTGGGCACCGCTTGGTGTGACCCATGTCAAGTCTGAGTGGGTTCCATGCTCAACCCGGGCACGAGCACCAGCCTCGTCGACCACCCCTTCGCTGAGCAACACTGCAGCAAAGGCGCGTGCCGCCTGAGCCTTGCCCGCTCCAGGCTGGCCATGCAGAAGATAAGCGTGAGAAGGTGACCCGGCGGGAGGTAGTCCTGCGCCTAGGACGGCAGCAGCGTGTGGACTGCTCTGGGTGCCTGAGAGTTCGAGCATCCCGGCAATCCTAACCAGCGCTAGAGTCGATGGCGCGATGGCAGCCCCACCCAGCCTCAGAATGCCCAAGTCACTGCAGACGCTGGGCTTCCTTATGCGCGAGATGCCGATGATGGTGGGAGCCCAGCGCAAGCTCGGCGACGTCTTCACGATCCACGTACACGGACTGCCTCCGCTGGTCATCGTCGCCGACCCGGCGATCGTCAAAGAGATCTTCACTGCAGACGTAACGCAGCTTCACGCCGGGGAAGGCAACGCTGTGCTCCTGCCGATTGTGGGCCCGACGTCGGTGCTGCTGCTAGACGAGGAGCCTCACCTGCGCCAGCGCAAGCTGATGCTCGCTCCCCTACACGGTGATCGCATGAGGCTCTACGGAGAGGCGATGACCCAGATAACCGACGAGGAGATTGACCGCTGGCCGCTAAACCAACCGATGGCTATGCACGCCGCGATGCAGGCGATCACTCTGCGAGTGATTCTGCGCACTGTCTTCGGCATCGACGATGGGGCTAGGTTGGCTGAGCTTGAACGGCTGCTGCCCGTGATGATCGACCTCGGCCAGTGGGCGACGATGGTCCCGGCGATTCAGCGTGACATAGGCGGCCGCACGCCTTGGGGCCGCTTCCTGAGCGCACGCGAAGAGGTTGATGGGATCCTCTTTGATGAGATCCGTCGCCGCCACGCTGACCCCGCGGCGACCGCAGAGCGCTCTGACGTGCTCTCACTTCTGATGCAGGCCCGCGACGGCAACGGCGAGCCGATGGCCGATTCAGAGCTGCGCGACGAGCTGCTGACGATGCTCGTCGCTGGCCACGAGACGACCGCGACGACGATGTCGTGGGTCTTCGAACGCCTACTGCGCCACCCCGACGCTCTTCAACGCCTGCGCGACGATCTCCACGCTGGCGTCCGAGGTACCTATTTGGACGCTGTAATCAAGGAGACTATGCGAGTGCGTCCAGTTCTTAACTTCGCGATGCGCCGCCTCACGCGGCCGCTGCGCGTAGGAGGCTTTGATGTCCCTGCTGGCTGGCAGGTAGCGATCTCCTTGGCGTTGGTGGGGCTGCGAGAAGATATCTATCCCGAGCCGCTTGCTTGGCGTCCAGAGAGGTTCATCGAGCGTCCGCCAGAGACCTACAGCTGGATCCCCTACGGCGGTGGCGTGAGGCGCTGCCTAGGCGCCTCCTTTGCCCACTACGAAATGACTACTGTCCTGCACCGCGTGCTTAGCCGCTGCGAGCTGCGTGCCGCTCAACCAGCCTCTGAGATGCGCCGGCGGCGAGCGATCACTCACGTTCCTCAACACGGAACCCAAGTAGTTGTGGAGCGTCGCCTAGAGGCAGTTGGGACGACGGCACTTTGACTACCTCCAGTCGCGGGCGCTTAATCACGGTAGAGGGCCTCGACGGCTCCGGTAAAACGACGGTCGTCAGCGGGCTGCTTGACGCGCTAAGTAGCCGCGGCGTGAGTGCCCGAGCGTTACGCGAACCCGGCGGCGTGGACACCTCAGAACGGATCCGCGACCTCGTTAAAGATCCGACGCTACGTGTTGACCCTCGCGCCGAAGCCCTGCTCTACGCCGCAGCTCGCGCCCAGCTCGTAGATGAGCTGCTCGAACCATGCCTTGCCGGGGGGGGTTGGGTCTTACTTGACCGTTTTGTCGACTCCTCGCTGGCCTACCAAGGCGTCGGGCGCGACCTCGGCGTCGGCGCCATCTCGGCAGTAAACGCGTTTGCCACCGGGGGACTGGCCCCAGATCGCACACTCTTGCTGCGCATTGCTCCCCACACCGGCCGCTCTCGCCAAGCTGACCGCGGCGAAGCCCCCGACCGCTTAGAGCAAGCTGGAGAGCCGTTCTTTGCGGCAATCGCCAAGGCCTACGACACACTCGCCGCCGCCGACCCCGACCGCTGGCGAGTGATCGACGCCGAGCGCGCCGCAGAGACCGTCTTAGCCGAAGCGCTAGAAGCAATCGCAGACCTTCTGCCAGCCGGCTGAACGCCTACTCGGCCGACTACTCGCGAGCGCTACGATCAGGGTAGGGCCTTCGGTCGGGCAGGTGAAGTCATCGGCCGCCGCGGTTCCGTCCGACCCAAGGCGCATCATGCTCGACCCCTAGTAGGTGAATCTCACCAGCATCAAAAACACCGTGAACAGCGGAATTTTCGAGAGGAGCAGGTAATGGCACGGACTTCGCAGAACGCTACAAACCAAAGCACCGAGGCAGGCGAGGCGCTCTCGGTCAGTCGTCGCTTCACGACGGCCGGAGTCCACCCTTTCGACGCCGTCGAGTGGGAGGTGCGTGACGCGCGTATTGGTCATGGCGACAAGGTCTCCTTCGAGCAGCGCGACGTCGAGTTTCCCCGCAGCTGGAGCCAAAACGCCACCAATATCGTCTCCCAGAAGTACTTCCGCGGCCAGCTTGACTCACCCGAGCGTGAAAGCTCGGTCAAGCAGATGATCTCGCGTGTGGCAGGAACGATCGCTGGCTGGGGTGTCGAACGTGGCTACTTCACCACCGATGAGACCGCCAACGCCTTCGAAGATGAGCTCACCCACATCCTGCTCAACCAGCTTGCAGCCTTTAACTCGCCGGTCTGGTTTAACGTCGGCTTCGAAGAGACGCCACAGTGCTCGGCCTGCTTCATCCTGTCCGTCGACGACACAATGGAGTCGATCCTCGACTGGAATACCCGCGAAGGCATGATCTTCCGTGGCGGCTCGGGATCGGGCATCAATCTCTCCAACATCCGCGGCTCCAATGAGCCCCTGGCAAAGGGCGGTACCGCCTCAGGACCGGTCTCTTTCATGCGCGGCGCCGACTCTTGGGCTGGCACGATTAAGTCCGGCGGCAAGACACGTCGTGCGGCCAAGATGGTCGTCCTCAACGTCGACCACCCAGACATCCGCGAGTTCATCTGGTGCAAGGCTAAGGAAGAAGACAAAGCAGCCGCTCTGCGCGATGCCGGCTTTGACATGTCGATCGACGGCGAAGGATTTATCTCGATCCAGTATCAAAACGCCAACAACTCGGTCCGCGTGACTGACGAGTTTATGCGCGCCGTCGCAGCCGATGACGAGTGGCTGCTGACCTCGCGTGTGACGGGTGAGCCGGTCGGCGAGCCGCTGCGCGCGCGGGACCTGATGAACGACATCGCCGAGGCAGCCTGGCGCTGCGCAGATCCGGGCGTTCAGTACGACACGACAATCAACAACTGGCACACCTGCCCTAACTCCGGGCGCATCAACGCCTCTAACCCCTGCTCGGAGTACATGCACGTCGATGACTCGGCCTGCAACCTGTCATCGCTGAACCTGATGAAGTTCCGCCACAGCGACGGAAGCTTCGACGTCGACTCCTTCACCCACGCTGTAGACATCATGTTCTTAGCTCAGGAGATCATTGTCGGTGCTTCGAGCTACCCGACCCCCGAAGTCGGCGCCAACGCAAATGCCTTCCGCCAGCTTGGCTTGGGCTACGCCAATCTCGGTGCCTACTTGATGAGCAACGGTATGCCTTATGACTCCGACAGTGGCCGCACAACCGCAGCCTGCATCACAGCGCTGATGACCGGGCGGGCCTACTTGGGCTCAGCACGGATAGCCGCAGCAATCGGTACTTACGACCGCTACGACGAAAACCGCGATGCCCACAACTCGGTGATGAAGATGCACCGCGACGCCACTCTCGATATTTCCGATAGCGACTGCCGTGACGAGCTGCTGCTGGCCGCCGCGCGTGAGACATGGGACGACGCCGTTGCCCTTGGCGAGATTCACGGCTACCGCAACGCCCAAGCAACGGTGCTCGCCCCAACCGGGACGATCTCCTTCCTAATGGACTGCGACACAACTGGAATCGAGCCAGATTTCTCACTCGTGAAATTCAAGGAGCTCGTCGGTGGCGGCCAGATGACGATCGTCAACCGGACCGTTCCTCAAGCGCTTCGCACGTTGGGCTACAGCGATGAGCAGATCGAGCAGATCGAAGCCCACATCAACGAACACAACACAATCGTTGGCGCCCCAGGACTTGCCGATGAGCACCTGCCCGTCTTTGATGTTGCCGTCGGTGAGCGTGCGATTAGTCACACCGGCCACATCAAGATGATGGGTGCCACTCAACCCTTTATCTCAGGCGCAATCTCTAAGACCGTCAACCTCCCCCACGAATCAACCGTGGCAGATATTGCCGATGCCTATACCGAGGCTTGGGAGCTTGGCGTTAAAGCGCTGGCGATCTACCGCGACGGCTCAAAGACTGCCCAAGCTCTGCGTACCGACGCTCAGGAAGGCAAGAACGCTGGCTCAGAAGATGGCCTAGCAGCAGACCTAGTTGAGGTAGCCGGCCCGAGGCGTCAGCGGATGCCCCGCGAGCGCCAGTCGATCACGCACAAGTTCTCGATCGGTGGCCATGAGGGATACATCACCGCCGGCATGTATGAGGACGGCACTGTGGGAGAGATCTTCCTTACCGATATCGGCAAGGAAGGCTCAACGTTGCGCGGCATGATGAACGCCTTCGCAACGTCAATCTCGATCGCGCTTCAATACGGCGTCCCGCTCGAAAAGCTTGTAGAGAAGTTCAGCTACATGCGATTTGATCCTGAGGGAATTACGCAGAACCCCGAGATCCCATTCGCCAAGTCGATGCCCGACTACATCATGCGCTGGCTCGCTTCCCGCTTCCTAGACACCGATGCCCAAGAAGAGCTTGGAATCCTCACGCCGGAAGTGCGTGCACGAAAGATGGCCTCTGACGCACTGATGTCGGGCCGTGGCGACACCGCCACGCCAGTCGCAAGCGTCGACGTTATAGAGCTGACACAGGCACGGCCTAGCGGTGGTGGGTCAAGGCCGCCAGTCGTGGCGCTAACCGACATGCCGCCGGTTGTTCCAGCCGCCGTTCGAGGGCTAGACCTAGGACCGGCCTGCTCGCAGTGTGGAGGCATGATGCAGCGCACCGGCTCCTGCTACACCTGTCCTTCGTGCGGCAACAACACTGGCTGCGGTTGATCCGCAGCCAGTTGCAGCGGCTAAAAACTCTCCATCAGAGCTAGCGCTGCGATCGTATCGCGGTACATAACTTGCTTGATCGCCTGGACTACAGGCCTGCTCTTTCCTGACAGTGCGACGGCTCGCTCGGTCGCTTGGCCAACCACCAGATCCTCGCCCACCGCAGCGTTAGCGATCCCGCAGGCCACAGCCTCTGGACCGCCGTAGCGGCGCCCACTGAGCATCGCCTGATGGGCGCTAGCAGGGGTCAGCTTGCACTGAATTAGCGAAGCCATCCCCGCCACGAAAGCGATATTGATATCGACCTCGGGGAGGCAGAAGTAGCCACGGTCTTCGCGCATCACTCGCTCGTCGCAAGCAAGCGCGAGCATCGCACCGCCAGCAAAGGCATGGCCGTTAACTGCGGCAACAACCGGGACCGGCAGGGTCAGCAGGCGGATATAGAGCGCCTGAAGGCCGCCGACAACCATCGCTGCACCTCCATCGGGAGCAGCCGTCATCCAATCTAGATCCAAACCGTTAGAGAAGAACTTGTCTTCGCCGGTCAAGACGACAGCCGTCACCTCCAGTGAGGCCTCTACGTCGTCGAGCGCCGCATTAAAGGACTCCAGCATCGTCGGGTTAAAGCGGTTCTCTTGGGCCGCCATCGTCAGCACAGCTACGCCATCGGTGTGAGTTGTCTTAACCATTGGACTCCTCCTTCAGGGATCGATTGGAGAGCACGAGACCGACAGCATGACGATCACGAGGCGTCGAGGTGACCTCGTCGGGCGTGGACCCAACGACCCTGACCGTCAATCCGCTGGGCAGATTGCTAGATGAGTGTGAAGGTCGACTGGGTTGCGGATACACCACGCGCCGGGACAGCGGTAGTCAGAGATCTCCTTGATCGCCTCTAGCGCCTCAGGCGTTGCATCAGCATCGACCTCGAGATACCAGTCAATGCGGTCGACTGGCGGGTTCTCGCCCACCCCTAGAGCGCGGCTCATATCAACCTTAGCCTCGACGCGCGCATGCAGCGACCGCAGCTCTATGCCTTCGCGTGCGGCCTCCTGGGCGTAGGTCATCGCGTAGCAGGCCAGCCCTCCCCAGAAGCAGTACGCCAGAGGATTGGGGGCCGATCCGCTGCCACCCATGTGCGGCGGGTAGTCTGCCTCGAACGGAACACTCTGGCCGCCCGGAAGGGCGATCTCGGTGCGAAATTGTGGCTGGCCCGCTGCGGTCTGCCAGTCGCCTTCTAGGCCTACTTTTTGGATTACGGAGCTCGGGTCAGTGGCCGCGAGAGTCGCTGTTGCCTCGACTGCCTCGACGTTTACGTTATGCATCATCTGAAACTCCTTAGTTGGTAGTAGAGGGCGCTACTTCGATCTGTCAGCAGCCGTCACTGAGTCCACTATCCGTGCCCAAATCGGACATTGGGCAGGACACGAGCCAAGGGTTTGGGAAGCCACCAAGCCCAGCGGCCCAGTAAACGCAGTAGTACCGGGACGAGTAACAGGCGTACGAGAAATGCGTCGAGTAGAACCGCGACGCCGAGGATCACTCCCATCTCCTTGGGTGGCAGCGGGCCCGAGAGCGCAAATGTGAAGAAGACCGCGACCATCACTGCGGCGGCGGCGAAAACCACCCGACCGCTGTGAGCTACTCCACCGACCATCGCCTCGTGAGGATCGTGGGAGCGATCCCAGTGCTCCTTTGCCGAGGAG
Organism: Solirubrobacterales bacterium; assembly: GCA_947474595.1. Classification (GTDB taxonomy): domain Bacteria; phylum Actinomycetota; class Thermoleophilia; order Solirubrobacterales; family Solirubrobacteraceae; genus CANJIV01. The sequence continues at coordinate 199,499 of CANJIV010000001.1, forward strand.
AGCAGAAAGACCGTGTAGTCCATCGAGATTGCGAAAATCATCGCGAAGAAGAAGACCGGGCCCCAAGCATCCAAGAATCCCTGCGGCTCAAAGCCAAGTAGCCCAGAGCCAGTGCCATCTTGGAAGATCATCCTTGCGACACCGAAGGCCGCTGCTGTCGCGAGCAGGCTCGTCAACACCCCAAAGGCGGCGATGATCGGGGCCTGGAGAGCGACTAACAGCAGGACGAAGCCAAGCACCAAGATGACACCGATGACTAGCGGCGTTTTAGCCGACAAAAGCGCCTCTAGGTCGTGGTTCTCAGCGACAGACCCGCCGATCAATGTGCCTGGCGGCAAAGTCGAGCGCAAGCGGTCCACTGTGGCGCCGGTTACTGGGCTGGAGGGATCGCTAGCGGGAATCACCTGCACAAGGGCCATCCCGTTAGCTCCTGGCATCGCTGCCATCACCTGAGCAACGCCTGGATCAGCCTTTGAAAGCGCGATCACCTTAGCGGCGCCGACCTGAGTGGTGATTACCTGCAACGCTCCGGGCGCGCCGTCTCCGAAGGCCTGTTGGACCTGGTTGTAGCCGACGCGGGAGCTATCGCCAGCCGGGACCACCTTGATCGACGGCATCCCTGTTTTCAGCCCTAGCACTGGGGCCGCGAGCGCAAGCAGCAAGATTAAAGCGACCGACCCATAGGCCAGCGGGCGGCGCCACAGACGCTCGGCCCATGCAGCAAATCGCGCGGAGCGGTGCTCTCCTTGGTGCGCCCACGGCAACGCCAGCTTGTCGACCCGCGGTCCAAGTTTGCCCAACACGGCGGGTAGCAGTGTCATCGTCGCCGCAAGAATGAAGAGGACCGCGACCATGATTCCTAGGGCCATCGAACGAAACGCTGGCGACGGCACAAGCATCACGGCGGTAAGCGATATCAAGACGGTGATCGCACTGAAGAGGACAGCCTTACCAGCCGTATCCATTGCCTCGGCGACGGCGTCTTCTACCGACTCATGGGATCCGAACAGCGCACCTCGGAAGCGGTACACGATGAAGAGTGCGTAGTCGATCCCTAGGGCTAGAGCGAACATCAAGGCGAAGTTCATCGCCCAGATGGAGATGTCGAGCAGCTGCGTTCCTAGGTACAGAGAGCCGGCAGAGGCCACCAAACCGATAATCGTCAGCATTAGCGGAAGCCCGGCCGCCACCAGCGAGCCAAAGGCTAGGACGAGAATTACAAGCGTTACCGGCCACGAGATCAGCTCGCTCTTCATCATCGCGTCACGGTTGGCGGTGTTGAAGTCCGACCACATTCCGCTGGCACCCGTTAAGGAGACACCTACGCCGTCGCCTGCTAGAGCTCCGAGTTTGGTTTTCAAGTCATCTGCGGCGCGGACCATCGTGTTGGAGTCAGCGGCCGCTCCAGCTTGAATGATCGCCGTGTGCCCGTCGCGCGAGATCGATATTCCAGGCTGAGGAGCGACGACACGGCTGACACGCGGATCGGCACTAAGGGTGGCCTGGGCACCCGAGATTGCCTGCTTAAAGGCGGGCGCAGAAACAGTCGAATTATCAGAGTGAACGACGACCATCAACGCGCTTGAGGAGAGCCCGGCGAACTCCTTGTCGATCACCTTGCGTGCCTGCACCGACTGTGACCCAGAGGCCTCCCAGCCGGCGCCCGAAAGCGCCTTTTCTACCTTCGGTGCGAAGAAGCCCAGGGCCACTGCGATTACGGCCCAAGCTATAACAACAACACGAAAGTGAGTCGCTGTATATCGGCCTAGACGCCCAACCGGGCCGAGCTTGACGGAGCTAGAGGTAGTCATGAGGCACCTCCTACGAGGATCTGATCTAGCTCGTCGGCGCGCTGACGCAGGCCGCCGCAGACGTGTTCGCAGAGCACAAAAACCGACTCATCAGCCACCGCGTAGCGAACAAACGTCCCTCGCTTGGTGCGACTGACGATGCCCGCCTGATGGAGAACGCTGAGATGTTTAGAGATGTTTTGCTGGGAGGCGCCGAGTCGATCGGCTAGCTCGCCGACACTCAAGTCGCCGTCACGCAGGGCATCAAGCAACTTAATCCGCATTGGCTCGCCGATCACGCGTAGGCGCTGGGCAATGAGTTCTACGAGCGAGTCTGGGAGAGGCCGAGGAATATCCATAGCGGCAATATACCACTATTTAGTTGTACTCGCAAATAGTGGTGGATATCTCGCCCGTCGGCTACTTACGACCCAACGTATGATCGCGCTGAGGTTTTCTTATTCGAGAGGAAGATTTGACACAAGCAAACCCCGGCGCCCTACTAGCTGCACAAGCAAAGATGCGCGCGGCCGCGATCGGTGAAGTTGAGATTGATTGCTTTAGTCACTACTTCGAACTGCTAAGAACCGGCGCAACCGGAGTGTTAGCGGAGGCTGACATTGAGCCGGTAATCGAACTTCCAGCCTTAGAAGATCTCCCGCGCGACTCTGAGCGAGAGGCAAGCGCCGCGCAGGTAACGGCGATCATCAAGCTCAACGGTGGGCTAGGAACAAGCATGGGCCTGCCTCGCGCCAAGTCGCTCCTGCCGATCAAGAATGGCCTCTGCTTCCTCGACGTGATCGCACTCCAAACAGTCGCGCTACGCCGGCGCTACGACGCTCGCCTTCCGCTGATCCTGATGAACTCATTCTCTACGCGGGCCGACTCCTTGGCCTTGTTAGATAAGTACCCGCAGCTAGCGTCAGAGATTCCCGGCGACTTTCTACAAAGCCGCGAGCCAAAGTTGAGAGTCTGCGACCTGATGCCCGTCGAGTGGCCGGCCGATCCGGCGCTGGAGTGGTGCCCTCCGGGTCACGGCGATCTATACCTGTCGCTGGTGCGCTCAGGAATGCTCGCCGCGCTAATTGAACAGGGCTACCGTTACGCATTCGTATCTAACGCCGACAATCTCGGCGCGGTGTTTGATCCGCGGATCGTCGCCTGGATGGACGCAGAGGGCCTGCCTTTCGTCGCCGAACAGTGCGACCGCACCGAGGCCGACCGCAAGGGTGGCCATCTAGCTCGCTACCGCGACAGCGGGCGCCTTACGCTACGCGAGACGGCCCAGACGGCGCCCGAAGACCTTGAGGCGATGGCTGACATTAGGCTCCATCGTTACTTCAACGCCAACAGCATCTGGCTAGACCTAAACGCTTTGTGGGAGCTGATGGCCGCCCGCGACAACCTGCTCGGGCTGCCGTTGATCCGCAATACCAAGACCGTCGATCCAAGCGACCCCACTTCCCCAGCCGTCTACCAGCTAGAGACAGCAATGGGGTCGGCGATATCGGCTTTTGAGGGCGCTCGTGCTCTGAGAGTTAGTCGCGCCCGATTCGTCCCAGTCAAGACAACCGACGACCTCCTCACGGTGCGCTCTGACGTCTACGAGATCAACTCTGAGAGCGAGATCGTGATCGCCCAAAAGCGCCGAGGCGGCCCGCCATTCGTCTCCTTAGACCCGCGCTTCTACAAGCTCCTAGCCGACTTTGATGAGCGCTTCCCGACGGGGCCGCCTTCACTGATCGACTGCCAGCGGCTGGTTGTAGTCGGCGATGTGACATTTGGCGCAGGAGTTGTCGCTGGAGGAGACGTAATTATCGAGGCCTCTGACGACGGCCTTCGGGCATTCGTGGCCGATGCGACGGTGCTTAGATCCCGCAAGGCGCGCCTAGAAGGAATCCACCATGTCACCGCGGTCACTGGCGACGCGGTGGCCAACGTTGAGTTCTACGTGCGCATGCTTGGCCTGCGGCTGGTCAAGAAGACCGTCAACCAAGATGACCCAACCGTCTACCACCTCTTTTACGGCGACGACGAAGGCTCCTCCGGCCACGACCTAACCTTTTTTGAGTATCCGGGAGCGCGGATTGGCCGCGCCGGTGACGGCATGGTCCACACGGTTGCGTTCCGTGTCGCAGATGAAGCTGCGCTGGACTTCTGGGAGCGGCGGCTGAGCGCAGTCCAGATAGCCGTCGAGCGCTCGCCGGGACGGTTGGGCTTCGCCGACCCAGAGGGTCTGAGGCTAGAGCTCGTGGTCGAAGCTGTGCCGGACGAGCCGCTGCGAGCAACCGCTACCGACGTGCCCCGTGAGCATGCGCTGCTGGGGTTCGCCGGAGTGCGGGCATACGCCAGCGACCCAGCACGCAGCCGAACCGTCTTAGAGGAGACCTTAGGCTTCACGGCGCTCGAGCCTGCGGGCCACTGGGAGGTCAGAGGCGCAGAGCGCGGCGCGTGGCTGGCCTACGACGAGCCGCCCGTTGAGCGCGGCGTTCCTGGCGCCGGAACGATCCACCACGTCGCCTTTGCTACGCGCATCAACGAGCACGACGACTGGCAGGAGCGTGTCGCGGCCTCGGGCCTACATCCGACGCCAGTTATCGACCGCTTCTACTTCAAGTCGATCTACTTTCGCGAGCCCAGTGGAGTGCTCTTTGAGCTAGCGACCATGGGTCCCGGCTTCACCGTGGACGAACCGTTAGACACCCTCGGACAAAGTGTGGCCCTCCCCCCCTTCCTAGAGTCTCGTCGAGGCGAGATCGAGCGGGGGTTAACGCCACTACCGCAGTTGCCGCCACTGGCGTAGTCAACAATCCCCACCTATACCGTGCGCCAAGTTGACCGGTGACGCCAGTTGGTGCATCTCTTAGACTATTCACAAGCAAGGCAGAGATCCTATGTTCATCGGCGGGAGTAAAAGGCCCGCACAATCCACGTCTCAAAGGTGACTATGAACAAGCGAACCACAACTACGGCTCTAGCACTGACTGGTGCTGTGGCCCTTGCCTCGGGCGCCTACGCGATCGGCAGCCAAGGCGCCGACGGGTCAGCTCAGGCAGCCAACGCTAAGTCTAAGACGGCAACCTCCGGGCAGAAGGCCGACCACGGCCCGCGGGACGGAAAGCGTCTAGACGCCCTTGCCGCAAAGCTTGGTGTCAGTAGCGCAACTCTCAAGAGCGCAATAGATGCGGTCCGTAACGAGAATAAGCCGGCTGACCCACGTACCGAAATGACTGCGGCACTCGCTGCGGCACTAGGAGTATCAACGGAGAAGGTCACTTCAGCCTTCGACCAACTCAAGACCACGCGCCAGACGGCTATGGCAACAGAGCTGGCCAAGGCGCTAGGGCTCAGCACCGACAAGGTGCAGGCCGCATTGGAGAAGCTCAAGCCAACCGGTAAGCCAGGCGAGCCAGGGCAGCGCGGCGATCATAAGGCCAAGCTCACAGCCCTAGCTACCGAGCTCGGCGTCAGCGAAGCCGCACTCAAGACGGCGCTTGAGACGGTCCGTCCCGGCGGCCCAGACAAGGGTGGTCCCGGCGGCCCAGGCCACAAAGGCCCAGGCGGCCACCGTGGCGGTCTGATCGGCGGACCTGCTGGTGCTGCTGATCTAGCCAAGGCACTCGGAGTGACCGACGCCCAGCTACAAGCAGCTGTTAAGAAGCTGCGCACCGCTGACAAGGCTGGACATGCTGCACAGCGCACCGCGATGGTCGCAGCGCTGGCAAAGAAGCTCAACCTCCCCGAAGCGACCGTAAAGGCAGCCTTGGGATCGATGCCTGGGCCGGGTGGCCGTGGCCATCACCGTCCGTAGCCAGATAGAGGCGGCGCGCCATCGCCGCTGAACCACTCGTCCTCGTCGTCGACGACGAGGCATCGATCCGCCAAGCCCTCGAGCGCGCGCTGCGCCTCGAGGGTTTTGCGGTTGAGACAGCAGATGGCGGCTACGCCGCCTTGGCTGCCGTAGCCGCCCGCCCTCCCGCGGTAATCGTCTTGGACGTGACGATGCCTGATCTCGACGGCGTGAGTGTCGTGCGGCGCCTGCGCGCAGATGGCCACGACGTGCCCGTCTGTATCCTCTCGGCCCGCGACGACGTCGAGGACCGCGTTGCAGGCCTGCAAGCAGGAGCTGACGACTACCTTGTAAAGCCGTTTGCAATCACAGAGCTGACGGCGCGACTCCAAGCGTTGCTGCGCCGCCGCGGGACCAATCTCGCAACAACACTGATCGCAGGCCCACTTGTAATCGACCCACGCCGCTACGTGGCTACGCGCGACGGGCGCGACCTTGCATTGACCGGCCGCGAGTTCGATCTTCTTTCGGTATTTGCCCGCCACCCGGGCCAAGTTCTCTCGCGCGAGCAGCTTCTCGAGCAGGTTTGGGGTTACACCTTTGAGGTCGATACCAACGTAGTCGACGTCTTTGTGGGCTACTTACGACGCAAGCTCGAGGCCGACAAGGAGACACGCATTCTCCACACGATCCGCGGGATCGGATGGGCCTTGCGCGCGTGAAACATCTGGGGAGCCTGCGTGCCCGAATCACGATCGCAGCGATCGCAGCGATCACCCTCAGCGGGCTGATCGGTGGCGCGCTGCTGCTCGCAGGCGTAGAGAACGACGGCCGTAACGCCGTCGACCAGGACCTGCGCCAGCTTGCCGACAGTGCGACACGCGCTCGCGGTGGCGGCATAGGGCCAGGAGGAGGGCCAGGAGGAGGGCCCGGCGGTGCAGATGACCGCGCCTTACTCTCAGGCAGCGGGACGTTCGTTCAACTGGCATTCGCTGGCGAAGTAATCCGTCAGCGCGGTGACGTGCCCGCTAATCCACCAGCTGTGCCCGCCATCGACGGCTTCTCGACAACCACCATCGACGGCACGTCGTGGCGAGCGCTTACGGTCACAATCGACCCCGTTAACGACATCCGATATGAGGTCTTGCGAACGCTGGACTCAGTCGACCAACAGGTCCAAGATACGACCAGGCTGGTACTGCTCTTGGGGGCGCTGGCCCTCGTCATCGCCGGAATCACGGCTTGGCTATTTACGACAATTGCCGTCCGACCGCTCGCCCGTCTCGGCGAGGGGGCGTCCCGGGTCAGCAGCGCCGAAGATCTAAGAACCCCCCTGCCCGAAGACGACGGACCCGACGAGGTCAGGTCGCTAGCCCGCGCGCTCAACGCGATGCTTGTGCGGCTGGGCGCCTCAACTCAAGCGTTAGAGCGAGCCCTTAACGCCACTCGCCGCTTCGCCGCCGACGCCGGCCATGAACTTCGCACGCCCCTGACGGGCATGCGCGCCAACCTCGACACGCTCACCCGTAACCCCGATCTACCGCTATCCCAACGCCAGACACTCTTAGCTGAAACGACGGCCGAACAAGAGCGCATCATCCATCTACTTGAAGGCCTTCAGGCCCTAGCACGCGGCGAAGCTGCCGACACGCTCCCGCGTGAAGATGTCGAGCTCGGAGACCTTGTCGATAGCGCCCTGCACGACGCTCGCAGACGTCATCCAGAGGTCAGATACGGGCTGACCGAAGACATCGGCGCGGCCACGGTCCACGGTTGGCCAAGTGGCTTGCGCCTGATGGTTGACAACATCCTCGACAACGCTGCCTTACACGGTCGCAGTGGTGGTCGGGTGGAGGTCGCGCTCAAGCGCGAAACACTCAAGACCCTCGTGATCAGCGTTGCAGACGATGGCCCCGGCATACCATCTGGGGATCGGGAGCGGCTACTAGAACCGTTTACCCGCGGCGAGGCAACCGTGGCGCCGGGCACCGGCCTGGGAATGGCGATCATGGCTCAGCAGGTGACGCTGCACGGCGGCAGCTTGCTGCTGGACGCAAGCGACCTCGGCGGCCTCTTGGTGGAGATCACACTTCCCGCTGCAGGCCCCAACGTCCCCGCTTGACCAGCCGCTTATACGCCTAGGAATTCGATTGGGCCGGCGGAAAACCCGCCGGCCCGGATTGTCCTGCTATCTAGCGCCCGGCTGAGCGAGAACGGCGGCCTGAGCCACCGTTGCGTGCGCCGCCGGCGCTTCCGTAGGACACGGTTTTAGAAGAGCTTGAACTGCTGGAGCTGCCACTGCTGGAGCTGCCACTGCTTTTGCGGTTGGAGCCATTACTTGATCCGGAGGAGCCGTTCTTGCGACCGCCGCCGCCTTGACCACCACGGCCGCGACCGCCCCCGTTTGAGCCGCCCCTAGGCGCGTGTCGAGCCGCCGCTAGACCAGAGAGCGCCCACTCGTCGTCGAGGCGCAGATCAGCTGCTATCCGAGCGACGTCGCCGACGCTCTCGGGTCCGACGAAGGTGACGCCGATCCCGGTCCGCCCTGCCCGCCCGGTCCGCCCGATGCGGTGGACATATGCATCACGATCCTCGGGCGGATCAAAGTTGATGACGTGGGAGATACCGTCTACGTCGATGCCACGGGCGGCCACATCGGTAGCAACTAGCGTGTCGACTTTAAAAGATTCGAAGCTGGCCAAAGCGCGTTCGCGCTGGCCCTGAGTCTTATCGCCGTGCATCGCAACCGCGTCGATACCTTCGCTGTTGAGGCGCTTTACGAGTCGATCAGCGCCGCGCTTGGTACGGACAAAAACTAGCGCGAGATCGCGCTTGGCACGTAGCTCTCCGAGCAAGGCGTGAATGCGCTGGTCGTTGTCAACCGCGACAAAACGGTGTTCGATATCGACAGCTTGCGTGCCGACAGCAACTTGCTCGTGACGCTTGGGATCTGTCGTGTAAGCCTTGGCGATCTGACCGACGTCGCCGTCGAGTGTCGCGGAGAAGAACAGTGTCTGGCGCTGACGCGGGCACTGCGCGACGATACGGTCCACGGCCGGGCGAAAGCCCATGTCGAGCATGCGGTCAGCCTCATCAAGAACGAGCAACTGAACGTTGGCCAACGAGAAGGCGCGGCGCTTGATCTGATCCTCAAGACGACCAGGAGTGGCGACGATGATGTGCGCCTTGGCGGCAGCCTTGGCCTGCTTTTCAAGACCAACCCCGCCGTAGACAGCCGCAACGCTCAGCGCGCGAGCATGAGCCACAGCACGCCCCTCCTCGACGATCTGCGTAGCGAGCTCGCGAGTGGGAGCCAGAATCAGCGCCGCAGGACGGCGGTCGGTGGCCTCGATGCGGTCAGCGATCGGGACCATGAAGGCAAGCGTCTTGCCCGAGCCCGTCGGGGACTTGGCGAGCACATCACGGCCAGCTAGAACGTCGGCGATGACGAGCCGCTGGATTGCAAATGGCTCTGTGAAGCCACGCTTGGTCAGGGCAGTACATACGGCATCGGACACGCCGAGATCGGCGAAAGACTGAGAAGACATAGAAAAAATAACTCCTTGCGGCGCTTGTGAGCCGCGGTGGATTCGGGAGGCACGGCTGACCCGAACCGCACCATGGCGGGACCCAAGCAAGCTGCCTCGCGTCCGCCATCGGTGACGAACGCGCTGCAAACCATAGCAATCGATGATCCTCGATGCGGGGCATGCCATCAATCGTGCACACCGGAGAGTGCAGTTTCCACGGGTACACACCTAGTACCTATGAGGTACACTGACGCCGTGCCAACTTCTCAGAAAGATCGCTCGCTCGTTGGCCGCCACCCCGAGGTCCAGACCCGATTAGCACGCGGTAGTGTCGTCAGTGACAGCCAACGCGCGCGACTACTTGAGGCGATGGCCCAGGTCGTCTCCAGCGAGGGCTACGCCGCCACAACTGTGTCGGATGTTGTGCGCAGCGCAGGCGTCTCGCGCTCGACCTTCTATGAGTTGTTTGAGAGCAAGGAGCAGTGTTTCGTCGAGGCCTACCGTCATGGCATCGACGTCCTCTTTGAAGAGATCCGTTCCGCAAGTCGCTCGGTCGGTGACGCTGACTGGGAGGGTCAACTACGGGCCTCAAACAAAGCCTTCCTTGCCACCCTTCAAGGTGAGCCGCGCTTTGCCCGCACTTACCTGATCGAGATCCACACGGCTGGCGCAGCCGCCCTCCAGGCTCGTAGCGAGACGCTCCTACGCTTCGCCGACGGCTTTAGTCACTTGTACAAGCGCATGCGCCCCGACCAAAGCGCCCCTCCCTATGAGGCCTTCGTCGTCTTGGCAGCTGGCTTTGACCAGGCCGTAGCCGAACGCGTTCGCAGCGGCAAAGCCGACTCCCTCGTCGAGCTAGAGCCAGTTTTCACCTACTGCGCAATGGCGATCTTGGCTGGACCGGTGCCGGCCTCACAAAAAACTACTGACCGTGATTCCAACTAGGAGGACCCGATGGATCTGACGTTTTCCACAAGTGAGCTTGCATTCCGCGACGAGTTTCGGGCGTGGCTTGAGGCCAACCCTGCCGGCCAGTCACCCGAGGGCGAGGATGCCGCGTATGCCTTCCGTACGCAGTGGCAGCGGCGCCTCTACGAGGGCGGCTGGGCCGCCGTGCACTGGCCGCGCCAGTTCGGTGGACGCGATGCAACGCTCGTCGAAGCAGCAATCTTCTACGAGGAGCTCGCTCGCGTGCGGGCGCCGATTCCGGCCAACGTCCTAGGGATCCTGCTCGGCGGCCCGACCTTGATGCTGTGGGGGACAGAAGAGCAAAAGGACCGCTACCTAATCCCGATCCTCTCTGCTGAGGAGATCTGGTGCCAGGGATTTTCAGAGCCCGATGCTGGCTCAGACCTTGCGGCGCTAAAGACCAAAGCCGTAAAGGATGGAGACGACTGGATCGTCACCGGCCAGAAGGTCTGGACCAGCGGCGCCCAGTATTCGAAGTGGTGCATGCTCGTCGCACGTACCGACCAAGATGCCGCCAAACATAAGGGACTGACCTACTTTCTCCTTGATATGGAGCAGGAAGAGGTCCAAGTTCGCCCGCTACGCCAGATCACCGGAGAGTCTGAGTTCAACGAGCTCTTCATAGAAGGCGCGCGAATCCCAGATGAGAACGTTATCGGCGGGGTTGGCAACGGGTGGAAGGTGGCGCTGACGACGTTGATGAACGAACGCGCCGGCCTAGCTTTCGGCCTCCAAGTTGCATTGAAGATCGGGCTCGACAAACTGACAGAACAGGCCTCTGCACGGGGACTGATGGATGATCCAGCGGTCGCTGACAAGCTCGGCGAGCTCCATCTCAAGTGCGAGATACTGCGACTTACCGCCTACCGCGGCCTCTCTACGACGATGAAGTACGGACAGCCAGGGCCCGAAGGCTCGCTGACTAAGTGGATGTGGTCAGAGACCAACCAACAGCTCGCCCAGGCGGCTGTAGACATTCTCGGCCCAGAGGCTCTGTTATCGGATTCACCGTGGGCCTATGGGCTCCTGAGATCACGTGGCAACACGATCGAAGGTGGCACCACTGAGGTCCTTAAGAACATCGTCGCTGAGCGGGTCCTCGGACTCCCGCGGATGCGCTAAAAGGAAACGACCATGAACTTTGACTTCACTGACGACCAACACGAAATCAAGCGGACCGCAAGGGATCTACTCACCAACCGTTCACCATTTGAGCGCGTGCGTGAGGCGGCAGAGTCCGGCGCCTACGACGAAGCCGCATGGAAAGAGTTGACCGAGTTGGGATGGGCCGGAATCGCGATCTCCGAAGCAAACGGCGGCCAAGGGTTGGGCACCGTCGAGCTTGTGATCCTTTTAGAAGAGCTCGGCTACGCCTGCGCGGCCTCACCCTTCCTCTCCAACTCGATGGCAGGCCTGATGATCGAACACGCTGGTAGTGATGAGCAACAAGCCAAGTGGCTGCCAGGAATCGCCGACGGGACGGCTACCGCAACGGTTGCGATCGCCGATCAGGGCGTTGCCCGCCTTGTACCCGACGCCGAGGCCGCTGCGGTGATCGTCTTTGTCCAAGACGGAGCCGCGACGCTAGTCGAGCGTGGCGACGCCGAGGTGGAGGCCCTAGAGACGATCGATCCGACCCGGCGCTTTGCTCGCGTCAGCGCCTCGGGTGGAGATCCGCTGACCGGTGACGTCGAGGGCGGGATCGCTCGATGCGAGGCAGCTCTGGCGGCCGAGATGGTTGGAATCGCTCAGCGCGCGATGGAGATGTCGGTCCAATATGCCAAAGATCGCCAGCAGTTTGGAACCCCAATTGGGGCCTACCAGGCGGTCTCACATCGCTGTACGCAGATGTTGTTAGAGACCGAAGGAGCGCGGTCGGCGACCTATTTCGCCGCCTGGGCAGCCGACTCTAACCCGGTTCAGCTACCGCTCGGTGCAGCGATGGCAAAGGCCGCGGCATCAGATGCTGCCCGCAACGTGACGGCCTCGGCTATCCAAGTCCATGGCGGAGTCGGATTCACTTGGGAGGCCGACCTTCACTGGCTCTACAAGCGAGCACAGCTCGATGCCGCACTGCTGACTAGTAGCCGGATTCAACGGCGCCGAATCGCACACGCATCGGCCGCCGCAGTGACACCAACCGCCTGATTCATAACTGCACGGTCGCCCAAACCCCCGCAGCTGAGCGCTGCGGGGGCGCCTCGACGAGCCCAGCGCTACCGCAATAGTCGCTTGGGCCGGAGTGCAAGATCGCTTGCAGGTAGCAGGAGAATCCGCTGGTAGGTTCGACGTTAGCCGGGCGCTGCACTCACATGCCCCATGCCCCATGCACCCCGCAACAGCGATGACCTCCACGCTCACACTCAAACGACTGCCTATGCTCGCCGCAATAGCCGCATTGGCCGTCTGCGTAGGGCCACCGGCCAGCTATGGCGATAGCACTCTGTCGCAGCGACCGACCGCCAGCGCCGCCGCTTGGCAGCCACTAGCGGAGGGAGATCAGGGCGGTCGCGTACGCGACCTGCAGAGCCGTCTGCACTTGACGGCCGATGGAGTCTTTGGCAGCGCCACGGCTGCTGCGGTACGGGCATTCCAAAGCCGCCACGGGCTTAACCCTGATGCAATCGTAGGCGCAGCGACCTGGGCGGCGATCAAACGAGCAGCGTCAACGCCGAGCAAAGCTACTGCCGTGAAGTTGCTTCAGCGCCTACTCGGGCTTAGCCAAGACGGCGTCTTTGGGCCAGCTACGCAGGCGGCAGTCATCAACTTCCAAAGCTCCCACGGCCTCGGAGCCGACGGCGTCGTGGGACCGATGACTTGGAGGGCATTGGGGGTCAACAGCCAGCAGCCCAAACTCGAGCGCGTCACCAACACCAACAGCGCCAGCCCCGACAGCCCCGCTGCGGTAGCCATGATCGTGCGAGCCGCCAATCGCATCGCCACTCTCCCTTACAAGTGGGGAGGCGGTCATGGACAGTGGAGCGATAGTGGCTACGACTGCTCCGGAACCGTCTCTTATGTGCTTCACGGCGCCGGGCGGCTGCAAGCAACACTCGACGCTGGCGAGTTGATGAGCTACGGCGTTGCTGGCCGTGGGCGATGGGTGACGATTTACGCCAACCACGGACACACCTTCATGGTCATAAATGGCCGTCGCTATGACTCCAGTGCTCTGGATGAGAACGGATCGCGGTGGGCTAAGCGCCTGCGGCCCACTGGCCAGTTCGTCGCGCGTCATCCTGTAGGAATGTAGATGTGGGGGGAGTTAAGGTCGGTTACCGAGACCGACCGCCAACCACACGCGCTACGTTATATCTCTGAGTAATTCGAGAATGGAGGAGCAGATGGGATCCAAAGTAACTAAGAGCGAGCAAGAGTGGCGTGATCAGCTGACGCCCGAGCAGTACGCTGTCGCGCGTCAGCACGGCACCGAACCCCCCTTTACGGGCGCTTACCACGACTCCAAAGAGGACGGCGTATACCGCTGCGTCTGCTGCGATGCCAAGCTTTTTGACGCATCAACGAAGTTCGACTCGGGTACCGGCTGGCCGAGTTTTTATACACCGGCCGACCCCGCCAACGTCACCGAGAAGTCCGACTCCAGCATGTCCATGCGTCGCACTGAAGTGCTTTGTAGTAACTGCGACGCCCACTTGGGCCACCTCTTTCCAGACGGGCCGCCGCCGACCGGCCAGCGCTACTGCATCAACTCAGCCGCACTAACGCTCGATACCAACCGCCCCTGAAGCCACCTCAGGCGTCCGCTTAGCGCCGCCCAGAACCAACAACTTCACCGAAGGAGCGGGATATTTCAGCCGCTTAGGATTGATCACGTCCGACCGTGGTGTTTGGATATGCGCATCTTCTGAGGGGTCGTCAGTCGATCGCCCGGAAGCAAAGGTGCGATGAACGCTCCACCACGCCAGATCTACTCCAGCTCCCTGTCGCGCCGCGAGCGTGTTTGGAGAGGCTCGCGCTATCGCCGCAGGAGTAGCCTCTCACGGCTCCCCTTCTTAGGGATACTTTTGACCCTGAGCGTTGGGCTGGTAGTCGTTGTGTTAGTCGTAGTGGCGCCGATATTCGTCTGACGCCGAGTGAGCGCGACTCTGTTAGCGTTGCCGGATGGGAGGCACTGGTTATTAAGCGTTTAGCTACCGCATCTGCTCTCGTAGTCATCGCAGCAGTCGCCCTAGCGTCGGTTACACCTGCTGCAGTCGCTGCAGTCGCGCCCGCTCCGTTCGGCCATGCCTGTGCGGCACAAAACAGCGTGCGATTCTGTCCGACGACCACGCTGGCCAAGAGAGTTCCTACATGGGACGGCGTCCCGCTTGACGTCGACGTAACCCTGCCGCCAACAGGCAAAGGCCCGTGGCCACTGATAGTGATGATCCATGGCTTTGGTGGCGACAAGACGATGTTCGAGGCCGACAATGCGCGAGGTAAAGTCGTAGATGGCGAGTTCTCAACGCCGACCTATCACTACAACAACATCTTCTACGCTCAGCGTGGTTATGCGGTCCTTAACTACTCCAGTCGGGGGTGGGGGAGTTCATGTGGAGTGCCCGCTTCGCGCACGCCAGGCTCCTGTGACCGCGGTTGGTGGCATATGGCCGACCAGCGCTACGAAATTAGGGACGCCCAGATGCTTATCGGCAAGCTCGTTGATGGCGGGATTGCTAAGGCCGATTCGATCGGCGCAACCGGCGTGTCATTTGGAGGCGGGACATCGATTCAGCTAGCTTGGCTGCGCAACCGGACTCGCTTATCTGATGGGTCGCTAATACCGTGGCGCTCGCCGAAGGGCCAGAGGCTCTCGCTTGCGGCTGCGTGGCCACGTTGGGTGTGGTCAAACATGCCGGCAGCGCTGATGCCGAACGGCTACTTCCTTGATACAGAAACCACAGCGCCAGCCGAAGCGTCAGGCCCTGTCGGGGTGATGGCTCAGGCCGTTGCAACGGCCCTGATCGAGGGCGCTGAAATCACTGGCTTCACCGCACCTCGCGGCGCCGATCCGACCGTCGACATGCTCGGATGGAGCGCTCTAATGCTTGCTGGCGAGCCTTACGCATCTAATATGCGCACGATTCTCAAAAACCTTTCGACGTATTCATCGGTGACACAGCTTTCGGGTGTGCCGGCTCCCCTACTGCTGGAGTCCGGCTTTACCGATGAGCTCTTCCCAGCACGCGAGTCACTGCGCGCCTACAACCTCGTCCGAGCTCAAAACCCCAACGGCCAAGTGGCGCTTCAGGTCGGCGACCTCGGTCATGCGCGCGGATCCAACAAACTCAACACCAACGTCACCTTCAACAACCAAGGCGCCACCTATTTTGACTACTGGCTGCGGGGTGTGGGCGCCGGGGTTAAGGCCGGCAGCGTGACGGCGATGACACAGACGTGCCCTGCCCCAACCGCATCGCCGCCGCCGACGGCGATCCCGGCGGCAGGCGGTCCATTCCGGGCCTCAAGTTGGAAGGCTCTACACCCTGGAGCGGTCTGGATTTCAAGCTCGACCCCACGCACGATCGACTCCGATCGCGACAATCGCTTTGACGTGAGCATCGGCCAGATGTTCACTCCGTACTTCGGCACTCGCGACGCCTGCCTTAGTACGCCTATGCCGGCGAGCGCGTACGGCACCGCCTACTACGGCCGTGAAGTCACTCGGCGGTTCACCTTAATGGGACTGCCAACCGTGAAGGCGACGATCGCAGCGACCGGCCTCTATCCACAGATCGCTTCACGTTTATGGGATGTAGCGCCTGACGGCCGCCAGACGCTAATCGCTCGTGGCGTGCGGCGACTGACCGCCAACCAACACGCAACGATCACCTTCCAACTGAGCGGCAACGCTTATGTCTTCGAACAGGGCCACCGAGTCCGGCTTGAACTGATGCACTCTGACTACCGTGAAGTTCCGGCTGGACTACCGCCGACCTTTAGGCCCAGTAATGGCTCCTTCACGGTGGCGATCTCTAAGCTAATCCTCGAGCTTCCAGTCCACGAGACCCCCTCCGCCGACGGCCAGGTCGTCAAACCAGTCCTAGGCGCCTGACTCTCGCGGCACGAGGCGTCCGGCGACCGCCACGGACCACAGCAGAGCCATCCACGTAGCCACTGCAAGGACTACGTGAATCCAGACCAGCTCGGCCGGAAGCGCGTTGTTGTACTGGACGACTCCTACGATCCCCTGGGCAGCGATCAGCCCGAGCACAAAACCGAGTTGTGGCAGCGCACGACGATCTCCTCCGGGACGAGCGAGCAACCCCGCAACAACTAGAGCCGCCACGCCCAGAACGACAGCCAGAACGCTGTGGCGGGCGATAATCCAGTCGAGCGTATCCGAGCCTTTGAAGTTCAGGCGATTGATCACGTCACCGGTGCCTGCGCCACCTGCGTGTGGACCAGAAGCGGTCGCCGCAGTCCCGACCATGATCGTCAGTGAGCCAAGCGGCAGCAGTGCCCTGACTGCCCAGACGCCGAGGTAATCGGTGGACTTTCGGCGCTCGCCTGACTCAAATCGCGCGCACCAAGCAAGGGTAAAGGCTGCGTCGAGCAGCAACATCGAAAGAATGTAATGAGCCATCACAAAGCCCGGCTTTAGGTCATATACGACCGTCAGTGCGCCTAGCGCACCCTGCATCAGCACGCCGATTGGTAGCAGCGCGCCAAAGATCGCCAGCTCCTTACGAAATGGCCGTCGCCGCCAAGCCAAGACGCCCGACGCGATCGCAGCAACACTGACCAACCCAGAGAGCAGGCGGTTTCCGTATTCGATTAGGGCGTGGGTCTCTAGTGGCGCGACGGCGGAGCCAAAACACTTAGGCCAATCCGGGCACCCTAGCCCCGACCCCGTCAGGCGTACCCCTGCGCCCGTGTAGACGATCAGCACCAACGACGCCAGCGAAACGTAGGCGACGCGGCGGTAGAAGAGTGGCGAGACGGTCCAGCCGTTGGCGCGAGCGCGAGCAAACAAGGGCTAGGGATGATGGCGGATAGATCTAGTTAGTGCGCGGCGGGCGCAGTCGACTGGGCACATCAGCCCGCAGCGTTACAGCTCCCGACCCGCACTCCAGCCAACCGAAGCCCATACGCGCCGTCGTCTGGCGCAAGCGGTGAGCGGTCGATGGCCACCGTCGCATCGAGTGAGCTACCCGCCTGGAAGGGAATCGCAAGATAGATTGAGTCCGCGTGTTTCTGGAGCAACCCAGCTCTTACGCGGCCGTCAACGGTCACGCGGTAACCCAGCGGGGCACTCGTACTGGCGACCGTTAGAACGGTAAGAATCGCGCAGCGCCCAGGCTTTCTAGCCCAAGCCCGCACCCCTATCTTGCTGCTAGGCGGGAACATGCCGTTTATCCGTGGACCCCTGACGACCGCTTCAAGAGCTGGTTGGCCGCCAGTGTCGATTAGGACCATTGGAGCATTCTGGGCCTGAAACGCAGCTGGCCTACCAGACTCCAGATACCGTGACCGATAGCCGATCCGATTGTTTGAAGCCCGCGCGACGACCCGCCCACGCCAAACTAAGCGGCGATCGCGCAAGATGACGATTAGGTGTGGTAGGCCCGGCGGCACTAAGACTCCCGTGCGCTCGTCGAGCTGCGCGTCAACTAGCGGACGCGCAATCAAGGCGTGAATCTTGGCGCCGTCGACGCTGATCGCAAACTTGACCGAGCTATTAAAGAACGCGACATCACGGAACGCCTGATAACTGTCAATCGTTGACCCGCTACCGAATCTGGTGAGTGCGACCACAGCGTCGTGCCCAACCGCCTGATCAACCCACGATTGGGACTCTGGGCTGTCGTGTAGTTGTGCCTTGACAACGTTCTGCTCAAAGACAAACTCAGTTCCAACACCCTGCCACACCAGTACGGCCCCAACCACGAGAATGGGCGCCCAAGTCGGCGCGCGCGAGCTCACTGCGAGAGCGACCAGCCCGCCCACCACCACCAAAGTGGCGACCAGCACCTTGGGGCGAACTCCGCCAAGGTAGTCGGTGTGGCCGCCAAATCTCAGCCAGGCCCAGACCACTTCGGCGGGATCTGAGAAGAAGTGGACCGACGAGCGTCCGGTGTCGAACTCGGTAGTAAATAAGAGCAGCGCAACTAGCGCACTGGCCGCGACCACTCCAATCGGCGAGACGGCACGCTGCCCCAAGGCTACAACGCAAGCAACGGCGATCAGCGGCACGACGTAGATGAGATAGCGCTCGTTAAGCCCAGCCAATGTGACCGACACAATCGCCAGTGCGACCATCCCGAAAGTGATCAGGGCGAAGGCGTGACGGGCAGGACCTCCGCCGCGTCGTAGTGACGAGACCAGCCATGGCATGGCCACGATTGCGGGCACTAGCCCCGTGCCAGCAATGATCAGCACGATTGCCTTCGGCGTGTTATTGACCAGGCGGCCGACGAGATCGGCAGCCGAGACTTTGTATCCCAGCACCGAACTACCGACGCCGAAGAGTATCTCGGCCAAGATCGCTACTGCTACCGCAAGAAAACCCAAGGCCGCGACGCGCCGCTGGCGCCACAAGGTAGATGCAGTTGCCGCCACCGCGCCACCGCGCACTCCCACGACTCGAAAGCGAGCCGACTGCACGACGGCTGCTAACAACCAGACGCCTACGATCAAAACGAAACCGGTGCGTGCGAGCATCGCCACGCCGATTAAGGCCACTGCTGCGAGGTCGCGGCGCCAACTTGGCTCGGCGGTTGAGCGCCAGATAGCCCAGATCGCCCACGCGGCAGCTGGGTAGGCGATGCCTTCAGTCAACAAGGCCGTCGTGACTATCGCCCCAGGCATGATCACCGCCAGCGCTGAACCAACCGATGCCCAGTTGCGAGAGGCGCCGAGTCCACGCGCGATCAGGTATGTGGGGATCGCTGCGGTCGTGAAGGCCACGGCGTTGAGGATGCGTGCGACCTTAAATGCCTCCGGCGTGGGCAGCCAGGCGAAGATCGGCGCTAGTAGAAAGACCTCGAGTCGCTCGGTGCCTCGCTGATAGGTGGTTAGATCCCAGAGCGAGCCAGGCAGATCGCCCGGCAGCCAGCGAGCTAGCCCGAGGTAGAGGGATTCGTCGTACTGGTAGGTATTGACTCCCAGCCCGCCAACCGCATAGGCGGCGGCTACGGCGACAATCAGCAGAGCCACAGGCCAGGCGCCCCGGAGCCTGGTTAAGGCCGTAGATCTTTCTCCGCTCGGGCCAGCCATGCTCATCCTGCCAGCGCACCCGACGGCGACCGCATTAGGAGCAAGGGCCGGTGAGCGTAGGCGCGGCGAGGGCGGGCATCGGGGTCAAAGTATAAGTTGCCTGTAGGCGCACCTGAAGAGCCCCCTGGCACTGAGCCAGATCGGTGGCATCCATATTCCTAGCTAGGCTAAGTCGGTGACAAAAATGCCCAAGGCGCCACCTATTAGCAAAGACCAAGTTACGATCTGGCTGCGCCGCCTCGCTCCCGTCATCGCGCTGGGAGTCTTGGTCGTCCTTGTGATCGTCTGTCGGGGAGCTTTCTTGCGGTTCCAACCGCTCTTTAACCCCGATGAAGCAGAGCTACTGGCTACTGGCAGAAGGGCCGCGCTCGGCCTGACGCCTTATGGGACATACACCTCACCGACCTTTCTTTTTCTATGGCCCCTCTTGCTTGCTGCGCTGTCATGGCTGGGCTTCTCACTGACGCTGGGATTCGCTCATCTGCTCGGCGCGGCAGCCTACGTATGGATCGCATTTGTCGTCTGGTTTAGCGTTGCTCGTTACATGGGGTGGCTGCGAGCCGCGCTGCTCGTGCTTCCTACCTCTGTTTACGTCTTTACGGCAATCCCAGCGCCCAACCTGGTTGTTGGGGTCTACGACTTTCTAGCGCTGGGCACCGAGCTACTTCCGCTCTCGCTGCTGTTGGCCAGCTGCTTGATCCTGATTACTGGCGGGCACGTGCCAACCCAGCGACGCATCTTCATCGCTTGCTTTGTCGCCGGGCTCGCAATCTGGGCTAAACCGCAGACGGTCTTCCTCGCCATCTCAGTCGTGGCCGCCGCAATCCTGCTGCGCCACTTCCTCGATCAGCGCTCTTGGGATAGGCCGGCGGCACGCGCGCTAGTCAGCGACGCCTTAATCGCCTGCGCCGGCTTCTTGCTTCCAACCGTCCTCTTCATTATCTGGATGGCAGCCGGGCAAACGCTCGACGATTTCATCTCCGAACCAGGGCACTTCAACTGGGTCTATATCACCGCGCGAGACACCATTCCCGGTGGGGTGTCGCCGCCATTGATTTCCCGCTTTGAATCACTCGGAAATTTCATACTTGGATACCCACTCGCATTTCTTTGGGCACTAGCTGGACTAGTTGGCCTGACCACTATTAAGACAAAGCGAGATCTGGCGAGCACCTCGATCGCCGCAGCTATCTGGTTGCTGCCACTGATTGCCGCAGGGACGACGCTCTTCTTCACGATGCCACTTGTGCCTCACTACGCAAACATTCTCTACGGCGGGGCCGCAATCGCTGCGGTACTTGGCTCGAGGCTCGCAGTTGGGATCGACCCACAACGGCTTGCGCGGAGTACTGCTTGGCTACCGTTCGCACTGATTGCCACGCTCGCCGCGGTTGCCACGCTGGCCGCAACTAGCGGGGCTATTGAGCGCAACCTAGACACGATCCAAGACGACCCAGCCGTAGCAGCCGGTGTCACGATTGATCACCTAGCCCAGGCCTGTCCTACAAAATCCGACGCGCTGGTTTGGGGCACTGCAACTGAGCTCTATGCCGCCTACGACTGGACTCCAGCCTCGCGCTATTTGGGTCCTGGTTGGATCCTTTCCAGAACGAGCCACCAGGGGATCTACCGCGATCGCCTAATCGGCGAGTTAAAGGCGAAGCCGCCACAGTGCATCGTAGAAACACTTGATCCGAAGTTTCCAACCCCTGGCTGGACTCTGGCGGACAACGTAAAAACTCTCGTGCCCCAGCTGACACCTTGGCTGGAGCGGTGCTACAACAGCAGCGACATCGCGATACCCGACGGCCGCCCAGTCCACCTTTACGTGTGGAATGGCCGCTGTCAAAAGCCCGATCGGCCCGGGTAGTTTGATGGCGAATCTGATGAGGTTGATCGCGATTGCGACTTAGGGTTCACCCTAAGTTAGCTTCTTCATAGCCCCACCAACACGCCTCTGGTCGAGGTTTTTTAAGCAAGAGAGCCACGGCTCACTGTCGGTAGCCGACCTCGATCATGATATTGAGCGGCCGCCCGAACCATCCACTGCCCTCATGCACTAGATCGATCGCCACTGGATAGCGGCCAGCAACCTGCTCTGCGACAACGGTGACGAGCGCGACAATCGCTTGACCTGGTGCTATCGAGCTGGGTAGCGGCGAGCGCGGCCCCTCTCCATTGGGACCCAAGTAGCAGAGATTGATGTGCGGGTGACGCTCGAGACCTCCTGGCCATGTCGTATCGCCGACATTGTGGACCCGTATCGTCAAGCCGCGACACTCACCGGGCGCGAAGCGTAAGTCGGAGTCGATCAGTTCAATCTTGGCTTGCCGTGAAGCATCCGACAGCGACCGCAGGTCCCACATCTCGTCAATTTCAGCCCGTGTGCCAGTTGGAATCGCATCGAAATCAGCCTCGAGCGGCACAACGGGGGTTGGTCTCAGCACAGCGTTCACCGCCAGTAGGTCTGCTGGCGGGATTTCAGCAGGTTGACGAGTTGCGTACTTTTCGGGTAGGTAATAGAGGTTCGCTGGCTCTCCTGCGGTCGTCGTCAGGCCCGCGAGATCGCGCTCATAGCCGTCAACCTTGGCGCTCCTCTCACGAAGCGAATTGACAAGACAGTCAAGGTGATAAATCGGAGCCTCAAGAAACCCAGCCGGCCTAGCAGCGGCAGCGGTTGTGTGAGTCTGCCCTGGAAACCAAAGCACTGCAGGGTCATTTCGAACCAGCCGCAGCGAATAATCAGGCGCCCAAGGACTCTCGTCTAGCCAATGCTCGCCGTCAGGGAAAACCCAGCGTCGTGGGATGTAGGCCTGCAGCAGATCGCGTCTGTCTTTTACACGCGCGAGCTCATTTACGAGCCCCGGGCTGGCAACTTCGTCGCCGTGAATCACCAGTATCCAGTCCCCGCTGCACTGCGCATGAGCCCAAGCCGACAAACGCTCCCCCGGCATTGCGAACTCGTAGAACAGCAGCCGATCGGCGATCGTCGCATAGCAGGCGACGTCGCGGCGATCGCTCTCAACATTAGCGAGCACCACGATCTCATCCGCAACCGGGCGCAGCTGCGATAACAGAGCGACAACACGTTCTCCGGGGTCCCGCGTTGGACAGAGGATCGAGAGAGTGCCCATAGTCTGCGTAGTAGGGTATCCACACGCGATGGAGCAGAGCAAGTGACCAATCCGATCGGTAACAAAGCCGATGCGGACGCCTTAAGGGCGCAGATCCTTAAGCTCACGGCCCAGTACCACGCTGCGGCCTTCCCTGAAGCTGAGTTCGTTGCTGACGAGAGCTCGGTCCCAGTAGCCGGCCGTGTCTTCGACGAGAACGAAGTGGTCGCCTTGGTCGATTCCTCGCTCGACTTCTGGCTGACAACGGGCCGCTACGCAGCCGAATTCGAACGGCGCTTCGCGAAGGAACTGTTCGGCCGACGCCACACCACGCTTGTCAACAGTGGCTCGTCGGCAAATCTGGTCGCCTTCTCGTGTCTGACGTCAACAAAGGTCGGCAAGCGCAGGGTCAAGCCTGGCGACGAGGTGATCACGGTCGCGACCGGCTTCCCGACGACGATCAACCCGATCATTCAGAACGGAGCCATTCCGGTCTTCCTCGACGTCGACATTCCGACCTACAACATTGACGTCACGCACCTCGAAGAGGCGCTGAGCGAGAAAACGCGGGCCGTGATGATCGCCCACACGCTCGGCAACCCGTTCGACCTCGACACAGTTACAGCCTTCTGCGCCGAACATGATCTGTGGCTGGTTGAGGACTGCTGCGACGCTCTGGGCAGCACCTACAACGGCAAGCCAGTCGGCTCGTTTGGTGATTTCGCCACAGTGAGCTTCTTCCCCGCGCACCACATCACGATGGGCGAAGGTGGCGCCGTTATCTGCAACAAAGGCAAGCTTAAAGTGCTGGCCGAATCATTCCGTGACTGGGGCCGCGACTGCTGGTGTGAGCCAGGCAAGCAGGACACCTGCGGTAAGCGCTTCGACCAGCAGTTCGGCGAGCTGCCGGAGGGCTACGACCACAAGTACACCTACTCAGAGATCGGCTACAACCTAAAGATCACCGACATGCAAGCAGCCGTCGGTGTCGCGCAGCTAGACAAGGTTGAGAGCTTCATCGCCGCGCGCCAGGACAACTACGAGCGTCTACGCGCGGGCCTTGCCGACCTCGAAGAGCTGATGATCCTTCCCGAAGCGACAGTGAACAGTGAGCCGAGCTGGTTTGGCTTCCCGATCGCGATCCGTCCCGGCGGGCCGGTAACTCGCAACGAGGTTGTGCGGGCGCTTGAGGGCCGTGGAATCGCAACTAGACTGCTGTTTGGCGGCAACCTGCTCAGGCAGCCCGCCTACAGCAAGATCGAGCACCGCGTCGTCGGCGAGCTAACGAACTCCGACTTCGTGATGGAGAACGTCTTCTGGATCGGCGTATATCCAGGGCTCGGCGATCGGCAGATTGACTTCATGCTTGAGGTTCTCCACGAGACGGTAGCGATCTAGCCAGCCGTCAGCTGGGGGGTTCCTCGTCGATTCCGACCCGGCGTCGCACGACAAAGTTTGGACGCTGCTTGACCTCTTCGTAGATCAGGCCAACGTACTCGCTGACTATGCCGAGCATCGTGAAGAGGAAACCGAACATCAGTAGGAACAGGCAGACGATCGTGCCAAAGCCGGCGAATGGCACGCCGTCAACTAAGAAGCGAATGGCGAACACGATGATCGCGAGGAACGAAAGGGCGCTGAGCGTAACGCCAAAGATCGAGATCATCCTCAGCGGCTTGTAGGAGTGAGCGAAGAGACCCTTGAAGGCGAGGTCGATGACCTTGAAGGTGTGTGCGCCGGAGACGCCTGCCGTGCGCGGCTCGCGCTCGGCCTCGATCCCGACGGAAGTGAAGCCGACCCAAGCGAAAAGCCCGCGGACGAAGCGGTTACGCTCCTCCATCACATTCACGCTCTCATAGACCTTGCGATCGACGAGGCGAAAGTCACTGACATTGCGCGGGATCCGGCCGTCGGTAAGTTTTCCCGCCAGCCAATAGAAGAGCTGGGAGTTCAGCCGTCGCAGCGGACCGGTGCCCTGGCGCTCGGTCACTATCTGGTAGATGACCTCGTAGCCCTCTTCCCACTTGCGCAGAAACTTGTGAATTAGCTCGGGAGGATCCTGCAAGTCGGCAGCCATCAGAACCGCAGCGTCACCACTGATATTCGCCAAGCCAGCCGTTAGCCCACCATCCATTCTGAAGTTACGCGACAGCTGGAGAACCTTGAAGCGATCGTCGCGCTCGTTGAGCGCCAGCGCCACTTCAAAGGTTCGATCCGTCGAGCCATTCTCGACCAGCACCACCTCGAAGTCGTACTCTGGCTCGGCGTCAAATACTGCGCAAAGGCGCTCGGCGAGCTGCTCGAGGTTGTCCTGCTCGTTGTAGGCCGGAACGACAATCGAGATCAGTTTGCGTTCGTTTGTCATTTGAGACTTTCAGCGGTCTGGCGAATCTGCTCGGCCAGAGACGTGGTTGGTAGGTCGTGGTAGTGCAACAGCTCAGTGATGATCTTGGCATCTCCAAGGTAGACGCTTGGTGATGCCTGCGGGTCGCGGTCGCGTTCAACGGCCAACTCTTCCCGCCCCAAGGCCGACCGGACGGCATCGGCGAGCTCTGCTATCTCAACCGTTTGACCAGCAGTGTCGAACATTAGATATTGCGGGCGATCTGGTGCCAGTAGCTCAGCGAGAACCACGGCGACCAGGTCGTCAACACCAACATATGAACGGATCACATCACCGCCAGCACGTATACGTAGCGGCTCGCCACGTAATGCCGATCCGATCAGATCACCGATCGCATATAGCTCCGGAGTTGTGATGTTAGGCCCAGCGACGTTGTAGATTCGCGCGATGCGCAGCCGGGCGCCGACATCGCGGGCGGCTTGGGCAAACGCAAGCTCGTCGAGGCGTTTGAGCGCACCGTAGGGATCGTCGTCGATCCCCCTGCCTGCCGCGGCAGCGCCCGAGGATGCGAGAAAGATCGCGTCAGGCCTCTCCTTCGCTATCCAATCGAGCATCCGGCTACTGATCTCTACGTTGGCGGCGACATAGGCCTCCTGCCCGAGCGAGGCCAACTTATCCCGCGTCAGGAAGGCGAAGTGAAGCAGTATCAGCGGACCATCTCCAACCGGCGCTGGCCCCATCTCGTCAAAGGCAAGGAACCCATCGCGTGCGCGGCTGGCATAAGCCTGCGCACTCACGCCTGCCTCCTTAAGGCCATCGCACGTTACGCTCCCTAGCCACCCAGTCGCCCCCGTTACAACGACGCGCGCGCCAGAGTCGGCCATGACCCGCGTGACGCTTGAACGCCATCCGCTGTCTTGCTCGATAGCTATGCGCTGCCGCCGGCGTTGAGCTTGCCCCAGCGCGCCTCAAGCATGTCGATGCGCTTCTCGTCTTCGGCGTGAATCAGGCCGTAGTAGTCACGCTTGTTCTGCAGCCAAAGCAGTTCGAAATGCACTGCATTTAGAAGGCCGTCGGCGATCTGATCGCTCTCTACGGCGCCGCCGTCGAAGATCACCTTGCGCGTCTCAAAGCGTGACAGATGCACTTGACGAATCCGACGCAAGGCTTCGATCGAATCAGAGGAGACGCCGCCGCCGATAACCAGATCAAGGCCCCGCTCTTTACAAATCTTCGCGGTCTCGACAATCATGTCGGTGATGTCGTCATCGTTAATGTCATCACGACCTCGGTTGATCGAACCGACAAAATCAACGCGGCCAAAGACGACGCCATCTACACCGGGCTTAGCGGCGGCCACATCAACAAGCGCCTGACGGTGTTCGTAGCCGATACCGGTCTCTATGTTGAAGAGAAAGTCAGTGTCGATCTGATCATCTTCTGAGTAGGCCTTGTCCTTGGCCAGCACATACTTGCTGAGCGCATAGGGCGTCTCGACCATGGGCGCGATGATGTAATCGACGCCGATCTGCTTCGCCTCAAAAAGGTCGCGTACAGCCTCGCAGCCACCGATCTTTACTGCCAGCTTGAGGTTAGACCGATGCGAGAGCTCGACCAGTCGCAGCAGCTCCTCGACGCGCGTCCCCTCGGCTTCGAACTCGGCCTTGACGGCGACATAACCGTAATCCTCGCGGCCCTTAATCAAGATCTCGCACATCCGGCGCTCTACTGAGTTCATGCTCTATCTTCCTTTGTCATATGCGGGAGTACCTTAGTAGCAAGCTCGCTACTTAGGTCCGGCGTCATCATGTGCAGCGGATTGGACTCCATCGAGCCAGAGTCGGTTACACGGCTTGAAATTTTTGGAAAGTATGTCTGCTCCGGATCAATCGGAACGATAAACGCCGCTGGACCGGGGGCCGCAAAGAGTTTGAGAAAGGGCTCCGATGTCGCCCAATCAGAGCCTAATGTGATCGCTGGTACTCCGAACGATTCAAAAAGCTTGGGCCAGTCCGGTGAGCCTAATCCGCTGCTGGTGTCACAGCCTAGGTAGTGGCCATCAAAGTAGTTGCGCTGGGTCATACGGATCGAAGCGTACCCGTCGTTGGCAAAGAGAAACGTCTTAATTGGCAGTGAATTGACCCTCACTGTGGCCATCTCTTGCAGATTCTGGGCGAACCCACCGTCACCCTCAAGGTGAATCGTTCTTTGCCCTGGAAATGCGATCGCGGCACCGATCGCGCCCGACAGCCCATAGCCCATCGAAGCCAGTCCCTTGTCGGTGACGATACGTTGGCCGGCCTTTTGCATCCAGGTCTGCATTGCGACAGTAAACGCGCCGCCACTTGAACAGGGAATAACCAGATCGTCTTTGTCCGCCATCAGGGAGAGAGCGAGCGTGAACTCAAACGGGTCGATCGACCCTTCGCCTGGCGCGTTGACCTCCTCTACCAATGGCAGCAGCTCGCGAACCTGGTCGCAGAACTCACGCCACTTCGCCCACTGTGGCTCTGGCTTAGCGTTGCGGGCCAGCAGGCGGAGCGTCGCCCCGGCGTCAGCGGCGACCGGCACGTCAACGCGGGGGTGGCCTTTTGCTAGCTCGTGGGGATCAATCTCGACCTGAACGAGTTTGGCCTGCGGCGCGAACTGCTGCCAGTTAAACCCTGTCTGCTGGAGGCCAAGACGAGTTCCAAGCGCAACTACAACGTCGGCCTGCTGCAGCAGCACGTTGGCGAACCTCATCCCCCAAGTATTCGGGCGACCCTGCCAGATATCTTCATCGGCAGCGATCCGATCGATTCCATTCCATGTAGTCATCACGGGCACGCCAAGGCGCCGCAGATCGGGGAGAGCGGCCTCTGCGTCAGCACGCGAGACGCCGCCGCCAATCAGGAGTACAGGTCGACTCGAAGCTTCTAGCTGCGAAGCGATGTCGGCGCCGACGGGATCGATGGCTACAGCGGTTCGCCCCGCCACTCCAAGCGCAGCCGGATCGACTGGGGCGCCCTGAACATCGAGGCAGAACTCGAGAAATACCGGCCCCGGGCGGCCTTCGCGGCCGAGCCGAATCAGACGCTCAATCTCGGCGCGCGGTGCCGGTGTCTCAAAGCGCTGGGCAGCCACACAGACCGGAGCGGCGAGTGCGACTCCATCTACCTCTTGAATACCGCGCTGGCGAATCCCGCCGTCGGCCAGATCGGAGGCCTTGACCTGCCCGCCGATTACCAGCAGTTCTCGGCTCTCGAGATAGGCGCCCGCGAGGGCCGTGACGATGTTTGTGAGACCGGGGCCAGCGGTGACGAGGGCAAACGCCCGACCCTGAGGCTCGGTTTCATTGAAATACTCAGTCGCTATTCCGGCTGCCACCTCATGGACGGTAGGAATGCACACCATTTCGCGCCGGACGCCATCGAGCAGGTGCATGATGTTGCCTCCGGCGACGAAGAAGCAGTGCGTATATCCCAACTCCTTGAGCCACCCGACAAGCAGTTCGCTGTACTTAGTAGTCACCGGACCACCATGGCCAGCGCAGAGTCGACTGCCTCACTAGCGGCCGCGACCATCGCATCGGTCCTAGGAACGACTACCTCAGCGACCGAACCGGCCGCGTCGGGCAAGATCAGGTGCAGCCCGTCGGGGCCATGCTTCTTATCAGCAAGGAACGCTGCCTCGAACGCCCGAATATCTAACCGTGACCCCGCGTTGCTGCACTCTGGATCGACCCTAGCGAGCGCTATCGCATGACCGCTTAAGCGCGCATCTGAGGCCCCATAACCAGTCTTTGATCCGAACTGCTCGGCCGCAAACATCCCTAATGCAATGCCAATTCCATGACTGATCCTAAAATCTGTCGCTACCTCGAGCGCATGCCCGAAGGTGTGGCCAAAGTTGAGGAAAAGGCGAGGCCCCGTGTCGAACTCGTCGATCTCAATAAACCATCGCTTTGTATCAAGCGAGTGGTAGATCAGCTGACTTGGATCAGCTTCAAAGCCCTCCTCCAACTTTAGGTATCGCTCGAACTCCTGTGGTCCGCGGCAGTAAGCGATTTTGGTTGCCTCGGCTAGTCCTCCAGCTATCGCTACCTCCGGCAGGGTCTTAAGAAAGCGCGGGTCCACGGCGACGCTGGTAGGTGGGTAGAAAGAGCCAACCAGATTCTTAAATGAACCAGCGTTGATTGACGACTTGCCGCCGATACAGGAATCGACCATGGCAAGCAACGTCGTCGGCGCATAGCTCCACGGCAACCCACGCATGTATAGCTGCGCGGTCAGCGTCGCAACGTCTTGTACTACGCCACCGCCAACGGCGATCAGCCGATCGCTGCGGCCAGCACCAGCCTCGCGCAACTCGACCAGCAGGCGCCCCACTTCCGCCAGAGTCTTGTGCTCCTCATCGGCAACGACGCTAAGGGTGCGCCGCCCGGCAAAAGCAGGCTCGGCGACGAAGCGCTGATCGACAATCAGCAGCGCATCTGGTTGGCTTGCAAGGAGGACCTCTAGCCCGTCAGCAGCTACGTCGACACCGTACTCATGGCTGCTGCTGCGGACTGTGAGATTAAAGTGTTCGGACATTGCTGAACCCCAGATCGACGGCAAGAGACTGTCCGCTAATGCCCGTGCTTTCCTCTCCACAAAGCCAAGCAATCGTGGCTGCCACCTCCTCCAGCGATACCAGCCGCTTAAACCCAGTCCCACCAGCAACAGCATCGATCTGTGCTGGATCAAGCATTGAACGAGTCATCGGCGTATCCGTGGCTCCAGGTAGGACAGCGTTAATGCGGTGGCCGCTGCTGGAAAGGTCGGCCGCCGCAGCTCTTACGACGCCGCCTATCGCTGCCTTGCTGACAGTGTAGGAGAACTTCCCCGGACGACCGATCGGCTCCCAGATCGAGCTCACGACCACGAGGCTAGACCGGGGTGCCAGGCACTCATGGCGCAAAAGATGTCCTAGCGTCGCAACCACAAAAGTCACGTTCGATTCGATGACGGCGTTGAAGCTCTCCGCCTCGACAGCCTGGGCGCAATCGTTGACGTTTGACCCCTGTGCCCACACAACCGCAGCAAACGGCCCGTGGCCATCAAGGGCAGCTAGGGTCGCTAGATCGGCGCCGGGGTCAACGCAGATATCAGCGGAGCCAGGTGTCCGTGAGGTCGTTATGACTTTCATGCCGCCTGCGGCCAGCTTTGCGACGGTCGCAGAGCCGATCGCCCCGGTGGCACCAAATACAAGTGCGTTCATCGAGCCACCTCGGCACAATGCACGCGACAGATCAAGGCCATGACGGGTAAGGCCATCAATCCCAACTCTTCCAAGGCGCCTGCCCGCTCTCCCACAGCTGCTCAAGGTACATCCGGTCGCGCAGGGTGTCCATCGGCTGCCAGAACCCACTGTGGCGGTAGCCGGCCAGCTGGCGCTGCTTGGCCAAAGTATCTACGGGGTGCTCCTCCCAGGCCGTGCCATCGTCCTGGATGAACGCCCCTACCTCAGGGCTGAGCACGAAATAGCCTCCATTGATCCAAGCCCCATCGCCGCGCGGCTTCTCTTGAAAGCTCTCCACTAGTGAGCTTGAATCGTCCATCTCAAGCGCACCAAAACGACCGGCTGGCTGGACCGCCGTGACCGTGGCCAGCACGCTCTGCGAGCGGTGGAACTCGACTAACGCAGTGACGTCGACATCGCTGAGTCCGTCACCGTAGGTAAAGATGAACTCCTTCTCATCTTTGACGTATGGCAATACCCGCTTGAGCCGGCCTCCGGTCATCGTCTCCTCTCCGGTGTCAACAAGTGTCACGCGCCATGGCTCGGTCGTCGTAGCGTGCACCTCCATCGTTGCGTCGCGCATGTCGTAGGTGACGTCTGATGAGTGCAAGGCGTAGTTGGCGAAGTACTCCTTGATTACGTAGCCGAGGTAGCCGAGGCAGATCACGAAATCATCAACTCCGTGCGTCGAGAGCTGCTTCATGATGTGCCAGAGGATTGGCTTGGGACCGATGTCGACCATCGGCTTGGGTTTGACCGAAGTCTCCTCGCTCAGCCGTGAACCACGGCCACCAGCCAGAATTACCGCCTTCATCTACTGCCACCTTGGGATCGTGAGGACCGGATCTGGCTTACCTTAGACCAAGGCCACTGATGCGCGCGGGCGATCGCTACCGGAAACTTCCACGTTCGACGTTAGGATATTTGGGATGGGTGGCTTCGGAGAGTGGATAAAACGCAAGCGGTTCGCAACCGCAGGCCACATTGGCATGCTCGAGGGACGCTTGAAGGATATCTCAGGCCTCCTCCAAGAGACCCAACAGTCGGTTGCAGAGACCCAACAGTCGGTTGCAGAGATCCGACAGTCGGTTGCAGAGATCCGACAGTCGGTTGCAGAGACCCAACAGTCGGTTGCCGAGACCCAACAGTCGGTTGCCAATACGCGCGAAGCGGCGCAATACATCCGCCGGTCCGTCGAGCTGGGCACGATCACAACAGGTCCACCGATTCAGACTGGGGGGGTCGGGCGCAAAACCCCAGAGCAGTGGTTTGATGCTCACTACTGGGAGGCCGCAGATCATGTGTTGAGCTTTTTGGCAGCCAGCGAGCTAGGAATTGGGGGCCTAGAGGTCGCCGATATTGGGTCCGGTGATGGGATCATCGATCTTGGGCTCGCCATACGCGGGGAGCCGGCGCGCTTCGTCGGTTATGACATCAGCCCGACAGATCCCGACCACCTAGCTCACATTGCTAAGGCAGCAGGAATTGACACTCTCCCCGCCAATCTAAGGTTCGTCGAGTCCACGATTGACTCGATACCTGCGGCCGACGAGAGCTTCGACGCCGTTGTGACGTGGTCTGTCTTTGAGCACGTAAGTGAGCCGCTGGCAATGCTCAAGGAGATCCGGCGAATCCTTCGGCCAACCGGCTATCTGATGCTCCAGTTATGGCCGTTCTACTACTCAGACCACGGCGGCCACCTCTGGCTAAGCCACGGTGGAGGCTTTCCACATCTGCTCACGCCCGACGACGAACTGGTTACCAGCCTCAAGGGCAAGACCGGCACCGATGAGCGACGGCCTGCCGATGACGAATACCTCAGCCTCAACCGCTTGACGCTCAACGAGTTGGGAGAACTCATGCTGAGCGCGGGTTTGAAGGTTGTGCGGGCAGAGCTGATGAGTGAAACAGTCAACATTCCACGCGAATTAACTGACACGCCCTTAGCCGACCAGCTGATAAGCGGAGTAAAGCTCTTAGCGGTACCGTCCCAACCATGACAATTGAACTAATCAGCCACCCCGCAACAGCAGTAGATCGTGGCTAAGCTCAGCAATCGTCTCCCCTCAACCGGCGGTTCCGACGAGCGCTCTGAATTCCGCGCACTTAACCGAATCACGCTAGACGACCTCGGCGTGGCAATCACCGGCGCCGGACTGCGCGTCGCGCGCATAAAGCTGATTGCCAACGACTGCATGATCCCAGCCGCCGCCGCGGGTGTACCGCTCAGCCACCTAACGATCGGCGGCGTGCAGCTGCTGGCGGTGCCGGCTTGACTGCGTCAGATCCAATCGAACGCCACGTCCTGATAACCGGTGGCGCAGGGTTTGTCGGTGGCAATCTCGCAATCGCCCTGCGCGATCGCCACCCCGAGTGGAAGATCACAGCCTTTGACAACCTCCACCGCCGCGGCTCCGAGCTAAACCTGGCACGACTCCAAGCTGCCGGGGTTGAGTTCGTTAAAGGCGACGTTCGTGAGCTAGTAGACCTTGAGCGTCTCCCCAAGATCGACGCCCTTGTCGAGTGCTCGGCCGAACCGTCAGCGCTGGCCGGAGTTGATGGCCAGACGAGCTACGCCTTCCAATCCAATCTTGTCGGTGCCTACCACTGCCTTGAGCTGGCTCGGCGCGACTGCGCACAGATGGTGTTTCTCTCGACCAGCCGCGTCTATCCCGTTGCGGCGCTGGCATCCCTAGGATTGGATGAAACGCCAACGCGCTTCGAAATCGCTGCAAACCAACCGATCGCCGGAGCGTCGCCAGCCGGGATCGCTGAAAACTTCCCGCTCGAAGGCGCCCGTACGCTCTACGGGACGACGAAACTGGCAGCCGAGCTGCTGATAACCGAATACGCCGAGATGTTTGGTCTTCAGACGGTGATCAACCGCTGCGGCGTGATCGCCGGCCCTTGGCAGATGGGTAAGGTCGACCAGGGCGTGTTCACCTACTGGATGTTGGCCCACCACTTCGATCTACCACTGAGCTACATCGGCTTCGATCGCAGCGGCAGACAGGTTCGCGATCTCCTCCACATCGACGACCTAATTGAGCTAGTTTTTGATCAGCTCGAGCGGCCCGAGCATTGGGACGGCGCAACCGTAAATGTCGGTGGTGGCCGTGATGTCAGCCTCTCGCTGTTGGAGACGACCGAGCTGTGTCGTGAAATAACTGGTAATGAGATTCAGATCGCGCAGGCCCAAAATGACCGGCCGGGCGACGTTGCCGTCTATATATCGGACTGCACAAAGCTTTTCAGACTGACAGAGTGGCGGCCGCGGACCAGTGCACAGGTCGTGCTCGAAGAGATCAGCCGGTGGATTGAAGCCAATAGGGACCAAGTCCGTAGCGCATTGATCGATAAATGACCGACAGCATTCAAACAACAGATAGCTAGGCCATGAACTACGAACGCCTCTACCAATACCGCTTCCGCAACATTGACCAAGACGCACGTGATGCTGTGTGGGGAGAGATAGCCCCCTTTATTTACGGAGTTCTTGGTAAACCGGACGTGGTTCTCGATCCCGCGGCGGGGCGGGGCGAGTTCATTAACCACGTCCCGGCACGTGAGCGCTGGGCGGTAGACATGGTCTCCTACCCTGAGGGTACCCACGCACCAGGAACCCAAGTGATTGTCTCTGACATCTTTGACGCAGAGCTTCCCCAAGGCTACTTCGACGGGATCTGGGTTTCAAACTTTCTCGAACACCTTCTCTCCCAAGAGCAGGTGGCAACTTTCCTAGAGAAGATGCATGGCTGCTTGAAGCCTGGTGGCCGGATCGCAGTGATGGGACCAAACTTCCAATACTGCTCAAAGGACTACTTCAACTGCGCAGACCACACGCTCGCCCTTACTCATGGGGCGGTCGCTGAGCATCTCTACGCCGCGGGATTTGAACCCGAGCTCGAAGTTGCGCGCTTCCTCCCCTATTCATTTCGCAGCAAACTCCCACCGTCTGTTGCTGGCACACGGCGCTACCTAAAAACGCCGATCGCATGGCGCTTGCTAGGTAAGCAATTTCTAGTAGTCGGCCGGGCCTAGCGGCGAGCGGTCAGCGTGCGCAGATAGTCAGTGGCGCCGAAGGCTTCGCCTCGACCGTCCAAGCAACGCCACCTTCGTCTCGCTTGGCCGAGAGCAATGTGGCCTGACCCGCTCCAACAACCAGATTTGGCGTCTCGCCGTAGCTATCGCCGAAGCGACGTAGGTATAGCGGCACGCTGGCAGATGACAACAGCTCAATGCTCGAACCCGCAGGCAGCGCAATATCGACAGTACTGCCGGGATCTGTAGGAATGATGCGCTGGCAACCGGCCACTAAGAGAGCCCTAGCGCCACTAACCGCCAGCAGATTTGGTGCCCCACCACTAACCCCAGCGATGGGCTCGACTGTTACCTGCGGCACTGAGAGTAGAACGGCGTCTGCCGCCGCACGCTGGGCCACGCTAGCCACGACTAGCTGATCACGCGTCAGCGCGATCCTGCCGAAGTCTATCTGGGCCTCAAGCGCACCGCGCGCGGTTATCTGTGGATCTTCACGCGGTGCCGGTTGAAAGCCCGGGGCAACGCTATCGGCGACCAGCGAAAGAGCGCCAAGGCGCGCTTGAAGCACCTCGGCATTAGATCGTAGCCCGCCGCCCATACCTCTCAGAACGCCGTAGTTTGCAAGGCCCGCAACGCACACCACCGCCAGTGCGATTGCCGCTGATCTCGGCGCAAGGCGGCGACCACGCAGTAGCTCAACGACAATAAGAACGACAAGGACCGCCCCCGGATAGATATAGCGGGGCACCAGCGCCGACATATCTATCCAGGACCGATCCAGCGCAATCAATCCCCAGAGCCCGAGTGCAACGACAACCATTGCTAGCAGCCACGGAGTTACGCGGCGTGGCACTGCGAAGCGCAGGATTACCGCGCCAGCCAGCGCGAGTGCGAGTGGTCGGCCGTAGTCGATACCGAGACCGGCGAGGCCGCCGACCGCGTTAGATGCCAGCTCGGATACAAACCGCGGAACAGTCGGCAGCTCGTGGAACGACAACTGATTGGCTGGATGATATTTGAGGTGCCAGATCGCAAATAGCAGCAGCGGCACAACGACGACCCAAGCTCTGCGCAGGCGACGATCGTCGCAGGCGACAATCACGAGAGCGCCCAGTACAAACGGCGCTCCCACTCCCGAGGTCGCGAGCGCACCGATGAGGCACAGACAAGCCAGCAGATCCCCTCTGACACTATTGCGCTCGAGCGCCACGAGCGCCCAAACACCAAAAGCAACGGCCATCACGAACGAGATCTGAAAGGCCCAGATCAGATCATCAGCTCCAGCGAAGCAGAAGAGCACCAAGACAGTCGCGACAAGAGCTGCCACCTCTCCAACTCGGCGGCGAGCGAGCACGAAGACACCTAGCGCCACGGCTAGATGCAGCCCTGCGAGAGCTGCTCGAAAGACCCAATAATCAGTTAGGCCAGCGATCTGGAGAAGCACCTTGTATAGAAGTAGCGGCGCTACTACTAGGTGGCCGTTGTGGTCCCGCAGAAGTGTGTCGAGCGAGTGACCACGCCGATCGATGATGAAGCTCCACTCGTCATACCAAGCCAACGTCCCGCGGCCGGCATGAAGAATCGCCACTGTCGCCACGAGCATCGCTGCGCCCAGCAGCCAGTAGACCCAAGCTCGTCGCTGATCGCACTCCGCCGGTGATGGGGCCGGCGACTCAGCTGCCATCTGCTGGTGGTCGTGGCTGAGAGGGGTCGACAGATCCTGTTGCTGGCCTGCCGGCGTGCCAGTGTGAGAGGCGAGCGGCTATCTCGCTGCGGCGATAGTCACCACGGCTGAGATGATGCTCGAGCCAAACGACCAAGACGATGTATAGGTAGCGGCTGCCCATCTCTTGCAGGCGCAGCTTGCTCTCGCCGCTGGTCCGATCGGACCATGAGATCGGCACAATCTTGTAAGAATGGCCCCGAACAATCGCCTTCAGCGGAAGCTCAACTGTGATGTTGAAGTGGTTTGAGAGCAGCGGCTGGACAGTCTCGATGACCTCGCGCCGATAACCCTTAAAAGCGTTTGTTGTGTCGTTGTAGCCGTGGCCGAAGAGGGCGCGGATAAAGGCGTTGGCGGCGCGATTTAACGTTAGCTTCAGGATTGGGTAGCCGCTGACGTTGGCACCTGGCATAAACCTCGAGCCAAACGCGCAGTCATAGCCATCCTCAAGGACTCGATAGTAGGAAACAAGATCCTCTGGAGAGTCTGAGAGGTCGGCCATCATGATTACTACTGCGTCACCCGTGAAGAGGCCTAACCCGAATCGCACCGCGAAGCCAAACCCATTGGGGCCGTCGTTGCGGACGCAGCGAATTCCTCCGTCTTCGCTCTGTAGCCGCTGCATGATCTCGCCGGTACTGTCGGTTGAGCCATCGTCGACAACGATGATTTCGCGCTCGATTGACTCCGCGTCCAAGCGCTGAGCGATGGCCGTGACCGTCTGGGCGATCGATCCTTCTTCGTTGTATGCCGGGATCACAACCGAGAGCTTCACTGGTTGGCCGCTCGATCTGCCAACCAGCGCTGCGCATTTGAGTCGTGGATGTCGCGCAGCACATCCTCGATGCCAAAGGTCAGATCCCACGCTGGATAATCGGCCTTAAAGGCTGCGAGATCGCTTACCCACCACATATGGTCACCAATCCTCGCCTCGTCGGAGAGTGAGTACTGCAGTTTGCGTCCGGCTATCTCTTCGCACAGCGCAATCGCCTCGATCATTGAGACGTTTGATTGACGCCCTCCGCCGAGGTTGTAGACGGCACCGGCGCTCGGCTGACGGTGAAATTCGTGAAAGGCGGCAACCACGTCATGGGCGTGGATATTATCTCGAACCTGCTTGCCTTTATAGCCAAAGACTGTGTAGGGATCACCGCTTACGGTGCACTTCATTAGGTAAGCGAGGAAGCCATGCAGCGCAGCTCCTGCGTGTTGGGGGCCGGTCAGGCAGCCGCCACGAAAACACACCGTGGGCATATCAAAGTAGCGACCGTACTCCTGCACTAGCAGGTCAGCGGCCAGCTTGGAGACGCCAAACAGTGAGTGCGTACAGAGATCAATTGGCATCGTTAGGCCTATGCCGTCAAACCACTCATGATCGGCTGGCAGCTCCCAGCGTGTGTCGTGCTCCTCTAGGGGTAGATGGTTAGGCCTGTCGCCGTAGACCTTGTTGGTTGATGTAAAAACAAAGGTCGCGTTAGGCGTGTGGTCGCGCGCGGCTTGAAGCAGATTGAGAGTCCCGTTGGCATTAACGCTGAAGTCGGTCTGTGGCTCGGCTGCGGCCCAGTCGTGGGAGGGCTGAGCGGCAGTGTGGACGACTAGCTCAATCGACGACGCGTTGCGGCTAAAAACATCCCTTACTGCCGACTCGTCGCGGATATCGATCGTCAGCGGCCTAAAGGCGCCACCGAGATCGGCCGCTAGCCTCTGGGTCGTTGGTTGGGTCGTTGCGTCAGGACCAAAAAAATAGGCTCGCATATCATTGTCGAGTCCGATCACATCGAAGCCCTGCTCTGCGAAGTAGCGGACCGACTCTGAGCCGATCAGCCCTCCTGACCCTGTGATGATGGCGGTTGGCACTGGTTTGTCCCTCTAGATCAAATATGGCGGTGGTTGGGCGCGACGGAGTGCTGTGCGGCTCTCAGGCTACCGCTTAGCCAAGCGACGGCCAGCGAACCTATACCCTTCGAGCATCTAATGAGCTTCTACAAAGTGACGGCCGATGCGGCAATAGAGATCGACCGTGGCCGCGTGGTGGTCATCATCCCAGTTTACGGAGGGTATGAATACGTAGTTGAGTCGGTTACAGCGACGCTCGAACATACGTCGCCCGAAGTGCCAATTTGTGTCATTAACGACGCTAGCAACGACCCTCGGATCGACAGATTCATGCAGGAGCTTAGAGAATCTCCCGGCCTTAAGCACGAGCTTTACTACATCGAACACGAAGTCAACCTTGGCTTCGTTGAGAGCTGCAACGAGGCATTTAAGCGCTTTAGTCCTGCTGATATCGCCATCTTAAATAGCGACTGCGTTGTTAGCGCAGGATGGCTAGATCGGATGCGAGCCGCCGGGTCAAGTGATCCTCGAATCGCTACGGTCAGCGTGCTCGCTAACAGTGCATCGATCCTCTCGGTTCCCGAGCGCAACCAACCGACAGAAGGCCTACCAGCCGGACTGGATCTCAAACAGGCCAGCGAGCTTGTGGGCAAAGCAGCGACCGGCATAAGGCCGACCCTGCCGACGGCGATCGGGCACTGTCTTCTGATTTACAGGTCGGCCTTGGACCTAGTCGGCGGCTTTGACCCGATCTTCAGCCCTGGCTATGGGGAGGAGGTTGACTTTTCTCAGCGCTGCCTGATCGGCGGCCTCAAACACGTTCTCGCCGACGACGTCTACGTGCTCCACCACGGCGGCGCCAGCTTCGGCCAAAGTCGCACAGCAATCCAGCGCGATCACGACCAAATCACCTTCGATCGCTACGGCTGGTATCTGCCGGCAGTACACGACTACTCGGTGCGAACCGATGGGCCTCTCGACAGTTCTCTGCTGGCCGCGAGCATCGCCTTGCGCCGCCTGCGAGTGACCGTCGATGGCGCCTGTTTGAACGCTGCCCACACCGGCACACAGCTGCACACGCTGGGCGTGATCTCCGCGCTGGCGGCAAGCAGCGAGGTCGACCTGAGGGTGCTTGTGCCGACGCCACTCAATAGCGATGTGGCGGCGCAAATCGCTGGCTTCGGACCAGCCGAACTGCTACCAATCGACGACATCGACGACGAAACCGAGCTATCCGACGTCGTCCACCGCCCGTTCCAGCTAACACGACCCACTGATTTCGAGTTCCTTAAAAGGCTGGGCCACCGGGTGGTCGTCAGCCAGCTCGACCAGATCGCCTTCCACAATCCCTCCTACTTCGATACGGCTAGCGAGTGGCTGGAGTACCGCCAGACGACCGTAGATGCGCTTGGGAGCGTTGACCTTGCAGTGTTCATCTCCCAGTACTCCGCCGACGACGCGATCTCTAGCGGGCTCGTCGCCGCAGATCACTCTGCTGTTATCCATCTTGGCGTTGACGGCCTGACAAGCGCCACGCCCGATCGCCCGGAGCGCCCGGTAGATCTACCCGACCTCGGCGGGCGGCCGTTCCTACTCTGCCTCGGAACTAATTTCAGCCACAAGAACCGCGTCTTTGCGATTGCCCTGCTCGCAGAGTTTCTTGTACAGGGCTGGGATGGCTGGCTTATTTTTGCTGGCCCTCACGCCGCCTCAGGAACCTCTGAAGATGGTGAGCGAGCAGCTCTGGCGGCCGATCTAGACACCGCTGAGAGAGTCCTTGATTTGGGGTCGGTAGAAGAGGCCCAGAAGAGTTGGCTGTTGCAAGAGAGTGCTGCTGTCGTCTACCCAACTACCTACGAAGGGTTCGGCCTCGTTCCGTTTGAGGCGGCGGCAGCAGGTGTTCCGTGCATCTTCGCCTCTCACACCTCATTGGCCGAACTATTTCCAGCTCATTCGGCGACGATCACACCATGGGACGCCAACGCGACCGCCAAGCGTGCCCTAGGCCTCTTGTCCCCCGGCCCACAGCGCGAGGCGCATCTCACCTCGATCGTTGAGGCCGGTCGCGATCTCACGTGGGCCAACTACGGTCAGCAGCTACTTCTCGCCTACGAGCAGGCCTTAAGCCGTCCGAGTCCCGCCTACTCCCGCATAACAAGATCGAGCCAAGGAGCGGTCTCGCGCGAGGGCTACTGGTTGGTTGGTCCTAACGGACTGCTCGACACGCGCTACGAACGCCCACTGCTGGCCATCGCAAGCCGCCCACTGCTGGCCATTATCTTCCTGCGCCCGCTCGAATGGGGCTACAAGATCGGCTACCGCATTAGTCGCTGGCTGCGCCCACGTTAACCGCCCTCTTTTTGGGCTGGCGCGTGCGGTTAGATCAGGATGCTGTGCGAGCATAAGGCGATGCCCGACACGAGCCACCCCGCGCATGCCGTAGTTGTTAGTGGCGTATCGAAGACTTTTCGGATTCCCAAAGAGCAGGTAAGCACCCTCAAAGAGCGGGCCGTACACCCGCTGCGTCGTAGCGCCGTCAGGGAGTTAGCGGCGTTGCACAGCGTCAGTTTCGACGTAGCCAAGGGAGGCTTCTTCGGGATCGTTGGTCGCAACGGCTCTGGCAAGTCGACGCTGCTTAAGTGCCTAGCTGGGATCTACGCAACCGACAGCGGATCGATCCATATCGACGGCCGAGTTTCGACCTTCATCGAACTTGGTGTCGGCTTTAACCCCGACCTTGCAGCGCGCGACAACATCACTCTCAACGCCGCGATGCTCGGCCTCTCAAGACGCGAGGCTCGCCGCAGATTCGACGCGGTGATTGATTTTGCCGAGCTACGTGAGTTCACCGAACTAAAGCTAAAGAACTACTCCAGCGGAATGATGGTGCGACTCGCCTTCGCGGTAATGATTGAGATCGACGCCGATGTGCTCCTGATCGACGAAATTCTGGCCGTTGGCGACGCCGCCTTCCAGCAGAAGTGCGCTGACGAGTTTCGAAAGATCCGCGAGAGCAACCGGACGGTCCTACTGGTCACACATGACATGGGAGCGGTGCAGCGGTTCTGCGACGAAGCGATCTTGCTTGAACATGGCCACCTCACAGCCTCAGGTGACCCCCAAAGCGTCGCCGACCGATATCTAGACCTCAACTTTTCCCAAGCAGCGCGAGAGCAAGAGTCACTTGGCTCAGGGGCCAAACTCACCTCAGCAAGCCTTGGCGACGGCAGAGCCGTAATCGAGCGCGTCTGGTTTGAGCTTCCTGGCGATACAGCGCCGACATCGCTGCCAAATGGAATATCCACTACGTTTGCGATGCAGGTGCGATTTACGGCATCCGTAAAGGACCCGATCTTTTCTGTCGCCCTTCATAACGCGGGCGGAATCGCCCTCTTCCACCCTTCATCTGTAGCTGTAAGACGGCCATCTGGCACCTTTGAGGCCGGCGAAACGGCCGTGTGGAAGATCACTTTTGACAACATTCTTGGCCCCGATCGCTATACCCTGACGCCAGCCGTGATGCTTGAAGATGGAGCACTTCTGGCGCTGCGCGAGAAGCTAACAACCGTCGTGGTAACCCGCTCGACACCGACCGGCGCGCTCGTCGACATTCCGTTCGAGCAGGCCATCGAACGGATCGTCAGTGCCAGCATTGAGGAGGAAATTTCTCGGTGAGCACCGCGGCCCCAACACCACTGCAACCCTCCGACGAACGGGTGATCCTAGGGCGAGAGATAACCGGGCCCACTGCAATTGGCAGCGACCCTCGGCGGTTCTGGCATCTCGCTTGGGTCCTGGCGACTACTGAGTTCAAACTTCGCTTCTTTGGCTCAGTACTCGGCTACTTCTGGCAACTCATGCGCCCCCTGATGCTCTTCGCGATCATCTATGCGGTCTTTGTTGGGATCCTCGATACCGGCGGCGACCAGCCGCTCTTCGGAGTAGCCCTACTGCTGGGGATCGTTGTCTTCCAGTTCTTCGCCGATGCCACGATGGGCTCTGTTAGATCGCTCGTCAACCGTGAGAACCTCGTCCGCAAGATCGACTTCCCTCGCGCCGCCGTGCCACTCTCATGCGTGCTCCAGGCGCTCTTCAACCTTGCCCTAAACATGGTGCCGGTCTTCATCTTTTTGATTGCGGCTGGTGGCTCGCTCTACCTGCGCTGGCTCGAGTTCCCGCTAATCGTGGCGATGTTGGTGGTATTTGTCACAGGGCTATCGCTACTGCTCTCGGCCCTCTATGTCAGCTTCCGCGATATCGAGCCGATCTGGGAAGTGATCTCCCAGGCGCTGTTCTACGGCACCCCTATCCTCTATTCACTTTCGGTCGTGGTCGACAATATTGGGCTGACCGCGGCCCAGATCATGCTTGCCAATCCACTCGCTGCAGCGATCCAGCAGTTACGTCACGCGATCATCGATCCCAGCTACCAAAGTCCAGGCCAGATCTTTGGGAGCACTGCTGGCGATCTAATACCAATCGGCATCTCGGTAGCAACGTTCGTCATTGGCGCCCTCTACTTTCGCCGCGTGGCACCACTGATCGCAGAACGCCTCTAAGGGCCCGCGGCATAGCGAAGAGCTCGCCGACGCCCTTAGATTCTGTGAACGCCTCTTCTTAGCGGCCGCGCCGCAGTCCGATGATGCTCAGTAAGAAAGATGAGAAGAAGACTTGGATGCCGACGATGATCAACGTTGCGGCCGCCACGGCCGTGCGCTCGTCAGAGAGCTCTCCGAAGCCTTGATTTGCCCAATCTACAACGATCACTGCCGCACAAGTCAAGCCAACGAGAGTGATTACGCCGCCGAGTAGCAGCCCGTGCTCAAGACGAAATCTAGCTCGCATTCGCTCAAACCACGGATCACGCTCACCCATGAAGTACGTGCCGTAGGCGTGAGCACAGACCCCCAGCGATACGACTTGGGCGCCGATTATCAGTAGCAGTGAGCCAGCGATCTCGGCGTGAAGCCCCCAAGTGCGTCCGATCAAGCTCAGCTGCAGCAGGGATGCTACGACTAGAAGCGCTCCAACCAATCCCATCACTAAACCAGGGACTAAGAAGAGGTGGTTGGGGCTATGAATCAAGAGGAAGCGAAGGTGGCGCCAACCGTCGTTCCACGTGTTGAGCTTGGACTCGCCACCACGTGGGCGATATTCGATCGGGAACTGGCGGATGTCGAGCCCGCGCTTGGCGGCGCGAATAACCATCTCGCTAGCGAACTCCATACCGGGCGCGCGCAGGTCGAGTAGCTCGAGCTTAGAACGGCGAACCGCTCGCATCCCACAGTGCGCATCGCGTACGCCGGTGCGGTAGAGAATATTGAGGAAGCCTGAGAGGATTGGATTGCCGACGTAACGGTGCAGCCATGGCATCGCTCCCGGCTGGATGTTGTTCATCCGGTCGCCCATCACTAAGTCGGCGCCATCTTCGAGCTCACGCACAAAGTTAGGGATCTCGGCGAAGTCGTAGGTTAGGTCGGCGTCACCCATCACGATGTACTTCCCGCGCGCAGCAGCGAAACCAGCGAGATAGGCGCTGCCGTAGCCGCGGCGTGATTCGGTCACCACACGTGCTCCGGCTGCGATGGCGAGTGCGGCGCTGTCGTCATCAGAGGCGTTGTCGGCTACAACGACCTCCCCAGCGATCCCCGCTTGGGAAAGTGCAGCAAGGGCAGCGCTCACACAGTCGCCTATGTTTTGAGCTTCGTTTAGGCAGGGGATCACGACGCTGACGAGGAACTCGTCGCCGTCTGTGGACAAGGCCTGCTCGGCGGGGCTAAGTGTCTGTTCGGCAGGGTTCATAGTTAGCTGACCAGCGACTCGCAGATTCCCGAGCGCCTACACATCACTTACGCTCGGGGTTGATGGATTTTGGAACTTTTAGGATAGCCCGTGCTCCCGTCACCGCTACGTTTGGTGCGTTGGGGGACAATGGCCACAATGCGCATCTGCCTAGCCTATGACTGCCTCTATCCGTGGACCGTGGGCGGCGCCGAGCGGTGGTATCGCGGCCTTGGCGAACGGCTAGCCAGCGAGGGCCATGAGGTCACTTATCTAACACGCCTTCAGTGGCAAGACGCAGACCAGCCGCAGATCCCTGGGGTCCGCGTAATAGCCGTCTCTGGCAGCGACGAGCTCTACGGGGCCGACGGAAACCGTCGCATCGGCCCGCCGTTGCGCTTCGGGCTCGGCGTTCTTATCCACCTGCTGCGCCACGGACGCAGCTACGACGTCGTACATCTCTGCTCCTTCCCCTACTTCTCCGTGCTCGCCGCCGCCGCGGCCCGACCGCTCGGGCGCTATCGACTGATCGTCGACTGGTTTGAGGTCTGGTCGCCCGAGTACTGGCGCGGCTATCTGGGTCCGATTGGTGGTCGCATCGGCCACGCCGTCCAGCGGCTCTGTGTCCGCCTAGCTCCACAGGCATTGTGCTTCTCACGCCTCTTTAGCGCCAGGCTTGTGGCCGAGGGGCTGCGAGGAGTTCCGCGGATCGTCGGTGGCCTTTATGACGGCGAGCTGACGCCCCCTTTGGCGCGCCACGCCGAGGCCGTCGTCGTCTTTGCTGGACGCCACATCGCCGAGAAGCGGGCACCTGCCGTCGTCGCGGCCATAGCCCGCGTGCGAGAGCGCGGAGTAGACGTACGTGGCGTGATATTCGGCGACGGCCCACAGCGTTCAATGGTCTTGTCAGAGATCGCCAAACAGGGCCTCGAAGGGATCGTAACGGCGCCAGGATTCGTCGACCGAGCCGAGATAGAGCGGGTGATGAGCGATGCCCTTTGCCTGGTCCATCCATCCTCTCGCGAGGGATATGGACTCGTCGTCGTCGAGGCCACGGCGCACGGAACACCAGTGGTCTTAGTCGCCGGGAGAGACAACGCGGCGGTCGAACTTATCGAGGCGGGTGTGAACGGAATCGTCGCGCCATCGTCAGAGGCCGACGATTTAGCAGACGCGATCCTCGCGATCGATGCCGCCGGCTACGCCCTCCGAGAGAGCACCTGCGCGTGGTTTGGCCACAACGCTGAGCGCCTATCCCTCGCGCGGTCTCTGGAAGAGGTTGTTGACGTCTACGGCCGCAAAATTGCGCGAGCGTAACTAGCAGCCGTCAGCTCGGCGGTGCGCTCCCAACTGAAGGTCGCCG
This sequence comes from Solirubrobacterales bacterium, assembly GCA_947474595.1. Lineage (GTDB taxonomy): Bacteria > Actinomycetota > Thermoleophilia > Solirubrobacterales > Solirubrobacteraceae > CANJIV01. The sequence goes on from CANJIV010000001.1 coordinate 244,257, forward strand.
CACGCAGACGACCGGCCTCAGAGAGTCGCTGGGCAAGTGCTCCATCACCGAGCACGCGCTCGATCCCAGCGCGGATCGCCGCCGGATCTTCTGGGTCCACAAGCAGCGCAGCGTCACCGGCTACTTCAGGTAGCGAGGAGCGGTCGGATGTGACAACCGGGATCCCGCGAGCCATCGCCTCTAATACCGGTAGACCGAACCCCTCATAGAGCGAACAGAAGACCACGACCTCCGCGAGGGCATAAAGCCCTTCCAGATCGGCCGCCGCGATCCAACCTAGAAATACAACGTCACTTTCGATGCCAAGCGCTCGGGCACGCTCGCGCAACTCTTGCTCGTGAGGCGTCGCGTATCCAGGAAGCACCAATAAGGGGCGTTGGGCCTGGGCAATCGCTGCGATCGCTTCCAGTAGCCGGGCAAGGTTCTTGTGTGGACGTTTGGCGCTGACACTGAGCACTACAGCGCGCTCTCCTAGGCCTAGGCGCTTGCGCAGCTCGGCCGCAGGGGTTGGAGTCACGGCTATATTCCGATCGGCCGCTAGAGGTACGACGTCAACCTTTGATGGCGACGTGTGCAGATGGGTGCCAAGGTCATCGCGCGTCGAAGCAGCGTCGACGATCACACGGCGCGAGCGCCGCACCGCGGCGGGTACCAGTAGGCCCATTCCCAGCCCGCGCAAGCCAAAGTGAGCGTCAGGAGCCAGCTTGAAGTTCAAGTCGTGAACTGTCGTGACGCGGACTGCCCGACTCCACAGCGGAGCGGTACTCGCCAAGCTGTGAATAAGATCGGCGCCTAATCGATCGGCAATTCGGGGCACGTGCTGCTGCTCGCCTCGGACCCACTCAAGACGGTTGCGGGCTCGAACCGGCACGATCTCCATCGCACAGAGGTCACCCCACGGTCCACCGCCAGCCTCAGCGCAATCGCGGTTAACGAGGCAGGTTAGATCGAGATCATCTCGCGCCGCGAGGCGTGGGATCAACTCGCGAGCGTATGTCTCCATCCCTCCGATCTCGCCTGGAGTGAGGAATACTAGATTTAGAGCGATCTTCATAGATTTACTGCTCCCGACTGTCGTCTGACTACGACTCGAAGCGCAAGAAGAGCTGCTGCGAAGGAGAGTATCCCGGTACCTTGGTCCCCGCGTTCGTAATAATCAAAGCGGCCGATGTCGAACTTCCGTCCATGCGCCATCAACTCGACTCGGCTCAGCCGATGACCACCTCGGATCCGGGCTCCTTTTTGCGATGAGCGAACGAGCGTGGACCAATCAGGCAGCGGCGACCGAAGGTGGAGGTCAAGGCCGCGTTCACGGCAGCGATATCAACCTGCGCTCCCGACCGCAGATGGCCGAGTACGAGGCAGCCGCCGACCGGATCGTTAGCGCTGGTCACCTAAGAGTGCTCGACTGGGGCTGCGGCTACGGGCAGATGAGCAAGATGCTGGCTGAGCGTGGTGCCGAAGTCACCTCGATCGACTGGGACCCAGAGGTGGACGGGGTTATCTCCAGGCCGCTGATCGCCTTCGGCGAGCTTGAGTCCCTGGCAACCAACGATCCCGTCCTGCTGCCCTTCGACGATGCGAGCTTCGACGCGGTGTTATCGATGGGCGTGCTCGAGCACGTGCAGGACCCCGACGCCAGCCTCGACGAACTACAGCGGGTGCTTGCTCCCGGCGCCCTTCTGTACTGCTACAAGCTGCCAAACCGGCTCTCCTACCTAGAAGCGATCGCCCGGCGCACCGGCATGTACTACCACGGCCAGCTTGAGAATGACCGGCTCTACACCCCGGCTAGTGCACGAGCGATATTCGAGCGCCACGGCTTCGAAATCATTGAGGTCCGGCGGGCCAACATGCTTCCCTTGACGCTCTCGGGTCGGGCCGCGACTGCTACAGGTGGGCTGATCTGGAGGACCAACCGTATCCTCGCCGCGATCCCGGGGTTAAACACAGTCGCCACTAACGTTGAGGTCATCGCTCGCTCGCGCTAACCCAGTAGAGCCACTCCCACCCATGCCTTCAACCATCGACGTCATCATCCCAACTCACGGCGGGCGCGAAATCACCTCTAGTTGTCTGCGTCACCTCGCCAATCAGACCTTTGATCACCGGGTAATCGTCGTTGACAACGCTTCACCCGACGATAGCGTCGAGCGCCTGCAGGCGGACTTTCCGGCGATCTCAATGATCGCCTTAGATCAGAACCGTGGCTTCGGCGCCGCGTGCAACGCTGGCATCGCAGCCTCTCGTGGCGCCATCGTGGTGCTGATGAACAACGACGTCGACGCTGAGCCAACCCTGCTTGCTGAGCTGGCTGCTGCGTTTGAAACCGACCCGCAACTGGGCAGCGTCGCGCCACTGCTGCTGCGCCCAGATGGTCGCATCGACTCCGTCGGCCTTTGTGCCGACTCGACGCTCGCCGGCTTCCCACGCCTACAAGGTCGCCAGGCATCCGAAGCTGGGTCCACACGGCCACTCCTGCTAGGCCCGGCTGGCTCGGTAGCCGCCTACCGCAGGGCTGCGCTGGACGAAGTCGGCCTCTTCGACGAACGCCTCTTCATGTATCAGGAGGACCTGGACTTGGCCCTAAGGCTGCGAGCCGGTGGCTGGGGATCTTGCAGCGCCATCCAAGCGCGTGCGGTCCACCATGGCTCGGCCACCGTGGGGCGCCGCTCGGCCTCTCAGCGCCAGCTCCAAGCGTTCGCTCGCGGATACATGCTGCGCGCTTATGGCGTCGGTGGTGCTCGCCGAGCCGCGCGCACGGTGGTGACTGAACTGATCGTCGCCGGTGGCGACCTCGTGATCTCACGTGACGGCGCGGCCTGGCGAGGAAGGGTTGCGGGCTGGCGAGCTGGGCACCAGACAACCCGACGCCATCTACCGGCAGAAGGCATCGACTCCGCGATAGGAGTCCGTGACTCGCTGCGCCTGCGGCGCGTCGACTACTCTGCCGCGCCGCCAATCGGTCGATGATGGCGCTGATCGTGTCAATACCCTTGGCATCCCAATGAGTACCTGCCTGATCTGCTGCGCGCAGTTGCCCGAGAGAGGCCTACCCGCGATCGACCGCCTCCACCCCACCGCTGGGACGTTCGTCGTCGTAAGTTGCCCCAGCTGTGGAGCCGGTCGCACACTGCCGCCGGCATCCACGACAGAGCTAGTGGCCTTCTACCCGTCGAGCTATGGTCCCTTTGAAGCCACCCCAGGGCGAGTATTCAGGTCAATCTCGGCGGCCATCCAGTGGCTGCAAGGGCGCATCGCTAGCAGTACGCCACCACTCTCTTCGGTAGCCAAACTTACTCCTGGGAGCGGCTTAGATGTCGGCTGCGGACGTGGCGATCTTGCCAGCTGGTTGGTCCAACGCGGCTGGAAGATGACCGGGGTTGAACCCTCCGCCAGCGCCGCGGCGATAGCACGCAGCCGTGGGGTCAATGTTCTTGAAGGCGTCCTAGCGACAGTCGCACTCACCGAGGGCGGCTTTGACGCAGCAATCCTGCAGCAGTCCCTTGAACACACAGAGGAGCCGGCCGCGGATCTAGCGCGGATCTATAAGGCGATGCGGCCTGGGGCGATCATCTGCATCAGCGTCCCAAACTTCGGCAGCTGGCAGGCGCGGCGCTTTGGCAGTCGGTGGTTTCACCTTGATGCCCCCCGCCATCGCAGCCACTTCACACAACCCTCGCTGACTCGCGCGCTCCAAGAGGCAGGGTTCATCTCTATAGAGACGACTACGTCGACGAGTCCAGCCGGCCTTCCTGGCTCAATTCAGTATCGAATCTTCGGCCGCTGTCTATATCCATCAGGCCTCCCGCTGCGTGTGGCAGGGGGGTTGTGTGTGCTTGCACTACCGATCGCGCGACTACTCGATCGGGCTTTTGGTGGCGGCGACATCCTCCACGCCGTAGCTGTGAAACCTAACTCTGCCTAGGATCAGGCCGGCGCTAAGACCGCCAGCCTCACGCACTCTTACCCTCGCTACGACGGGAGATTGCCTGCTCGATTAGCTCAGCTACTGCCAGCGCAGGAGCTGGATAGACGTAGCGGGCCAGTTCATCATCGACGCGGCCACCTGCTGCCAACTTGCCGTCGAGCAGACGACCAAGCGCATCGGCTATCGCGCCTACATCATCGGGCGCGACCGCAACTCCACTGCCGGTCTCCGCGACGATACGTGCGGCTTCATTTCCTTCGGCAAGCGCCAAGATCGGCGGCCCTGCCACAAGATATTCACAGAGCTTGCCGGAGGCGTGAGAGACATAGCCTGGGGCCGTCAACAACAAGAGCGCGTCAGCCGCTCGCTGGGCAGCAAGCGCCTTAAGCCGCGGTTGAGGCCCGAGTATCTCGAAAAGCTCCCTCACGCCGATCTGGTCAATCAGGCGCTCACACTCTGGTTCACGAGCTCCGATCAACACCAGCCGTAGCCTGCGTGCACTTTCACCACGTTCGTCAAGCAGCTGGCGCATCGCGGCGAACAGCCATTTGGGGTCGCGTCCCACCGACCCCACACTGAGGCCCCCGGTATGGACCAGATTGAAACCCCCTTTAGGGAGTTCCAGCGAGCCACTCTCCGCAGCAACGGCCTCTTCAAGAGCAGGGTCCCAAGCGTTGGGTACGTATGCAGAGCGAGCACCGAAGCGGGCTTCGAAATCCTCAGCGATTGGTCGCGTTGCGCCGATGATGATCTCCGCCGAGCGCGCTACGCGCCGCTCCATCCAACTATCAATGTAGTCCTGTGCGCCCGTCGGCCAGGCGCCCCGCAGCGGCTCAAAACGCCAGCCGTCACGAAAGTCGGCGACCCAAGCCGGACGCGACCGCCCGAGCATCAGGGGCAACAGCGCGACAGAGTCTGGAGGGGCGCTTGTAACCACACACTCGATAGCGCGCTGACCGATAATCGAGCGTGCGGCCTTGACGGCAAACGGCAGCCAGCTAACTGCATGGGCGTCAGGAACAACGCCTTGATTTAAGAGCTTCGGCGGCGGGCCGGCCGCGGCACCGATAGCTCCGCCCTTAGCTCCTGCGCCTCCATGACCTTCGCGTGCCGGCCGCCGCAACACCCGGCGTAGCGTGTCGGAAGCCTGGAGATCGGTCGTCCTTATAACCCAGTCTCCGTCGTCTGCGAGCCGACCGTGGGCGCCCGTCGTCAAGACGGTTACCTCGTGCCCCAAGGAACGCAGATGATGTGCCATCGCCGACCAGCGGTTGCCGCCCACACTTAGGTCAGGCGGATAGAAGTAGGAGACGACGAGAATGCGGCGCCCAGCAGTCACGGCCGGTCCGGACCTTCGGATTCATCGATCGAGACTATGCCGCGCACAGCGCACAAGATAGCCTGCACCTCGTGACTTGGAGCACTCACGGTACCGGCAGCTTTGACCCCGGCGAGTTGGGAGCGGTCGGCCAACGCTGTGTTATCGAGGAGGGAGTCCTCATCTTCAACGCCGCCCACGTCTTCCTTGGCGACGATGTCTACATCGGTCATCGCACGATTCTTAAGGGTGACACGCGCGGCGAACTGCGGATTGAGGATGGTGCGTGGATCGGCCAGGAGTGCTACTTCCAGAGCGCCGGAGGTATCACGATCGGTAGGCGTGCTGGGATCGGCCCGAGGGTCATGGTGATCACCTCGACCCATGCAGAGAGCGCACCACCAGCGTGCATCATCGACGCGCCCCTGAAGTTCGCCGCTGTTGAGATCGGGGCGGGCTCTGACATCGGCATAGGCGCCATCTTGCTGCCTGGGAGTCAAGTCGGCGAGGGCGCACAGATCGGGGCAGGCTCCGTCGTCAGCGGCGCTATTGAGCCCGGTTCGATCGCCGTCGGCGCGCCCGCTCACGTAGTTCGGATGCGAGGCGAGCGTCGGTGAGCATCAGACTCGCCGACCCCCAGTTTGGGCCTGAAGCGCTCGAAGCGATTGGCCGCGTTCTAGCGACAGGCAACCTCACGCAGGGACCAGTTGTCGCCGAGTTCGAGACCGCCATCGCGGCGTTCGCCGGCGCCACTCACGCCATCGCGACAACATCAGCGACAACGGCACTAGAACTCACACTGGCAGCCCTTGAAATAGGTCCTGGCGACGAGGTAGTCGCTGCGGACTTCACCTACCCCGCGACAGGCAATGCGGTGCTTCAGCGTGGCGCGACGTTGAGGCTGACCGATGTCGACCCCGAGACTTACTGCATCGATCCCCTAGCTCTTGAAGCCGCCATTACGCCATCAACTAAGGCCGTAATCGCAGTAGACGTCTTCGGCCTACCTGCAAACTATGGCGCCCTTGAGCCGTTGCTCGCCGATCGTGGCATCGCCTTGATTTGCGATGCAGCGTGCTCGTTGGGCGCCGCGATCGGCGACCAACGCACCGGTACCTTTGGCATCGCCTCATGCTTTAGCTTCCATCCGCGCAAGTCGCTGACGACGGGCGAAGGCGGAATGGTCCTCACCAACGACGACGAGCTCGCTGGGCGGATGCGGCGTTTACGTAACCACGGCAGCGAGCGCCAGCAGTGGCGTGCGACGTTCGTCGAGCCGGGTTTTAACTACCGTCTCAGCGATATAAACGCCGCGCTAGGCCTCGTTCAGGTGCCGGGCTTTGCAGATGTCGTCAAGCGCCGTCAAGAACTGGCCAGCCAACTCTCAGTATTGCTCGGCGAGATCGAAGGCGTCGTCGCACAAGTGACCCCAGACGGCCACCACCATCCCTACCAGGCATACGTCGTGACGATAGATCCCAGCCTCGACCGTGATCGACTTGTGATGGCGCTTCGCGAACGCGACGTCGAATCTACGCTTGGGACTTATGCGATGCATGCTGAGCCAGCCTTTCAGCGGGCTACCGTCACGCTCGCCGGCGCGATGACGACATCTGCAGACCTCGCCGCGCGCACGCTTGCGCTGCCACTACATCAGGGCATGAGCCAGAACGACCTCACAACCGTCGCTGCCGCCCTGTCGCAGGCGATCAGATCCCAGTCGCCATCGGCGAGCTGAGATACCACCGCACCGTCCGCGCGAAGCCCTCCTCGACAGTCATCAAAGGCTCGTAACCAATCGCGTCACGAGCTGCGCTAATGCCAGCCAGCAGTCGCCGTACATCACCGGGGCGATCCGCTGCGTGAACAATCGGATGATCTGGCATCCCCATCGCCGCCAAGATGCTCGCGACCATCGCATTGACGCTGACCTCGGTGCCGTGACCAAGGTTTAAAGCGCAGTCGCGCAGATCCTTATTGGCCGCTATCGCTAAGGACCCGCGGACCGTGTCGCTGACGTAGTTCATATCGCGAGTCTGCTCACCGTCACCGTTGACAGTCACGGGCTCGCCAGCTTGGGCACAGCGAATAACCGCTGGGATCAGCCCGGCGTAAGCGGCGTCATTCTGCCTCTCGCCGTAAGTATTAAATGGGCGAACGACGACGATATCTAGACCAAACGTCTCGCCATAACTGAGCGCAATCAGATCCGTTGCGGCCTTTGCCGCGGCGTATGGAGTGTGAGCGTTGAGCGGGTGGTCCTCGTTCATCGGCGCCACTTTTGCAGAGCCGTAGACCTCTGAAGATGAGAACTGCACCAACCGTGCAAATCCACCAGCGCGACCGACCTCGCAGACAGCTGTCGTCTTGGCGACGTTGCGATCGACGTTCTCGCGGGGGTGCTGGAGCGAGTGCGGCAGTGGAATCACCGCGAGGTTGAAGCAGAGATCAAAGGGCCCCTCTCGCTCAATGATCGCCGTCAACGCGTCCAGATCGGTTGCGTCAACGACGTCGAGCGTGACCTCTTCTTGAGTCAGCGCCAGCGCGAGGTTGGCTTCACGACCTAGGCTGAGATCGTCGATAACCGTCACCCGCCCAGCGCCGGCTGCGACCAAGCCGTCAGTCAGATGGCTGCCGATAAAGCCAGCGCCGCCGATTACGAGCGAGCGCTTGCCAGCCAAGCCAGCAATGAACTCGTCAAGCCGAGACATCGTGGGCCTCGCGGTAGCCGGGGACAACGGCGCTCTTGCTGGCTGAAGAGGCGCGGATCGCCAGCGCGGTGGAGAGCGCAGCGAGGCCGTCGCGGCCTGAGATTTGTGGCTGGCGGCCTTCACGCAACGCACCAAGAAACTGCTCCCACTGAACCACAAGGGGCTCTCTGCGATCTAGCTCGAAGCCGATCATGTCCCCGGCACCGCCTCCACGGATAGCGGCCAACTGATCCCATTGAGCCGCTCTGGTGGGGTGCTGATAGAGCGACAGCTCTTGGGTCAGATAGTCGACCACCAGCATCCCTAGCTCACCGAGGACCGACATCTGACGAACCTTAATTGGCGTCATCCAGTTGGTCTCCAAGAGGCCAACAGCCCCGCCGTCAAACCGTAGCGTCGCGCAGACTATGTCCTCATGATCGGGCGATCCCCCTAATGGCGACTGCGTCTCAGCGTAGACGCGCGCAACCTCCTGACCGGTGATGTAGCGCATCACATCGATGTCATGCGTACTTAGGTCTAGCGCGACCCCTTGTGAGCCTTGACGGTTGGGGAACGGGCTCAGACGCCGAGCCTGCATCTGAATTATCTTCCCGATTACACCCTCGTCAATCTTCGCCTTCAGCGCGATCACAGCCGGATTGCAGCGCTCGATATGCCCGACTGCGAGCATCAACCCACGACCATCGGCCTCAGCGATCAACGCGCGTGCCTGAGCTTCTGTTGGTGCCGTTGGCTTCTCAACCAGTACGTGTAAGCCAGCCACAAGGGCCTGCGTGCCCAGCTCTGGCAGCAGCCCGACTGGGACCGCTAAACACGCGAAGTCCAGATCACACGCGGCGAGAGCCTCGTCTAACGACGGGTACGCGAGCAGACCCTGGTAGGTGGTCTGGGCGTCTACTCGCCGCTGGGCATCGATGTCTACTGCTGCTACTAACTCGACGCCATCCATGCTGCGCAAGACACGCAGGTGATGGGCCCCCATTACTCCAAGGCCGACAACGACTCCCCGCACGGCTGGTTGGGTGGCTTGGTTCATTGCAGTAGGCAGGCTATTCGACCAACGAACCAATCGGCTCGTCTAGAGCCTTAATTCCATCTACGGTGACATCAAACACGCCTGCTGCTCGGCCTTTGTCCGCATAGACAGATTCCAACAACCCGGCAACGACATCGGCGCCGTGGAGAGATCTGACGAAGCCTGGTCCCTGGCTTGCAAGGGATGCGCGGCGCTGCGGGTCGTCGCAGAGGGCCGCTAGCTGGGCCTGCAGTGTCTGCGCAGTCACTGCGACGACCGGCGTCGAACGGGCCCATGGGGCGAGCATCGAAGGGTCGTACTGCGACAGAACTGGCTTACCTAGCGCCATCGCCTCAAGCGCAAGAATGCCCGTCGTCAGCGAGTTGAGCTGGTCGATAACGATATCTGCTCGCTCAATCTCGGCTAGCACCTGCTCGTGCCTGACACCACTCACAAGGACGGGCCGCAGGGGACGAGTGGCGGCTACAGCTGTGATCGCGGCCTCGATCGTCTTGGTGCCTTTAATGAGGTGGTTAGACGGAGCATGCACCACAACCGGACCCTCACCGGGAAGCGGCGGTAGCGATGGCCCCGGCAGGAGTGGCAGCGTTATCGGAGTCGGTACCACATAGACGGTCTTAAACCACGGCTTTACGTAGCTGGCCAGCTCTAGGTCTGAGACGATCGCCGCGGCACACAGGCGCGAGGCTAAGCGCAGCCGTCGCCGTAGCATCCGTTCATAGGCGCGCTGCTGATCCTCCCACTCCGCAGGAGCACCGATCGGCCGCAGTCCAGCGGCAATCCGCGGACGGCAGTCAGAACCCCAGTAGTGCATCAACATCAACGGGCGCCCAGCGAGCTTGCCCCACGCCGCGTCTACGAATTCGAGCAGCGTCGTGCCGAACTGAAAGTGCAAAACGTCATAGCGCAGTGGAGCGATCAGCCCAGCGCGCGCGCGGGCTAAATAACCCGTCAGCAGCCGATCCTCGGTCTCAACGAACGGATGCGGCGTGATTGTCCAGAGGTCTGCTTGCACGCCGCGGGCGCGCAAGCCATCACGAATCGCGCCGGCCACACCAGCACTTTCGACTGGCGCCAGCAAGACGCGGCGGGCGCTCATCTGCTGGTTATCCGCTTCATCTGCGTGGCGCCCCATCGGCGCACCTGCGGCCACAACAGCCGGTAGTCATCAAACTCAGAGCGCGTAGGAATCATCAAAGCCAAGACATTGCGACCGGTGATGCGGTGGTAGAAGAACGCCGCCAGAACGAAGTTGAGCGTGAATGAAATCGTCGTTGCGACTGCGGCCCCCTGCGCATCGAACCGTGGAATCAGGATGAAGTAGAGAGCCATCGTGATCGGGGTTGAGATCAGGGCGCTATACAAGCCGTATTCGGGCCGACCGCGTCCGACGATAATTGACGAGAGAATCGCGCCGATACCGATTAGGGCTACGCCTGGAAGCCGGATAAGGCTGATAGGTATCGCCTCCTTAAAGCCCGCACCGTAGATCGGCACGATTAAAAAGATCGAGGCAAGCGCCAAGACCAGAGCGCCTACGGTCACGATGATCGTTGCGTGGCGCAGGCTCTTCATCTCGACAAAATCGCGCTGGTGATCGGCATCGCGGTGCTCGGAGGCGCTAAGCGCAGCGACGCGCGGAAAGAGCACGTCGCTTAGTGACTGAGGCAGCAGCCACAAGACGGTGGTGACTCCAACGGCGACCGAGTAGTAGCCGACGACCGACGCTGCCGTGACAGCGCTGAGGATAAAAACATCGACGCGATAGTTGAGAACCTGTAGCGCGTTTCCGGCGTATCCCTTGACGCCAAATCGCAGCGCGCGCCGCAGCTGTCCGGGCTCCTGCTCGCCGTCTTGGCGGTTAGACAACCTGTGGCGACCCCAGAAAAAGGTGACCGCAGCGGCGACGATGTGAGAGAGCAGCAAAGCCACGATCGCGCCGATCAATCCAAATGGGATCGCGAGTGCCACGACGAAGAGCAAGACCGTCGCTGACTGCACCGCTGGCGCAAGCACGAAGCCTTCGTAGTGGTCGTCTGCAAGAGCAACAAACGACCCGTAGAACCAAGCAAGAGCAAATGGCAGCGCGGCCGCAGCTAGCGCGCACTCCACCACCGATAGATTGCCGAACGGTCCGGGGAATAAGAGTCGCGCCAAGATTCCAAGCGCCGCCCCAACTACGCCGACAATCGGCGCAAACTCGTTGACGACCTTAAACGCATGACGGGCGCCCCAGACACCGCTACTGACGTAGTAAGCGACTCCATGCTCAACGCCGAAGGTGGTCAATACGATCAGCACGTAGACGATCGTCATCGCGACCGCGAAGCCACCGCTGCCACTTGGACCCAGTATCCGCGCGATGATGATCGTCGCCAGCGCACCGGTAACCGCGACCGAGATCCGGCTTGCGGCTCCCATCGTCGCGCCACTTGTCATCGGGCGTGGTGCGAGTGGCTCCTCGATATCGGTGATCGCCATCCGTGGCCATTGTCACCGATGCCCCAGCCTGATGCCCAATAGGGCGACCCTGTCGTCGATCGGCCGACCTAGGCCACGCGCAGATCCGCTCGGCAGTTACCGGCGCTACTACTCAGGACCCGTCGCCAAACGCACGGATCTGCTCAACGCTGACTTCGGCCACATCCCGCCCATCACGCAGCGCCGCATACCAGGCAACCGTCGCTTCTAAGCCCTGCTCAAGATTCCAGGTCGGAGCCCATCCGAGCTCGGTATGAGCCTTTGACGAGTCCAGTCGCAACAGTGTTGCTTCGTGTGGGTGGGGGCCGGGATCGATCTCGAAGCTGAGATCGCCTGGCCATAGATCGCCAATGCGCTCGGCGATCTCGCCGACCGTCAGCGCATCTTCGGCGTCTGGACCAAAGTTCCAACCCAACGAAGTGCCCGGCTGATGCCAAAGCATCTCGACTAGTTTGAGATATCCGCTGAGCGGATTGAGCACGTGCTGCCACGGCCTTACCGAGTCAGGGTTGCGGATCTTCACGGCCTCACCAACGAGTGCGCCGCGCATGATGTCGGGGATTAGGCGATCCTCACCCCAGTCCCCGCCGCCGATTACATTCCCCGCGCGACCCGAAGCTAGCTGCGTCGGACTTTGATCTGAGCTAAAGAATGAGCATCGATAGGCGTCAGCGACAAGTTCAGCACAGCCCTTGGAGTTCGAATACGGATCGTGGCCGCCCTTGGCGTCTTGCTCTCTAAATGGGCGTCCGTGCTCAAGGTTTTCATAGCATTTGTCGGACGTGACATTGATCACCACCGAGACGCCGGGCGTGAGGCGGACCGCCTCGAGCACGTTGACGGTTCCCATCACGTTGGTCTCGTAGGTCTCTCGCGGCTGGCTGAAGGAGCGGCGTACGAACGGCTGGGCGGCCATATGGATGATGACCTCGGGACTGCTCTCTCTGATGGCGCCGAGCACGGCATCGTAGTCGCGCACATCTCCCCAGACCGTCGGAAGCATCTCTCGCAAGCCCGCAAGTTCAAATAGCGACGGAGTCGTTGGTACGCCATCTGCAAATCCGGTTACCTCAGCGCCCATCTCGCCCAGCCATAACGTCAACCAAGCTCCCTTAAAGCCCGTGTGCCCAGTAACCAGCACTCGCCGCCCAGACCAGAATGATTCGTCAACTGCCATAGCTGCGCAGGATAGCCGTCAACTCGCCAACTTCCCGACCGGCCAGTTGCGCCGCCAGCGACCGACGGTGATCATTTTCTCACTACCGCTTCACCTCAATGGCCCACTGTTACGCTGTATAGCAGACCTAATCAGCCGATGACCCCCTCTGAACCCACCTTCCAAGCGACCGCTAAGGCAACTTCCGCGCCTAACGATCAGGCAACTGCTTCGTCGCCATCGACGACACGCGTGGTGGGAATGGAGATCGCACGCGTCGATTACACAGAGGCTCTTGACCGCATCGACGCGATGGTGGCAACTAAGACAAAGGGCTACATCTGCGTCGCTCCGGTCCACCTTGTCATGCTCGCCGAAGAGCGTCCGGATCTGCGCAGTGCGATCGACAAGGCCAGCTTTACCGTTCCCGACGGCATGCCGCTGGTCTGGGCGATGCGCTGCTTGGGCCACGGGCACCAGTCGCGTGTCTACGGCCCCGAGCTAATGGCGCGGGCCTGTGAGCGGGCTGCGCGAAGCGGAACGCGGATGTACCTCTACGGTGGGCGCAACGAAGGCGCTCTTGTTCAGCTCACACTCAACCTTCGTAGGCGCTACCCGGGCCTGCGGATTGTTGGCGGCTGGTCGCCGCCGTTTCGGCCGCTAACCGCCGAAGAAGAGTCAACCGTAATCGCCGACATCAACCGCAGTGAGGCCGACATCGTCTGGGTCGGCACTGGCCAGCCCAAGCAAGAGCTTTGGATGGCTCAGATGCGCCCTCACCTCCAAGCCCCCGTAATGGTCGGCGTCGGTGCGGCCTTTGACTTCCACGCTGGCATCGTCGCCCAAGCACCTCACTGGATGCAAGTGTGTGGGCTGGAATGGACCTACCGCGTGTACCGAGAACCGCGCCGTCTCTGGCGCCGCTACCTGCGCTACAACCCCCGTTTCGTGGCTGGCTTCGCCCGCCAGTACGCTCAGCACCGCCGCGGCCGGTAGTTTGTCTGCAGCTATGCCTGCACCCGACGTCTCCGTCATCGGCCTAGGCCGAGTCGGCCTGCCACTCGCCCTCTCCTTCGCTGACCGCGGCCTGCGAGTGTTAGGGATCGATAACGACGAGCAACGGCTCGCCGCAATTGGCTCTGCAAAGATGCCTTTTGAGGAGACCGGTGGCCAAGAGGTCTTAGATCGAGTCCATGCATCCGGACGCCTCGAACTCTCCGACAACATCGTCGACGCCGCTAAGGCACGCGACATCATTATCACCTTGGGCACCCCCTCCTTCGCCCACATCGAGATCGACATCTCCGACATCCGCTCAGCTCTGGATGAACTACTCCCCGCCCTAGGGTCGGGCCACGCTTTGATTCTGCGCTCCACGGTCGCGCCAGGCACGACCGAGTTCGTGGCTGGATACCTGACCAAGAAATCTGGACTGCGTGTCGGTTCAGATATCTTCGTCGGACACGCCCCCGAGCGGATAGCCGCCGGACGGTTTTTTGTTGAGATTGAGAGCCTGCCGTGCATCGTTGGCGGTGTCGACGCAGCATCTAGCGCGCGGATTGGCCAGTTATTTGAGGCCTTCGGAGCGCCGATAGTCCAAACCACCCCGGTTCAAGCAGAGTTAGCGAAGATCTGGACCAACATCCTGCGCTACACCACATTTGCACTGCCCAACCTCCTGATGATGGATTGCGAGCAGCACGACGCAAACGTCTTTGAAGTAATCGACCTGATTAATCGCGACTACCCGCGCGGTGGAATTGCCTCGCCTGGCTTTACCGCAGGAACCTGCCTGCGCAAGGACTTTGCCTTCTCCGAGGAGCGCTCGAAGGCTCCCGGAATGCTGCTGGCCGTATCGCGGGTAAATGAATCAGTGCCGCTCTTCCTCGTCGATGGGATCAAGCGCCGCCTCGGCAGCCTCTCTGGCAAGAAGATCGCAGTACTTGGCTTGGCCTTTAAGCGCGACACCGACGACGAGCGTGACTCGCTTTCGCACAAGCTCGTGCGCCTACTCGAACGCGAACTTGCCGACGTCACCATTCACGACCCCTTCGTCGCCACTGAGACCGATAGTTTTGAGGACGCTGTGGGCGGCGCTGATGTCGTTGTCCTAGCGACCAACCACTCTGCCTTCTGCACCCCTGAGGCGCTAAGCACCCTGGTCGAGCTTGGCACCGACGACTGCCTCGTGGTTGACCCATGGGACTGCTTCGGAGCTGCACAGGTCTTCGCATACGCCAGTGAAGTAGTCGCGCTCAGTAAGGCGAATTCGTGAACCGTGTCTTAGTAACCGGTGGAGCGGGAACGATCGGCGCCGCCGTAGTGCGTCGCCTCCTGGGCGACCCTGCCTACGAGGTGCGCGTCTCTGATCAGCGCGACGCTCCAACTTGGATGCGCGAAGGGTGTGAGGTGCATACCGGCGACCTTCGCATCCTCGACGCAGCCCGCAAGGCCACCGCTGGCTGCAACCAGGTCATCCACCTCGCGGCGATAGTCGGCGGGATCGCGAACTTCCACAAGCTCCCCCACACGCTTACTGAGGTCAATGCCTCGCTCTATAACTCTGTCATTCGAGCGGCACTCGACCACGATATTGAGCGGTTTGTATATGTCTCTTCGTCGATGGTTTTTGAGCGCGCAACCGAGTACCCAACAACAGAAGATCACATTCTCGACTGCCCGATTCCGCAATCGGCCTACGGCTTCTCAAAACTGACTGGCGAGGTCTACTGCCGCGCCGCCCATGACGAGCACGGCCTTGCTTACACAATCTGTCGCCCGTTTAACGCCTATGGTCCAGGCGAGATGCCAGATGCCGAGCCAGGAATTGCACACGCAGTCCCCGACCTGATCCGCAAGGTGCTATCCGGCCAGAAGCCGCTACAGATCTTTGGCTCAGGAATGCAGACTCGCACGCTCACCCACGTTGACGACATCGCCGACGGTATCGTGACGGCCATGGGTTCGCCGGCTGGCCTAAACCAAGACTTCAATATCTCCGCATCCGACGAGCGCACGGTCGCTGAGATCGCCGAGGTCATCTGGGCTGCCTGCGGCAAGGACCCTAAAGAGTTCTCCTTGGAACATCTGCCTAGCTTTGAGGTCGACGTTGTGCGCCGCTGGCCATCGGTAGAGAAGGCGCGAACGCTGCTGGGGTGGGAGGCAAAGATCTCTCTGGCCGATGGGATCGACCAGACCGTCGCCTGGCTGCGTGAGCAGGAGTTCGCAGCCTCATGAGCGCTAAGCGCGCCCTAATCACCGGCGTGACAGGCCAAGACGGCTCCTATCTGGCTGAGTTGCTGCTGGAGAAGGGGTATGAAGTCCACGGCATGGTGCGGCGCTCGTCAACGGAGAAGTTCGATCGCATCGAACATATCCGCGACCGCATCACACTTCACCAAGGCGACCTGCTTGACCACCGTTCACTCGTCGATGCACTCCGGGCGTCAAGGCCCGACGAGGTCTACAACCTTGCCGCGATGTCATTTGTGGCCGTCTCTTGGATCCAGCCGACACTGACCGCAGAGTTCACCGGCGTGGGTGTCACGCGAATGCTCGAAGCAGTCCGCGAGGTCTGCCCCGAAACGCGCTTTTACCAAGCCTCCTCTAGCGAGATGTTCGGCAAGGTGCTCGAAGTACCACAGACCGAAACGACACCGTTTTATCCTCGCTCGCCCTACGGCGTGGCGAAGGCCTACGCTCACTTCATTACCGTCAACTATCGCGAGTCATACGATCTCTTCGCAACCAGCGGAATCCTCTTTAACCATGAGTCGCCACGCCGTGGCCTTGAATTCGTAACGCGCAAGATCACCTGGCACGCAGCTGCGATCAAGCTCGGTTTAGCTTCGGAGCTACGCCTCGGCAACCTCGACGCCGAGCGTGACTGGGGCTACGCCAAGGACTATGTTGAGGCGATGTGGCTGATGCTCCAGCACGACGAACCAGACGACTTCGTGATCGCAACCGGCAAGGTCAACTCGGTGCGCCAATGTGTCGAGATCGCCTTTGATCATGCAGGGGTCGCCGTCGGTGATCACGTCGTAACCGACGACGCCTTCATGCGGCCCGCCGAGGTCGACCACCTGATCGGCGACCACACCAAGGCGACCGAGAAGCTCGGCTGGAATCCGACTACGAGCTTCGAGGAGCTGATCCGGCTGATGGTCGACGCCGACCTCGAACTGCTGCGGCGCTAGGGGCACGCGTGCGCCGCTGCGTCGCGCTCCTCTCGTTGGGGACGACGCCGGGCCTACGTGTCGCCGATGCCCAGCTCGCCCAGCTGATCGAAGCAGCTGGAGTCTCGTGCCGTGTTGTCTCGGTGCCGATTGGCGGCGTCGGACGGCTGCGCCGCCATCCAGCGGCGACCGATCTGATTGAGGCGTTAGCAGCGCGCCACGCCGCCAGTAGCCGAGCGGTAAGAGATGCCGACGCGATCATCTTCTCGGCCACGACCGCGGGCTACTTTGCGCGCCCATCGGTGCCTTACGCAATCCGTTTTGACTCTCCCGCAGCCCTAAACCGTCCGGGGCCAGCCGGAGCGTGGCAGCGGATCGCCGAGCGGCGCTCGCTGTCGTCGGCTTCGCTGCTACTGCCGTGGGGCGCCGCAGGTGAAAGAGCCGTCACGCCTATCGCAGCGGGAGTTTCATGCATCGTCGTGCCGTTCGCCGTCGAACCGCTTGCGCGCTCGCCACTTGGGGCAAGCACTGAAAGCCCCGAGGAATCTCTCAGCGTGGCCTACGCTGGCTACCCCGATAAGCGTGGATTAGATCTGTTGTGCACCGCCTGGGCGCGGGTCCGTCGGCCCGGAGCAAAGCTCGTCGTGGCCGGGATCTCGCGCGAGCGGGCGCTGGAGTTTTTGACAAGCCGACAGATCGCCGAGCCAGAAGGGGTGCAATGGGCTGGGATGCTGGCGCGAGAGCAGTGGCTAGAGCTGCTCGGCCGCGCCACCTTGATGGTCAACGCCTCGCGTCGCGAGGATTATGGCTTAGCCCCACTGGAGGCGCTAGCTGCCGGAGCTGCCCTCGTCACGCTGCCAGCGGTCGCCGCCTATGAGGCGCTGGGTCTTGCGCGCGAGCTCGCCCCAGCCCTCGTCGGAGCCTCAATCGACTCCGAGAGCCTGACTACGGCCTGGCGTGCCGGCCTAGGCTTAGACGCCTCGGCACGGCTGCGCTACGCGAAGGATGCTGCGAAGCTGCTGGCCCCATACGCCCGGGCCGCGGTCGCCGCAGTGGTCGCCGAGGAAGTGCTCCCCGCGCTGCTTAATCAAGGCGGCGCTAGATCACCGACGGCGACGAAACCCACCTTATAGGTACACAACGTCGCCCAACCCGCCGATCAAGTAGCCGCTCAGGCCATCGCACGGTCATAGGCCTCGCGCAACGACCCGGCCACGACATCCGGTGAACACCGTTCGCGGACCAAAGCGATCGCCCGGGAGCCAGCGGCGCCATCCTTAAACCGCACGCGAGCTGCAGCGGCCAACGCCTCGATGTCGCCAGGCGCGACGAGATCGCAGTCGGGCACAAGGTCGGGGAGCGCCCCCATCCGCGACGCCACGACGGGTAACCCAGCGGCCATCGACTCTGCCACCGCTAGGCCAAAGGTCTCTGCGGCCAAGGTCGGTGCCAGTGCCAAGCCAGCGCCAGCGCGCAGCTGCGCGAGCTCTTGTTCATCAACGCGACCGACGAAGCGCACGTTATGGCCAGCGGCTCGCGCACGCAGATCGGCCATCAACGGACCGTCGCCAGCGACGACGAGTGCCATCCCGCTCGAGATGCAAGCGTCGATTGCAACCTCGACTCCTTTCTCGGCCGCGAGGCGCCCGACGACGAGAGCGTAGGTTCCCTCGTCGGCCTGCGATCGCTCGGCGTAGTTGCGCACGACGTTGGGAACAACCGCCACCCTCTCACCGAGATCGACGCCCATAGCGCCGAGGCGGTCGCGCGCGAAGACGCTGGGAACCACGACAACATCAGCTTGTTCGAGTAGGCGACGCTGCCACAGCGCAATGCTCGCGCCATAAGCTACGGCCTCGGCGTGGGAGCCTCGGCACGACAGCCGAACACCGGGGCGAGTGTCGCGGCCATGACAACGGCTGCAGTCAGCTCCATCGGTGAAACAGGTGCCTACTGCACAGATCAGCCGGTAGTTGTGTAGATGCAAGACGATACGGGCCCCTTGCTCGCGAGCCGCAGCCAGCGCTCGCCAGCCAAAGGTTGGTGTGAGATTGTGAGCGTGGACGATCTGAGCACCCGTGCGCCGCACCGCTTCAGCGACCTCGCTGGGATCAACGCCACCGCGCAAGAGTGCGCCTGCGCCACGGGCGCGACTAAGCGTTGCGGAGTCGCGCTCGAGCAGCTCGACATCATGGCCAAGTTGCTCACGAGCAACCGTCACGAGGTCGGTCAGAGCTCGCTCTTCGCCTCCATGGATGCGATATCTGTTGTGTAGTACGAGAATCATCAGCGTGGCGTGCTAGTCAGTATCGCCCTAACCTAGCGGTGTGGCTCCCACCATCTGCGTCATCATCCCCACGCGCGACCGCCCTGACTACCTCCAAGTGGCTCTGCGATCACTAGCCGCCCAGGTCGCCCGCGTCGGCGGCGAGATCATTGTGGTCGATGACGGACCCAACCAGGCGACGCGAATCGTGGCCGAAGAGTTGGGCGCCCGCTACGTCGCCCACGAACTCCCATGCGGCGCAAACGCGGCTCGCAACACCGGTATTGCTGCCACGCAAGCTCCCCTACTAGCCTTCGTCGATGACGACGTCGCCGCTCCCGATGGCTGGGTAGAGGCGATCTTGGCCGGCGCGGCCGCTCACCCCGAGGCCGGCGTCCTAGCTGGCCCGATCCATGCGCGGCTGGAGGGATCACGGATCAGAATGTGCGGCCGCGAAGGCCCTCCGATCACCACTTTAGATCTCGGTGACATCGACGGGCCTGCGGAGTTCGCCTGGGGAGCAAATATGACTATGCGCCGCTCGGCGATAGAGGCTTGTGGCCTCTTTGACACGGCGATGGACGCCTACAGCTTGAATAATGCGGCCGTCCCTGGCGATGAACAAGAGTGGCAACGTCGCTTTAAGACCAGCGGGGGAAAGATTCACTACATCGCCGCGGCTGGGCTTGACCACCGACGCAGCGGCGCCGATGCGCGTCTTAGGTCGCTTACCCGAGCGGCATTTGAACGCGGACGCAACTGTCGCCGCTACGACGTCAGTCGCTCTGAGGTAGCGCCGCTCGCCCTAGAGCTGCGCGTAGCTATCGGCTGTGTCTGGCACACGGTCCGTCGTCTCTGCGCCAACGGCATCGTGATGACAGCCCACAGCCTCGGGCGTATTCACGAGACGCTCGACCCCACGCCAACAGCCGGCGGAGCAGACTTTCTATCCGGTGAGAGTGGTGAAGCTAGCGGTCGGCGCGCCACCATCTTGCTCGGCGCAACCGACGCTCTGCTTGACCTACGCGCGACCGCTAGCGGTCGTAATCGGCTCCTTGGCCGTGCAGCTCACAGTCGCCCCGACAGCCAACAAGTACTTGTGATCGGCATCCAGCGCGCCAAGCACGCCGCCACGATGGCTGCGATCGAAGCCGAACTGCGCTGCAGCCGCCACGTAGTCACGATCGCGCTGGCTAACGGCACCGGTGGACGTGGAAAATTTGCCAACCTCAACGCCTTGCTAGCCGAGAACTCACTGTCGGGCAAGGATTGGCTACTGGTCGTCGACGACGACGTGGTCTTGCCATCTGAATTCTTAGACCGCTTTCTCTTCCTCACCCAACGCTTTGACCTAAAGCTTGCTCAACCAGCCCACCGGCGCCTCTCCCACGCTGCTTGGCGCGTAACCCGCCGCCAAGGCGGATCCGTAGTGCGTGAGACATCGTTTGTCGAGATCGGACCCGTTACCGCGTTTCACCGAGATACCTTCTCCACATTTCTGCCCTTTCCTGACCTCTGGATGGGCTGGGGCTTAGATCTACACTGGGCAGCAGTGGCACGCCAGCACGGCTGGCCGATCGGTGTCGTAGACGCAACCCCAATCGGCCATATCGCCGCGCCGGCCGGGGACGCCTACTCCCGCGAGGCGGCCGTTGAGGAAGCCCGCTCCTTTCTCGCCAACCGCTCCTACGTGACGCGCGAAGAAGCCCAACGAACTGTGGTCACTCATCGCAAGTGGTGAGCGATCGCAATCGCTGCCGTCCAACAACATACGCCCGCCCAACCAGCGATGATGACTAAGCCATGAAGGTCGCCATCATCAGTGAGTTCTATCCGAGAGCCGCCGACCCGGTCTTGGGTATCTGGGCACATCGCCAAGCGGTGGCGGCCCGCGATGCTGGCGCCGATGTACGCGTGATCGTCTTACACCGTCCGATCCCTCCCCGCGCGGCGCTGAAAGCCCGTGACCGTGCAGCGATTGGCGCCCCATTGCGCCAGCCACGCCGGCAGCGCATCGATGGCATTGACGTGCGCTATGTGCCATTCGTCGCGCCGCCACGGTGGCGCTCTTACTCCCACTGGGGATCGTGGGCTGCGCCTACCGTAGCGCTAGCCCTGCGGCACCTACGACAGAGGTTTGCCTTTGACTTGATCCACGCCCACTACGCCGTTCCGGCAGGTGAGGCAGTCCGCCTCGCGCGCCTTGACGTCCCGGTGATTATCTCTGAGCACGGCGGCGATGTTTACGAGGTCGCGCCCGGCAGTGAGCACGGCCGCACGGCGGTAGGACGCGCATTTGCCAGCGCATCGCTGGTCCTAGCTAATAGCGAGGCGATCGCCCAGCGTTGCCGCAATCTGGGCGCCAACCCAGTCCGCGTAGTCCATCTCGGCACCGACCTGCCGGCCGCGCGCACGGCGCTGCCCGAACACCCGACGATCACCACGGTTGCCCACCTAGTTGAACGCAAGCGCCACAGCGACGTAATACGTGCCATGTGGCTGCTGCGCGACCGTCAGCCCGAGCTGCGCTATGTGATCATCGGCGACGGGCCACAGCGGCCTGCGCTGGAACTCTTGGCGGCCGAGTTAGGGCTGGCCAGACGGATCGAGTTCCGTGGACAACTTAGCCCGGTGGCTGCCGTTGAAGCCGGGCGCAAAGCAACTCTCTTTGCGATGCCCAGCGTCGACGAGGCGTTCGGCGTTGCATATATAGAAGCGATGGCTGCGGGCGTTGCTGCGATTGGCTGTCGAGGTGAGGATGGCCCGCAGGAAATTGCCGCCAGCGGCGGCGGGATTCGACTGGTATCTCCTGGCGATATTGAAGCGTTGGCAGATGAAATTGATGGGCTCGTCTCTGACCCGGAGTGGCGTCGTGAGATGGCCGACCAAGCGCGTGCCAATGTCCGTGAATCCTTCACGTGGGACCGCTGCGGTGCGGCGACTTTAGACGCCTACAAGTCAGTTCTAGCGTGACCACTGACTCACGCCCAGCGCTGTTCGTCACTGGCCATGCGCCGAGCGACCGGATCGGCGCCTTTAAGTTGCTGGCGGAGCGTGAGAATGTGCGGTTCGCTCTCTTTGGCGGACGCATTCACCACGGCGCCAGCGAGCCTGCGGTCCTCGACTTTGACCATCTGCGCCTATCCCAAGCAGAGGTCGCACGAGCAGCCAGCAGCGGTGAATATCGAGCCGTGATCTGTGGGACTAGCGGCCGGATAGCGCTGCCGGGCGCTTACTTCGGCGCGCGGCGTGCGGGTGTCCCATTCATACTTTGGGCCTCGCTTTGGGCCCAGCCCAAAGGTCCCGCAGGAATCGCTGGCGCTCTGCCGTTGCGCTGGATCTACCGCCACTGCGATGCAGTTGCTAGCTACGGCAAGCACGTCAGCTCCTACGTCAGATCATGCGGAGCAGAGATCGTGTTCGAGGCGCCACAGGCGGTCGATAACGCATTCTGGGCAACACCAGCCGACCCGGTTTTGGAGCGCCGAGCACCGTTTCAGGCTGTCTTCGTGGGACGCCTAGTCAAAGAGAAGGGCATTGATGTTCTGGTCGCTGCGTGGGGCCGTTCACAAGAAGATTCGGCCCACAGTGCCTTAATTGTTGTCGGCGAAGGGCCGCAGCGCGACAGAGTTAGTGACACCCCTGGTATCGCTGCAGTTGGGCAGCTAACAGCCGAGAAAGTAAGGGGCCTCTTCGCTAGCTCTGACGTTTTGGTCTTACCATCGATTGCGACCCTGACCTTCAAAGAGCCATGGGGATTGGTCGTCAACGAAGCGATGAACCAAGCGCTCCCAGTCATAGTTACCGACGCTGTCGGTGCTGCTGCGGGCGGCCTTGTTCGAGATGGCGTCAACGGCCTGATCGTGCCGGCTGGCGACAGCCGCGCTCTCGCTGCCGCCATTAATCGGCTCCGTGACGACCGCTCGCTGGCCAATAAGCTGGGCGCACAAGGGCGCCTCGATGTCGCCTCATACACCTACGGCGCTTGGGCCGATGGCTTTACAGCGGCCCTAGTGGCAGCGCGGACGTCACGGGTGGGTTGATAGCTTTTACCAACAGCACGTTCTAGTCGCGTTGCTAAGCGACCACCTCTACTATGCGCGCCCTCTTGACCACAACCCTCGTGATCTGCCTGCTAGCTCCAGCTATGGCGGTGGCGAGCGGCGATGCCGTCGTTACCGACTGCACTGACAACGGCACAATTGACCACAAGTACACCCAGAATGACTATCGAGAGGCGCTCAAGAATCTCCCCGCCGATGCCGCGGAGTACACAGACTGCGCCGAGCTAATCCAAACCGCCCAAAGAGCAGGCTCCCAAGACAAGGGCCGTGCGACCTTGGGCTCAGGCGGCGGATCGGGCTCAGGCGACTCAGGCGGCGGATCGGGCTCAAACGACTCCGGCGGCACCCCAACTAAAGCCACTCCTGTCAGCCCAGCACCTGCTTTAGAAGTTGCCGACGGCTCCCCTGCCCAGAACGCACTCTTGGCCAAGGCTGCTTCGGGTGGCAGCGCAATAGTCGATGTCGCAGGCGCCGCTATCACCCCCGGGGCGACCGCACTCTCGGCCGAAGATGTCAGCCGTTCACTGCCGACGCCGCTGCTGATCCTGATTATCTTGCTTGGAATCGGTGGACTTACAGCCGCGGGACTTAGCCTAAGGGGCCGTTGGCCCGCCATCATGGACAGGCCTAAATCGCTGATCGACCGTGTCAGCAGCCGCGACGACGACTAGCTCTTACGGCCCAGGAGGAGCGCCAACGCGCTCCCCGGACCGTTCTGATCTAGCCATTGGTGGCCTGATAGGAGTGGGGCTGGCGGCGATCGCATTCATCGCTCAAGGTGGCCTACTGCTGGGACGCGCAACAGCCGTTGAGATCGCAGTTACGATCATTGGCGCCACGCTAACCGCGGCGGCGATCCTCAAAGCGCCGCGACAGAGTCACCGCTGGGGGAGCATCACGATCGCGGCACTAGCCGCCCTCACGGCGCTCACCGTCCTCTCGGTGATCTGGTCAGTTGCCCCCGAAGACAGCTGGCTCGACGCCAACAGGGCCATCTCCTATCTTTTCGTTTTTAGCGGTGCGGCTAGCCTCGCGCGCCTTGCTCCCAGCCGCTGGCCGTCGATCCTCTTTGCGGTAGCCGCCGCAAGCCTGATCGTCTGTACCTGGGCCCTAATTAGCAAGGTCTTCCCCTCCCTTGCCGAGACGACCATCTATGCGCGCCTACGTGAACCATTCGGCTACTGGAATGCGATCGGCCTAATGGCTGCCTTGGGAGTGGCGCCACTACTGTGGCTCGGATCGCGACGTGAGGGGTCTGATCTCCTGCGCGCTGCCGCTTGGCCTGCCGCGGGGCTACTTCTACTTGTTGTCGCCTTGGCCTACTCGCGCGGGTCGGCTTTGGCGCTAATCATCGGCGGTGGCCTGTGGTTCGCGGTCGTTCCGCTGCGTCTGCGTGCACTTGCGCTGCTGCTCCCGGCGGCGCTGGTAGCTGGACTCCTCTCGGCCTATGCGTTCTCTCAAGACGGCCTCAGCGCCGACAAAATCGCCCTAGACCAACGCGCCACCAGTGGACACCTCTTTGGGCTTTTCATCGTGATTGGCCTCGGCGCGCTATACGCAGGCGGCCTCTGGATCTGTCGTGCCCAGCGCCGCAGCCAGATGTCCGAGCAGACGCGACGGGGCATCGCTGTCGCCGCGCTCTGCGTTGTCTGCCTCGTACCCGTAGTCGCCGTTGTCGGTATCGCGACCTCTTCGGGAGGCATCAGCGGCACATGGCGTGATCTAACCGACCCCAACGCCAAGCTGCCCTCCAACGATCCCGGTCGGCTCACTACTCTTGGCAGTGTCAGGTCGCGCTACTGGCGAGACGCCGGACTTGTGTTCTCCAGCCACGAGATCCTAGGAGCCGGCGCCGAGGGTTACGCGACCGTCCGCAAACGCGTTCGTGATGACACAATCAACGTTCGCCACGCACATGGGTTTTTCCCCCAGACCTTGGCCGATCTTGGCCTCGTTGGTATCGCTGTCGCCTTAGCACTCTTAGCGGCGTGGCTAGCCAGTGCGGCCAGAGCGACCGGACTGCGGCGCTGTGACCGAGGGCTGGAATTCAGCGATGAACGAGTGGGGCTGCTAACGCTCGCAGTCGTCGTCGTCGTCTTTGGTATTCACTCACTTGTTGACTGGACTTGGGCGATCCCTGGTCTCGCTATTACAGCGCTCGTATGCGCCGGCTTCCTCTCCGGCCGGGGACCGCTCGGCGAGGGCCGCGCCTCCACCGCAAAAACTATCTCGCCAAAACGGTTGGTAGCCACGACATCGATCGTCGTGATCGCGGCAGCCAGCTGCTGGGCGATCTGGCAGCCACTGCGCAGTGTCGATGCAAATAACGACGCCTTAGCTGCTCTGGCCGCTGGCTCCACCGCTCAAGCGGCCCAGGATGCTAAGAGTGCCCATGCGCTAAACCCTCTCTCGATTGCACCTCTATTCACTTCAGCCATCATTGCCGACAGCATGGGACAGCCACAGCAAGCGCTCGCCTACTACGAAGAGGCCGTCAGGCTAGCGCCGGCAAACCCCCTGACGTGGCGCGAGCTAGGGCAGTACCTCTTAGTCAGCCGCAATGATCCGCGCAGCGCCTATCCGTCACTGCGCGCGGCGCTTTATTTAGATCCACGAGGAGCGACAACAGCGTCGCTGTTCTTGACTGCTGAGCGCGCACTTAACGCTAGTAAGCGCTGACGTCACCGCGCCGCTCTGGCAAGCAACATGCGCCTAAATAGCGGAGGGCCTCCCGAGGACCGGACATCAATCTCGCCGAAAGCAAAATCTTCGAGCAGCAGTCGCAGCGAGCTTGCCGTGTAGTAGCGCAGGTGCTGACCGACAGGATCTAAGAGCTGCTGTGACCCACGTAGGGCTGTGGTGGCGAGAGAGATACGTCCGTGAAATGGAGTCGTGATTAGCAGCCGTCCACCCGGCGCCAGAATCCGCCTCACCTCCGAGAGCCAACGGGCTGTGTCGGCCACGTGTTCGAGTACCTCCGAGGCCCAGACGACAGTAAACGAGCCGTCGTCAAACTCAAAAGGGCCATGGGGGGCGACGATCCGCAAGTCAAGATCAGGGTGTCGCAGGCGCGCCCGCTCTAGCGCGCCAGTAGCGATATCGGCGGCGACCACAAGGTCGCAGACATCTGCTGCCACTGCTGCGAAGTCCCCTTCACCGCAGCCGAGATCTAACATCCGGTCGCTGGTCGTCAGCCCAGCGAGCAAGAACTCCCGGCGGCGCGCAAACTCATAAGGCTTCAGCCCCGTTGGTAGTTGATCCCAGAGGTCCTCGTAAAGCGATTCCATTTGCGTGACCCCCAACGATATGGTCTCAAGAGAATGCCAGGGCGCCCGATACTCTCCAAGGTTCGCACGCGGGGCCTCCCAGAGCCCTCCGAACAGAAATTTACAGTTGCAGTTGACAGCCGCCTTTGCACTGAACCGACAGGCATCGGTCGCTACGTGCGATCACTACTGCCGGAACTCATCGCAGACGGCAGTGGAGCTATCGTCGAGACCCATCGGCCGCGGCGCGTCGACGTCTTTCATGCACCCTCTCTCCAAAGTGCCCTCCTGCGCTCGCCAGTTCCAATGGTGGTCACTCTTCACGACCTCACCCCGCTCAAACGGCGCGGCGAGTTTCTGCGCACCGGCCTGAGTCTGCGACTTCACTACTTAGCCGCCCAACGCGCAGTCCGAATCATTGTCCCGACCGAAGCAGTCGCAGCTGACGCAGTCGAGCATCTACGGTTTGAACGCAGCCGCATCAGCGTGATTGGAGAGGCCGCAGCAGCGGTATTCACGCCACGTAGCGCCGATCAAGTCGCTCGCGTGCGTGAGCGACATGGGCTACCCGAGCGCTATCTGCTCTGGGTTGGCAGCCTCGAACGTCCAGAGCCTCGCAAGCGGGTTGCCGGACTGGCTGACGCGCCGCGACGGCTACCACTAGTGCTGGTCGGCCGTGCTGGTCGGTGGGCGCGTGAACTACCGGATGTGCAGCTGACCGGCGAAGTCAGCGATGACGATCTCGCCGCGATCTACAGCGGCGCCCATTCGCTTGTTTTCCCCAGCGAAGATGAGGGCTTTGGCCTACCGCTCGTGGAGGCGCTTGCCTGCGGCACCCCAGTAGTCGCCTGCGACATACCCGTCCTGCGAGAGGTCCACGGCGACCGCGTCACCTTCGTTGATCCTGGTGACCTTGCCGGGCTGATCGCCGCCGGCGAGGCTGCCACCCGCCCAGCACCCATCTTGATGCCGTGGAGTTGGACCGACGTAGCGCGCGCCACCTGGCAGGTCTACCGCGAGGCAGCAACCGCCAGCGGCGGCGCGACTACGCCGAGCTAGCGACGAAGGCGAAGCGAGACCGAGGCGCAAGTGACGTAGCCGCTCTGTGGCTATAACAGCTAAAACGCGCCGCGACGCAGCAGCAGAGCAGGAACCGTCTTGATCAAGATCGTCAGATCAAGGAAGATTGACCACCGTTCGAGATAGAGAAAGTCCAGACGCACGAGATCATCGAAGTCCAAATCAGCGCGACCAGACACCTGCCACAGGCCAGTTATTCCCGGTAACACGAGGTAACGCTTCTTGTGCCACTCCTCGAGGCGATCAAAATCTCGCTGTGGCAGCGGACGCGGCCCGACTAACGACATGTCGCCACGCAGGACGTTGATCAGCTGAGGTAGTTCGTCAAGTGAAAAACGCCTTAGGGTCCGGCCAACAGCAGTGACGCGTGGATCATCTCTGATCTTAAAGAGGGCTCCGCCAGCCTCATTGAATTCCTCTAACTCCACTTGGCGGTCTTGTGAACCGATCGCCATCGTGCGGAACTTCAGGCAGGCGAATGGCACCCCACCGATCCCTGGGCGCATCGAATGGAACAGGGCGGGGCCGCGTGAGGTGAGTCGAACCGATAGAGCAATGACAGCAAACAGTGGCGCCAGGACAACCATCAATAAGCCAGCGCCAATGAGATCAAAGACCCTCTTAAGCGCGAAATCAATTCCTTCGAAAACTGGTGGTCTCAGCTCAAATAAGGGGACCGGCTGGCCTGGGACAAATTCGCCCCGGTGAGCGAGGATCTCCATCGTCGAGGGTACGACTCGCACCTTGACGCCCCTCTCATGGCATGTCTGGACCAGATCGACGGCTCGGTCCTGGGGGAAGTCGGGATCAACAATGATCACCTCATCTACGGCAGACCGATCGAGCACGTCAGAGAGGTCATCTAGCAGACCCAGCGACCGTATTCCGTTGTCGGCTCGTGGCGCCAGCGAGAGGTACCCGACCAGCTCAATGTTGGCCTTCCCTCCATCGGTGAGGGCGTGAGCGGCCTGTTCGATGTGCGCACCGGTCCCGACCAGTACTGCGCGCCGGTGATACCCAGCCGCCCGTAGAAGAGTGCCCGAGAGATAATCAAAAGCCAGACGACCGACGCCAATGTAGAGCACAGCAAAGACCAGCGAGCCGTAGAAAATGAAGTAGCTCGAATAATCCTGACCGCTGATTACAGCAAATAGCAGCACGACGACGGTTACCTGAAATAGCGACGCCAGCACACGCGCGAAGCCTGGCCTCTCAGTGCGATCGGCGTAGAGATCGGAGCGAGCAAAGAGAAGCACCGTCACCAAACAAGCCAGCACCGCAGTGCGGTTTGTCTCGCGTACGACAGCATCAAAGTCCACCGAAGATTGAAATGCAGCCTTTAGCGTTAGTGCGGTCAGAATTGCGAGATAGAGGCCGCCGAGATCAATCAATAACAGGACCGCAACGCGCCCAAATTGGCGCAAAGTCTGCAACCTCAATAGAAAGGCAAACGCTGGCGGACGCTTGGAGCGCACATCGCGCTTAGGCAGAGGGGCGGCAGCCGGCGGCAGCTGCGATTGCGGTTCCTCTATTTTCAAGCGACGCTCCATTTATTTCACCCTGGTGATCTTAGAACGCAGCCGCCTAGCAAGCCGTGCGTAATTAGCCCCGCCCAGTGCAGCGACCGCTATCGCGTGCCTACGCCAATCAGAGCTTCGGCACCAGCGTCAGCGATCGTCTTGCGCAAACCGTCAGCGAGACCGACCTCCGGCTCCCACTCGAGAATTTCACGGGCGAGCGTGATATCCGGTTGGCGGACTTGGGGATCGTCGGTCGGCAGTGCTTCATAGACGATCTCCGAGCGCGATCCCGTGACCTCGATTACCTGCTGGGCTAACTCAAGCAGAGTGAACTCGTTGGGATTACCGACATTAACCGGATAGTGATAGCCGGAGTCGGCAAGTGCGATTAGACCGCGGACAAGATCACTCACATACGTAAACGAACGAGTTTGAGAGCCATCCCCAAAAACCGTGATCGGCCGATCCTGAAGGGCTTGGCGTAAGAAGGTGGGGATCGCGCGGCCATCGTAGGGCCTCATCCGTGCACCGTAGGTGTTGAAGATACGAACGATCGCAGTGTCAACGCCCTGCTGGCGGTGATAGGCCATCGTCAGAGCTTCTGCGTAACGCTTGGCCTCGTCGTAGACGCCACGCGGACCGATCGGGTTGACGTGGCCCCAGTAGGACTCCGGCTGTGGATGTACTTGTGGATCTCCGTAGACCTCGCTAGTTGATGCCAACAAGAAGCGGGCGCGGTGGGCCTTTGCCAAGCCAAGCGTATGGTGGGTCCCGTGCGAGCCGACCTTGAGCGTTTGAAGCGGCAGCCGCAGATAATCGATGGGAGATGCGGGAGACGCAAGGTGATAGACAAAATCGACCGGCTCGTCGACGAAGTAGGGACTAATGATGTCGCAGTTGATGTGGAGGAACTCGGGGCCACGGATGTGCTCGATGTTTGCCAGCGACCCAGTCTCCAGATTGTCAACGCAGATTACGCGGTGGCCGCGAAGCAGGAGTTCGTCGCAGAGGTGGGACCCGAGAAAGCCGGCACCGCCAGTCACTAAAGATGTCGTCATCGGCCAAGAGTACGCAGTTCAAACCCAATCCGGCGGGCAAAATCGTGCGCCGAGCCAACAAGGAGCGCGCCGACGGC
This sequence comes from Solirubrobacterales bacterium, assembly GCA_947474595.1. Classification (GTDB taxonomy): domain Bacteria; phylum Actinomycetota; class Thermoleophilia; order Solirubrobacterales; family Solirubrobacteraceae; genus CANJIV01. Next base: position 274,402 of record CANJIV010000001.1, read on the forward strand.
CTTTGCGGGCCGTCCTTCCAAACGCATCTGCTCTGGCGTAAGTTGTAGGAGACAAAAGTTCAACCGACACTTAAAGCAAAGGGAACGACTTAGATGAGCAACGAAGAAATTGAAGAAGACATCGTGATAGTCGCCGCAGCCGAAGAGCAGTTAGAGGCTGATGTCGAGGTCGTCTCAGAGGCGATCGTAGGTCTCGCAATCGAGGCCGAGATCGTCGCTAGCGCGGAGGCACAGCTGCTAGCTGACGCCGAAATCGTCGCCGCTGTTGAAGCCGATCCTAACGCTGACCCAGCGTTGGTAGCCGCAGCTGAGGAGATGCTCTTGACCGAGGCCGTGATCGTCGCCGCAGCTGAGGAGATGCTGCTCGAAGATGCCGAAGCCGTCGCCAAGGCGATCGAGATCGTTGAAGTCGAGGCAGTAATTGTTGACGCTGCTGAGCGAGCGCTGACAGCAGAGATCATTGAGGATGCGCTCAAAGAAGGACGGTAGTCAGTTATTTGGCGGCGCCCATAGTCCTAATGCAGTCGCTGGGAGTAGGGGCGCCAGCCAAGCGCTGGGTAGCCCACTCCAAAACCGCTGGCGCTGCTGCAGTGCCGGCGTTGGGGTGGTCTATGCCCTCCATTCGCAGCTCCTTTACAGATCGTCCTGCGTCGCAGAGGCGCAAGACGTAGTCATAAGTGGTCTCCGGACGGATGATCGTGTCGGCGGTTCCCTGGGCAATTAACAGCGGCGGGCCAGAGCTATCTGCCGCAGGCGTATTAGCCCTCAACACGGCCGTCCAAGCGGGGCTAGCCGTCAGCGCTGCAACCGAGATTGTGTCGGTGACCTTCTCAACCCCAGCAAGCGCGAACTCCTCAACCAAGCTCCCGAGTCCTCGCAGGCAGCGCGCTGCGATTGCGTCGATCAACTTCTCAGATCCAGGCTTGATGACCCCTTCAGTTGAGATCCCCGGCTGCGTACGTGGCCAAGACCAGAGTACGTATGAGGCCAGTGCGAGCCCGCTGAGATCGTTGGCGTCAAGCTGGAGCAGCTTGGATAGCTCGACGGCTGGAGCCGCGACTGCCACGCCGAGTAGATCGAGGTTCGGTGCGTAACTCGCAGCCAGCGAACCTGCGAACAGCGCCGCCTGACCGCCCTGCGAATGACCCCAGATGACCGTCTTTGAACCGGCACCAGTTCCGGGCAAGATCTGAGCAGCGCGAACAGAATCCAATACCGCTCGTCCAGAGATCGTGCCGTCGAGGTAAGCGTTGGGGCCGGCGGTACCGAGACCTGGGTAATCGGTCGCGGCAACAACCCAACCGCGCTTAAGAAACGCGCCGAAACCGGGAACTGTGATCTTGCTAGGCGCAGAGACCAGCGAAGGTGCGCAGTTTGACGCCACTCCTTGAGTGCCGTGAGCCCAAGCCAGCACGGGTCGTCCAGAGGGAGAAGCCAACCCAGGCGGCTGGTAGATCACGGCGCTCACAGCGACCGGTTTGGAGTCGTGTGAAGCCTGTGACAGGTAGAGGATGCGTGTCGCACGCGTGCCAGCGGGGGCCCCGATCACCTGCGGCACTGCAACTACCTCAGAGCGCAGTATCGTCCCTGGAGGGCCCTGAGGAAGCGGATCAGGCGCGGCGTAAAAGGCTGAAGCCGGGCCAACGTCGACCTTGCTGTCCTCGACGATCACGACTAGGGCGATCACGACTGCCGCGATCGCTACAACCACGCAGCCAGCAACCACGCCCAACACGATCCTAAGACGCCGGTGACGCGGCCCGTGGCTTGCCATCGAAATAACTCTAGCCCCCCAAGCCGCCTCTTGTCCCTGCCCATAAGGCGCGGCACTCCGGTTGGCACAGATGGCCTCATCTACAATCCTTAGCAACCCACGATCACGCTGGCCTGCGCCAGATCAGGAGCATCACTTATGACCGACAGCGCCTTCATCGCCAAGCTCAACGAGCAGGTCGCCTACGAGTTCGGCGCCTCCCAGCAGTACATCGCAATCGCCGTTCACTACCAAGACCAGACACTTCCGCAGCTTGCAGCTCTCTTCTTTGAGCAGGCCGTCGAGGAACGTAACCACGCGATGATGATGATCGGTTACTTGCTTGACGCGGGCGAGAAGGTAACTGTCCCTGGAGTGAGCGCACCACAAACCGAGTTCGACGACATAGCTGCCCCGATCGCCTTGGCGCTCGCGCAAGAGCGCCGCGTAACAGCACAGATCTCCGCGCTGACTGGCGCCGCACGCGACGGCGGCGACTACGCCGGTGAACAGTTCATGCAGTGGTTCATCAAGGAGCAGGTAGAGGAGGTCTCAAAGATGTCGTCGCTTCTGGACGTCGCCAACCGCCTCAAGGACAATCCGATGGACATCGAGACCTGGATCGCTCGCGAGGAGAGCGGCGCCTCGACGATCGACCCAACCGCTCCAGCCGCGGCCGGCGGGGCGCTTTAGGTACTTGTAAGATCACTGAAGTGCCGTCTGACTCCTCCACATCGGCTAAACCGCGTGCGCCGAGCGATTGCCCAGCCAGCGAAGTTGGCGATCTGGCCGAGGCATCTGACGTGGCGCGGCCGCCGAGGGAGGTCGTTAGGTTCTACTCACGGGTCGGGCGTCTATTCGAAGTGTGGGGTCGGGTGGTCGACTCCCGCGCCCGCGCACGAGTGCAGGAGTTGTGTGCAGGGGCCGATGGTGAGGCCGTCCTGGAGGTCGGCGTCGGCACAGGCAGCCAACTTGTGGGGCTCGCCTGCGCCAATCCGTCAGGCCGGACGGTGGGTGTCGATCTCGCAGATGGCATGATCAACGAGAGTCGCCGCAGGCTTAGCGCAGCTGGTATCGCCAACGCCGAGGTCTTGCGTGCAGGCGCCTGCGATCTACCGTTTGTCGACGACTCGTTCGATCTCGTGTGCAGCATCTACGTACTGGACATCCTGCCGTGGGACGACATCCGCCGTGCCCTGACGGAGTTCCGTCGGGTCCTGCGCCCGGGCGGCCGACTAGTGCTCTGCCATGTGACGCCCGGAGAGCGCAGACGGCACCGCATCGGCGATCGCCTCTACGGCAGTGGCCTGCCGCTGACGGGCAACTGCCGCGGAATAAGGCTGACATCACTGCTCAAGGAATACGGGTTTGAACAGGTCATCCGCGAGTACGGCGCGCAGTTGCTGATGCCTAGTGAGATCGTCTCTGCGCGAGCGCCAGTTCGAGGCTAGCTGCGACCTCGTTGAAGACCGCCGGCGGGTGCTGTACCTCCAGCGCACTGTTGACGCTCAGACCGGCGGGAGTGTTCCCTCCACCCAGCTAGATCCCTCAGCGGACACCTCACGCTTCCAGATCGGCGCCTCAGCCTTAATCCGGTCGATGATCTCGCGCGCGCCGGCAAATGCCTCTTCACGGTGCGCAGCAGAGACCGCGACAGCAACCGACGGCTCAGTCAGGGGAACATCGCCAGTGCGGTGGGCCGCGGCTGCGGCGCATAGTCCATAGCGCTCGATCGCAGTGGCAGCGATCTCGTGAATCTTCTCGCGGGCCATTTCGGTGTAAGCCTCGTACTCAAGGCGATCGACATCGCGAGTTACGCCGAGGAAAGTGACAACCGCACCTGCGCGGCGATCACGGACGCGAGAGGTCAATCCGTCAATCGACAGTGGAGCCCCGGTGATGACGACATAGGGCGCCTTAGGGGCATTGGGATCTGGCGCTCCACCTGAAACAGGGGGAATCAGTGCAAGCTCGTCGCCAGCGGTGAGCTTGGCGTTAGCGTCGGCGTACTCGCGGTTGATAGCCATGACTAGCGGCAGCCCGCCAGCGATATCGTCAACTTGGGCTAGCGCGTCACGGACCCGCGCATCATCGGGCAGATCGAGCTCTATCTCACTGCGCCCAGCACGCTCGCGCAGGATTGCAAACAGCCTCACGGTAACTTTCATCAGCCAAGCCTACCTGCCCACCATGCCTACTGTAGGCCGACGTCGCTACGCTGCTGGCAATGTCACCCGCAGAAGAGCACCTCACCATCGCCCCCATAGTCGGCCCCGAAGACCCCCGCCACTTCACCGACTCAGGGATCGAGATCGAAGCGCTATACACCGCCGACGACCTCCCACAGCCACTTGAGCTCGGGCGCCCAGCCGAGTTTCCTTATACCCGTGGCGTCCACGCCGAGATGTATCGCAGCCACCTCTGGACGATGCGTCAATACGCTGGCTTCGCCTCAGCCAAGGAGTCCAACCAGCGCTACAAGTACCTCTTAGAGAAGGGTTCTACCGGCCTCAGTATGGCCTTTGACCTGCCGACCCAACTTGGCTTGGACTCAGACGACCCGCGCTGCCTCGGAGAGGTTGGCAGGACCGGCGTCGCGATCGACACGATCGACGACATGCGGACCGCCTTCGATGGCATCCCGCTTGACCAGGTCTCGACTTCAATGACGATCAACGCGCCAGCGCCTGTCCTACTGCTGCTCTATGACCTCGTCGGCGAAGAGCAAGGAGTGCCCTCTGCGAAGCTGCGTGGCACAACCCAAAACGACGTGCTCAAGGAGTACATCGCGCGCGGAAACTTCATCTACCCGCCCGAGCCGACGATGCGTCTGACCACCGACCTCTTCGCCTACTGCGCGCAGAATATCCCGCAGTGGAACACGATCTCGATCTCCGGCTATCACTTTCGCGAGAAGGGGTGCTCGGCCGTCCAAGAGGTCGCGTTCACGCTCTCGAATGGCATCGCCTATGTCGAGGCTGCGATCAATGCCGGCCTAGCGGTAGACGACTTTGCCCCTCGCCTTGCCTTCTTTTTTAACGGGCACAACAACGTCTTCCAAGAGGTCGCTAAGTTCCGTGCCGCACGACGGATGTGGGCCCACATCATGCGTGACCGCTTCGGCGCGACCGACGAACGGTCGATGAAGCTGCGCTTCCACACACAGACTGGCGGCGTCACGCTGACCGCCCAGCAGCCAGAAAACAACATCGTTCGGGTAGCCCTACAAGGCTTCGCGGCCGTCTGCGGTGGGACTCAATCGCTGCATACAAATGGCTACGACGAGGCCCTCGCGCTACCCACCGAGCGCGCTGCCAAGATCGCTCTGCGCACGCAGCAGATCCTCGCGCTGGAATCCGGCGCCGCCGACAGCGTCGATCCGTTTGCTGGCTCCTACTACGTTGAATCGCTCACCGACGAGATCGAGACGCGCGCAACCGAACTGATCGCCAAGGTCGACGAACTGGGCGGATCGGTCAACGCTATCTCCTTCATCAAGGCCGAGATCGAAGAGTCTGCCTGGGGCTACCAAGAGCGCTACCGCCAAGAGCAAGACATCGTCGTAGGCGTCAACCGTTACGTCGAGGAGTCGCTTGAGGTTCCCGACATCCTGCGCGTAGATCCAGAGTCCGAAGGTGAGCAACTAGCACGCCTAGCGGCATTTAAGGCCGACCGCGATGGTGCTTTGGTCCAGCGCCGCCTCGAAGAGCTACGCGCTGCCTCACGCGCAACAGACAACCTTCTACCAGCGATCCGCCAAGCCTTAAAAGACCGTTGCTCAATTGGCGAAGTATGCGCTGCGATGAAAGACGTCTTCGGCGCATACCGGCCAGAGAACTAAATCGCCTAGTCCTAGGCGATTTCTGTTAACTCTGTAGAGCCAGCTCGCTGGCGGGAGCAGGAAACCTCGCGATCCGCGCGAAACCCGGCAGTATGGACCCGATAATCGCACAGCGGACCCTCGTTAAGTCTGCGCCTGAACTGTGGTCAGAAGTCGGCGAAGTACAGTCGCTGGCCCGCCATCTAGGCGCCTTCGGCGAGATCCGTATCACCCGCTTGACGCAAGAGACGACCGTCGCCTGGGAGGGCGAGCGCGCTAGCGGTACGGTCGAACTCAAGCCGTCGGCGTGGGGAACGAAGGTGACGTTGACTGCGATTCCCGTGCTCGACGAAGCGCAGCTCGCTGCGCAGGCACAAGCCTTGGCTCAGGCCGAGGCGGCAGCTCGCGCAGCAGAGGCGGCAGCCAAGGCGGCTGCGATCGCAAAGGCCGAGGCCAAGGCGGCTGCGATCGCAAAGGCAAAGGCAGAAGCCGAGGCCAAGGCGGCTGCGATCGCAAAGGCAAAGGCCGAAGCCGAGGCCCTCGCCAAGGCCGAAGCCGAGGCCAAGGCGGCCGCCGAAGCGCAAGCTGCAGCAGAGGCGGCCGCGCAGGCCACGCTCCGCGCCAAGCTCAGGCGGCTCTTTCGGCTCCGCCCGCGGCCCGTCGAACAAGCCGTCGGCGAGACCGAAGTGATCGCTGCGACAACCGCTATCGAGCCCGAGATAAAAGCCTCCGTGCCCGAACCGATTGAAGCTGTTGTGCCCGCACCGATTGAAGCCGTCACGGCCGTCGAGCCAGAGCCAGAGATCGCACCGCAAGAGCCCCAGGAGCCCGCCTTGTCACCGCAGTCAGCCGAGGCGCTCGCCGTGCTGACAGAGATGCTCGACACACTCGGCGCAGCCCATCACCGGCCGTTCTCGCGCGGCTGAACAAGCGCCTTACCAATCTAACCTCTAGGATTCGGCGCTGCATGCGTCAGAAAGCTCCCGAGACCTACGCTGAAAAACTCGCCCAGCTCCAAGAGCTGCGCCATGAAGCGATCCACTCCGCCTCGGAATCAGCGATCGAAAAGCAGCACGCCAGAGGCAAATTAACCGCGCGCGAGCGCATCGAAAAGCTGCTTGACCCGGGCTCCTTCCAGGAGCTAGATACCTTCGTGCGGCACCGTACCCACGAATTTGACATGCAAAAGAACCGTCCCTGGGGCGACGCTGTCGTCACAGGCCACGGCCTAATCGACGGGCGCACGGTCTGCGTCTTTAGCCAAGACTTCACCGTCGTTGGCGGATCTTTAGGCGAAGTGATGGCAGAAAAGATGTGCAAGATAATGGATTTGGCCGCCAAGATTGGCTGCCCGGTAATCGGCATCAATGACTCTGGAGGCGCGCGCATCCAAGAGGGTGTCGTCTCGCTGGGCGCCTACGGAGACGTCTTTGTCCGCAACGTCAGGTCCTCTGGCGTAATCCCACAGATCTCCTTGATCATGGGGCCGTGTGCTGGCGGCGCCGTCTACTCGCCCGCGATAACCGACTTCATCTTCATGGTGAAGGAGACCTCGCATATGTTCATCACCGGCCCCGACGTGATCAAGACGGTAACTGGCGAGGACACAACATTTGAAGAGCTCGGTGGAGCGATGACCCACAACACCAAGTCGGGTGTCGCACACTTCGCTTCCGAGGATGAAGAGGCATGTCTTCAAGACGCCCGCTACCTCTTCTCGTTCTTGCCCTCCAATAACCTCGAGATGCCACCACGAGTGGTTCCCACAGATGACCCCGAGCGGATGGATCTTGGGCTAGACACGGTCATTCCCGACAATCCCAACAAGCCCTACGACATGCGTGACGTACTGCGGCTAGTGGTTGACGACGGCGAGTTCTTTGAGGTCCACGAGCACCACGCCAAGAACATCATCTGTGGATTCTCGCGCCTAGACGGCTACGCGGTTGGCGTCGTTGGAAACCAGCCAAACCAGCTTGCCGGAGTGCTCGATATCGACGCCTCTGCCAAGGCCGCACGCTTTGTGCGCACATGCGACGCATTCAATATCCCGATCTTGACCCTCACCGACGTCCCCGGCTTCCTGCCAGGTACATCGCAGGAGTGGAACGGAATCATCCGCCACGGCGCCAAGCTGCTCTACGCATTTGCTGAAGCAACCGTGCCCAAGATCACAGTCGTGACGCGCAAGGCATACGGCGGCGCTTACGACGTGATGGCCTCCAAGCACCTGCTGGCTGACTTCAACTTCGCCTGGCCGACTGCTGAAGTGGCGGTGATGGGACCAGAGGGTGCGGTCAACATCATCTACCGCCGCGACATCGCAGCCAGCCCTACACCCGACGAACGCCGCCAAACGCTGATGGCTGACTACAAAGCGCGCTTCGCTAACCCGTATTCAGCTGCAGAGCGGGGCTACATCGACGACGTAATCATGCCCCACCAGACTCGCCCAACCGTTATCCGTGCCCTGCACACACTGCTCACCAAGCGTGAGCCAGGGCCCAAGCGCAAGCACGGCAACATCCCGCTCTAGCCGTTGGTTGCCTAGCGGCCGCCGCAGCAGTTGGTCTGCGCAAAAAGTAGGGGGAGAGCTCCCAAACCCTGAATATTTCATGGTTGCTACGCACACCCCCCCAGATTTACCCAGACCGCCCTCCGCCCAGACCGCCCACGCCACCCTTCCAGCGCCAACCAAAAGTGGCCAACGGCTAATCTCTGCGCGATGCCTAACACCGACTGCCTCTTCTGCAAGATCGTCGCCGACGATATACCCGCTATCCGTGTCGCTGAAGATGAGCGCACGCTTGCGTTCATGGACATAAACCCTTGGACTCGCGGCCATGCGCTAGTGATCCCCAAAACCCACGCCACGGATCTTTACACCATCGACCCAGACGATCTGAGCGCCTGCGCTCTGACCGCCCAACGCCTAGCTGAACGCGCTCGCGACAACCTCGGTGCTCAGGGAGTCAACCTGCTGAACTCCTGTGGCTCGGCGGCATGGCAGACGGTCTTTCACTTTCACCTCCACGTCATTCCTCGATATCTCGGTGACCCGCTGACAGTTCCGATCACTGCCCAACCTGGCGACATCGCAGAGATCACTGCCGCGGCACAGGAGCTTCGGGCATGAGCGGCGATCCAGTAGTCGTCGAATATGACGGCCCACTTGCCGTCGTGACACTCAATCATCCGCCTCACAATCTCTTCGACAAATCAGTGATGACGGGATACGGAGCTGCGCTTGACACGCTCAAATCAGACCTGCCGCGTGGCGTCCTTTTCCGTGCCGAAGGCGCCATCGTTTCGGGCGGCGTCGACGTCAGCGCCTTCGACGGACTGACTCCCGCAGAAGGCGCTGGGCTCTTCGAACAGCTGCTGAGCATCACCCACCGCGTAGAGGCACTTCCTGTACCGACCGTGTTCGCAGCGCACTCGCTCTGCCTCACAGCAGCCTTTGAGCTCTCACTGGCCTGCGACATCATCCTTGCCACACCATCGGCACGCTTCGGTCTCGTAGAGACAGTCGTTGGACTGACGCCGGCGATGGGAGGAACGCAGCGGATCGCAGAGCGGGCGGGGCCGGGGCGCGCCCGCGAACTAGTGATGACTGCCGAACTCTTTGACGCAGTAACGCTGGAGAGATGGAACGTCGTCAACCGGGTACTCGCCGAGGAAGAGTTCGACGCGACCGCACGCGCGTTCGCAATGCGCCTCGCAAACGGGCCGACCCTTGCCCACGCTGCTACCAAGACAATTGTGCGCGCATTCCTCAATGGAGGGGTCGTAGAAGCCGACGCCGCAGTCCCCACAGTGGCCGGGGCGCTCTTTGAAACCGAAGACCTGCGAGCCGCCGTTACCTCGTTTCTAGAAGAGGGACCAGGCAAGGCGACCTACAAGGGTCGCTAGGGCCATAGGGCCTTTGAGTAGCGCTGCATGTAGGGCAACTGCTACGGTACTGCCCGCAAGGCCGGATTAGACCGGCATAAACGCAGCGTCGGGGCAGTTGCAAAGCAACCTTCTCCGCGCAGCACACGCCCCTTGGGAGGGGACAACACTCATGGCTAATGGAACCGTCAAATGGTTTAGCGACGATAAGGGCTTCGGCTTCATCACACCCGATGACGGCAGTCGCGATCTTTTCGTTCACTTCAGTGGCATCGGTGGCGATGGCTTTCGCACCCTAGCCGAAGGAATGAAGGTCACCTACGAAGAAGAAGAGGGCGAGAAGGGACCAAAGGCAGTCGACGTCACGCCCGTCTAGTCTGAGCTTCTCTGCGCCGAACGGCGTCCGCAAGCTCAGCTGAGTCCGGTCCTGCGCATCGAGCGCAGGGCCAATCCACCGAATATCGCCAGCAAGCCGAATAGGGCCACGAAGGCCGGCCAAGTGGTCGCCCACGTGACGTCGCCGACAAAACCCTGACGGACCCCCTCAAGGATGTAAGTCACGGGGTTGAGTCGAGCGATCTCTTCCAACCACGGTGTGAGCAGAACAAAGGGCGCATAGGCGGTCGTCAACAACGTCGCCGCGAACATCCCGATCTGCATTAAGGGGGCTGCCTGCTGGGTCTTGAAGCGCAGCGCGATAATCGCTCCCCAGCAGGCCGCTATCGCCGCATAGCCACAGACGATCGGGACCATCACCAAGATCTCAGCGAAGCCCGGCCAGGCCGCGCCGAAGATCTCGCCTACTAGCAGCAGAAAGCTTGCTGGCAACAGCGCGCGAAGCGCCGCCGAGCCGACTATGCCAGCCAATATGACGAGCCTAGGAACAGGCGCAAGCAGTAACCGATCAAACCACCCTTGCTCGATGTCCCGAGCCAAATTGACTCCTGTTGCCGCTCCCGTAAAGCCTGCTCCCTGCAGAAATCCAACAGCGATGATGTAAGAGAGGAAGTTCGGGGCCTCGTAGCCCGGCAGCTCGGCGGCCTTGGAGAAAACACTCGCGAGGCCGGCGATGATGATCGTCGGAGCGAGCACTCCTGGGATGGCCGCCGCAGGCACTCGCGCGATCTCATTCATCGCACGGCGGATCAGCGCAGAGATGACTCGCATGTCGGCTACAGCGGGCATCAGATCAGCTGTCAGCCAATCGAGTCCGAAGAGCAGATACCGCCAATGCAGTCATAACCACGGCCAACCCAATAGCGACTGCGAACCCTTCGAGCACTGGCTCCGCTGACATCTGCGAGATCATCGGGCTTCGCATTCCATCTGCGATATAGGAGAGCGGGTTGTAGGCCGCGATCGTCTTAGCCGGCTCGACAAGCTGGCTCGCCGGGAAGAAGGCAGACGAAAGAAAGAGCACGACGAACGCCAAGGGGAAAATCCCTTGAACGACCGAAGTACTTTTGGAGCGCAGCGCTAACACCATCCCGAGCCCACCAAAGCCGACTCCCGCTATCACCCCTATTCCCATCACGACCAACACACCAGTGAACCCGCTCTCGATCGTCGCTCCGAAGAGAAGGCCTAGGGCGAGGAAGAAGGCGACTTGGATCGAGGCAATCGCCGCATGTCCAGCCAGGCGACCGAAGACGATCGAGCTGCGAGAGATCGGCGAGACCGCTAGGCGGTCAAAGAATCCCCCCTCTATTTCTAGTCCGGTAGCGATCCCGACCGAGACGCCAGCCAAGAGCAACGACTGCGTCGTGGCTGCGGCAAGTTGAAAATCTAAGAAGCCACGGACAGGCGGAAATCCAGGCAGTGCGAGAGTCGCTGAAAGCCCGCCAACGTTGACCGCCAAGAGGAGTGTCGGGAAGATGAACATCGGCGCCAAGAACTGGGGCCGGCGTAAAGAGTTGCGAAGGGCGCGACGCCCCAACGCCACCGTCGTGCGCGTCATGCGTCTTGTTCACCTTCCGCGCCTTCGAGGTGGCGGCCGGTCTTTTCGACAAAGACATCGTCTAGCGTCGGCTCGAGTAAATCCAGATTAGCGACGCCGATTCCTGCCTCATCCAGAGCGCGGACGATTGGTGCTATCTCGGCCGCTCCGTCGGGAACCGAGATCAAGAGGCGACCCGGCTTAAGCGGCTCTAGCAGAGGGCCAAAACGCGCGAGCACCGCCTCTGCTGGGACGGCGTCGGCGTCATCGAGCAAACCGATGTCAAGGCGCGGATCTCCAACTTGAGCCTTCAACGACGCCGGAGTACCTTCGGCCACTATCTTGCCCGCGCTGATAATCCCTACGCGATCGGCGAGCTGGTCGGCCTCCTCTAGGTACTGAGTCGTAAGAAAGACCGTCGTACCATCGTTTTTTAGTCGTCGCACCTCATCCCACAAAGTCATCCGGGATACGGGGTCAAGTCCGGTCGTCGGCTCGTCGAGGAAAAGTACCTGCGGCTCGTGGATCAGAGCCATCGCGAGATCTAGGCGTCGGCGCATCCCTCCGGAGTAGGTCCCCACACGACGGTCTTGAGCCTTACTCAGGCCAACGCGTTCGATTAGATCTTGTCCGCGCGCGCGCACGCTAGCGCGAGGTATTGCGTGCAGCGTAGCCTGCAACTCGATCAACTCGCGACCCGTCATCAACAGGTCCAAGGCGGCATCTTGGAGAGCGACGCCGATCCGTCGGCGCACCTTAGCTGGCTCCGTAGCAACGTTGTATCCAGCTACTAGTGCTGTACCACCAGTTGGACGCAAGAGGGTGACAAGCATCCGCACCGTTGTCGTCTTGCCGGCTCCATTTGGTCCCAGAAAGCCATATACCTCACCCTCGGCAATATTGAGGTCGATCCCGTCTACAGCCTTGATAGACCCCTTGAACTCTCGCTCGAGGCCACGAACATCGATTGCGCTCATACTCTGCAGCTTAGCCCTCAATGCCCGCTAACACGGGGCCCAGCGAGATGATTAGGTCCACAATCCACTGCAACTCGGCGCCCACTGCGACTTTTCCTGCTTCTGTCGTGTTCAATATGTATATGCGAATCCACCTAACAGCTGTCGCCACAATTTCTGCGGTCGCTCTGCTCATCCCAGCGGTCGCCTCTGCCACCAAAATCGAACTCGGCGAAATGGATGCCTCGGTAACCGCTACGTGTCCGACCAACTGTCAGGCCGTCAGCCGCGTGACGGGCTATCAGACCCTCGCCGGCCTGCTGCCACCAAAAGACGGTAAATCAGGAAGCCCGCGCAAAGACTTATTCGTTGCGCCCGGCGAGGGACGTATCGTCTCGATCACGTTGAAGCTTGGAAAGCCCAACAAGGCCCAGCTGGCCTTCTTCACGGAGCGCCTGGGAGCAGCATCCCAAGTTCGCGTAGCGATCATTAAGCCCAAGTACAAGCGCAACAACGATGACCGCAACGTCCTCAATGCTCAGAGCGACCTCATCGAACTCAACCAGTACTTCGGCAAGACCGTCGAGATTCCACTCAAGACCAGCCTGCTGGTGCGTAAGGGCTACATCGTCGCCTTAACAATCCCAACTTGGGCTCCAGTGCTTGCTGCTGGAACGGGATACGACAATACCTTCGCTTGGCGTGCTAGCCGTGGCAAGCCATGTGCTGACACGATGACCCAAGCAGCACAAGAGCTCGCGGGCTCCTTCACTCAGTACTTCTGCCAGTACCGCACAGCACGGCTGACCTACTCGGCCACGATGATCTCAACGCCCTGACCTTGACCGCCTAACCTGCGGCGATCGCTGCGCTTGAGCTTGAGCCCCGGCTACTGGCCGGGGCTAAGGCCGCCGGTGCCGTCACCGGTCGTGCCAGCCGCAGGAGGAGCAGAGCCGCCGGTGTTGTCGCCGACGGGATCAGGTGCAGGCGTGGCTGCTGGATCAGGAGTGGCCGTCCCAGAAGTATCGGGCGCGGTACCGCCAGAGTTGTCAATCGCGGTGCCCCCGGTCGCATCCTGAGTCGCTGCGCCTGAGGTATCCCCCGTGGTATCTGCTGGCGTGGCCGTCGCTGACTTCGTGGTCGAAGTCGCCGGAGCCACAATCGAATCTACTGCCTTAGAAACCGTTAGCTCGGGTGTCGTGAGGGCAACGTTGTCACCGCCACCGCAGCCAGCAACGCCGCCGCCGCCAATAGCGACAGCAGCCGCAACCAAGATAGAAAGCTTAGGGCTCATAGAGATGATCTCCTTTGATCTATAGCGCGGCCATACGGCGGCCGCAGTTGGGGCAGTCGTTGAGGTCGCGTTGGGCGAACTGATCGCACCAGTTGCAGACACGCAAGTACTCAACCGCCCAGGGAAGCTGGCTCTTAGAAGGTGCGAGCGGGAGCACCTTGCCAACTACGTCGTAGGGCTCACCCGAAGCATGATCGACGTAGATCCGTCCGGGTTGGGCCTCAGTAATGATTTCGCTGCCGCTGGAAGGGGCCCGTAGTCGGTACCTCTGAGATGTGCTCATATCTGTCAACTTTACCAATGCGCGCCGTCAAGGCCGCCGATAGGCACAACACTCCACTACCCTCGCTGATCTTGCGCATCCTTATCTTCCACGGCTACCTACTCGCCGGAACTGGCTCAAACGTCTACAACGCTAATTTGGCGGCCGCTTTAGCCGAGCTTGGTCATGAGGTTCACCTAGTTACTCAAGAGCGCCACGCCGCCGACCTTGGGTTCGTAGACGCAGTTGGTAATTGGGACACCGGGGGCTTGAAGATCGAGACTCTGCGCACTCCGGTTCGCGTGACCGCATACCGCCCTGATATCGGGAAGGTTCTGCCGGTCTATGTCGCTGACCGCTACGACGCCCTCGAGGCCCGGCTGTTCTCAGATCTCAGCGACGATCAATTAGAGAGCTACATCGCAGCCAACGTCGCGGCCGTAAGCGATGTCATCGCCGCCGTCCGCCCTGACGTAGCGTTGGCCAACCATCTTGTGATGGGGCCAGTCATTCTTGCGCGAGCGCTTGAGGCTCCAGCTATCCCCTACGCCGTCAAGATCCACGGCAGCGCATTGGAGTACACAGTCAAGGCCGACCCGACCCGGTTTCTGCCTTATGCCGTGGAGGGCTTAAAGAGCGCTCGGGGCATCCTCGTCGGATCGCGCCATACCGCCGAGAGCCTCTGGACCGCCCTCGATGACAGCTCGATCCAGGCACGCACACGGCTTGGACCACCGGGAGTCAACGTAACTACCTTCGCGCCACGCGAGCGTGATCTGGCCACTGTCGGGCTTGCCCGGCTGCGGGCACGCCTAAGTGGCGCCACTGGCGCCACGATCGATCCCAAACAAGACCAATCGAGCTTTGCACGCGACCCCCACGAGGCCGCAGCAGCGCTAACTAGGCTCGATCCCAGCAACGACCGGCTCGTCTCCTACGTCGGCAAGATCATCATCTCCAAGGGCGTCGACCTGATGCTCTGCGCCTGGCCGCTCGTGCTCGAAGAGGTACCAACGGCGCGCCTAGTGATAATCGGCTTCGGTGCCTATCGTGAAGGCCTTGAGCGGATGCTGGCACTGCTCGCCGCCGGTGACCTTGCGGGGGTAGTCGACATGGCCCAACAAGGGCGCGCGCTAGAAGGCGGCCCGAGTTCTCCGCTTGAACACCTAATCAGCTTCCTAGCGCGGCTGGAGAGCGACGAGAGGGGCCGCGAGCGGTATCTGGCTAGTGCGAGGCGTCTCGCCGACCGCGTAGTCCTAACGGGCCGCCTAGAGCACGAGGAGATGGTTGACGTTCTGCCGCTCTGCGAGGCCCAAATCGTCCCCAGCACATTCCCGGAGGCCTTTGGGATGGTCGCTGCCGAAGCTAGCGCCTGTGGAGTCCTGCCCATCTGTGCGGGGCACTCCGGACTTGCTGAAGTGACACAGGCGCTTGCTAGCTCCGTGCCAGAGCCGGTCCGTGACTGGCTCTCCTTTCCCGTTGATGACTACGCTGTCGAGGCAATTGCAAGCCGTCTTTGCGCTTGGATGACCGCTCCACAGGCGCTACGAGAGGCCACCCGAGAGGCCTTGGTAGCGACCGCTCGAGATCGTTACTCATGGCACGGAGTAGCCCGCGGAGTCCTCGATGCCGCACAAGGGCACCTCGATGACTTACCCGCACCGCGGCCACTTGGCCTAGGCACGCCGCCCGACCGCCCAGTGCTCGGATAGGATTGCACCAAGATGATGATCAGCCGCCCGTCTAATCCGGTCCGACGCCGAAGCGCCGCCGCCGCAACAGCTGTCGCCATAACGGCGCTGCTTGCTGCCTTGACTGGCTGCGGTGGTGTCAGCGGAGAGGGCAACAGCCTCGTCGCTGGCAAAGAGGCCTTTATTGCTAAGTGCGGGTCATGCCACACGCTTAACCGGGCCGGCACAAAAGGACTCACCGGCCCCAACCTTGACGAGGCCTTTCAGCAGTCCCTCAAAGATGGCTTCGGGCGCGACACAGTTCAAGGCATCGTCTACCAGCAGATCCTTTTTCCCAACAGAAATGGCGTCATGCAGGCCAAAATCGCAGAGGGCGACTTGGCACTAGAGATCGCCCACTACGTTGCCGACGTGGCTGCCAAGCCAGGCAAGGATGTAGGTGCGCTCGGCGACGTTGGGCGCGTTACGCAAAAGCCGTTGGCGACCGCCAAGGATGGCGTACTCGTAATGCCAGCAGACCCCGGCGGCCAACTTCTTTACACCTTTAAGAATGCAGTCTCCACGGCAGGGCCACTTGTGATCAATACGCCTAACAAGTCCCAGACCCCACACAACATCGCTATCGATGGTTCTGGAGCCAACGCCACCGGCAAGGTTGTCGTTGGCGGCGGTACTTCAACGATCAGCGTTACCGTTGCTGGTGGTAAGTACGACTTCTTCTGCACGGTTCCGGGCCATCGCGAGGCTGGCATGGAAGGCGTTCTGACCGTTAAGTAGGACGCCGCGCAGGCTGGGTCGAAGCGTCAGCTTGGTTGGTCAGGGAAACAGTAGGCGTGGCGGGGAGTGCAGTCCCACTCTCCTGGCGATCACTGTCCGAAGCCGCCCGCCAGAAGAACAACGTCAGTACAAACATCACCACGATCACGTCAAGGGTCATCATCATCCCACCCGCAATCTGTTGGTCAGTCAGCGGAGTCAGCCCGTACTTGGACGCGCTGTCTCCATAAAAAGCGGAGTACGCAGGCGCCCGCATGAAGACAAACGCGACCCCGAGGAACATGCTCGCCATGCGGGCCGCACCGAGGTGGCCGATCTTCCATAGATGGCCTGGCATCCGTGCCTTGCCCGGCTCAAGGGCGGCCCACCAGACGAGCATGCTGGCGCCAACAAAAGAGATGTGTTGGGCGGCATGGACGTAGGGATTGCGTAGTGCTCCGACAAAAGCGAACTGCAAGTGCCAGAAGTAGAGGGTAATCACAAACAGCGGAAGCGCCACCAAAGGGCGGCGTAGAAAGCTAAAAATAGCTCGCAACCAGTGCTGATGGGCCAGTGGCACGAGAACTGCCCTAGGCAGAATGAAGACCAGTACAGGCGTGCGCATGCCGACGATCAGCAGCGGCGCAGCAAGATCGGCGATCAGGAGATGTTGGGCCATGTGAGCCGTCAACAGTTGATCGCTGTAGGTATCGATTGGCGACAGCAGGCCGGCGGCCATCAGCCCTATGCCGGCATACCAAGAGGCCTGCTGCCACCTGCTTATCTGCCAACCCCTACGGGCAAGGATCGTGATTGCGCGGGCGTAGAGGCCAATGCCAGCCAGAAGAGTGACCAGCACGCCGGGATCAAGCGAAAAGCTCACAGAAGCCATTGTGACGACTTAGAAGATCTCTCGGCACAGCAGCACGAGCCCGACGATCACGGCTACGACGACGATGACGTAGATGAGGAACCGAAAGGCCTCCTCCTCCGACCGCAGCGGGTTAAGCACGGGTTACGGTCCCTAGGGGCCTAGAGGATGTAGATCGTCGCATAGACAACGACCCACATAACGTCAACGAAGTGCCAATAGATCCCCGGCACTTCGACCCCGCGGTGGTGCTCGGCGCTGAAGTGGCCACGGAAAGCTCGTACCGTGACCATTAGTAGCAGCGTAAGTCCGATGAAAACGTGTGCTCCGTGCAGGCCGGTAAGACCGTAGAAGATCGAGCCCTGAGCGCTCTCGGTCGGCGAGTAGCCCAGATGAATGTACTCGTTGACCTGAATAAACAAGAAGCAGGCCCCCAACAAGAAGGTGCTCAACATCCCGACCTTAAAGGCGAAGCGGTTGCCTGATTTAACGGAGTGCAGAGCCCAATGCAGCGTCAGCGATGATGAGATCAGGATAAGTGTGTTGATACCTGCGATTGCCCATGGAATCTCTTGTCCGAGCGCCGGCCATGAATCGGTATTTACAACACGAATGAAGAAATAAGCAGTAAAGAAAGCACCGAAGACCATGATCTCGGAGATGATGAAAAGCAGCATCCCGAGCATGGCGGGGTCAACGCGGGAGGACTTATTGGCCTCCGGTGGGCCGTGATGGTCGTGCTCGAGATGTGAAACGGATGCGGCTTCCATCTAAGTTAATGACTCCTCTTGGGCCTCAGTATCGGATACGACGTGTTCTACTGAAAGCGCCGTCGAGCGCTTAACTCGCTCCACTAGATCTGAGCGCTGCCACCCCGAGCGGGTAGCTGGCAGCGTAGAGATTACGATCTCGTCGACGCGGTAGAACTGCATGGCGTTCATGATCGCCGTGAAGGGGTCAGGGTCGCCGATGGCGCCTGTCGCCTCTAGGCCGCCTTCGGTCATCTGATCAAGCGTCTCTGCGAGGCGCTTACGGGTCGCTTGAGCGTGGTGACCATGTCCGCCATCAAGTGGGACGATTACGGTGAAGCGGCGGTGCTTCTCCTTAGCTTTGCCTTGGAGCAGCCCTAGTAGCGGAGCGCTGGCGACGGTCTGATTGGCGATCACGAGCGTGTGAGTCGTCTCAATACGGTCGGCATCAAGATCCACTACGACGTGGTGAACCGGAACTCCTACCTCGCCAGCGACCCGCCCAACCAGGTCACGCCTTAACCAGCCCGAACGCGTCTCGGGGTGCGTTGAGACGACGATCTCATCGGGGTGAAAATCGCCAACCGCATCCATTATCGCCGCGAAGGGATCTGGATCCATGATCTCACCCGTGGCATGAACGCCCTCCTGGCGCAGCTCCGCAATCGTCGCGTCAACGCGGTGCTGAGCGGCATCGCGGACAGTCTCGTCATATATGACGCTACCGGCACGAGGGCGGTTTTGGGGCGCAATCACCAGGACTTCTGGGTTATTGAGCGCGATCGAACGCTCCTTGGTCTTTTCGATCAAGCTGCGTCCGCCCAGCGTCTCATTAGCTACGACCAAAAGCTTGGCCATCAGAGTTCCTCCGGCGAGAGTACGTGAAGAAGTGATGCGGTCATAGCGACATCACTCCTTCGTCGGCCGGGTCACCAAACTGCCAGCCGGCTTGGCCTCGACGGGTGAGTTAAAGATTCCGTGCACAGCTCCCGGAACACCGTATTCGTATGGCCCACCAACAACAGTGGGGACGGCGTCAAAGTTAAAGATCGGCGGCGGTGAGGAGACCTGCCATTCGAGCGTGAGCGCCCGCCAAGGATTGGAGCTCGCCTTCGGGCCCGCGCGCCAGCTAGCGACCATATTCCAGACGAAAACCAGCGTACTTGCGCCAAGCACAAAGCTGGCCATAGAAATGAAGAGGTTCCATCCAGCGAACTGCTCCGCGTAGTCGGCGACCCTGCGAGGCATTCCCTGCAGACCCACCACGTGCATCGGACCGAATGTGAGGTTAAAGCCGACGAAGGTAAGCCAGAAGTGAATCTTGCCGAGTCGTTCGTCGTACATGCGCCCAGTCATCTTCGGGAACCAGTAGTAGACGCCGGCGAAGATCGTAAAGAGGGAGCCACCGAAGAGGACGTAGTGGATGTGGGCGACGATGAAATAGGTATCTGAGACGTAGATCGTCACCGGGATCATCGCCAGCATCACGCCGCTGATGCCACCGAGGGTGAACATCGTTAGGAAGCCGAGTGCGAAGAGCATCGGCGTGTCGAGCTTGAGCACTCCGCGCCAAAGCGTGGCCAGCCACGAGAAGATCTTGATCCCTGTCGGGATTGCGATGATCGCCGTCGTGATCATCATCGGCACACGGATCCAAGCCTGCATACCCGAGACGAACATGTGATGGGCCCAGACGCTGAAGCCTAAGACGACGATAGCTAGCAACGAGAACGCCATCATGCGATAACCGAAGATCGGCTTTCGTGCCTTCACACTGAGGATCTCGCTGACTATCCCGAAGCCTGGCAGCATCATGATGTAGACCGCCGGGTGCGAGTAGAACCAGAAGACGTGCTGATACATCAACACGTCACCGCCCCGAGCCGCGTTAAAGAAGTTAAAGCCCAACGCCCAGTCGAGCAGAACGAAGAATTGAGATGCCGCGACAAACGGGGTCGCGATAACGACCAGCAGTGACGTCGAGAAGTTCGCCCAGACCAGCAGCGGCATGCGCCAGAAGCTCATGCCTGGCGCACGCATGGTGATGATCGTGACCAAGAAGTTCAGCGCCGTAGCGATTGAGGAGGCGCCGGCAAACTGCACGCCGATCGTAAACATCATCTGCCCAAGTGGCGCGTCAGTGGAGAGTGGTGCGTAGGCAGTCCAACCGGTGGCGAACGAGCCACCGGGCGCGAAGAAGCTCAAAAGCATCAAGGTGCCAGCAACCGGCAACATCCAGAAGGAGAGCGCGTTAAGGCGCGGGAACGCCATATCTGGCGCACCGATCATCAGCGGCAGGACGTAGTTGGCTAGCCCTGCGAAGACGGGGATGATGAAGAGGAAGATCAGCAGCGAGGCGTGGACGGAGAAGAGACCGTTATAGGTCTGGGCGTTGACGAACTGAGCACCTGGCGCGGCAAGCTCAGCGCGGATCAGCATCGCCATCGCGCCGCCAACCAACATGAAAAAGAAAGAAGTACAGACGTACTGGATACCGATGACCTTGTGGTCGGTATTGACCTTGAAGTAATCCCTCCAACTCTTAGCTCCGTGGCTAGAGTGATCCTCTGCCCGCGTCGGGCGTCCTGCGGCCCAGTAGAACCAGTAGTCGAAGGTGCCCAGACCAACCAAGAAGAAGAACGGGGCACCTAGCATCGCTACGACTGTGATCGCGTAGCCATCGATTAGCGGGTCGTAGCTATAGAGCGCACGGATCAGCGTCGTGAGGCCGAAGCAGAAGGCGATCCCGAGTAGCGTGAATGCGCCCGCGCGGTACCAACCGGGAGCGCGAAGCTTGGCTGCCATTAGAAGTTCTCCTTCATCGCTGACAAGATTAGCTTGCCGCGCCCTTCTGCTGGGCGACCATCCACGCATCGAAGCGCTCTCTGCTCAAGACATGTGCAGTCTGGCGCATCGTTGAGTGACCAAGGCCGCACAGTTCGGCGCAGACGATCGCGTAGTCACCCGTGCGCGTAGGCGTGATTCGGTAGCTACCAGTAATGCCCGGCACGGCATCCATCTTGATCCGAAAAGCCGGAACCCAGAAGTCGTGGATCACGTCGACGCTCTTGATCTTGAATTCGATCGACTGGCCCTGGGGCACGTAAAGTTGATTGGTGCGTACCGGCTTACCGCCGGGTTGTGGGTACTCGAAGGTCCATGTGAACTGCTGGCCGGTGACGACTACTACCATCTCCGAAGACGGTTTCTTGTCGATCGTCTCAAGTACCTGCCAAGCGTAGATCACAAGTCCGACGATGATAATCGCCGGAAGGGCCGTCCAGATGACCTCGAGCCGCGTGTTGCCATGTGTCGGGGGACCGTCCTTGAGCTCCTCGCCCGGCCGCTGGCGAAACTTAATTATCGCCGTGCCGACAACGACCATCACCAAAACAAAGACGGGAACCGAGGCGATAATCAGGACGTCCCAGAGCGTGTCTATCTCCTTAGCCTGAGTAGACGCCTGCGCAGGGAACCAGTCGATCCAGAGGCCCAAGGCGATGCCAATCGCTGACGCGATAACACCGACCACGACCATCTGGCCGAGCGTCCGCCTATCCACGGTTATTCCTCGACATCTCCATCTCGCTGCCCATCCTATGTGACGGGGGCGCGGAGCGGCGAGCCGGTGCGACTTGGGATTGAAATATCAAGCAAAAAGGGGCCACTGACGGCCCGACAGCAGGAGGCCCAATAGGCCCAACCATTTTCCAAGGGCGCCCTATAAGGGATTGCCCTTAGGCTGCCTTGGGGAGACTGAGAACTTGATCTGCCCGCTCGCCGAGGCCACCCTCGGGGAGCGTTGGGAGGGCTTGGCTAGCTCGATAGTCAGAAGGCAAGACTCCGTGAAAGCGATGGAACGCCTTGGCAAACTGTGCGGGCTGACGGTAGCTGACCATGGCTGCCGCCTCGCGGACCGTGATGGGCCTGTGCACAAGAAGGTCTGCTGCGTGTCCCATCCTCACCGAGGTCAGGTGCTCTCGGAAGGTGGTGTTCCCGATCTCAAAGTAGATGCGCTGCAGCTGACGCCGGGAAGAGGCAACGCGATGCGCGACCTCGTCGAGGCAGAGATTGCGAGCGTACTCCTGATCGACGATCGCGATGGCGTCAGAGAGGATCTCGGCGCGGTTGCGCAGCGTGTGCGGTCTGTGGTTGGTCATGGAAGTCGTACCATGGATCCGATGGGAGTACCCACCAAGGGCCGCTTAATCGCAGCCGGACAATGTAGAGCGTGTACAAAGACTGTAGAGCGTGTACAAACACTATACAGGAACTGGAGGCTAACGGCGTTGAAGCTGCGCGCAGCGCAGCGGTGGTATAACTTTGAGTCAATCCACACAAGGAGGCAGAGATGTCAGTGCGGGATGGAATGACAGCCGTGACACTCACCGTCGGCCCAGACCACACCCTGCGCTACGCGGCGCGTCTGATGGCCGAACGGCGTGTAGGAGCAGCAGTTGTCGTCGATCCAGAGTCACCGGGCCCAGGAATCATCACCGAGCGCGATGTCCTCTACTCAATCGGCGCCGGCGAAGACCCCGACCGTGAGATGGTCGCCGACCATCTCACTAAAGACCTCGTCTTTGCGAGTCCGGATTGGTCGCTAGAAGAGGCCGCGGTAGCGATGATGCGTGGGAGCTTTCGGCATCTCGTGGTAATCGATGACGGTGAGATAGTCGGCATCCTCTCCGTGCGCGACATTGTTCGCGTCTGGACAGGCGAGGGCGCCTGCTGCGAGGTGCCCGCTAGGGCAACTGCCAGAGCCTAGTACGCAGCGCTAGCGGTGATGCTCGGGCGGAAGCCCTGAGAACTCATGGCGCGCGTCGGCGATCATGCGGATGATGGCACCGACAAGAACTATCGCGCCGATAACAAGCACGACGACCGAAGTCGTAAGGCCAATCAGGAACACCGCTAAGCCAGCTGCAAGAACCAGCGGCACGATGGTCGGCCCAGGGAGATGGATCTCCTCGCCAACGGGTGGCGTGATGTTCTCGATCTCAGCCATTAGGAGACGTAGAGAGCGGCAGCGAGGAATGAGAGACCGAACATCAAAACCACGACCATGCCAAGCAGGAGGCCGGAGCGGATGTTGCGGCGAGCGAGTTTTTTGTCCATAGCTGTTTTAGATTCTAGTCGTGTTGCCAGTTAGACGTGGCTATCGAGCACCATCGCCGCGAACAGCAGCGCTAGGTAGAGCAGAGAAAATAGATAAAGACGCAGCGCTGACCGTCGATCCGCCCTGCGGTAGAGCACGACTGCGCCGGCCACGAACAGTGCGCCCAGGATAATTGATGAGGCAAGGTAAATCCCACCAAGCCCTCCTGCACAAAACGGAAGCTGAGTCACCGCGTAGAGCAGAATTGAGTAGAGCAGGATCTGGCGACGCGTCTCCTTCTCGCCCTTGACGACTGGCAGCATCGGTACTCCCACCGCTGCATACTCGTCCTTCATTAACAGGGCCAGCGCCCAGAAGTGCGGAGGAGTCCAGAAAAAGACGATCGCAAAGAGGTAGAAGGCCTCGCCACTCAGACCGCCCGTCACCGCAGCCCAGCCGACCAGCGGCGGAACGGCACCGGCAGCGCCACCGATCACAATGTTCTGCGTCGAGGTGCGCTTAAGCCAGACGGTGTAGACGAAGACATAGGTCAGGAAGCCGCCGAAGGCCAGAGCAGCAGCGAGCAGATTGACTGTAGCCGTGAGCCAGATGAAGGAGAGTGCCGCCAGCACAACCCCATAGATCAATGCCGCTCGCGGCGAGACCCTCCCGGCTGGCACAGGCCGATCGGCCGTGCGCTCCATACGCGCATCGATGTCACGGTCGTAGTAGTGGTTTACCGCCCCAGCCCCGCCGGCCGAAAGGTACCCGCCGATACAGGTGGCTAGAACGAGCGCCAAAGACGGGTCGCCGGCCACATACATAGTCGCCACAGTTGTAAGCAGCAGCAGCGACTGAACCTTCGGCTTCGTCAGCTCTATGTAGTCAGCGAGAACCTGCCGTGGCCCCGCGTGTACGAGCGGCTTAGCGCTGGCGCGAGGAGCATCTACGGGCAAAGACCTGCGCCCCTATGCCGAGACCGACGGGTGGTCCGAGGCCGCTGGCTGAGACGCCCGCTCCACCTGTCGCCGAATGTCCTTCATCGGCTCAACCGAACGCACACGCGGCACAACATCAAAATTGTGCGGTGGTGGTGGTGAGCTGGTGAACCACTCAAGTGTGTTGGCCTTCCAAGGGTCGGGGCCGGCCAGAGGACCCTTACGCAAGCTGCGCACCGCGTTATAGGCGGTCAGGATGACGCCAGCTGCCAAGAGGAAGGAGCCGAGGGTGGAGATCATGTTGTAAGTCCCCCAGTCGTTGCCTGATGCGTACTCATAGATGCGCCGCGGCATCCCTGAGAGTCCGAGCGAGTGTTGCACGAGGAAGGTGACGTTAAAGCCAATAAATGTCATCCAGAACGAGAGCTTGCCCATGCTTTCGCTCATCATTCTGCCGGTCACCTTCGGGAACCAGTAGTAGATACCCGCGAAGATCGCGTTGACGGCCCCAGCGACTAGGACGTAGTGGAAGTGAGCAACGACGAAGTAACTGTCGTGGAGCTGCCAGTCGATCGGGAAGATGGCGAGCATGATCCCGGAGATACCGCCGATCACGAAGAGCAGCAGGAATCCGCAGGCGAAGTGCAGCGCTGCCGATGTGACGATTGACCCACGCCATAGCGTTGCGATCCAGTTGAAGATCTTGACTCCTGTGGGGATCGCGATCAACATCGAACCGATCGTGAAGAAGGCCAAAATCACCGTCGCGGTCGGAGTGGTGAACATGTGATGGGCCCAAACCAGTAGCCCTAAGAAGGCGATAGCCATCGCCGAAGCGACGATCGCCTTGTACCCAAAGATGGGCTTTCGCGCAAAGACGGGCAGCACCTCGGAGATAATGCCGAAGGCTGGCAAGATCATGATGTAGACCTCAGGGTGGCCAAAGAACCAGAAGAGGTGCTGCCATAAGAGTGGCGATCCGCCAGCGGTGGGATTAAAGAAGTTCGTCCCGAAGTGACGATCGGTCAGCAACAAAGTGACCGCGGCGGCAATTGTCGGGAAGGCCAAGATGACTAGAACCGACTGGATCAGGATCGTCCAACAGAAGAGTGGCAGACGCGACCACCCCATCCCCGGAGCCCTCATATTTATGATCGTGGCGCAGAAGTTGATCGCGCCCAATATCGAAGCTATCCCCGTGAGGTGGATCAAGAAGATCCAAGCGTCGATGCCGCCTGTTGGCGAGTAGGCAAGATTGGAGAGCGGTGCGTAGCTCGTCCAGCCTGCCTCGGGCGGCGAGAAGAGCAGCGACCCGTAGAAGACGGCCGCGCCCATCGTCAGGAGCCAGAACGAAAGTGCATTGAGGCGCGGGAACGCCATGTCGCGCGCGCCGATCATCAGCGGGACCATGTAGTTAGCCAGGCCAGCCATCATCGGCATGACAAATAGGAAGACCATCGTCGTGCCGTGCATCGTGAGCAGGCCGTTGTAGGTCTGCGGGTCGACAAAGCTATTTTCGGGCACACCCAACTGGATGCGCATCAAGAGTGCCTCGACGCCGCCGATAATGAAGAAGGCGAAGGCGAATACCATGTACATGATCCCGATCTTTTTGTGATCGGTCGTCGTCACCCAAGAGGTCCAGCCCTTGCGCGGTGGGTTTGCGTTGCTAACCGTTATCTGCGGGCGGGCGATAGCGACGGCTGTGTTAGTTTCGGGTGGGAGTGTGGTGGTAGACATTGGGCCTTGGTTGCTCTACTTGGGAGTCTGCGCTGTGCGCTGGCTGGCAGCAAACCTTCGCGAGGCGGCGATCTCTTTCTTCTGGCTAGCTAGCCAGCTGCGGTACTGCTCGGGGGTCACGGCACGGACGCGAGCCACCATGTTGGCATGACCGCGACCACAGAGCTCGGCGCACTGGCCTTCATAGACTCCAGTCTTGGAGATTTTGAACCACGTTTCGTTCGTGTAGCCAGGCACTGCATCAGCTTTGCCGCCAAGTTTGGGGATCCACCAAGAGTGTTGGACGTCTTGAGCGCGAATCTTAAGGATCACGGTCGTATCGATCGGGACGACCATCGTCTCGTAAGAGAATGTCCGGTCGGGATATGTGAAGCGCCAGATGTACTGCTGTCCGTTGACGTCAATGGTCAACCCTTGGCCTCCAGGCGGAGGTGGCTGATTGATGACGGCGTAGAGATTGCCGTTGGCCTTGGCCAGTCCGCCCGTGCCAGAGGCCGCTGGGTCCTCGATGCTCGGTAGTGCGATGAACGTGACCACAACCAAGGCCACAATGATTAACGCGGCGCCTGCGGTCCAACCGACCTCGAGTCGGGTGTTGCCGCGAATCTGGGCCGCGACTGCACCGTTGCGGGCCCTGAACTTCACCAGTGTGTAGATAAGAGCTCCGGCTACGACGAGAAAGACAACAACTCCTACGTACAAGACGATCTCGTAGAGATCCGAAATCTTGTCGGCGTTAGGTGACCCGCCAGACTCTGGTAGGACCGCCCCCGCCAATGCATTTGCAGACAAAAGAAGTCCGGCCACAAGGGCGGATGTCAGGGCGAGAGCAAGGGCGCCACACCGGGAAAAGTTGCTTTGAGAACCCACGTCCGACCCGATTCTATCTGCACGCCGCCGGAATGCTCTGAGACGTGGCACAGGCCAGCGCAGCAGTCGGCATCTTGGAGGCCTTAGATCGGACGATGTAGAAGTCATTGCGCACTACGATCCGCAGAAGTTCGGTGGTCTCTTGGAGGTGAATGCCAGCACGCCTTCTGTGAAATCCGCCGATCCAATCATCTCCTGCTGGATCGTTGCTTCAAGTTCGAGTTGTTCATCCATGCGCGCGTAGAGCCAGTTATTGAGTTGGCGCTTGGTTCCAGCGTAGGAGGCTGTTGGTCCTGCCGCCAAGCCATCCATCAGCGCGTCGACCTCTTGGTCGAAGGTGCCGTCGGCAAAGACGCGATTGATTAGTCCCCACTGCAGTGCCTGATCTGCGTTGACTCGCTCGCCCAACATCGCCATCTGGGCCGCGCGTGCGAATCCGATCCGAGCCGGGATGAAGAGTGAGGAGCCGCCATCAGGTACGAGGCCGATGTTGACGAATGCTAGGAGGAAGTAGGCCGTGGGATCGGCGACAACCAAGTCACAGGCAAGTGCCAGCGAGCAACCGATACCGGCAGCCGGTCCGTGGACGGCTGCGACTACCGGCTTGGGCATGTTGCGGATCCCAGAGATGATCGGGTGGTAGCGCTGGGTCAATACCTTGTAGACGTCTGGGAGTCCGTCAGGCGTAGAGGGATGGTCATCGCCGCTACCCATCGAAGTGAGGTCTGCGCCAGCCGAGAACCCCCTACCCGCACCGCGAATAACCACCGCGCGCACGCTGTCGTCGGCGCCAACAGTCTCGATCGCGTGGAGCAAATCAAGCCCGAACTGTTTGTCCCATGCGTTTAATTTTGTTGGCCGGTTGAGCTCAACTGTTGCAACGCCGCCGCGGCGCACGACGTTGACGGTTTGTAGTTCTTGGCTGTCGGTGGAGTCACTCACCCACCCAATCCTATGTTGCTGACCAGCGAGACGCCGGGCGGTCGTGACAGCGACCGCTCCACGCGGAGTAGCAAACAGCGCCGCGAGGGGTCTAGGATCCTCACGGCATAAGCTCCAACAACGTCCCCAACCCCGGCTAACTAGACAAGGAGATTTGAGATGGCCCGCGAGATCAAGCAGGTCGGCGTAGTTGGTGCAGGGCTGATGGGACATGGGATCGCCCAAGTCTGTGCGCAGGCTGGCTATGACGTCATCGTGCGCGAAGTAAGCGACGAAAAGCTCAACGGGGCATTAGCCAAGATAGAGGGCCAGCTGGCCCGCGCAGTGGAGAAGGAGAGATCAACCCAAGTCGAAGCAGACGCAGTTCGTGGGCGCATCCAAGGGACGCTTGACTACTACGATCTGCGCGACTGCGACGTCGTGATCGAAGCAATCACCGAGAACCTTGACCTCAAGCTTGAGATGTGGCGCGATCTCGACCCGATCGCTAAGCCAGCAGCGCTCTTTGCAACCAATACTTCTTCGCTGGCGGTGATCGCTCAGGCTGCCGTGACTACGCGACCAGATCAGTTTGTCGGGCTGCACTTCTTCAACCCCGCCCAAGTCATGAAGTTGGTCGAGATCGTTCGCTGCGTGACCACATCGCAGGAGAGCTTCGACGCAGCGATCGCCTTTTGTCAAACTCTCGGCAAGCTCGGCGTCACAACCAAGGACAAAGCCGGATTCATCGTTAATCGACTGATCGTTCCCTATCTCCTTGACGCTATACGCGCCTATGAGGAGGGGGTCGGCACAGTCGAGGAGATCGACATCGCGATGAAGGCTGGGACGGGGCATCCGATGGGGCCGTTCACGCTCGCCGACTTCATCGGTCTCGACACAATCGGATCTATCTGTGACGTCCTCTTTGACGAGTTTCGCGAGCGACGGTTTGCTGCACCGCCAACCCTGCGCAAGATGCTCTTAGCGGGTTGGTATGGCCGCAAGTCGGGGGTCGGCTTCTACGACTACTCAGGTGAGACGCCGGTTGCCAACATAGGGATCACTTAGCCACAGCGCGACTAGGCTAGGCTGCCCATCCAATGACCGATCTTGAACTCGCTATCCAACGTGCGCGCGGCGGCGGCCCGGCCCACCACCACGTCAAGTCTGAAGAGCAGGGCAAACTAGGCGTGCGTGAGCGCGTCGCGCTGCTCGTAGACGAGGACTCCTTCATTGAGGAGGGCATGCTCGCCAACTGGGAAACCGACGGACTAGGAGCCGACGGCGTTGTTACGGGGATTGCGACGATCGACGGCCGACCGGTCGCTCTGATGGCCAACGATCCGACAGTCAAGGCGGGCTCTTGGGGACCCAAGACGGTAGAAAAGATCATCCGTATCCAAGAGGCGGCATTTACTCAGCGGATTCCTATGATCTATCTAGTCGATTCAGCCGGAGCCCGCATAACCGACCAAGTAGAGATGTTCCCGGGTCGCCGCGGCGCCGGACGGATCTTCTTTAACCAGGTTCGGATGTCAGGGATCGTCCCCCAGGTCTGCGTTCTCTTTGGTCCTAGTGCCGCGGGAGGCGCCTACATCCCGGCCTTCTGCGACATCGTGATCATGCGCGATGGCAACGCATCGATGTACCTCGGATCTCCGCGAATGGCAGAGATGGTGATCGGCGAGAAGGTCACCTTGGAGGAGATGGGCGGAGCAAAGATGCACACCGGCGTCTCCGGCTGCGGCCATAAGCTCGTCAAGACAGACGCCGAGGGAATCGACTGTGCAAAGCGCTACCTCTCCTACTTACCCTCTCATTGGGAGTGGCTGCCGCCGGTTGCCAAACCAGCCGACCCAGCCTCCTCCACGCCGATCTCAGAGATCGTCCCAGACGACGAGAACAAGCCTTTCGACATGCGTTTGTTGCTGGACTCACTACTAGACGCAGATACGTTTTTTGAGATCCACGACCGCTGGGCCAAAGAGCTGCTCGTGGGTTTCGGGCGCATCAACGGTCGCTGTATTGGCATCGTTGCAAACCAACCCAAGGTCAAAGGCGGCGTCCTCTTTAGCGACTCCGCCGACAAGGCCGCCCACTTCATCTCAACTTGCAACGCGTTCGGCGTGCCGCTGCTCTTCCTTGCCGACGTTCCGGGTTTCATGATCGGCACCCAAGTCGAGCGCCAAGGCAT
The DNA here is from genome assembly GCA_947474595.1 of Solirubrobacterales bacterium. GTDB lineage: Bacteria > Actinomycetota > Thermoleophilia > Solirubrobacterales > Solirubrobacteraceae > CANJIV01. Next base: position 304,145 of record CANJIV010000001.1, read on the forward strand.
CATCCGCCACGGCGCCAAGATGATCAGTGCGATGGCCAGCGCCACAGTTCCCAAGATTTCAGTGATCGTTCGCAAGGCCTATGGAGCAGGCCTCTATGCGATGGCAGGTCCGGCCTTTGATCCCGATTGCTGTATCGCCCTGCCGAGCGCATCGATCGCAGTGATGGGGCCACAGGCTGCTGTCAACGCCGTCTTCTACAACCAGATTCAGGCGATCGAGGACGAAGAACAACGGGCGGCAAAAGTCGAAGAGCTGCGCAGTGAATACGCGCAGGACATCGACATCCTGCGCCTTGCTTCCGAACTTGTCATAGACGCCATCGTTAAGCCTGAAGATCTGCGAGACGAACTGCGCAAGCGCTACGCCGTCTACCACGGCAAGCGCCGCGAGTGGCCTCAGAAGCGCAACCCGGTTACTCCTGTCTAAGCCAACTACGCACCCCGCGCTAGGGAGCGAGCGTTAGGGTTGTCTTTGATGGACGCCACTGATCTCGCCTTCGCAGGCAGCTACCGCCAAGCCGAACTCGTGCGCAGCGGTGAGATATCTCCCCGCGAACTTGTAGATCTCTGCCTAGAACGCATCGAACGCTTAGATCCACAGATCAACGCCTTTCGTTGCGTATATGCCGAACGTGCCCGCATCGAGGCCGACCAAGCAGCGGCTTGCTTGAAGGAGGGCGACGAGCGGCCGCTGCTAGGCGTGCCGATCGCAATCAAAGACGACACAGACGTAAACGGTGACATCACTGCACTTGGGAGCGGCGCGCATGGAGGGCCTAAGCATGAAGACGCCGAGGTAGTCAGACGGCTGCGTGGCGCTGGGGCAATCGTAATTGGCAAAACCAACGTCCCTGAGCTAACTCAGTGGCCATTTACAGAGTCCGCGACATGGGGCGTAACGCGCAACCCATGGAACTGCGACCACACGCCGGGTGGCTCAAGCGGCGGCAGCGCAGCGGCCGTTGCGGCGGGGCTCGTGAGTGCGGCGCTGGGATCCGACGGCGCCGGGTCAATCCGGATTCCGGCTGCCTTCAGTGGTCTTTACGGGCTAAAGCCCCAGCGTGGCCGAATCTCCTACTCTCCCGAACTCGAGCACTGGCATGGGCTCTCGGTCTACGGAGCTCTAACCCGCACCGTTGTCGACTCAGCGCTCTTCCTTGACGCTACCCACGGCCCCGGCTCCGGCCCAAGCAGCGGCCAGGGCCCACAGGCACCCACCAGCCCCTACGTCGAAGCCGCAAATAGCGATCCTGGCCGCCTCCGGATTGCTGTCTCTTTTAAGGTCGCGCCGGGCTTCATCTCAAAACTTGACCCCGAGGTTCGCTCAGCCGTCGAGCAGATCGCAGAGCTCCTCGCGTCACTTGGCCACGATGTCCGCGCGCAAGACCCTCAGTACGGCCAGATAGGTCCATCTGTGGTCGCGCGCTACCTGCGGGGAATCCACGATGACGGCGTCGCGATGGCTCGCCCCACACAGCTCGAGCGCAGGACCCGCGCGATGGTGCGGATGGGCAGCCTCGTCACTCCAAGCCTGCTCGCCAAGGTCCGTCGCGCCGAGTCGGGTCACGCTGCGCGGATCAATGCCATCTTTGATTCCTACGACATCTTGATCACGCCGGTTACCACGGCGCCAGCTCCAACCGTTGGTCGCTGGGAGGGGCGCGGCGCGCTATCAACCTTCAGCGGCGCAGCTGCACTGTGTCCTTATACAGCGGTCTGGAATGCGACCGGTCAACCGGCGGCATCGGTTCCCGCTGGCCTCACAGTCGGGGGCTTGCCACTCGCGGTGCAGCTGGTTGGCCCAGCTAACAGCGAGCAACGGCTACTAAGCCTCAGTGCCCAAATCGAGAGAGCCCAACCGTGGGCGACTCGTCGGCCGGCGGTGAGCTGACGGTGAGCAACCGTGGCGCGGAAGGAGATGCTGGCAGTGCTCTAGAGGCCCCACTACTTGCGATCGCCCTCGAAGCCGCCCAAGCCGCAGGCGCCCTGCTCCTAGATCGCTTTAATGGTCCCGCCCAAGATGTCAGAGCCAAGAGCACGCCGACCGATCTCGTTAGCGAGGCCGATCTCGAAGCCGAACGCGCAATCCGCGCAATCATCTGCGAGCAACGACCTGGCGATGCCATCCTCGGTGAGGAGGGTGGAAATCAAAGCGGGGACGGGGTGAGCTCTGTTCACTGGCTCGTTGATCCGCTTGACGGCACGATCAACTACCTCTTTGGTATCCCTCAGTGGTCTGTCAGCATCGCCTGCCTTGATCGTGACGGTGGCATTGCGGGGGTCGTATTAGATCCCGTGCGCAATGAGATATTCGCCGCTACGCGCTCTGGCCAACCGACCCTCAACGGAGAGACAATCGTCGGCTCAAGCAAGCAAGACCTCGCGACTGCAATGGTCGCCACAGGCTTTGCTTATGACGCCAGCGTTAGGGCCAGTCAGGCTGAAGTACTAACCCGAGTACTCCCGCTGGTGCGTGACATCCGACGTCTGGGTAGCGCCGCGCTGGACCTCGCATGGACTGCGTGTGGGCGCTGTGATGCCTACTACGAGCGCGGGCTAAACCCTTGGGATCTAGCTGCCGGCGCGCTGATCTGCCAACGCGCCGGGCTGGAAGTTCGCACGCTTCAGGCAAAAGATGACCTTCCCGCAGGACTCCTGGTAGCGCCGCCAGCGATCGCAGAGCTACTCAGCGACCTAGTTGGGCCGTGAGCTAGCCAGCTGCGCTGCGGCTAGCCTGCCGAGAAGTAACTGACGTGCTCTGCCTCGACCCTCATAACCACACGCTGCTCTTCTGAAGAGCGATACGGGTAGCTGTCGACTCCCATGTACTTCATGGCCATCTTGTCGATGTGATCGTCGGCACCATCGGTCGTCTCACTGACAACGCGGCCCCGCAAGGTCACATATTCGTAAGGGTTTTCCTGGTTTAAGATCGTCAACGTGACCCTTGGATCGCGGCCCAGATGAGTTTGCCACGCACGCCCAACGGCGGTGTTTAGCACGACGGTGTCACCGTCTAGATCAACCCAGACCGGAACGCATTGAACCGAGCCGTCCTCGCGCAGGGTAGACACGTTGCAGAAGTTTGGAGCCTTGAGAAGGGCGCGTGCGTTGTCGTTAAGTGTGATTGGCATTAGTTATCTCCTTAGGTTGCAAGTTGGTTTAGGTGAGGATTCTCTAGCATGGTCGGTCATGCGGCGGTGGCGGAACTGGCAGACGCGCCGGATTCAAGTCCCGGTGTCTTCGGACGTGTGGGTTCGACTCCCACCCGCCGCATCTAACGGCCGCTTGATCTGCGTCCAACCTTGACAGATACTTTGCAACAACGCTGTCATCGGCGCGCGCCGCTGTAAATCGCGCAATGGTTACGGTGCTTGGGGCTGCAAAATGCAGGCGCAGATCACCTCAAGAGTCTTAGGTATTTGCTCGGCTGAATATTGAAATCAGACCTCTAAACGTTCCAAAAGGAGTCATACATGCACCGCTTTACATCTCGTCGGCCCTCGGCTGCGATGGTCGTCGCGACCGTAGCCCTCGTCGCAGCTCTCGGAGGAACCGGCTACGCCGCTACCTCACTTCCCGCCAACAGCGTCGGGACCACCCAACTAAAGAGTGGGGCGGTCACCTCCGTCAAGCTGGGTCAGGGCGCGGTCCAAGCAGCAAACCTCGCTACCGACTCTGTGACCAAGCGCGCAATGGCGGCTGGCTCTGTCGGATCTCCTGAGATTCTCGACGATTCGATCGCTCCTAGGGATCTACAGGTCGGCGCGGTGACTGTCGGAACGATCGCACCGGGCGCCGTGATCAACTCAAAGATCGGCAGCAGCGCGGTCACCAACTCAAAGATCGGCACCTCACAGGTATCAGCACGAAATGTGGGCACAATTACGGTCCGCAGCGCTAGCGCCACGATCACCGCCACCACGAGCACTGGAGCGCCAACTAAAGTCCTCGTCACAGCGAGATGTCTTTCGGGCGAAAAGGTTCTGGGCATAGGCTCAAGCTGGAACGGCGCCATCTCCGATGCCACTGAGACAGACTACGTTCGGTTCTTGACGACATCCGCAGGTGCCCCGGCGGGCGCAGTCGGGCGCGGAGCGAGCAACGTTACCGTCGCACGAGTCTTCACCGTTCAGGTCTCCTGCCTGCGGTAGTAGATAAGCGAACGGGCCACTGGGCGCCGTCGGATAGGCTGCGGGGTATGGGTGATTCCATGCTTCGCGGCCCGGCCGACGGCGCAACCTTCGTCCTCGTCCACGGCTCCAATCACGGCGGTTGGTGCTGGGGGCGCGTGAAGCCGCTGCTCGAGGCGGCCCGGCACAGCGTCTACACACCGACGCTGACCGGGCTCGCCGAGCGCGCCGATGAGCTGACCCCGAAGGTCGGGCTTTCAACCCATGTTTCCGACATCACCGAGCTGATCGAGGGGGAAGACCTGCACGGCGTGACTCTCGTCGGGCACAGCTACGCAGGGGCGGTCATCACCGGTGCCGCCGAGATCGTTGGCGATCGAATCGCCCGCCTCGTATACCTCGACGCGTTCCTGCCGCGCGATCGCGAGTCGGTGCTCGACACTGAGCCGCCGGAGTCCCGCGAGGCGTTTCTTCAGATCGCGCGCGAGCAGGGCGACGGCTGGCGCTTGCCGCCGCAGAAGAGCTTGCTCGTCCGTTGGGGCTTAACCGAGCCTGCCGACCGCGAGTGGGTCTGGGCGAACCTCACCGACATGCCGCTGCTGGCCTCGACCGAGCCGCTCTCGGCGCCGACCAATGCGGCCCGATCTCTGCCAAGGACGTTCATCGACCTCACCGCACCAAAGAACGCGGGCACGGTGCCGGCGAGCGAGAGGGCACGCGAGGAAGGGATCGAGATGCTGGAGATCGCCACCGGCCACGACGCGATGGTCAGCGCGCCCGCGCGGCTCGCCGAGCTGCTCGACGAGATCAGTTAAAGAGAACATTGCGATCCCGGGCGTGGCTTGCTGTCGAAAGCGGCCGCGCCCGTGGTTAGCCCTGCTGGCGCTCTCAGGTCGCGATGTCGCCGTCGACAGTGACGCGGGTCGGGATGACCGGCCTTGACTGGGAGGAGTCGCCAGATCCTCCATCTACGGTGTTGACGCCAACTTCAAGCTCAACACTCCACTCTTGGCGGAAGGCGACAAGTGCTGCCACGATCATAAGCAGCTGAAGCACCAGAATTAGCAGTGTGACTAAGCCTAGAAACTCGTTATCAAGCGTAGGGCTGATGAAGCCAGGTTTGTCGCGAGCAAGCCACTGTGGAGCCGAGATAGCGGCAAAAATCGCCAACAGGGTCGCTAGCGCAGCGGCAAGTGGTAGCACCCCTCGCTTCCAGCGCGCAACGTAGAAGGCCATCAGCAGGTAGATAGCCCCGTAGACAATCTGCAACTCGATTAACCCAACGAGCTGATCCCAGCCTCCGATAATCACGACGAAGAGAGCGACCGCAGAGGCCACCAACAGCCCACTAACAATCGCGCGCATGGCCTTGCACTCCGCCTTATCGCGGTTGGGATGCGTCAGCACGAGCCCCGGTGAACCCTCTTGCACGCCAACGACCATACAATCTTCTAAGACTGTGTACCAACTTCCAACGCGGGCGTGGTGGAATTGGCAGACACGCCGGCTTTAGGTGCCGGTGGCCGCAAGGCCTTGGGGGTTCAAGTCCCTCCGCCCGCATCGCAGTCGCAGGGCGCCTCAACCATCCTCTCCACCGCGCGGATGGAAGGAGCCTTACAATGTCGGCGCTCCGGGGGACTGGTGTATCGGTAACACGGCGGTCTCCAAAACCGCAACGCCAGGTTCGATTCCTGGGTTCCCCGCTTGTCATCGTCTAACGCTTACGCTGAATAGCTCAAACGGAGCGCTCGACAGGTAGCCTGTCTGCATGCGAGCGACCCGAATCTTTGCGGCACCGATCGTGGTGCTCGCCGCGATTTCCGCGATTGCCACTCTCGCAACCAGCGCTGAGGCAAGGGTTGTGCATGGGTTAGTCCAAGCGCACAGTGCTGCCTTCGTCGGCGGCAGCTACGACGTTGGCGATGGCCTGCGAATCAGTATCGCTGTCTCAGACGCAGTACCCGACGCGCTTGGCGAGGCACGAACTTGGGCTTCGTTTTACAAAGGGCTACTACACGGAAGCGAGATCGCCCGAATCCGCGTCCGAGTGGTGCCTATGACCGAGATAACGCGCCAGTGTGGCGACGGTACCTACGGCTGCTACGACTCCGAGTCAGAGATCGTCATGATCCCCCCTAGCTCCTACGAATACAGTCGAGTGACAGCGGCACACGAGTACGGCCACCACTTGGCTAATAACCGGCTCAATACACCTTGGGATGCAGTTGACTGGGGGACTAAGCGGTGGGCTACCTACGAGAATGTCTGCGCACGTACGCGAGCTAAAACCGCATTCCCTGGTGATGAAGATCGCGAGTATGGCCGCAATCCTGGCGAAGCATTCGCTGAGTCTTATGCCACGCTGAGCGGATACGGATACGAAGATACGACCTTCTCTAAGTCCTTCAAGCCGACCAAAAAGGCCCTTGAATTGATCCGTCAGGACGTGTTGTCGCCTTGGACGCAAGCTACGGTGACCACCAAAAAGGGGAGACTCACCAAGAGTGATGAGAGCAGGCGGGTATCTATCGCAACACCGCTGGATGGAATCGGGCGGGTGACCGTGGAGAGTAGTCTCGCGCTTGACGCCGACCTGCGTCTGTACTCCAGTGCTGGACGCCTGATCGGCCGGTCGGCCACCGACTCACACCGCGAATCGGTCGGCTACACGATCTGTGGCACCCGCGGTCTCTCGGCGAACTTGCTCCGTTATGACGGCGCCGGAACATACACATTGACCAGCTCACAGCCGTAGTGGTCATCAAGGGACTCCTACTCTCGGGCAGGGATGTAGACGCCGACCGCGTAGCCTGCTTATCGTGAGCGAAGACAGAGATGAAACCCCAGACGGCGAGGAGACCGCCGAGCACCCGGCGCCACCTCTGTGGCCAGCATCCCCACCTGCATCCGGCCCTCCGCTTGATGACTTCGCCCGCACATCCGAGCCAGTAGGCCCTGTCCATCGGTCAGTCCTAGGTGGTGAAGAGGAAGGCGAGTACGAGGAGGACTTGAGCCCAACGGCCGCCTTCGAGCCATTCGTAGTCGAACCTGAACCCGTCGTAGTCGAACCTGAACCCGTCGTAGTCGAACCTGAACCCGTCGTAGTCGAACCTGAACCCGTCGTAGTCGAACCTGAACCCGTCGTAGTCGAACCTGAACCCGTCGTAGTCGTCGGTAGCGGAGAAGAGCGTGCTGGTCACCCTGTGCGCTACTTCTTGATTGGTGCGCTCTTGGGGATAGTCGCCCTTGCTGCGATCTTCGGCGTCGGACTACTTCTTCTCCACGACAGCAATTCTGCTTCGACGGCCCCACGCGCACAGACACTAACCGTGACCACACCAGCCAAGGCTCCTACGGTGACAGAGACCACACCCACTAAGGCTCCGGCCGACCTATCTCCGCAGATGGCCGATGCCAAGCTCACAACTGTCGCACTTGGGCCGATTAAGGTTGGGATGACCTTGGAAGAGGCAACTGCGGAGGCTGGTACAAAGCTCGATACAGAGTTATCCACTGGCGACGAAAGCTGCCGCTCCTATACGCCAGCCGGCGGACCGCAGGGAGCGCGCATCCTTATCTCCTCAGGGATCGTCACGGGCTTCGCTGTCAACCGCAACACCGTGCCAACCTTCAGCGGCATAGTGGTTGGCGATAGCGCCGAGAAGGTCCGCTCGATCTACGGCGAACGGATCCAGGTATCCCCGGGAGATGGCGGCGAGACCCTGACGTATGTACCCAGCGATTCCGCCGATAAGACTCGCATCGTCTTTGAAACCGACTCCAACGCGACCGTAGTTGCGATGCGCGCCGGACGTTCCAGCGGCGCTGGCGGCATCGCCAACTGTGGTTAATCTTCTCGGCGACGTAGTTGACGCGCCGGCTCAAGCCCGCCACCATCAAGTGACGTGAACCGTCGCCTGCTGACAACTTCTGCTCTGGCACTTCTGCTCTGGCTAGCAGCGTCGACGGCTGCACTAGGGGCTGCTGGTTCTGGCTCTTCTGGCTTCGGAGGCGGAGGCGGCTTCGGAGGCGGTGGAGGCGGAGGCGGTTTCGGAGGCGGTGGGCGCGGAGGCGCTGCCATCGGAGTCGGTGGCTTTCTCATCTTCGGCGGAATCTTCGTCGTGTTCATCATCGTCTCGATGTTTGCCGCATGGCGGATGGCGCGCCTACGGCGCCTACGACGCGAAGAGCGCGACCGGCGAGTGCGCACCGCAGCCGCTGAGGCGCTACAGGACGACATCTGGTTTGACCCGGTGACCGTAGATGCCCAAGCCGCAGAGCTCTTCCACGCCTGCCAGGCAGCTTGGAACGCGGCCGACCGCGACCGCCTTGCCACCCTCATCGGCAAGGATCTACTCCAAGAGTGGGAGCTCCGTTTAGATGACTTCCAATCACGCGGCTGGCATAACGAAGTCTCGGTGCGCAGCGGTCCTAAGGTTGAATATGTCGGGCTCGTAAACCGCGATGACGACGCAGAAGATCGGGTCGTCGTGCGTCTCGAAGCCGTGATGCGTGACGTCGTAATCACTGACAGTGGCGAGGTCCGCTACCGTGATCAGACCCAGTCTGAAGTGATTGGCTTGGCCGAATATTGGACGCTTGCTCGGCGCGACAACCGATGGATATGCGTCTCAATCGAGAGCGACACCGAGGGCACCCACCACCTCTCTGAACCGATCGTGGCCTCACCCTGGAGCGACACTGAGCGACTGCGCGACGAGGCATACGTCGAAGGTGCTGTCGCCGATGCTCCTCCTGTGGGCTTCCTCACCTCTGAGATCGCCAACCTCGAGTTCGATGGCGATGCGCGGGCCGCAGCCAATGACCTCTCGCTCGCAGATGGTCGCTTCGCACCTCATGTCCTTGAAGCCGCCGCGCGGCGCGCGGTAGCAGCTTGGGCAGAAGCCGTCGATGGCGCCGACGAGCCGCTCTTAGCCGTGGCCAGCCCAGCGGCCGTCCGCGACCTCCTACACCCTGCTGGAGCTGGCCAAAACGCGCGCATGGTTGTGCGTGGGCCTAAGGTGTTGTCGCTGCGGATCATCGCGTTAGACGCTGGAAGCCAACCACCGACGATGACGGTCGAAGTTGACGTCAGTGGGCGTCGTTACGTCGAAGACCGCGAGACAGTTGCACTGATCTCCGGTAGCCGAGACCGCAGCGTAACCTTTACAGAACGGTGGCTCTTCTCCTTAGATGGCGGCTCTGACTCTCCTTGGAGGATCAGTCAGTCGGTCGTCGGCGCTGGTGCCTAACCGAAACTTCTCCTAGGCCGTAGCGGGCGTCGAGCCCGCACCACCAAGTGCCTCCTTCTCGGCCTGCTTAGCGGCCGAGGCGAGCATAATCGCGGCGAAGCCGTAGAAGATGAACTCAATGCCAACCAACAGCCCGATCGCCCAGTCGGCCGAGGCGGGAAGGTTTGTAGCGATTAAGACGCCGAGGATCAGCGATAGAGCTCCGTTGAGACCAACGAGAACAGAGCCAGGCATCCCGTGCTCTTGAATTGCGACGACGAGCCGTAGTAGGCCGACTACGATGAACCAGAAGGCCAGTACTGCTGTCAGTGTTACGGTTCCCTTTAGCGGCGCGACCAGCAAGTAAACGCCTATTCCGCCGGTAATCAACGCAAAGACAACTCGCATAATCACGCGGCCGGCGCTGGGGGCCGAAAAGGCATCAAAGAGAAGTAAGACGCCACCAAAAATCAGCAGCCAGCCGATGAAAAGTGCCATCGTTACCGACGCTGCAGCGGGAACAATGATCGCCACCACTCCGGCGATCAGGGCCAATATCCCCGACGCCAAGAGCCACTTGCGGCCTGAGTGAAGCTCCTTGGCAACCTCTGAGCGGACATCTTGTTGGGAAAGCGTGGTGGACATAGCTGGCCTACCTCCTAGTATTCAGCGCGGTTAGTGACGGCGTCTGCTGGCAAGGACAGTAGTGTCAGGTCCGGCGGTAGCAAGCTTTTGACCGCCTAGGGAACGATGATCTGACGGATAACTTCGCCGGATGCAAGGCGATCAAAGCCCTCGTTTATCTCCTCAAGCGTCAGCCGTCCTGTGATCAGTCGCTCAACTGGCAGCTTTCCGGCGCGCCAGAAGTCAAAGAGCTTAGGCAACATCTCACTTGGGTTTGCTGAGCCGAGATAGGAGCCTTTTAGCGTCCGCTCTTCGGCGACGAGAGTGGCCGCTGGAATCGAAAGTAGCGCCTCTGGGTTGGGCAGCCCAACCGTGACGGTTGTGCCACCACGACGGGTCGCAAGGTAGGCCATCTCGAGGACCGCTACAGAGCCCGCAGTCTCAATCACCCGTTCTGGGCCGCCATCGGTCAGAGCTCTTAGCTGTTCTACCGTCCCACTGGCGCCACTTAGAACTTCGTCGGCGCCAAGTTCGAGTGCCAGCTGGCGCTTGTGAGCGACCGGATCGACTGCGATCACACGGCCTGCGCCTGCGAGCTTGGCGCCCATCACAGCTGCTAACCCAACGCCGCCAAGCCCAAAGACAGCAACGGTATGACCCGGCTCGATCGCGGCAGCATTTAACGCTGCGCCGACTCCGGTTAGAACTGCGCAACCGAAGAGACAGGCGACGTCGTAGGGAAGATCGTCGGGAATCTTGATCGCCGAGAGCTGCGAGACGATCGTCTGCTCGGCGAAGGCGCTGATGCCGAGGTGGTGGTGGAGCATTTCGCCTTCATCCCCGCCCCAGCGACGCTCGCCCGAAGCCAAGGTTCCGGCAGCGTTGGCCACAGCGCCCGGCTCACAGAGCGCGGCTCGTCCAGAGAGACATGGATCACACTCGCCGCAGGAGGGCACGAAGGCCAATACCACGCGGTCGCCGACCTCAAAACCGCTGACGCCAGCGCCGAGCTGGGTTATCTCACCAGCGGCCTCGTGGCCAAGCACAATTGGCACAGGCCGTGGCCGGTCACCATTAATCACAGAGAGATCGGAGTGGCAGAGCCCTGCGGCATGGATCTTGACAGTCACCTCACCATCGCCCGGCTCGTCAAGCTGTAGCTCGCGGATCTCAATCGGTCTAGTTGACGCAAACGGCCCCTTGTCTGGGCTGCGTATCAGTACGGCCGCGCGAACGCTCCCCATTAGCTTGGCTGCAGCCGCTGGAGCAAGGTACGCATCTGCTCAGAGATATCCGCCGGACGACGTGTCTTAGCATCGACGAAGACGTGGACGAACCAGCCGACGGCGGCCGGCTCGCCGCTCTCACCGTCAAAGAGAGCCAACTCGTAACGCACACTGCTGTTACCGAGATGGCCAACGCGAAGATAAGCCTCCACGCTACCGGGGAACCAGAGCGGACCGAGGAACTTGCAGTGGGACTCTGCGCAGAGACCAATCGTCTCGCCACCGTGGATATCAAGGCCGCCCTCGGCGATCAGCAATGCGTTGATGACGGTGTCGAAGTAGCCGTAGTAGTCGGCGTTATTGACATGGCGGTAGGCATCGGTGTCATTCCACCGCGTCTGCAACGTCGCGTGATGCAGATATGCCGAGCGGTCGGCGGGTGGGGTCTCAAACGCCTGGGCCATCGCGAGCCAAGGTATCAGCAGAGAACCGGCCATGGCTTCATGTCGACCTACAAATGGCGAGAGCGCCCCAGCCACCGCTGACACACAGGAGCGCAGGCGAGTAGCAGCCGCGGTAGGATGAGTAAGCCTGCGGGCGAGGTGTTGTGGTTGCACAGGAGCCTTCCAAGCTTCTAGGGCGGGTTCGATTCCCGTCGCCCGCTTGGGTAGGGAGAAGGGCCACGGGGAGTGGCGCAGTCTGGTAGCGCACCCGGCTGGGGGCCGGGCGGTCGCAGGTTCAAATCCTGTCTCCCCGACTGTTGGCTGGGGGCGCCGATAACCTCGACGCCAACGGTTGGCTCGCAGCTACCGCCGCGATGGCTCCGGGAGAGCTCAGCTTCGTGCTCGCGATCCTGCGAATAGTTGTTTTAGGCGATGACGGCGGTAGCGCAACGCGCCCTTAGCCCTCCGAATCTCACTACCCTCTGCGCATGCAGCGCACCAGCGAGGTTGCCGAAGTCCAACGGATGACCAATGACCTCGCCGGCGAAGCCTTCCACGTCGTCGATGGTGATATCGACTGGCCGATAGCGACGGCGGGGATGCTGGCCACAGCTACTCCGCTTTTTGTCGGACTAGTCGCCGGCAACGCGCAGCTAGGTCTATTCGCAGCCTTAGGCGGAATGAATGTAGCGCTGGCAATGCCCGGCGCAAAGGTCTCTGACCGCTGGATTTGGGGCGTCTTGGCGCTGGTTGGAAGTACGGCCGCAGTCGCGCTTGGCGTTCTCACGCACCCGAGTGTCGTCGCCTGCGTTGCAGCGACATTTATCTGGGTCGCCCTATGGTCGACACTCCGTGTGGCTGGGAAACACGGAGCGCTTACCGGGTTCGTTGTCAGCGCAGTATTCGTCGTCACCAACGGCATTAGCTCTGCGCCATTGGGGCAAGAGGTGGCCTGCCTGGCGGTCGGTGGAGCTTTTGGCCTGATAGTGATGGTTCTAGCCGTCCTAGGATCGAAGCCAGCAGAGACAGAGACGACTTGGCCGGGCCTTTCCACAACACTGTCACAGGCGCGATCAGGCCTACTTGACGACCAAAGCCTTCGCCACCACGCGCTGCGAATCGGCCTGACAACTGCGCTAGCAGTGCTTGCCTACCGACTTATTGATCTCCCCTACGGCTACTGGGTGGCACTGACGGCCTTAGCCATCCTCCAGCCAGGCGCCCACACCAGCCGAGTTCGCGCCCTACAGCGCGGGTCGGGGAGTTTCATCGGCATCCTTGCCGCAACTGCGGTCGTCTTAGTAACCGCCAACCCGTGGTGGCTGGCGGCGGCCACCGCTTTGACAGCCTTCTCCCTCTTTGCATTGCGTGAGCGCAACTACCACTGGCTAGTGATGCTGCTGACCCCAACCGTTTTACTGATGATCAGCACGACCAATTACAGCGAACTCAGCATCTGCGCCTACCGGATACTCAACACGGCTCTAGGAATCGCGCTGGCCCTGGTCGCTACGTTCTTCGTATGGGGAGAGACGCCAAACTCAAAGCTTGGCTCTCGCTCCCCTTAACGGGCCCCAGCGCTTAGGTCAGTGCGTCGACAAGGCGACTGGCGGCGGCCCGGCCAGCGAGCCAGGCTCCGTCCATCGTCGCCGGGCGGTTGATGCTTGTGTGTTCGCCGGCGAGAATCACACGCCCACTGCGGCGACCAAGCGCGACTCGGTCGGTCGCCGTTGCCGACGGGCCGAGAAAAGAGTATGAGCCGCGGGCGAACCGATCCGCCTTCCATGCCGTGCTGAGCGTGCCGCGGGGAGTCGCCAGTTCAGGAAATCCTTGGCCCATCCGCTCGACGACAGCCTCGACCATTGCGGCCGGGCCTGCGCGCTCAAGCTCTACTGCGTAAGCACCGCCGATAAAGCCAACTCCGAGCGCCTTGCCGGTCACGCGCTCAAGCGGGAAAACGCTAACCGTCTTAGCTAATGATTCACCAACCGTGCCAAGTGCAACCGCATCTCGTGGCCACCGCGCTTGGGAATAATCGAGGAATACTTTGTCTAGTACGCCAACGCTGATCCTGCCGATGGCCCGGCGGGTAGCGGCGGGTAGCGGCGGGTCAAAGGCAATCGTCGAGGCCTTCAGGACTCCGAGCGGCACGGTCACGATGCAGCCGCTCGCCTTTATGATCGCCCCAGAACGCAGGGTAACCGCGACCTGCTGACCTTGCGAACGCACGGCAACCACCTCAGCGCCCGTACGTACCGTCGTTCCCTTCGCGATCGCAGCTACTAGCTGCGATGCGCCACCGACCATCAGCAGATCGGGACCACCATTCCACTCGTCGCCTTCATCGAACCCCTCTAAAGACAGCAGGTTAGGATCGGCTCCCACATCAAGGGGCAGCTCCACGCCGAGTAGCCACTGCAGGACTTCGGCAGCACTACCCGTAAGGCCTTGGCGATTAATCTCACTTCGAAGCGGTCCCGCCAGGCGCTCGCGCGGAGTGTCTTGGGCTTGGTCGGATAGGGCGGAGATGATCCGGTCGCGGGCCGCCATAGCCTCTTCTGCGATCGCTGCTGAGACGGCCGAGCCGTCAGCCTTACGCAGCGCCAAGCGGTCGTAGTCGGTGGCGACGGTCTTCAGGCCTTTGGCATTGGCCACAGCAGTCAGTGGATTGCCTCGGCTGTTATGAATCCATGCGGCGCCGAGGTCTATCTTGGTGCCGAAGTGATCGACGGTATGAACACGGCCGCCAATCCTCGGGCGGGCCTCCAAGACGATCGGCGTAAACCCGGCTGCCCGTAGCACTGCTGCTGCCCCTAGGCCAGCTAATCCAGCGCCTACGACGACCACCGTGCGCCTCTTGCTTGGCGTCGACCCGACACCGCAACCGGCACCCAGCGATCCGAATCCAAAACTCGTCGTAGCCGCAGCTAGGGCAATTAGTTCGCGTCGAGATAGACCGCTCATCTACGGTAAATCTACATCGCCGTAGGTGTGCCGGGCGCCAGATGCACGACGTGGCCTCTAAACTGCATGAAGCGGGGCCATAGCTCAGCTGGGAGAGCGCCGCCTTTGCAAGGCGGAGGTCGTCGGTTCGATCCCGACTGGCTCCATCCAACGATCAGAGGAGAGGCAGAATGCTCCAAGGACTGCGGACTATCGTCTACCCAGCGCCCGACTTAGAGCGGGCGAAAACTTGGTTCAGCGCAATCCTCGGAGTTGAGCCGTACTTCGATCAGCCGTTCTACGTCGGCTTCAATATCGGCGGCTATGAACTAGGGCTCGATCCCGATGCCAGCACCGAAGACGGTCCCGTTACTTACTGGGGCGTTGACGATGCCGACGTAGTGCTAGCCGAACTGCTCAATAGCGGGGCGCCGGCACACACTGCGGTTCGTGACGTCGGAGAGGGCATCCGCCTAGCTTCGGTGCGCGAGCCGGGCGGCGCAATCTTAGGAATCATCGAGAACCCGCACTTCCAAGCGGTCTAGCCGTCATCGGAGAAGACACTTTGGCCAGATCGGTGATTCCAACCTCAGCGAGCAGCCGTTAGAGCCGATCGCTTCTCACTCGCCGACGCCCTAAATAGCTCGATATTGGCGAGCTTAATATCTTCATAGCCACGAACCATCTGAGCTAGATCGGCAATCTCACTCACCAACGGTTGACTCTCAGGCGTCAGCTCTTCTAGGGCAGCACCCACCAACTCTTGATACTCACCAATCAGCGAGCGCTCAACGCGGCGAAGGCTCGTATAGCCAAATGGGTCCAAGGCCGTCCCGCGAACTCGGCGCATGCGGCGAAGGAGGCCGAAACTGATGTCGGCGCTACGTCCGAGCTTGATCTTGCGCTTGAGACCTAAGGCACGCAACAGCGGCGGGTGCAGGAGGACTTTCGTCTTTGCCCCGTCGCCGAACACGGCAGCGATCTCTTGCGACTTCGCAGCGTCGGCGTGCAGGCGCGCCACCTCGTATTCATCTTTGTAAGCCATCAGCTTGTAGAGGCCGCGAGCGTAGGCTTTGGTTACAGACATGGTCGCCCCACAGCCGCGTTCACGCTCGACCACTGCCACACGTGAAACATCGGCGAGATAACGCTCGGCGTAAGCGCGGTCTTGGTAGGTGACAAGATCGCTAGCCCGGATTGCCAAGAGTTCTTGAAGGACCTGATCGCCGCCAACCGCTTCTACGAGTTTGGTTATGTTTGCGTCGAGCGCACGACCGACCGTGGGCGACCCCTTACTCAGGGCCTGCTCGACGGCCACCGGATCAGCGACCGCTGCCCGGCCCCATCTAAACGCCGCGAGATTAATTTCAACAGCGGTGCCGTTGAGCTTAATCGCCGCTTCAATTGCCTCAGCCCTCAACGGTAAGCATCCGTGTTGGTAGGCCGCGCCTAACATGATCGTGTTGATCGCCATGTGGTCGGCGAACAGCCTCTGGGCTAAGTCGCCGGCATCGATCTCAATCAGCTGGTCTGCGCGAGTTGCGCTCGCAATGCGCCCAGTAATCGTTTTGTGCGATGGCAAGCCAACCGTCACAACGACCACGGTCGCTGCGGTTGCCATTGAATTGGAGTTCACAACCGCGATAGTGCGGTCGGGGTCTGCCGTGGCCAACGTCTCAGGCGTCGCAGCTCCGAGCGGATCGAGCCCAAGAATCACGTCGACAGCCGCCGTCGTCGCGCGCAGAGCTCCCCCGATCCGCCGGTCAGCGATGCGGATGTCAGAGATCACCGGACCGCCTTTCTGGGCCAGCCCAGTTTGGTCTAGGGCGCCAGCCCACCGACCATCTATCAGCGCTGCCATCTGCAGGATTGCTGAGGAGGTCACCACGCCTGTGCCGCCAACTCCAGGCATGCGGATCACCGTCTCTTCGCTGTCGCCACCAAGCAGTCGGGTCATGGGCTCGGGTAAGTCAATCTGCGGGTCGATGATGGTGGGCGCCATAGTGGCCCCTGGCTCGACGACGACAAACGCGGGGCAGTCGCCTTCTAGGCAAGAGAAGTCTTGGTTACAGCTGGCCTGATGGATTTGAGTCTTGCGTCCGAACTCGGAGTCAACGGGAACAACCGACATACACGTCGACTTTGTTCCACAATCACCACACCCTTCGCAGACGCGCTCGTTAATCCATACCCGCTGCTTCGGCGACGGTAGCTTTCCTCGCTTGCGCATTCGGCGCTCCTCAACAGCACAGCGGTCGTCATGGATCAGGACGCAGACGCCCGACTTGCCGATCAGTGTTGCGCGCGCTTGATCGAAGTCGTCGCGGTGAAAGAGAGTGGCGATCGGATCGAGTGCGATTGAGTCATAGCGCTTTGGATCGTCGGCCGTAACGACGATCTGAGCGACACCCTCGATAGCCAGCCAGCGCGTAAGCGTGGGGACATCCATCCGCCCAGGCGGTGCTTGGCCACCGGTCATCGCAATCGCATCGTTGTAGAGGATCTTGAAGGTAATGTCAGTTGCCGAAGCCACCGCTGCTCGGATTGCTAGCGAGCCGGAGTGGTGAAAGGTCCCGTCGCCCATATTCTGGATGTAGTTGTCGTCATCGGTAAATGGGGAGAGCCCAATCCACTGCGCGCCTTCGCCGCCCATCTGTGGCGCACCGACCAGATGCCCTCGCTGACCGCCGGGATCGAGCGCGACCAACGAGTGACAGCCGATACCCGCGCCGACAAGCTGATCGGCTGGGGCCTTAGTGGAGGTGTTGTGCGGGCAGCCTGAGCAAAAAAATGGCGTCCGACGGTGCAGCGGCTCTAGCGCTAGGGCGTTTTGGGTGGCCTGCCTGATCCTCGCAAGTCGCGCCTGTGAGTTGGGCGAAAGACGCTCTACACCAATCCGGGAGGCTAGGGCGATCGCGATCGTGTCGGCGTCAAGTGAGCCCCTAGATGTGAGCAGATCCTTACCGTCGGGATCCTCTTTGCCCACAACCCTGGGCTGCGAGGCGATCCCATAAAGAGCGTCACGAACCAGCGTCTCAAGGAATGGCAGCTTGTCCTCTATGACGAAGACCTCTTGCACATCACGCAAGAGATCACGCATGACCTCTCGATCGACGGGCCAAGGCATATCGAGTGCGACGAGCCTAATGCCCAGAGCATCCAGGCCTTCGCTATCAATCCCAAGAGCGCCAAGAGCGCGTAGCAGCGTTGCGTACTGCAGGCCGGCAGCCATCACTGCGATCCGTGCCCGTGGCGGATCGTGCGTAACGCGGTTTAAGCAGTTGATCCGAGCGTACTCGCGAGCGCGGTCCAAGCGGAGAGTGAAGAGATCGTGTTCGCCATCAAGCGAGCTGGGGCCTAGGAGAACGGGCGGGCCCCCGCGGGACTGCGTCGGCGGCTCTGGGATGCCGTGCGAAAGACCATCAAGCTCAACAATCTCAGAGGAGTCGGCAACGTCGGAGATGATCTTCACGGCGGTCCACATTCCGGTGTAGCGCGACATTGCTACCGCGTGTAGTCCGAGTCTGATCAGATCGGGTAAATCGCCTGGGGCTAACATCGGCATCACGAGGCTGCGGCACATCGCCTCCGACGAGCTGGCGATCGTCGACGATTTACAAAGCGGGTCGTCGCCGATCAGGGCAACGGCCCCTCCGAGATGATGAGTCCCGCTAACCATCCCATGACGGATCGCATCAGCGGCTCGATCGAGACCTGGCCCCTTTCCGTACCAGATGCCGACTACGCCATCTTGGCGGCGGCCAGGCAGTTCGCCAAGGAGTTGCGTGCCGCCAACTGCAGTTGCCGCCAGCTCTTCGTTTAGTCCTGGAACGTGCACGACGCCAGCTGGCTCTAGGTACTGCTTAGCGCGCGCGATCTCCATGTCGAGGCCGCCGAGTGGCGAGCCGGGATAGCCGCTGATAAAAAGGCCTGTATTGAGTCCTCGTCGTGTGTCGAGACGCCGCTGCTCTAGGAGTAGGCGTACAAGCGCCTGAGTCCCATTCATTAATGCGCGCCCGGAGTCCAGCGCGTAACGGTCACTAAGCAGCGGTTGACGCAGCTCGGATAGTTGCGTGGCACTCACCGATCGGCCTTTTCGTTTTGATCCGCGCTAAGCATTTGCGCATAACAGCATCTTTTAGGTGCTCTTGGCAAGGATTCTTGAGCTTTTCGAAGTAAAGTCGCAACAATCGAGCGTAATTACCGTCAATAACGAGATTATCGTCTGCGGTTGGCTGTACTATTCATAGCGTGGCCACCGACCTCCTCGACGATTCTGATCGCGAAATCGTCTCTCTCCTGCTCGTCAATGCTCGCGCCACGGTCGCTGATATCGCGCGCCAAGTTCCACTATCTGCCACAGCAATTAAGCGCAGGATTGCGCGCCTAGAAGAGCTCGGGGTTATTACCGGCTACACGGTTCAGATCGACTTCGCAAAGCTCGGTTGGGGGATTGAAGCATTCGCTGAGATTCGCTTTACCGGCACGACCCACCCAGACGACATGCGCGAGGTCGCCAGCAGCGAGCCAGAAGTCCTAGCCGTATTCACAACGGCCGGCGATCATGACGCCCTAGTCTGGATACGGACCAGAGACGTGGCCCACCTCACTTCTGTGATCGCCGCGCTGCGAAGTCATTCCCAGGTAATTGGCACCAGAACACAGATGATCCTCGCCTCCTATGTGAAGAGTGACTGGCAACCGCACTTCCCACACGACTGAACTTAGCTCTGGTAGTGCTCCGACGCTAACGGCGCACAGAGGCTAACTCGACAAGCGACGCTAGTATTGGATGTGGTGGGCGACATATTCCCTAATGTAGGAGGCTTGTTATGGGCACAGAAAGCGACAGCTCTAGCCAAGACGGCGGCCGCGTCGACTTCGAGGCCGGTGACTGGGAAAATGGCCCGCCGCTAGAGATATTTGAACGGATGCGCTCGCAGTGTCCGATCCACTTCACGCCTCGCATCGTTGGCTACCCCGAAGAGGCCGGATACTGGTCAGTAACCAAGGCAGCCGACATAGCCGAGGTTAGCCACGACTGGGAGACATACTCTTCCGCTCAAGGCTTTACAGCTAACACGAGCCTCTTTCCAGTTGCACTCCAGTCGTCGATGATGATCGGCATGGACCCACCTCGCCACGACCGAATTAAGAACCTCTTTCAACGCGGCTTCACGCCCAAGCGAATCGCCGGCCTTGAGGAAGATGTCCGCTCAATAGTGCTCGATGTAATTAACGAACTCGGCGGGCGCGACAGCTGCGATCTTGTAGTCGACGTTGCCCAGCCGGTTGTTTCGCGGGTCATCTGCAGCCTTATGGGGATCCCGAAGGATGAGATAGAAACGTGGGCAGTTCTAGTCAACAGAATCGCTGGGGCGACCGATCCAGATCTAAACCAGGGCGGCGTGCAGTCAACCACTGAAAGCGACTTGCCACAGCTCTTAGCGCGCTGTCAAGCCCTAATCGCAGAGCGGCGTGCAAATCCCACTGATGACCTTACCAGCGTCCTTATCGGAGCCGAGGTTGATGGTGAGCAACTCGCCGAGCAGGAGATCATCATGGGCCTTTTTACTTTGATTGTCGGCGGTAACGACACAACGAAATCCACATACTGCAGTGCGATGAAAGCGTTGCTCGAAAGTCCTCAGCAGTGGCAGATGCTGCTCGATGATCCATCGCTGATCCCCGGCGCAATCAACGAGTCGCTGCGGATGTTCCCCGCCCTTTCACACATGCGCCGCACGGCGACGCGAGACACTGAGCTGGGCGGCGTGGAGATCAAAGAGGGTGACAAGGTAGTCATGTGGTACGTATCTTCTAGCCGAGACGAAAGCGTCTACGAGGAGCCCAACCGATTTGATATCACTCGCGGAGCCGACCACCAAGCCTTCGGCGCCGGTGGGCGACACTTCTGTTTGGGTTTTTCGTTAGCGCATCTCGAGCTGCGGCTGCTACTCGAAGAGACACTGAAGCGGTACCCAGAGATGCAGCTAGATGGCGTCGCGACCCACGTAGATTCGGGCGTGCTCAATCAGCTAAAGAGTCTGCCTGTACGGCTCGTTCCCGCGCCGGCGACGGTTGCGCGATAGTCTCGCTCCCTTGCCCCAAATCATTCTCTACGCCGCAGTGTCGGCGGTCTTCCCGGCTCTTCTGGCCGCCGTCTCGGTAATCCTCACACGCGATCGTCCAGCGCCTCTGCTGCTGGCCTTCTACGTCGGCGGACTCGTCACCAGCGTGACGATCGGCATCCTCCTCCTCAAGCTAGTCGGACCAGATGTAAGCAAGCTTGGCAACCGTAGCGACAGCGTCAGTCCAGCAGTGGCGATCGCAGGAGGGGTCGTGGCCTTCATGCTTGCCTGGCTCCTAGGCAGCAGCAGGGGCCGTGCGCTGATCGAGAGCTGGCGCGAGCGGCGTGCAATCAAGCACCCGAAGAAGGAGAAGAGCGGATCTCCCTGGATGGTGAGAGTACTCGACCGCGGATCGGTCAAGTTGGCCTTCCTAGGCGGTGCGATCCTAAATCTACCGGGACCTTTCTACCTCCTATCCCTTGGCGATATCGCGACCGGGCACTACTCAACGCCACAGCAGATCTTGCTGGTCGTCCTCTTTAACTTAATCATGTTCACTCTCATCGAAGTCCCTCTGGTCGGCTACGTAATAGACCCGCAGAAGACCGAACTCAAAGTCAATGCTGTGGCGTCGTGGCTCAAACGAAACGGGATGCGGATCATCGCTGCATTCTGCTTCTTTTGGGGAGTCAGCGAGTTAGTCGCCGGCGTTGAGAAATTTCTCTCCTAGTCGGCCCGCGGGGAGCTAGCCATGCAGCCTTAGCCGCCGTTTTTAGCAGTGACGTACTCGCGGCTCGGCTCTCCGCGCAGCGCCGTCGCAGAGGGGAGCGGCGTGCCCTTGGCGGTAGCTGTCGGGATTGCCGCCAACACCAACCTTGACGCCCGCACGCCGCCGAAGGCGACCGTATTGACGGTCTTACCGCTATCAATCGTGTTGAACTTCCAAATAGCCCTGTCTCCTCCAACGGCTTCGACCGTGACGCGCAACTTTGAGCCGGCGCGAAATGCATGTGCGAAGGCAAAGATAGGAATCCGCACCAGCGTGAAAGCGCCGGTCGGTAGCGCCGCGGCGTCTTGCTTGAGATTGGTCGGCCATGGACCTAGCAAGGTCGAACGACGTAGATCAAGCTTGCGGTGTGAAGCACGCAGCCAGCCGTTCTGTACGTATGTCTCCTTACCGTCAGGGCGAACCTCGCTAATTGTGACTTGCAGGTCAGTGTCTTTAGCGCTGCTCTTGAGGTAAAGCTCGACAGCGGAACTCCCGGCGACGATTAGATCTTTAACTAACGCCTTAGTCGTGAAGCCGAGCCCTTTGCCTGTGGCTAACGGCTGCCAGTCGTAGCGTGGTTGAGCCTTCCAATCGTCACCAGCGCCTACGCCATGGAGGGTCTGCTGCGGCCGGGCGCCGGGATCGGCTATGTAGCTAGCGCTCCCCGATAGGACTGGCCTAGTAGAGGTTAATGAGCCTCCGGCGCCTAGATAGTAACTCTTAGCTTTGACCTCACGGATCGGCCAGGCACCGTAGGCGAGCTCCCAAGTTGCACCGATCGAACCGAGTCCCTGCGGGCCTGCTCCGTTATCCATCAACAAGCGAACGCGCGGATCCCTCTTAAAGATCGCCTTTGCCGCCGCTACGTTAGTCATTGCTGCGAAACGCGACTGCAGCACGGGCGCTGCTGGAGCTCCAGCGATCAGCGCGTAAAGCTGATCGCTGAGAGCCAACACAGTCGGCGAGACCTTTGGAATCCGATCTGCAACAAAGAGGTTTAAAAACTCCACCCAACGCACCACTGTTGAGGGACCCAACGAGTCGACGTGAACGCCGTTCTGAAGCGATATCCAGACGTTCGGATTCCCTGCCAATTGATTGAGGCTCTCGACGAAGTGGGCGCCAGTCTGCTCATCTTGGAACTGACCGACCAAGAAGGTCGGCACCTTGATCTTGCTCATCCAGGCACCCGGCGATCGCTGGTCAAACTCGCTCGGAGTACGGAAAGGGTTGTCGTCGAAGACCTTGACCACATCGCGCGTCTGCAGGCGCAGCTTCTGGTTGGCGATGCAGTTCTTGTCGCCAGCATTAACCAAAGCCCGAGCCCACGGCTGGCCGCCCTCGGGGGCTGGCGCAGCGTCCGACATCCGTTCCTTAACCCACGAGAGGGCAAAGCCAGTGTTCTTGATTCCGCCTGGGAAAGCGGTCGCTGCATAGAGGTCGTCGGTCACCGACATCGGAGAGATCGCGGCTAGGTGAGGCGGCTGCGTGCCAGCCGTAAAGAGCTGCGTGATACCGGAGAACGAGATGCCGCCCATTCCCACCTTGTGACCCTTAACCCAAGCCTGGGCGGCCACGGTTTCGATCGCGTCGTAACCGTCGTAGGTCGTGGGCAGGCCGAAGAGATCAAATGCGCCACCGGAACAGCCGGAACCACGCATCTGCACGCTCACTGCGGCGAAGTCCAGCAGTGGCGCGATCAGCGATCCGACCGAGGTCGAGCCGGCCGGCGCGAGCGGATCGTTCTTCCCTAGGCTTGAGAGCAGGTCGTGTGGCGCAGCTACCTGATATCCGGAGTACTCAACAATGGTTGGGAACGGGCCGTCGCTGAGCTTCTTACCGACCGGAAGACGGACGGTCATCGCTATCTCAATCCCGTCACGCACGGCTACGTAGTTGAGACCAACGTTGAGCTTCTTGGCCTTAAAGAAAGTGGCGGGCGGATTGGAATTGATCCCAAGAACCTTGAACGGGCGACTCGTAGACGTCGCTGCCCGCACTGTGTAGCCACTTGCAGGCGTGACTTCGCTGAAGATGAAGCTGCCCAAGCGATCAGCCTTGCCCCTTGCGACAACGATGCCGCGGGAGTTGGCGAGGAGTAGGGCTTGGCCGCTCTTGGCACCAAGCACGTAAGCCTGTCCAATGCTGCCTCTCGCCGTGAGCGTCGAAGTTGCTGTTGCGGAGCTGCGGGCCGAGGCCGTCGTCGAAGTTGCTGTTGCGGCTCCTGGCGTAGCTGCTAAAAGCACCCCCGCGGCCGCGGCCGCCGCGATCAAAAGAGGGCGCCTACGGGAGAGGCGTCGCGTGATTTGGCTATCAGCGGCTGGGCTCAAGCTATCGATGTTAGCGCCACCACTGGTGCGATGGCGCACCAAATCACTGCCTCTACCGGGGGGTGTGCGTACTTATCCTGAGATATTCATTGTTTGGTAGCTAACCCCCTAGATCCCAATGGTCGATACCTCTGCCATCGTTGTTCTCGCGATGCGCTGCTTTGGCGAGGGGGACCAGCTTTATGAGCACTATCACGACCACGAGTGGGGGCGGCCAATCCGGGAGGAGCGGGCGCTGCTGGAGAGGCTCTGTTTGGAGGGATTTCAGTCCGGGCTGTCGTGGCTTACGATCCTCAGAAAGCGAGATAACTTCCGCCTAGCCTTCGCAGATTTTGACCCCGAAGTAGTCGCTACCTATGGCCCAGGTGAGATCGACGAGCTTCTCGGCAATACAGGAATCATCCGCCATCGGGGAAAGATCGAAGCGACCGTGACCAATGCGCGAGCGGCGCTGGAACTGCGCGACGGTGGCGTCAGCCTCGGAGAGTTGATCTGGTCGGCCCGGCCGTCGCTAGTTGGCCAGAAAGACGATGGGGCCAAAACGATCGGCCAGACCGCTTCGCTCACCCCGGAGTCGGTTGTGCTTGCCAAGCAACTCAAGGCCCATGGCTTTCGCTTCGTTGGTGCGACGACTGCCTACTCGTTGATGCAGGCCTGCGGTGTGGTCAATGACCACACTCACTCCTGCCCGGTGCGCAAAGACGTAGAGCGCGAACGGGCCGCCTTCCTCGCCACTAAGTAGGCGCCCTACTGCGCCTTGCCCCCCGATCAGGGCGACTGCCTAACGTCCCATCTCCTCAGCGACAGCCTCAACGAACGCGACGATGTCATCGGGCTGCGTATCCCAAGCGGTTAGCCACACCACCTAGCGCCCTTGGCGCGATCTCTATCGCGCAAGGTGCGCCGCTAACTAGGAACTGCTTGGCCCTATGCCAGCAGTTTGCCCTTAGCCTGCTCGAACTCTGCGTCGCTGAGAACTCCCTTGTCCTTGAGCGAGCTGAGCTTGGCCAGTTCGTCAGTCGTGGAAGAGCCACCCGCGACGTCCTGGACGTAGGCATCAAAGCTCTTGCGCGCCTCGTCCTGATGCTTGAGCGCACGCCCTCGCATTCCATCACCGCGAGTAATCAGGTAGATGAACGCTGTAAGGAACGGGATAACAAATAGGAAGAGCACCCAGAGCGCCTTGTATCCACCGCTCATCTCATGGTCGCTAAAGAGGTCGGACAAGATGACAATCAGCAGCCAAACCCAAATCATGAAGAAGAAGATCTCTACGAGTGTCAGTATGCCGTGCCCGAAGGTGAACTCTGCGAATACCAAGGTGACTCCTTAATGCGATTTGGGTCAGAACGGAAAGCTTGAAAGTGAAGCTTATGCGGTTCTAGCGACGGCCAGCCGTGCGGCCGTCGCTATAGCCCTTTTACGCCTTTACGCCCGATGGCACTAGAGCATCTGTGTAGGTCTCGCCAGCTTCAGCCTTGGCGACCAAAGAGGCAGGTGGCTCAAAGCGCTCTCCGTACCGCTGGGCAAGTTCGCGGGCGCGAGCGACGAAGCCCGCCAAAGCTCCTTCGTAGCCGTTGATGTATTGGAGTACTCCTCCGGTCCAACCCGGGAAGCCGATCCCCATGATCGACCCGATATTGGCATCTGAGACTGTCTCAAGTACTCCCTCATCGAGACACTTGACCGACTCGATCGCCTCAACGAAGAGCATCCGCTCCTTGAGGTCCTCAAACGGGATATCCCGGTTGGTCGGGCCAAAGGACTCCTCAAGACCGGGCCACAAGGCCGTGCGCTTGCCGTCCTCATAATCATAAAAACCAGCACCTTCGAGCCGTCCGGGCCGCTTGAACTCGTCGAGCATCTGATCGATGACCAGCGCGGACGGATGTCCGACCCAAACCTCTCCATCGGCTTCGACCGCATCTTGGGCAGCCTTGCTGACCTTCGCCATCAACTTCATGTTGAGCTCGTCGCTCAGCTGGAGAACAGGCGCAGGATAGCCAGCTTGAGAGGATGCCTGCTCGATCGATGGCGCTGGGATTCCCTCCAGCAACATCGCGATTCCCTCGTTGAGGAAAGTCGCGATCACTCGACTCGTGAAGAAGCCACGCGAATCGTTAACGATGATCGGCGTCTTACGAATCTGCTTAGCCAGATCAAGAGCACGAAACACCGTAGCGTCGCTGGTCTGATCACCCTTGATGATCTCTAGCAGCGGCATCTTGTCGACCGGGCTAAAGAAGTGCAGCCCAATAAAATCAGCAGGCCTTGAGACCCCTTGAGCCAGCTCGGTGATCGGCAGCGTCGATGTGTTTGAACCCAGCAACGCATCCGGGGCAAGGAACGGCTCGATCTCAGCAAAAACTGCTGCCTTAACAGCCGGGTCCTCAAAGACTGCCTCGATTACTAGGTCGGCGCCCTGTGCGGCCGACGCTTGGTCTGTGGCAGTGATCAGCGCGAGTAGAGCATCGCCCTTCTCTTGGGTGCTGCGCCCACGCGTTATCTCCTTCTCAACGAGCTTGCTCGAGTAGCCCTTGCCGCGGTCGGCTGCCTCTTGCGAGACATCCTTGAGGACTACCTCAATACCTGCCTTGGCACAGACATAGGCGATCGCGGCGCCCATCATTCCTGCACCCAAGACGACGACCTTCTTGGCCGTAAACCGCTCACTTTCCTTAGGCCGTCCACGACTACCGTTAACCACCTGTAAGTCGAAGAAGAACGCTTGAATCATGTTCTTGGCGACCTGGCCGGTTGCAAGATCGGTGAAGTAGCGCCCTTCGATCTCAATCGCAGAATCGAAGTCAACCTGAGCGCCTTCGACTGAGGCGGCCATGATGTTGACGGGAGCGGGATAGTTTGCTCCCTTGAGTTGTTTGCGCAGATTTGCCGGAAATGCCGGCAGATTCTGTGCCAACGCAGGGCTTGACGGCGTACCGCCAGGGATCTTGTAGCCCTTGACGTCCCACGGCTGAACAGCCTCGGGGTTCTCGGCGATCCACCGCTTTGCGGCCGGAATCAGGTCGTCGGGTGAGGCGACGAGCTCATCGATCAAACCGATCTCTAGTGCCTTGTCAGGCCGCAGACGCGTACCAAGCAGCAGCACACCCATCAGGGCACCCACGATGCCCAGCAGGCGCGTAGTGCGAGCCACGCCGCCGCCGCCCGGCAGCAACCCCAAGGTCACCTCAGGTAGTCCGAGCTGAATCTTCGGGTCATCGACGACGATGCGGCGGTGTGTGGCGAGCATAATCTCCAAGCCTCCACCGAGTGCAGCGCCGTTAGCACAGGAGACGACCGGCTTGCCGAGCATCTCCAGACGCCGTAACTGCGACTTGACAACGCGGATACCTTCAGCTGCTGCCACTGACGTCTCTGGCGTGATCTTGATCAGATCGTTTAAGTCGCCGCCGGCGAAAAAGGTCTTCTTTGCCGAGACGATGATCACTCCTGTGATCGTCTCCTTCTCGGCCTCTAGGCGATCTACGGTCGCCCCCATCGAAGCGGCGTAGGCCGCGTTCATCGTGTTGGCTGACTGATTAGGATCGTCGAGGGTCAAGACGACGATTCCGTCGGCCTCTTGGTCCCATCTAATCGTTGAACTCTCTGTACTCATGGCTAGATTGCCTCAACGATCGTCGCGATACCCATGCCGCCGCCAACGCACAGAGTGCAGAGGCCATAGCGGCCGCCAGTGCGATGAAGCTCGTCGATAATGGTGCCGAGAATCATCGCCCCGGTAGCGCCGAGTGGGTGGCCCATCGCGATCGCTCCACCATTTACGTTGACTTTCTCCATATCTACATCGAGATCGCGTACGAGGCGCAGCGCGACCGCCGCGAAGGCTTCGTTGATCTCGATCAGATCCATATCTTCGGCCTTGAGGCCTGCCTTTTCGAGCGCCTTGCGGCTTGCTGGCGCAGGTCCAGTCAACATGATCGTTGGGTCCGCACCAGAGAGAGCAGTCGCGACGATGCGCGCGCGTGGCTTGAGGCCTGCGCGCTCGCCAGCCTTCTCATTGCCGATCGCCACCAACGCGGCGCCGTCAACGATTCCTGAGGAGTTTCCAGCGTGGTGGACGTGGTTGATCTTCTCTACCCAGTGGTACTTCTGCAGTGCCACCGCGTCAAAGCCACCCATCTCGCCCATCGCAGCAAAGGAAGGCTTGAGTGCTGAGAGGCTCTCGACCGTCGTGCTAGCCCTAATGAACTCATCTTTTTCAAGGACGACGTTGCCGTTTAGATCTTTGACCGGGATTACGGAGTTATCGAAATACCCTGCCTCTTGTGCTCGGGCCGCCCGCTGCTGGGAGCGCACCGCGAAGGCGTCCACGTCCTCGCGGTCAAAACCCTCGAGCGTTGCGATCAGATCAGCGCCGATGCCTTGGGGAACAAAGCCTGTCTCAAAGTTAGTCTCGGGATCCATCGCCCAAGCGCCGCCATCTGAACCCATCGGGACGCGTGACATCGACTCGACTCCGCCAGCAAGCACGAGGTCCTCCCAGCCGGAGGCGACCTTCTGAGCCGCGACATTTACGGCCTCTAGGCCAGATGCGCAAAAGCGGTTGATCTGCAGTCCAGCGACCGTGTCGGGAAGGCCAGCCTTGATCGCGGCGGTCTTTGCGATATCGGCGCCCTGGTCGCCGATCGGCGAGACGCAGCCCAAGACCACGTCGTCGATTAGATTCGGGTCGAGCTTGTCGTTTCGGGCGAGAGTCTCGTGCATTAAGCCGACGACGAGGTCGACGGGCTTGATCGTATGCAGCGAGCCTGTGTGCTTGCCCCTGCCCCGTGGAGTGCGGATCGCTTCGAATACCAGTGCTTCAGTTGCCATCGAATGAGGCTCCTATTCTTTGTCTGAGAGGCCAATCACGGCCTAGTAACAAATAATACCTACTCGCCTTGCCCTAGCGGCTTACGGTTGCGGGCCAGCCGGCTGTCCGTCGCGATCAAAGGCCGCCAAGACGGCACACTTACAGACCGTTAAGGCGGGCGCTCGAGGACCACCTAGATGTATCAAACCCGCCGAGACCTTAAGCCCGGCTGCTGCCCCACGGCCACTGGCCTGCGTATGGCACTTATAAGAAGCGAGTGCCAACTCAAACTTGACATCGGCCCACTCATATGTGACTCTTCACTGCAGGTTCTGGCACTCCTAAGCTGCGAGTGCCAAAGATCCGTTCAGTAAACGTAAATCACTACTCCAAATGGAGGCTCGTACAGATGAAGCTCAAGCCCCTCGGCGATCGTTTGATCGTTCGGGCGCTGGAGGAGGAGGAGACGACCGCTAGCGGTCTCGTCCTCCCCGACACCGCAAAAGAAAAGCCCCAAAAGGGCACAGTGCTCGCCGTCGGCGACGGAAGAATCGACGATGCTGGCAAGCGTATTCCCCTCGAGATCGCCAAGGGCGACGAGGTCCTCTACAGCAAGTACGGCGGCACAGAGATCAAGGTCGACGGCGAGGACCTCCTGGTTCTACGCGAGTCAGACGTGCTTGCGAAGGTCGAAGGCTAAGGAGAAACATGGCTCATAAAGAAATCAAATACAACGCAGACGCGCGCAAGGCCCTCGAGGCCGGAGTCGACGCGGTTGCAAACGCGGTCAAGGTAACTCTTGGCCCCAAGGGTCGCTACGTCGTGCTCGACAAGAAGTTCGGCGCGCCAACGATCACTAACGACGGTGTCACGATTGCTCGTGAGATCGAGGTCGAGGACGTCTTTGAGAACCAAGGCGCCCAGCTCGTGCGTGAAGTTGCCACGGCGACCAACGACGTGGCCGGAGACGGCACGACGACCGCTACGGTGCTCGCTCAGGCGATCGTCCGTGAGGGTCTCAAGAACGTCGCTGCTGGTGCCAATCCGCTTGCACTAAAGCGTGGCATCGAAATCGCCGTCAACCAGGTTGTAATCAACATCGAGAAGCAGTCAACCGAGATCTCTGGCAAGGAACAGATTTCACGCGTTGCAACTATCTCGGCCGGTGACGACGAGATCGGTGATGTAATCGCCGACGCAATCGAAAAGGTCGGCAAGGACGGCGTTGTCAACGTCGAGGAAGGCCAGACGTTCGGCATGGACCTCGAGTTCACCGAGGGAATGCAGTTCGATAAGGGCTACATCTCGCCGTATATGGTCACCGATCAGGATCGTATGGAGGCCGTACTTGAGGATCCTTATGTCCTCATCGCCAACCAGAAGATCACTTCAGTCCGGGACATTCTTCCCGTGCTTGAGCAGGTCATCCAGTCGGGCAAGTCGCTGCTGATCATCGCCGAGGATGTCGAGGGAGAGTCTCTCGCCACACTCGTCGTCAACAAGCTGCGTGGCACCTTCACCGGAGTAGCTGTCAAGGCTCCCGGCTTCGGTGACCGTCGCAAGCGGATGCTCGAAGACATCGCCATCCTCACAGGCGGCGAAGTCATCACTGAAGAGATGGGCCTCAAGCTCGAGAACACACAGGTCTCGCAGCTGGGCCGCGCGCGTCGCATCGTGGTGTCCAAGGACACGACGACCATCATCGACGGTTCCGGTGACGCCGCTCAGATCAAGGGTCGCATCAAGCAGATCAAGGCCGAGGTCGAGTCCACCGACTCCGATTTCGACCGCGAGAAGCTCCAGGAGCGCCTCGCGAAGCTCTCGGGCGGTGTCGCTGTCGTCAAGGTCGGCGCAGCCACTGAGACTGAGATGAAGGAGAAGAAGCACCGCGTCGAGGACGCGCTGCAGGCAACTCGCGCTGCCCTCGAGGAGGGCATCGTTCCAGGCGGTGGCGTCGCGCTACTGAAGGCAGCTGGCGATCTCAATTTGGACGAGATCGAGGATCCGGACGAGCGCACTGGCGCCCGTATCGTGCTCCGTGCTCTGGAAGAGCCACTGCGTCAGATCGCTCACAACGCCGGGCTTGAGGGCTCGGTCGTCGTCAACGATGTGCGTAAGTCCAAGAAGGGCTTTGGCCTCAATGCCGCGACAAACGAGATCGTCGATCTCGTCGCCGCTGGCATCATCGACCCGGCCATGGTCACCCGTTCGGCGCTGCAGAACGCGGCCTCGATCGCCAAGAACATTCTGATCACCGAAGCCATCGTGGCCGAGGTACCGGATAAGAATGCTGGCGGTGGCGGTGGTATGCCCGACATGGGCGGCATGGGCGGCATGATGTAAGCAGCGCCTTCGCGCTGTCTTGTTGGTCATCGAGGGCCCGGCTATCTGCCGGGCCCTCGATCGTTGTAGCTAGCGCTGAAGGCTGCTGCGCCATAGGATCTGCCGATGCGAACGATTCTAAACTTGATTTGGGTGGTCTTCTGTGGCTTTTGGATGTTCCTTCTCTACACGCTAATCGCGATTGTCTTGTGCATCACGATTATTGGCATCCCTTGGGGCCTCGCGTGCTTCAAGATTGGCCGCTACGCACTCTGGCCATTCGGCAAGACGATCGTCAGGAGTCGCGACCACAGCGGCCTGTCGACGATCGCGAACATCATCTGGATTATTCCCGGACTGATCCTCGCGATCGGCCACATCCTAACTAGCATCGCGCTGGCAATCACGATCATCGGCATCCCGCTCGCGCTCGGGAACCTAAAGCTCGTGCCGATCTCTTTGACCCCATTTGGTCGTGAGATCGTGCCTGTAGACGACGCCCACTCTGCTCTAGTCGGCGCCTAGTCCTACTTAAGCGACGCTGCGATGGGCCCGGTGAAACTGGCGTACGGCCCAGAGCGCCATCAACGCTGCGAGGCCAACTGCCAGCCCAAAGGCCAGCAAGGCCTTACTCTCTTCGCCGGAGATAAAGCCCCGATTTGCAGCAAGAATCGCCGTAACTGGGTTATACGTTGCGGCCAACTTCAGCCAACCGGTCAGTAGCGCCAGAGGAACGTAGACCGGGGCTAGGAAGAGCAAGATGAATACCGGCATCTGCATGAAGGAGCCGATGTCAACAGACTGAAAGCGGAAGGCTAGACCGGCTACCCATAGCGTGCTGGCAATAGAGACGTTTGCCGCTAGCAGCCACATCGCAAGGATTTCGAGTGGGCTGCCGAGCACGTTCATTCCCGCCACCAGCGCGATCCCCCAGAGGATCAGCCCGGTCAGGAAAAAGCGAGCCAGCCCCGCGAGTACAAAGCCAAGCAATATGCCTGCGCTGTGAGGCGCGGCAATCAGCAGCCGGCGAGCGAATCCGCTCTCGTAATCCTCAGCGATCCGATAGCCGGTGAAAATCCCGCCGAAGGCTGCCGTCTGGGTGAAGACGAAGACAAACTGAAAGGCCGTGTAGCCACCCTTGAAGGAGAAACCCGGGACGTCAGCGACAATCGAGAGGCCGCCGGCAAAGGCGACGAGGAAGACGAGCGGGAAGGCAAGCGAAGGAATGATGATCGCTGGGTTCTTGATCGTCTGGATCATCACGCGGCGCAACACAGCTAGGGAGACCGAGAGCGTGGAGCTGATCATGTGCGCTGCACTCGCTTGCGCAGCGACCGAGACGCGCCGGTAAAAGTGATAACCATGATTCCCGTAGCCACAGCGATCGCGGGCAGTAGCGTCGAGGCATCCCAGCCGCCAATCACTAAGCCTCGCATCCCGTCGATTAGGTAGGTCAGCGGGTTCCACTCTACGATCGTGGCAAACCACTCCTTCTGGATGAAGTCGAGCGGGAGACTCATCGTTGAGAGGAAGAGCAAGACGAAGAGCAGCGGAAACATCCCCTGCACAGCCTGAGGTGATCCAGTCGCGACGGCCAGCCAGGCCCCAATCCCCGCGAACGCTATCGCCGTGTAAATCGCCAGCGCCAGCAGCACTAACGCGCCCACCACGCCGGTATCGATCT
Organism: Solirubrobacterales bacterium; assembly: GCA_947474595.1. Classification (GTDB taxonomy): domain Bacteria; phylum Actinomycetota; class Thermoleophilia; order Solirubrobacterales; family Solirubrobacteraceae; genus CANJIV01. The sequence goes on from CANJIV010000001.1 coordinate 336,737, forward strand.
CGACGCCGAAGATAAGGCCCACCACTAGATAGATCACTGATCCAAAAACAGCGATTGAAGCGCCCCCTGCAGTTGCGCCCGCGAGCACCACCCAGCGCTTTGCGGGGGTCAATGCGAGTCGATCTGTAAAGCCGGTCTGGATGTCAGATGCCAGCTCAGTCCCCGCCGAGATTGCCGCAAACAGCGCGCCCTGAACGAAGCAGACAACGATCGCAAAGTTGATATAGCTCTTAGTCGGAAAGCCCGGCAACTCCGTGACGCTCGAGAGTCCCGCAGCGTTGACAGCTAGGAGAATCAAGGGGAAGGCGATCACCGGAACTACTAGAACTGGCTGACGGAAGGTGCGACTAACCGAGCGGCGCGCGATCAGGGCTAGCTGGCTGGTCGAACTCACGAAGCAGGCTCCTTGTCGACCTCTTCGCCTTCGAGCGAACGGCCAGTCTGCTGAAGAAATACGTCGTCGAGGGATGGCTGGTGCAGCTGCAAATCAGCCACTTCGATTGAATCTGCATCTAGCGCACGGACGACATCGGCGAGCTGTGCTGCTCCAGCAGCGAGGCGGACTGCCACCGATTTTGGCGATGCTGCCGCAGGTTCGCCGAAGCGCGCCAAGGTTGCCGCTAACCGTTCACGGTCGTTGGGGTTAACCGGCGTTGCTTCGAGTGATACTTGGCCGATTCCCGCCTTTAGTTCGGTCGGAGTTCCCTCGGCAACGAGCTTGCCGTGGTCGATGATTCCGACACGATCGGCTAGTACGTCGGCCTCTTCGAGATACTGTGTAGTGAGAAAAACGGTCACACCGTCCTCCCGTGAGAGCCGCTCTACTTCGGCCCAAAGCGCCGAGCGGCTCTGGGGATCAAGCCCAGTCGTGGGCTCGTCGAGGAAGAGGACCGAAGGGCGGTGAAGCAAAGCGAGAGCAAGGTCCAAGCGCCTTTTCATCCCTCCCGAGTAGCCGCCGACCTTACGGCCAGCAGCGTCGCTAAGGCCGACGCGTTCGAGTAACTCAGCGCCTCGCGTGCGGCGTTCGTTTCGGGAGAGACCATGGAGACCTCCCTGTAGATCCATGTGCTCGTTACCGGTCAAGAAGCTGTCTAACGCCGCCTCTTGCAGTGCGGCACCGATCACGGTGCGCACCTGCGGCCCTTGCTTGGCAACGTCAAAACCAGCAACCGTCGCTCGGCCTTCGGTCGGCGGCAGTAGCGTCACGAGCATCAGCACCATCGTCGACTTACCGGCCCCATTGGGGCCCAAGAAACCGTATATCTCGCCAGGGGCTACGCTCAGATCGACGCCATCAACGGCGCGAATACCGCCACCGAAGAGGCGAACGATCCCCTCAACCTCAATTCCGTTATCGCGGGCCACCAGAGATCAGACTTCGTCGCGGCCGCGGGGGCCGGGGCCGACATACTTCGCCGACGGTCGGATCAACTTGGACTCGCGCTTCTGCTCCATGATGTGAGCCGACCAGCCCGCCACCCGCGCACAGGTGAACATACTGGTGAACATCTCCGGCGGAATCTCGGCGTAATCGAGTACGACCGCCGACCAAAACTCGACGTTAGTCGCCAACACGCGGTCGGGCCTACGGGCCTTAAGCTCGGCTAGGGCAGCCTTCTCAAGTGCTTCGGCAACTTCAAAGCGTGGAGAGCCCAACTCCTTGGCAGTCCGCCGCAAAACGCGGGCCCTAGGATCTTCAGCACGGTAGACGCGATGGCCGAAGCCCATCAAGCGATCGCCGTCGTCGAGCGCGCTCTTGACCCAAGCCTCGGCGTCGCCGCTGGCCGCCACCTGATCGAGCATCGTCAGGACTCGTGAAGGAGCGCCGCCGTGAAGCGGGCCGCTGAGAGCGCCGACAGCGCTCGACAGTGCCGCGGCAACGTCAGCGCCCGTGGAGGCGACAACTCGGGCTGTGAAGGTCGATGCGTTCATTCCGTGCTCGGCAGCCGATACCCAGTAGGCGTCGATCGCCTTGACGTGATCGGGATTGGCCTCTCCACGCCACCGCAGCAAGAAGCGCTCTGCGATCGTGCGCCCCTCATCGATGCGTGCCTGCGGCACCCACGGCTGGCCGACTCCACGCGCTGACTGGGCGACGAAGGAGAGTGCCATCACCGACGAGCGCGCTAGGTCGCTGCGGGCCTGCTCGTCACTGATGTCAAGTAGCTGGCCGAAGCCCCACTCAGGGGCGAGCATCGCCAAAGCGGACTGAACATCAACGCGCGGGTCACCGGAGCGAACCATCAGCGGATGCGGCTCGGCAGGCGCAATACCAGGCTCAAAGCTGCCGTCAACTAGTAGCCCCCAGACCTTCTCATATGGAACGAAGCCGACGAGGTCCTCAATATCGACGCCGCGATAGCGAAGTGCTCCACCCTCGCGGTCGGGTTCGGCGATCACGGTCGCAAACGCGACTACGCCTTCGAGTCCTGACTGCACCTCTGTCATATCTTTCTCCCTGCTCAGATTTAGTGAGGGACGCTGGCCGCCCGCTGGCTGTGGAGCGTTACAAGCTATGCGCCTAGTGATCATCTTAGCTAGACACCGGCTGACGCCGAAGCCCGGCACCTCCACCAGAGGTCTGCTCCAACTACTGCGAGCGCCCCTAGTCGGCGCTACCGCACTGCGGTTTGCCGACCGTGGCAGGGACCACAGTCCCTACTCGATGCCGAGAACTGCGGCCATCGCGCGCGGCGATACGCCTAGTGCTTGTGCGTCAGCGGTTCCTCTGGGGGTAGTCATCGTAACTTCGAGCAGCGCGACCTCATCCTGAGTTGCGACTACTGGCCGTCCGGCGACCAGCTGCGCAACCCGCAGTGCCGGTTCGCAGATCCCTAACGGCACGGAGACAACGGATCGGCGTCGACCGGCGGCCCTTATTGCGAGGTCGACCATCTCGGCGTAGCTAATCGTCTCAGGGCCGCCAAGTTCGTATCGCCGTGAGCCTAGGCCAGATTCACCGCCACCGTTAATCACGGCCATCACACACTCTGCGACATCCTCCGCCCAGATCGGTTGAAACAGCGCCTCCCCGCGTCCCGACAGCGGCACGACTGGCAGCAGCGAGAGGCGGGCGAAGAGACGCAAGAAAGCATCCCCCTGGGCGTAGACCGCCGACGGCGCAAAGACCGTGTAGTCCAACCCAGACCCGACAACCGCCTCTTCCGCCATCGCCTTAGCGCGCAAGAACCGCGCGCTGCTGAGCGTTGAGGCTCCCAGCGAGGAGATAAAGAGCAGGCGCTTTACTCCAGCCCGCTCAGCGCCCTCAACTAAACGCCAAGTACCGACCCCGTTGAGCTCCTCAATAGAACAACCACGCCCGGGCTCTCCTTGGTCTCGGATCGACGCCGCGAGGTGCACGACCGTCTCAACCCCCCGCAGCGCATGGCGAAATGACTGAGGCTCAGCGAGGTCGCCCAATGCAATCTGTACGTTGACGCGTTGATCGCCGAGTTGTCGCGGATCGCGGACGAGACAGCGGACCTGTGCTGCGCTCCGCGTAAGGCGCCTTAGAACTGCAGCGCCGACAAGTCCGGTGGCACCGGTAAGGAGAATCATCGCCAAGTCAGTCTAGGCGTGAAGCTACGCGAACCAAAGCGCAGCACAGGCGGCAGCGAGGATGGCGGGAGCCAAACCACGCCTAACGTCTCAAAACCAGGTCCGCTGTTCTGTCCAAGGGTCTGCGTCGTTGTGATAACCGTTTAGCTCCCAGAAGCCCTGACGGTCTTCGCTCATCACCTCTAGCCCGCGCAAGAACTTCGCCGACTTCCAGAGATAACGCTTGGGTACCAGCAGCCGCAGTGGTGCGCCGTGGTCTGGTTCTAGTGGCTTAGCGTCATACGTATGGGCAAAGATAACGTCGTCGTCGAGCAGGGCCTCAATCGGAAGATTGGTTGTGTAATCGCCATCGCAGTGAGCCATCACGAACTTGCCGGTTGGGGTGGGACCAGCTAGGGCAAGCACGTCGCGCACGCGGACTCCAATCCAGCTCGTGTCGAGCTTGGACCAGCGAGTTACGCAGTGGATGTCACAGTGACATTCGACCTGCTCCATAGCCATCAGTTGATCCCAACTCAAAGTCAGTGGCGTCTGGACCTCTCCCCAGATGCGCAGCGACCACTCACCTAGGTCAAAATCAGGGTTGGGACCGTAGGTTAGAACTGGAAAGCGAGAGGTCAGATACTGACCGGGCGGGATGCGCCCAGCGTCGATATTGAGCGACCGCGCCTGAGCTACGCCGCGTGCACCCAAGAGCTTAGAAGTCATCGCCACAGCTGCGAGAATAGCCGTGTTCGTTGCGCCACGGAACGCCACCGCTGCCAGTTGCTTAGAATCAGTAGCCTGACCGTGCGCCTTTAACCTACTAGGAGCCAACTCACCAATATGGCCTACGTAATTGCAGAGCCCTGCATCGGGACAAAAGACAACTCATGTGTCGAGGTATGTCCTGTCGACTGCATCCACCCGACACCCGACGATCCCGACTACGACAAGGTCGAGATGCTCCACATCGATCCAGAAGAGTGCATCGACTGCGACGCTTGCGTTGAGGCCTGTCCAGTTGACGCCTGCTTTGCAGAGGACCAGCTTCCTGACGAGTGGTCGAAGTACGTTGAGATCAACAAGGCGTACTTCGCGGGCAAGTAGTCAGCGGCCAGCTGGCTGGTTGCGCCGGCTGCAAGGCAGCAAGAAAAACGAGGGCCCGCAGCGTGCGGACCCTCGCTATAGCTGATCTTTGGACGGCCGTTACCGCTTAGCTCTTGCGGCCCGTGCGCCGAGGCGCTGGAGGGCTAGGCGAGATTTGGCTGCAGTAGCTGGCTTGGTAGCCAACGCCACCACGGTGCGAGCAGGCGTTGCGACGAGCTGCTCTTGGGTTGATCCCTTCGCCGCTCTCACTCCTACGCCAACGAGATCGCCGGTGGCGATGTCGGCGAGACCGACCGCTACTCCACCCTTGAACACGTCGGTGTTCGTATCGGTGAGGAACGTGATCGACTTCGTGCCCGCGCCAATTGCTGCTCGCGCGCTCTTGGTCGCGTACTTCACGTCCAGCGTGACTGTTCCAGCCGCGAGGTCAATCGCGGTTACCTTGCCGGCAAATCCGTAAAGGATCTTCTGCACGATTGCCGCCTTAGCAACGATGCTCCAAGCCGGCGTAGCGAGGATCTCTGCTGGGGTCAACGATCTATCGGCAATGATCGCTACATCGATCTGATCGCCTGCGAGCAGATCGGCGACCGTAGCCTCGCTGCCTTCGCGAATCACTAGGGTGTCAGCATCAGTGTTGAGCGCCACGCGCGTCACCACTCGCTCACGAGAGCTAGCGCTTGCCCTGCTGGCGTAACTGCGCCGACCGTTGCCACGGCCACGACGCTGACCGCTAGGCTCAGGAGCTACCGCGTATTCGTCACCGCTTCCGCTGCCGACATCTGGGGTAGCAACCTCTGCCGGAACCGCCAACCAGCGCGGCAGTTTCACGTTAGCGGTAACCACGCCTGTCGTGGCGTCAACTGAAACAACCGTTCCCTTAGCATGGATCGTCACTTCGGAAAAGGCATCTCCATATTCATCTTGGGGCACGAAGCCGCCGAAGAGCGCGCCGGGGCCGTCAGCTGAGCCGTTAGCGCCTCCATTGCCGTGCGCTAGAGCCGTAGGTGCGGCTATCGCGGCAGTCGTGAGCGCTGTCAGCGCCAAGATTACGATTCGTCTCATCACTTCCTACCTCTCTTGGGGCGCCAGCCGTCGCTGCGACTTGTTGGCGGGTTTCTTTCTTTCGACCCCACCAACACGCGGGCGTAGGAAGAAGTTGCGATCCCTAGATAAAGATTGCGCGACGCCGGCTTGAGCGCCCGCGGCTAGGCCATTGGAAGAGACATACCAACCGGCTTGGGTGCTGCGGCTGGCGCAGGCGACTGCAGGACTGGGAGTTCCACTGGCGCCATCGCGATTAGTCCGCGCGCAACCTGGCGGATCGCCTGGGCCGCCGGGTCGTCTGGGTTGGTCACAACTAACGGCGTACCGCTGTCGGCCTGTTCGCGCAGTGGCATCGTCAACGGAATCTTCCCCAGTAGCGGGATGTCGAGCTCATCGGCTAGCAGCTGCCCCCCACCTTCTCCAAAGATCTGAAACCGCTCTCCACCGGGAGTTGTGAATCCAGCCATATTCTCGACCACACCTACTACCTCGAGCTTGAACTTCTCAGCCATGCCAGCGCTGCGCTTGGCCACCTTCTGCGCGGTCTGCTGAGGCGTGGTGATGATCACAAACTGGGCCTGTGGCAGTAGCTGGGCAAGCGTCATTGAGACATCGCCGGTGCCCGGGGGGAGGTCAACAATCAAGTAGTCGAGCTCGCCCCACTGAACGTCTTCAAGAAATTGAGTGAGGGCCTTGTGCAGCATCGGCCCGCGCCAGACGACAGGTGCGTCCTCCTCCACGAAAAATCCGATCGACATGACTTTGATGTCATGAGCGACAAGAGGAAGGATCTTTCGTTCGGCAGAGACTTTTGGCTTCTGAGCACCAAGGCCGAGCATCCGGGGAATCGAATAACCCCATACGTCTGCGTCAAGTGCACCGACGAGCTTGCCCTCCGCAGCTAGGGCGGCGGCGAGGTTGACCGTCAGCGTAGATTTGCCGACGCCACCCTTACCTGAAGCGATGCAGATTACGTTCTTGACTTGAGCAAGTGCGCCCTCAGGAAGGCTCGTTCGACCGAGTTTGCGCTGTAGCTCTCCCTTCTGATCGTCGGAGAGGACGTCAAAACCAACGTTGACGTGGGTAACCCCATCGAGGCTCTTGACAGCGTCGGAGACCGCCGTCTGAAAGTGACCTTTGATCGGGCAGCCAGCAGTAGTCAGCGAGACCGTTACGTCGACGACGCCGTTGTCATGGGCAGCGACACTGCGGACCATGTCGAGCTCGACGATCGAGCGGCGTAGCTCTGGGTCGATGACAACCTCAAGCGCTTTACGGATCTCTTCTTCTGTGGGCATAACCAACATTCTCGCAAACGCAGGGTTGCGAGTGCCGCTCGACTAAAGCTCGATCTGCGATCCAACCGTGATCGTGCGGTCGTGTGGCAGGCAGAAGTAGTCGGCAGGACTGGCGGCGTTGCGGGCGAGCGTGACAAATAGACGCTTGCGCCAATGCGCCATTCCCTTGGCATCGCCCTCTACAACAGTGGATTGAGAGACGAAGTAAACGGTCTCATCGAGGTCGATGTCGGTGATCAACCCTTGCTCTTTTGCAAGTGCGATCGTACTTGGCACATCGAGCGTGTCCTTAAAGCCAAACTGGGCCACGAGGTGGACGATGTCGCCGTTGGCATACCCGAGATCATCGAGGACGAGGCGATCTTGATCTAAGACGTAGGGCACCTTAGTCGTCTCCATTGAGAGGATCACGACCTTCTCGTGGATGATGTGGTTGTGTTCGACTTCGGCTCTCAAGGCAAGTGGCGCCGCGTCGCTGCGTGAGGTTAGGTAGACCGCTGGATTGGGCACCTTCATCAGCGGCGGATCGTAGGCGTGGATCTGTTCTAAGAACTCACTCAGCAGACCGTCCTGGGCAATTCGTGATTGCGTGACTTGAGCTCTACCACGGTTCCACGTCAGTAGAACCGTGAAGATGACCGCGGCAATACCCAACGGAAACCAACCTCCGTGGAAAATCTTGGTCAAGTTACCGGCGAGGAACGTCAGGTTTACGGTCAGGAAGATGACCCCGCCAGCGATCACTAGCCACAGTGGCTGGCGCCACAGCATCCGAACAACAACAAGGAAGAGGAGCGTGTCGATTACCAGCGTTCCCGTGACGGCTACGCCGTAGGCTGACGCGAGTCCCGCGGAGGAGCCGAAGGCGACAACCAGTGCGACAACCGCGATGAACAGCCCCCAGTTGATCGCTGGCGCGTAGACCTGGCCGATCTCCTTATTGGAGGTCTGACGGATTGTTAGGCGTGGCAAGAAGCCAAGCAGCATCGCCACTTTGACGGCCGAGAAGGCCCCCGAAATAACTGCCTGTGATGCGATAACTGTTGCGACTGTCGCCAGCAGCACCATCGGAATCTGACCCCAACTGGGGATGAGCAGGAAGAACGGGTTCGAGACTGCCGAAGGGGTCTCAAGGATCAGCGACCCTTGTCCCATGTAGTTAAGCGTCAAGGCTGGGAAGACGAGAAGGAACCACGCTCGGCTGATCGCTGGGCGGCCGAAGTGGCCCATGTCGGCATAGAGGGCCTCGGTGCCCGTGATCGTCAGCACGATCGCGCCGAGCGCGATGAACGAGATTCCCGGGTGTATGGTCATGAACGTGATGGCGTGATCGGGAGAAAGCGCCCTCAAGACAGCCGGGTCATGAACTATCTGAGCCAACCCGCTAGCACCAATGATGATGAACCAAACAATCATTACCGGACCGAAAAGACGACCGATGAAGTTGGTTCCAAAGCGTTGGATTGCAAATAGAATCGTCAGGACCCCAACGGTTATTGGCACGACTAGATGAGCGACGGAAGGCGCAGCTACATGCAACCCTTCGACGGCAGACATCACTGAGATCGCGGGCGTGATCATGCCATCGCCGAAGAACAGCGCAACACCAAAAAGCCCAGCCGCTACAAGCGCAGGCTTGACCCACGGCCGCTTGATGGCCGCCGTCTGAACTAAGGCAACCAGGGCCATGATGCCGCCCTCGCCCTCATTGTCGGCTCGCATGACGAAGAGCACGAACTGAACAGAGACGACGACGGTAATCGTCCAAAAAACAAGCGAGAGAACGCCGTAGACGTCGACTTCGGTCGTCTTGACTGCGTGATTACCGACCGCGAAAACCGTCTGAAACGAGTAGAGCCCGCTAGTGCCGATGTCACCGAAGACGACGCCGAGCGCGCCAACGGTAAGAGCGGCCATCCCCGCTTTGCTACGTCGGTGTGACTCGCCGCGCTTGCGCTCGTGTCCGATTGTCGTGCCCGCCATCTTGGCCGAGGGTACTTGAGAAGGTAGTTGCCATACCCAGTGACCTGTCTTTGTATTACGGTCGGGTAGAACATGCTCTTCCCGACCGTCACTTTCGCGCTCTTCTTTCTGATCGTCTTGCCCCTCAACTGGCTGACGATGCACAATCCGCGCAACTGGCGAATCGCGATGATCGTTGCCAGCTACATCTTCTACGCGTGGTGGAATCCCTGGTTTGTACTGCTACTTGCTGGCTCAACTCTGTTTAACCAGACAGTTGCGGTGAGGATCTTCAGGGCGCAGGCCAACCGTACACGCAACACTTGGCTGTGGATCGGTGTCGCCGGCAACCTCGGCTTCCTTGCTTACTTTAAGTATTGGAACTTCTTTGCCTCTTCAGCTCAGAACGCAGCCGACACACTCGGCGTCCAGCTCGATCCGGGCTTCGTCTCAACAGTCCTACCGATCGGTCTCTCGTTTTATACATTCATGGCGCTGAGCTACGTGATCGATACTTGGCGGCGCACGTTCGAGCCAGTTTCACTTTCGCGCTTCGCACTCTTTCTATCCTTCTTCCCACATCTAGTCGCTGGGCCTATCGTGCGGCCTGGGGAGCTGATTCCTCAGTTCGACAACCCTCCCGACGCTAGGCGCGTCGACGCTACGCGTGGCTTCGCCTTGATCATGGGCGGACTCTTTCTAAAGGTCGTCTTGGCATCGGCCTGCGCGAAGCTAGTCGACCCTGTTTTTAGCTCACCCAAGCTCCACAGCTCACTAGAAACGATCGTGGCGGTGTATGCCTACGCCGTACAGATCTTTAGCGACTTTGCTGGCTACAGCACGATCGCGATCGGCGTCGCTTTGCTGCTCGGATTTCGCTTCCCAGATAACTTCGACAGCCCCTACCGCTCACGCTCGCTACAGGAGTTTTGGCGCAGATGGCACATCACGCTCTCTCGCTGGCTGCGCGATTACCTCTACATCCCCTTGGGTGGCAACCGCAGCGGCAGATTCGAAACCGAACGCAACATCATGCTCACTATGGTCATAGGCGGCCTCTGGCATGGCGCTAACTGGACATTCCTCTTCTGGGGCGCACTGCATGGTGGAGGGCTGATTATCGAGCGCCACCGCCGAGCTAGGCGTGCGATAACCGGCAAGGCTCCACCACCTGGGTGGCTATCGTGGCTAGTGACCTTTAACTTCGTCTGCTTCGCATGGATTTTCTTCCGCGCGCACTCGTTTGACCAGGCGGCCTCGGTGATCGAACGCCTATTTACCGGCTGGGGCCAGCCTTCGCCCGACATCACGTTGGGAGTACTCGCGGCAGTCGCAGTCGGTATGGGGATCCAATTCCTGCCCACCAACTGGTGGCAGTCATTTCAGGCTCGGGTCAGTCAACTTCCATATGCCGCACAGGGAGTAGGACTCGGGTTCACTCTTATGTTCATCAACGCACTAGGGCCTAGCGGAGTAGCGCCCTTCATCTACTTTCAGTTCTAGACAATGACCGATCACGAACTTCCCGAGCAGGACCCGCGGCGGCGCACGATGCCTGCCGGGCACGTGTTGTTTGGAATCTTCATCGCCTTTGCAGTTGCAGCGTTGCTCAACGCCCAAGGGATGCACAAGACCGCACTGTCGCAGTCGCCTGGGTTCGGTCGTGATGTCGCGGCAACACTCACGGCTGGCCTTGCCGACGTCAGTGGCATCTTGCAAATCGATCAGCCACGTCATCTGTTCAAGGCTGCGCTGGGGCGTGGCGATGACGACGTGATCTCCACGAAGGTTGTATTCGCGCCAACGGTAAATACTGCCCCGAACAAGCCTGCCCAACCCGTCAAGCCTGCCAAGCCGAACCAACCCGTCAAGCCTGCCAAGCCCGTCAAGCCAACTTTCTCACCTCAAAACAAGCTCCGCCTGTATCTGACGGGAGACTCGCTAATCACTGACCCGGCCAGCGTCGTCTTAGACCGGCTAGCTGACAACCCAGCCGTCAAACCGGTAGCCAATGCTGATCCACATGCCGCGACAGGACTGATCCAGCCTGCGGTCTTCAACTGGTTCACATACCTCCCAAAGCAGATCGCCGAGCTAAACCCGGATCTCACCGTCTTCACAATCGGAGCCAACGACGGACAAGGCTTCACTGGCGTTACTGGCGGCGAGGAGTTCGGCTCGCCAGCCTGGAAGACCGAGTACCGCCGCCGCGTTGCAGGTGTGATGGGAGAGCTGATGGCCAAGGGAGGGCGTGTCGTATGGGTCGGGTTGCCGATCACCCGCGACCCCGACTTGGCAAAACGTTGGGCACTGATGAACGAGATTCAGAAGAGCGAGGCCGCTAAGTACCCTGGCAAGGTCGTCTACGTGAACCTCTTCGACAGGTTCAAAGACGCTAAGGGCAACTACGCCGATTACCTACCCGACGCCTCTGGCCAGCAACAGCTGGTCCGAGCCCCCGACGGCATCCACTACTCAGCCGCCGGTGCCGGGATCGTCGCCACCGCCATCCTCAAGGCGATCGACGAACTTGTGACTCTGTCGACCACCAATCCACCTCCCGCCGTTCCGACTAAGCCCAAGACCACAACAACCACTACCAGTCCATAGGTGGCTGCGCTACGCGACGATGGGCCTAGCTGGAAGGCTTTGCGTTAAACGAGGCTGGCTACCCGCTCTGCTGCCCGAGAGGCGACCTTTGAGCCTTGGGCGACCGCGATATCGACTTGGGCGGTCACACTCTTGCGCCGTTGACGCAGATCACGCTCGAAGCGAGTACGCGTCTTCTTAATCTCGCGCTCGAGACGATTGCGCGCGGTGTAGCCACGCCTCTCGAAGCGCTTAATTTCGCTCTCAAAGTGCTTCTGGGCGCGGTCGAAGTCGGCGTATTCACTGCGAACCTCAGCGACGATTGCGCGGACGCGATCAGCGGCCACCAAGGCCGCGCCAACTGGAATTAGAACCGCCCTCTCGGCAGCGTCTTGGGCTTGAGTAGAGGCGGGCCTCAGGCCCGGATCGGGCGTGACGACGGGTCGGGTGGCCTTGGCCTGTGAGGCAGTAATGCGAGGCCTAGCCGAAGCCTTAGTCTTGCTAGAGACCGGCGCCTTTGCAACCTTTTTGGCGGTGGTCGTGCGCTTGGTCGCAGTGGCCTTCTTGGCTTTTGTAGGGGCCATGGTGATGCACTCCTTTTCGTTTCGAACTAGTAAAGCTAGTTCTGGTTTGCTCGGCTGTAAAAGACCGAACACTTGTTTGTACGCTCTTTCTGCGCGATCGTTACACAAAAGTCTAACAGGGCGCTAATGCCTACTATTTTGGTGTGCCCATACATGTTTGTGCGCTAACCAGCGGCGCCCTCTCAGTCGGCGGTAAGGTTGCCATTGGTGGAACGTATGTTCGTAGAGAGCGTGGTCGCAGGGGTGTATGTAGCTAAACCTGAACATCTCGGGACAACTGCGCAGACCACCTCAAAGCCCACACGGGAACGCCGCGGCTAAGAGTGCTGGCCGGGAACGCCGCAGAGCTCGACCAGCCCTTGAGCCGTGCGGGCAGCTAGCACTGGTGAATGCGGGAGCAGATCCAGTGGCGCTCCAAGTGGATCTGGGTAGGCGGGGAAGGCGACTACGCCTCCGGCCTCGCGGACGATTAGCTGTGCAGCGGCGGCATCAAAGGAGCGGCAGTTACGTAGCGACGCCGCCCCATCGAAACGCGCGGCGGCAACTTGGCAGAGTGAGACAGCGATCGAGCCGACCGCGCGTAGGCGGTGGGCGACCGTCACGAGGGCATCGATCGACTCAGCGATCAGCCGTGGATCGGCCTGTTCGATCCCAACGATTTCAAGCTTCCCTGCGGCGGTGCGCCGCTCGGGCGCATTCGAGTCCAGCCGCTCTCCGTTTAACCAAGCCCCACCGCCGCGCGTGCCAACCCACTCCTCTCCCGGGCCGAAGTCGTAGACGTATCCGAATACAACATCGGCCATCGTGGGGCCGTCGGCAACGGCGATCGAGAGTGAGTAGTGGCCGACTCCACGCTTGGCGTTAAGAGAGCCGTCGATCGGATCTATCACCACGCGCACGCCTGAGTCTCCAAAATCGACCTCGCCGCGCTCCTCCGAGACGGCACAGAATCGGTGGCCTTGGGCTTGCATCGACTCAAGTTCGGCGAACACAACGGCCTCCGCATCACGATCGATGACCAGCGATCTATCCCCGCTCTGACCGACTCCTACCTCGACCGCTCGCTCGCGTGTTGTCGGGTGATTGCCAAAGACGCCGCGCAGCCCGGCGGTCGCGCGACGACAGGCACCGAGCCAGTCGGCGTCTAGGGCGGTCTGGGCTGGTTGCATTGACGACGTATCCTAAGAAGCGTGCCCGACGCCTTGAGAGGATTGACAGCTAGCGAAGTTGGCAGAGTCGCCGATCCTGGTGACCCGTTGGTCATTATCGGTGGAGCGGGAACCGGCAAGAGCAGGCTACTGGTGGAGCGATTTGCTTGGTTGGTTGAGCAGGGAATGTCGCCGGACTCAATCGTTGTGCTGACCCATGCAATAGCCGCAGCCGAGGCACTACGCGCGGAGATTGAGACGGCTATCGACCGGCCTTATGAGTCTCTGATGGTCTCGACTGCCAGTGGCCTATGCACCCGCCTGCTGCGCAGCGAGGCGATGCCAGCAGGCCTAGACCCATTCCTCACAGCCGTTACCCCCGCCGACCGTCTGGCTATGTTGATCGAGCGTATCGACGAGCTGCCGCTCGGCCTTCACGACTTTCAAGGCCGCCCATCTGCGCTGCTATCGAACTTCATTGACCGCATCGATCTGCTGAAAGAGCAGCTGATCTCAAGTGACTCATTTGAGACCTGGGCCAAGCATCAGCCAGCTGGCGTCCGCGAAGATCTCGACCGCGAGTTCGCCGCCGTCTACCGCACCCACGACCAGATGCTCCACGATGCTGGGACGCTCGACGATGGCGACCTCCTAATCCAAACCACGCGACTGCTGCGCGAACGCGAGGACGTCCGCAGCCGGATCGCTCAGCGTTGGCGCCATGTCCTAGTTGATGAGTTCCAGGACGCCTCCTATGCCCAAGTCGTTCTGATTGGCCTACTCACAAGCGAACACCGCGGCCTCACGGTCGCTGGCGACGACGACCAAGCGATCCACCGCTTCCGTGCTGCTGGATCTAAGAATCTCCTCGATGCGATGGCAGCGGCCGGGGAGGGCGGGATCGTGCGGCTAGAGCAGTCCTACCGCTGCGACACCAGAGTGCTCAAGGCGGCCGAAGCGGTGGTGGTAAATGACGCCGAGCGCATCGACAAGACCGTGCTTGGACGTGACGGGGTCGCCGAAGACGAAGTGATCCGCTTCTGGCGCTGTGGCAACGAGCGCGCACAGGCCCAAGGAGTGGCAGCGCAGATCGAGCGGCTGATCATCTCCGAAGGGGTCAACCCTGGATCAATCGCCGTGCTCGTGCGTTCTGTACGCAGGGAGGGCCAGGCGGTCGCTGTCGCGCTAGAGGAGAGGGCTGTACCTCACCGCATTGTTGGCGCTGCACCATTCTTTGAGCGCGCAGAGATCCGTGACTTGCTCGCTTGGCTGCGACTCCTATCTGACCCCAGCGATGCAAGCGCTGTGGTGCGCGCGCTGGCGCGGCCGCCGGTAGCACTGCGCTCGATTGACATCGCGCGCTGCACGCAGATCGCGCGTCGACGCAAGCTCGACATGATCTCAGCGCTGAACGCTGCCACCGAATCACCGCAGATTCCGCCGGAGGCCAGAGATCGCATTGTTGACTTCCTCAAGCTCTACCGATCAGCGGCGGCTGCACTCGACACGACACGCCCAGAGATCTTTATTCACCGCCTGATTGACCGCTTGGGACTGCGCCGCCAACAGCTTTTTGCCGCGCAAGCAGACGTGGTTCAGCGGTTGATAAATCTTGCGCACTTCGGCGATCTTGCGACTGCCTATGGCCTGCGCACGCCGCAGGCGACGCCGCGCGAGTTCGGGCGCTACATCGCCTCCGTTGCCGGCGCTGGGCTGCGCCAGGATGAAGCCGGCAATGGTCCCGACCCGCGTGCGGTATCAGTGATGACGATGCACGCTGCTAAGGGATTAGAGTTTGACCACGTCTACGTCCTCGGCCTGCACTCTGCCCGCATGCCCGGTGCTCGGCGCCGTGTAATCGCCCCGATCAGTGACGATCTTCTCGGCGAGGACCTCCCCCCCAACACGCCTGATGCCCATTCGGTTGAGATGCGCCGCGTCCTCTATGTAGCCATGACCCGCGCCTCTCAACGCCTTACGCTCGCTTATCCCGCGCAGGCCGACGACGGGGCCGTCCAACACCCTTCGCCGTTCGTGGAGGAGGCTAGAGCGGCGGCTGGGGGCATCTGGGAGGACCATGAAGAGGAGCTTTTTGGTCCGGCCGAGACACTTCATGCGGCGTTCCGCACGCTACGAGATGAGCTGCTCGACACAGTCGCCCAGACTGGCCGCAGCCTCGGTGAGCTTCGCTTTGACACCGATCTCGACGTCTCCCACGCTGTCGTGCGCTATCTCGAGCTAGTCAAACTCGCGGCGTTGATTGAGCGCCCAGATCAACAGAGTGTCGCCGAAGCTCTGCCCGCTATTAACTCGCGACTGCTTCAGGCCGTAACGGCTGATCAACGTGAGATCTTCCTCACCTCGGCAGTCGATGACTACCTCGTGAGTGCCGAGCGTGATGAACGTCGGCGAACGCAGATGGCAGCGGCACGCGAGGAGCCCTCACTGGAGGCGTTCCTACCTAGGCGTGGAGATGGCCTAGTCCTATCGGCCTCAGATGTTGAGACCTACCGTCAGTGCCCGCTGCGCTACAAGTTTGCGCGCATCTTTCGGATCCCGCAGGAGCCGACGATCCATCAACGATTCGGGATCCTCGTACACCAAGTCCTCGAACGCTTCCACACGGCAGGCGCCAACGGCGAGCTCTCCGAGATGCTTAGCTTGCTGGAGTACGGCTGGCGTCGCGGAGGCTTCGGCGACAGCGAAGAAGAGCGCCAACTGCGCGCCAAGGCCAAGGCCTCCTTAACTCGCTACCACGAGCGCTTTCAGGGAGAGTCGGCTGAGCCGATGTGGTTTGAGCGCTCCTTCTCTTTTAAGCTCGGCCCCCACGTCCTACGCGGCCGCGTCGACAGAGTTGACCGGCTCCCCAACGGCGGCTATGAGCTGATTGATTACAAGACCGGGCGACCCAAGACTCGGGCCCAGCTCAAAGAGGACATTCAGCTCTCGCTATACGCTGTGGGCGCCCGAGAGGCGTGGTCGCTAGAGGCAGCGACGCAGGCCTACTACTACGTCCTCGACGACGAGAAGGTCCCGGTCGAGCGCGACGACAGAGACCGAGACTGGATCACCGAAACGGTGATGGAGGTTGCAGACGGCATCCTCTCTCAGGGATTTGAGCCTACGCCGTCATATGCGGCGTGCTCGATCTGTGACTATCGGATTCTTTGTCCGGCCGCCGAAAAGTAGTACAGGCCTAGATCACACCGAGCAGGCGATCGTGATCCTCAGCCGGATCGATCCAGGCGAGATATCGCCGGAGCGAACCGTCGCGTAGTAGACGTCATGGCCATCTTGATTTGCACGGCCTTGTTTAACGATCGTGGCACCCGTGACGGTCGCATGTGAGACCACGGCCTGCAGAACGGCCTCACCCTTTGGAAGGTTGCACCCGCTCGTAATCGGGACCGCATAGGCCTGCGTGGTGAACGGATTAATACCGAACAGACGAACGATCGGAGCGACTGGGCCTGGGGGGATCGGAGGAACCGGGGGGACTGGAGGCGGCGTAGTGCTCTTGCCGACCGTCAGCGTTACCCGAGACCCCTCGGCTACCTTGGTCCCCGATGCCGGGGACTCGCTAAGAACGATGCCGTCCTGTGCCGGATTAGTTACCTGTTGCGTCACGAAGTAGGACGAAAGTCCGCCCTCGGAGATCGCGTTAGCTGCAGCCTGTTGGGTGTCGCCGACAACGCCGGGCACCGTTACCTGGGTTGGAGCACGGTCGACGACGATTCGCACCGTTGATCCGACCTGGGCCTCTGTCTTAGGAGCTGGGGTCTGACCGATCACTGAGTTAGGAGTCTCGTTGCCGTCCTTGCCGGTGATCTCAACCGCGAAGCCGAGCGCCTTGAGGTCGGCGACTGCTGTCTCTTCTTGGTCGCCGGTCACGTCAGGCACGGTGACCTGCTGGGGACCGCGCGAGATCTCCAACGTGACGTCGGAGCCCTTGAGCTTGTCTGTTCCAGCCGGAGGAGTCGTCGCGACCGCGAGGCCGGAAGCGACCGCAGCGGAGAAGACCTCGGTGATCTGGGGCAAGAAGCCAGCCTCTCGAATTACCTGCTCGGCCTCATCGCGGCCCAGACGCGCAACATCTGGGACCTTGCCATCCCCGGGACCGTCGGAGACCGTGATCGTTACCGTCGACCCCTGTTTGGCCTTCTGGCCGGCGCCCGGATCCTCACTGAGAACCCAATCCTTGGCCTTGGCATCGCTAACGCGCTTGACGTCGACCTTAAAGCCATCATCGACCAAGATCGTCGTAGCGGCGGCGACGTTCTGGCCGATCACGCTCGGAACCGTCTTGTCACTACTACCACCGCAAGCCGTGACGGCGATTGCGGCAGAGGCAACGAGGATCAGCGTGGCACGAGACAGTAGGGCGGCGGGTGCGGTTTTCATGGCGGTAAGGGTAATCGAGTGGGTGGACGCGCCTACGAAACCGTAACCGAAAAGCTTGCCTTAAAGGACTCTCCGGGAAGAGCCATCGTGACTCCTTCGTCAGTTACTAGTGCATTGGTCACCGCGGTCATCGGCTCGAAACAGATAAACGGCTCTCCGGGTGGAGCGTATACCTGCGCTACGTGAAAACCGTCGGCGAAATTTACGGCGATGAGGCGCCCTGCCCCTTCAAGCGTGAAGGTAGTCGGCGAGGAGAGCTCGCCGTAGAGGTCATCGAAGCTACGGCTGGCCAAAGGAGCCCTGCTGGGCTCAACGGGCCTACTTTCTTTCGTCGGAATGCCGCGATCGTCGAGCAGATCTTCACGGAGCACAGCAAGACCTATCTGGATCTCCTGGCGAGGTACATCGGGGAGCGCGAGGTAGGGGTGGTAGCCAAAGGAGATCGGCACGGGAACGTCGCCGGTGGCCTCCACTGTCGTGACAACGGTGAGCATTGCATCAGCGACGGTGGCCTCGATCACGACTACGTGGGGGAAAGGAAAGGCAGCGAGCAGCTCTGCATGAGCCCCAAAATCCAGACGGGCAGTCAGCACGGCGGCCTCGGTGGTCTCTGTTGTGCCAACAACCTCCCAGTAAGGCGAGGCACCCAGCAGGCCGTGCATCGCTAGGCCGTTGGCGTCAAGGTGCAGGGGGGAGATAGCTGGATCAAGTAGGACCTCGCGGCCCGCGATCGAATAGCGCATGCCGTCGAGCCGATTAGCCCAAGGGTGCAGAAACGGTATGCCAAACGTTGAGCCAGTCTTGGCATAGGCCTCAAGCCCTCCACGCTGCCCCAACAGCTCCTCTCCGTGATGGCGCATCGAACAGGCGACCATCCCGACAGAGGGAACGTAAGTCACCTCTAGGCATCGATCAGGACTCGTCAGCATCAAAGTCCCCCGACCACCTAGGCTGGACTGGGTGACGGTCGCGGTCACCGGCTACTCTTCAGCGCCGCGCTGGCGTAGAAAGCGTTGAAACTCGTTTGCGATTTGGTCGCCAGAGACCTCCTCGGGATCCGGCAGCGGCGGCGTATCCGAAGCTGCCTCTAGGCGCTCGACAAACTCTTGGACATCGGGGTCGCTCTGCACCGCGCGGTCGACCTGGTGCTCATAGTCGGTCGTGGCCGACTCAAGCTCTGAGGCATCTACGGTCACGCCGACCAGTCCCTCCAGCTTACGCACGAGCGCCAGCGCGGCCTTCGGGTTTGGCGCTGCTGCAACGTAATGTGGAACGGTTGCCCACAGGCTCGCGGATGGGATCCCTGCATCTGCGCACGCGCTGTGCAAGACGGCAGTGATCCCCGATGGACCTTCGTAATTAGCATCGCCCAGACCGAGCCGGCTGGCCATGTCGTCGTCGGAGGCGATACCAGTAATCGATACGGGCCGCGTGTGGGCAACGTCAGCAAGCAGCGCGCCCAGCGTGACGACAATTTGGACACCCATCGCCTCAGCGAGGTCAACGATCAAGCCGCAGTAAGTCCGCCACCGATAGGACGGCTCGTCGCCTGAAAGCAGGATCAGGTCCCGTGAAGCGCGTGGAGCAAGAGCCTCTCGGAAGAGTGTCTCGGGCCAAATTAGATCGCGATAGCGACCCTCGCTTAGCCGCACGATTGGACGCGTGGCTTGGAAATCGTAGAACTCTTCTGGGTCGATCGCGGCAAAGCGCTGGGCGTCAAAAGACTCCCCGAGAAAGTCCACCGCGGTCGACGCCGCATTGGCAGCATCGTTCCATCCTTTAAAGGCGCAGATCAGCGCTGGAGCGCGCAGGCCCTCAGGACGACGTTCCCAGATCAGTGGTTGCACCCCTGCGACGGTACCGGATGAGAGCAATCTAGGGGCGCATCCGGGCCTCCCGCCATGATCGACGCTGATGGCGAGCAGCGATACCAATACTGAGACCAGCACCGCAACTATCGCCTCGCTGCGTGCCGGCCACGACGTCGCTGGGGTCTTTGCCTGTACGCGCAAGGAACGTCTGATAGCCAGAACCGGGACCCCATATCTTGCAATTGAGTTGCGTGACCGCTCCGGCGCGATAGAGGCAAGAGCGTTCGCCAACGCCGATCTGCTCGCAGGACGGTTCGAGCGTGGTGACCTCGTTGAAGTCAACGGCCACGTCGACCGCTTCCGCGACAAACTTCAGATCGAACTGAAAACGATCGCTAAAGCGCAGGGGTCAGATGCCGATCCAGCAACCTTTCTGCCTGTGGCTTACCGGGATATGGAAGAGCTTGATGGCTTCCTCGAACACCTAGCTCGCGAGGTCTACGATCCGGCCTTCCGCGCCCTACTCGACACACTGATCGCCGACGACGAACTCCGTAGCGCCTGGCGTCGCGCTCCCTGTACGCGAACCGGACACCACTCGTATCTAGGCGGCCTACTCGAGCACACAGTGGCGGTCGCAACGCTCGCACAGGAGACATCGCTACTGCACATCAAGCTCAACTCCGATCTCCTACTTACCGCCGCGATCGTGCATGACATTGGTCGTACGCGGGAGTTCACATACGGCGCCGAAATCGGCGTAACCGAAGAGGGTCGGCTGCTTGGACACCTTCAGATCGGCCAGCGGATGATCGAAGAGTACGCCCGCGACATTCTCGACGAGGAACGCAGGCTCGCACTTCTGCACTGCGTGCTCTGCCACCATGGACCAGACGCAGCGCCTGGGCGACGCTTTGGCTCGGCAGAGGCGCTCGCCTTGTTCCGCATTAACTCCTTAGATGCAACCATCAAGGGCGCACTTGAGCATGGGCTAGGAGGGTGAGCGCCGCTACGGAGGGGCGATTTAGCTTCTAACTGAAGCAGCGATAGCTTGTCGTCCGCTAGTTTCTTACTCTTACTCTCGCAAAAGAACTCAGCAGTCAACGAAAGGACCGTATGACCCGTCCCGTGAATATCTCTATCGCTTTGTTGTGCGCTTGCACAGTGGCGCTTGGAGCCGCTGCCTGTGGTGGTAGCGGTGGCAGCTCGACCGTGACCGAGCAGGTCAAGGAAAAGACAGTCACCCAGCAGCAGCAGAATCAGCAGAACCAGGATCAGAATCAGAACCAGAACAACGACAATCAGAACCAAGATCAGAACAACAACAACGACAACAACAACAACAACCAAACCGATGCCCAGCGGTACAAGGAGTGCATGGCGCACGCCGAAGCTCAGGACTGCGAGAACATCCCTCACTAATCCACGGGGAACTCCTAACGGTTGAGCCGACTACGCCGGCAGCGAGAGAACGCTGCCGGCGTCGGGTGGGGCTTGGCCCGTGAGCACGGCTAGGTAGGCCTTCTCCACAGCCTGAGGGCCAGCGCCGTACTCAATATTCAACAACTTGTTGGTGGGGTCGCCAACAAAGGTAATCAGCTCTTCAAGCGCTTGCGAGATACGTGAGAGCAGTTCGTTTGCGCCCCACTCGTCGGAGCACTTCTTCGCCTGAGTAGGCGCAAAGAAGAGGATCGGTGCAGGCCCGGGGAGGCCGTCGAAGCCGCCTAATGCTCCGATGTGCGTCGCGCCGACAGCGCAGTCGTAAACGAGCGCATCTCCGAACTTATTGTGGATCGCCGAGCGCACAGCGGCGTCGCCCGAGAAATCGATATACGCGAGCCTAATGCTCGAATCTAGCTCGGCTATCTGCTCATAGGAGAGGACTTGGTCGTAGAGACCAAGGCGCTCAACAAAGTCCACGTTCCTGGCGGCAGTCAACCCAATCAAGTTGGCATCACCACCCTTGGCGAGCATGAACGCAGTGCCGTAGGCAGTCTTGCTTGAAGCGCTTGAAATCACTATTGCATCGGCGCCGAACCTAGTGTGGTCATCAAAAAAATCGTTGATTAAGAATGAGGTAGAGAAAAGCGGGCGCAGAAGCATAACCCTGCCCTCCTGCGTGCTGTCGTAGGTGGGATCGGCGCTAGTGAGCGAGTAGCTGTTGTAGATCGAAGGAAGGCCTTGGCGGTGCTCGGCGACGTCAGAGAAACCGCTATCGCTGACCTTGCCAGGAGTTACGGCTAGATAGCTCGACATCGGCAGGTAGCCGTACAGACGCTGACCAGCTTGAACGCCATCACACCGCGACTCGACGACTTCGCTAAAGCCCCAGACCGGAATTCTGCCCCAGCCCTCTTCGGCGGGGAAGAACTTCCAATACGACATTAAGTCGCCGAAGGTCGCGTAGCTGATGTTGTTAGCGGTGAAGCCAAACCCGTCGACCCTCAGCAGCGCCTGTCCATCCACAAGTTGGACCTGATCGGCAGGCGGCGCGGGCGTGAACTCAACTGTCTTGAGATCGTCGCGCCGGACGCGGCAATCGAGTGGACCGCGCCCGGGTTGCAATGTCGTTAGGAGGCCATCGGGTCAGGTGCGCCTGACTCGCTCCACTCCGGCGCCTCATAGGCCTCGCCAGGCACGCCACCAAGCACCAGCAGTCGCAGTCCATCGGGACCAGCTACCAGCGTGCGCTTGGCGCTAGGGCCTACGCGGACCATCGTCTCTGTGTCGATCGCGAACTCCTCGCCATCGACGGTCATCGCCGCGCTGCCAGCGAGCACAACGTAGATCTCTTCTTGACGATCGTGGAGATGGTCGTGGTCGGGGTAACGGTCAAAGCCTGGCGGGAACTCCTCCACGGCCATCCCAAACGAGTTCGCTCCGAGGCTCGCGCGAGCCCTGCGCAGACCCCCGCCGAATGTGGTCTCCATCTCGTCGATGCGCTTTACGGTGTAATCAGACATCGCGTCTACCTCCTAGGTAAGTTCGATCAAAGGATCACCATAGTGTGCCGTAATTACGGGTGCTCATGAGATTGAGTGGCCCGTCATCCGTCGGCCGAGGAGAACCAACGCCGCAGCGATCAGTCCGCTCAGCGCCATCACCCCCATCCCCCAAAAGAATCCGGCTGCCGCTGCGGGAAGAATTAACAGTGGTGCGATTGCCCCACCAACGTGGCCGATTCCATCCGTACTGGCAACGCCACGTGCTCGCATCAGAGATCTGAACTGCTCGGCCGTATTGACGTAAAGAATCGGAACGGCGAGGCCGATCGTTGCCGAGACGATGAAGCCAAAGCCCATCACGACCGCGGGGGTCGGCTCGAGTCCGATAATTGCCAGTGCGACCGCGTAGACCACCAGCGTCGCCGCGATAGTGAACTTGCGCTCAAAACGCTCGCCGACCCGAATTGACAACAGCGCTCCGACGACGAAGCCGAATCCTGTGACGCAGAGAAAGCTCAGGCTCGCCGATAGCGTGAAGCCTTGCTTGGTGAGGAGCGTCGGTGCCAACGTCAGCCAGCCGTAGTTGCCGATGTAGTAGATAAACCAGACACCGAGAAACAGTGCGGCCATGGTGACGAAGCTTCCGGGAGCGACCGTAGGCTGCGGCTTGGCAACAGGAATCGGCCCTTCACGGCCAGCAAACTGCTCGATCTCAACAACAGCGTCCTTGGCCTGTTGCTCGCGGCCTTCGGCGATCAGCCAGCGCACGGATGGAGGCAGGCCGAGGCGCAGCGGCAAAACCACTAAGGCTCCGACTGCGCCAATGATGAACATCACTCTCCAGCCGTCAGCAAATTCGGGGACGAGCGCCAGTGCGATGAACGGAGCTGCCGCCAGACCAGCGTACCCCCAGCTGACCGCCGTGCAGCCAGCGCGTCCGCGCAATCCGGCAGGCTAGATACCTGCAATATAAGCAGCGGCAGCAGCGATCTCGGCGCCGATACCCATACCGGTGATAAACCGTCCGACGAGCAACATCGCAAAGCCATCGGCTAGTGCCGCGATAACTCCGCCAACGATCAGTGCGATCACCGAGATGACCAACCCTTTGCGAGGGCCTAGTCGGTCGGCGATCGCAGCGTCTGCCAGCGCACCGACAACGTATCCAACCAGTCCAACCGATACCGCCATCGCGGCTGTCGTAGAGCTGATATCAAACTGCTGCTCAATCACAGGCAGTGCGGCGCCGATATTGACGATGTCGAAAAAGGCGAAGAAGTAGGCAGCGCCTACCACGAGCAAAACCCGCCTGCGGTATGGCCAGAGGCCGATAGCATCGAGGCGGTCAACAACGCTACCTGGGCTGGTTGTGGGCATTTTTCTATCCTAAGGAATCGCGCGTCAGCGTATTTATTGCTGTCCAGCGCCAGCTAATTTGATTACGTCCAGCGTCCAAGCTTCCTGCTCACCGACCAGTTCAACTCTGGCGCCAGTGGCAGCGACGACGTCGGCGACGGCCTCGGGGTCCTTGGCCATGCTCGCTGCGGTAAGCAGCGCCGCTGCGACTTCGCCGCGTGTCGCCTTAGCCATGTGACTGATTGGCTTACGCCGACCGTCGCTGCCTTGGACAAACGCTCGCACGCTGACGAAGGTCACTCCAGCAGGACGCCACATAGCGCCATAGGCCGCTGAGCGTAAGTCGACGACAAGCCCCTCGCGGGGCAGCGCAGCGATCAACGCAGGACGCCACCAAGGCGCCAAGCCGCCAAGATCGCCGAGCTTGGCGCCAATTGACATGCGATAGGCCGGAATCTGATCGCTAGGGGCCAACATCCCCCAGAGAGCGCTCGCGATGCGAAGGTTGGTTTCGGCGCGAGCACGAGCCTTCGCGGGTAGCGCGGCCAAGCCGAGGTGCTGGTAGAGCACGCCGCTGTAGACGCTGTCAGCGCGAGCGGTCGGCGCCGTTAGGAGAGTGGCGTTGCGGTCGAGCTCACCGACTTGACCGGCCGTTAGCCCTAGACGCTTCAGGGCCTGCGTTGGTGGACCGCCGCTGAGCTTGATCAGGTGGCCGAGCAGCTCGGCGCGACGGTCGTTGAGCTCGGGGTAGGACAGCTCTTGGAGCACCAGCGGAGGG
Organism: Solirubrobacterales bacterium; assembly: GCA_947474595.1. Lineage (GTDB taxonomy): Bacteria > Actinomycetota > Thermoleophilia > Solirubrobacterales > Solirubrobacteraceae > CANJIV01. The sequence continues at coordinate 361,303 of CANJIV010000001.1, forward strand.
CCCTCATCGGGGGCAGCTTTCCCCTCAGAGGGTGGTAAAAGGATCAACATTAGGGCCAACAGTAGGGGCCCGCAAAACTGATTGCGCTGAGGCTAAGGGTGGCCTTCGATTTCTCTGCGCCCAGTCCTTAGCCACTACCCGTGAACTGGCCTAGCCTGGAGAGTCGACTACGGCGCCAGATGAGCCTCGCAAGGGCCGTGGCCGCAGCGCCACTAGCGTGACCAAGGCCGAAAGTATGAGTATTCCTATGCAGACGCCTAGCCCAGCCCTCGCGGCGAGCTCAAAGCTGTGATTGGCATCTCTCAGCAGCGTGGCCTTGATCTCTGGGGCTAGGCCAGCTGCTGTCTGCTGAGTTGCTTCTATCCCCTTGGTGATCGCACTGCGCGCCGTGCTATCGAGCCCGGAGAGGTCGTCGCCGAATCCCGCCCTATAGACGACCGCGAATGTACTCCCGACCAACGCCACTCCCAAGGCTCCGCCGATCTGGCGCGAGACCTGGTTGAGCGCACCACCATCACCGGCCTTGGCAACCCCCACTTCATTCATGATCATCGCCGTGGCTGGAGTGATCGTCACCGCTAACCCTGCGCCGTAGATGACTACGCCAGCCAGAACGATGACAATCGACGAATCCGCGGTGTTTAGCAGTTGAACACCAGTTCCCAACATCATCACGCAGACGCCGATGACGAGTGTGGCGCGTGGTCCGATACGCGCCAGCAGATGCGAAGATAGCGGTGCCAGAACCCCGAGCGTAACTCCCATTGGACAGAGAGCTAGCCCTGTGACGAGGGTCGACCGATCTTGGACGAAATAGAGCAGTTGAGGAAGCAGCAAGAGGCTGCCAAAAAAAGAGAGATAGCAGGCCATCAATGCAACGGCGCCACTGAACACAGGCGCCCGGCCAAGAATGCGGACATCAAAGAGCGGGAACTGGCGACGTAATTCCAAGGCGACGAAGGCTGCAGTGGCCGCAATACCTAACCCCAGTGCAACCAAGACGCTCATCTGGCCAAAGCCGTGGGATCCGCCTTCGATCAGAGCAAAGACGATGCCACCGAGCGCCACGATTGACGCTGCGGCGCCAAGCAGATCCAGTGGCGGCACTCCCGGGCGCCGTGACTCTGGAAGTATCGCGATCGCAAACACGGCGGCGGCCAGACAGACTGGAACGTTGATCAAGAAGACGGCCTGCCAGCCACTAAGTTCGAGCAGAATACTGCCTATTAGCGGTCCGAAGCCAACGCCGATGCCTGCCACAGCAGTCCAGATTCCGACTGCTTTAGCCCGTTCAGACGGGGCGAACATAACTGCCAGTAGCGAAAGCGCGGTTGGAAGCAGCCCGGCCGCAGCGGCCCCCATCAAAACTCGCGCCAAGATCAGCTGCGTCGGATTGGTCGCTAGCACCGCCAACATCGACGTAAGCGCAAACGCCAGCAGCGAGATCACGAAGATGCGCTTGCGGCCGAAGCGATCAGCCAACCCGCTTCCAATTAAGAGAGTGCCGGCCAAGATCACCAAGAAGCCGTCAATCACCCACTGAAGGTCGCTAAAAGTAGCCCCGAGGTCGTCGGCTATTGCGGGAAGAGCTACGTTGACAATCGTTGTATCGACGCCGCTGATGAAGGTCGCGGCGCAGATTACACAGAGCCCGAGCCAGCGTCGGGCGTGTCCTTGGTGGAGCGGTGGATCCACTGAGTTCATCGCACTCGCGCTACTCAGCGACTATCCACACGCGAGAGAGGTCGCCTGCCTGCCAGTCATCGGCATCGATCCAGAAGTAGAGACGGTCGCGATCGCTGCCCCACGACCAGCCGAGATCGTCGTCGATTGTAAGTTGGAGCAGCAGTCGCCAGCGTTGGCTTGGGCCTTGGAACTCTTCTATGCGAGGGTGAGCACGCGGTTGATCATCGGCATCGATCCCAGCCGCCGTCAGCTCGCAGACCAGCGGCATGTCACCACGGGTCTCGTCGGGATGACCGAGAAAACGATGTAGCGAGTTGAGGTTGGGCGAAATGTCCTCTAACTCAACACCTTGGAACGCGGCGAGCTGCTCGCGCAGATCGTGCCATCCAGCCTCTTCCTCCGGTTCAAGCTCGAGAGCCTCAACGGGCTGCGTCCAAAGGCGTGGGAGCGTCATCTCCCCCGAGAGCGACAGCTCCACCGCGGCGCTGACGGCGTCCGCAATATCCGGATCTACCGACGCAGCACCTTGGGCGATAGATGCGGTGGGTTCCTCCACAACAATCACTGCACCGCTGCCTCGATCAGACACCTGAAGTCCCGAGGGCGTGTCGTCGGTCTTGACAAAAAAGAGCAACACTCCGGCATCAGGCAGTGCGCCTGCGACCCCCAAGGCGGCCAACTGCGCGAGGTCTATCTGAAGGAGAAAAGTGAGTGGCTGGTCTTCAAAGTTAGGCCACTCCAGCGCTGCGGGCAGATCTGGCTCGCCGCCAAATCGCGATCGACCAGGCGTGTCTTTATTGTCATCACCCAAGGTCAGCCGCAAGCTCTGCTGGGCCAGCGCTTGAATCTCGGGTGCCCGGAAGGCAAGCCCCGCCTCCTGGGCCATACGTAAGAGGTCGACAATCGTCGCCGTCTTAGTCGAGGGTGATGCCGGCTGTGGCGGGCCATCGAAAAAGTCTGGCTCTAAAGCGTCCTCTGAGTCGTGATCATCATCACGACTTGGGGCAAGACGTTCGAGGTGGCCCAGCGATGGAGCTATCTGTAAAGCACCTTTGGCTACACTGCCAAAGAGGTCTTTAAAGAACGCTCGTCTGTCCCCGGGGGTGTCCACTCACCACCAGCCTAGCGCCGATTAATCACTCTCGTGTCGCCAAGCGATACCTTTTTCTACCGTCCGCTACTGGTCGGAGAGCGATTCGGACTCGGCAGGCCTGACCTCTCCCCGCGCCGCCGTATCGAGCTAACACGCCAGCAGGCGTCGAGCAAGATAACTACTGGCGCTCTGCGAACTCTACAAACCAATCTAGGGCGCGAGGATTAGCCAACGAGTCTCGACTAGCCGCCTGCTCGGCTGGCGTGCCCATCAGGATGCGCTTGATTGGAACTTCAAGCACCTTGCCAGAGAGCGTCCGCGGCACCTCGGCTATCGCGTGGACCTCATTGGGTACGTGACGAGGCGAGCAATCTTCCCGGATAGCTCCGGCGATCTTCTTGACCAAGGCATCGTCGAGCACAGCGCCGTCAGCCAAAACCACGAAGAGCGGCATCCAGCCCTCGGTCCCCTCCCGTGGCAGGTCAACGACAACTGCGTCGGCGATCTCAGGCAGAGCAAACAGTGCGCGGTAAATCTCACTAGTCCCCATCCGCACGCCGCCGCGATTGATCGTCGAATCCGAGCGGCCGTAGATGATGGCCGTGCCACGACTGGTGATCTCGATCCAGTCACCGTGACGCCAAACGCCAGGGTACATCGAGAAGTAAGAGTCACGGTAGCGCTCGCCGTCGCTGTCGCCCCAGAAGTAGATCGGCATGGTTGGCATCGGCTCTGTAATAACCAGCTCGCCTACCTCGCCGATCAGCGACTTGCCTTGTTCGTCCCAGGCTTGGACGTCGGCGCCTAGCACCCTCGCCTGTAGCTCTCCCTCATAGACCGGCAGAGTCGGCACTCCGCCTACGAAGGCGGTACACATATCCGTGCCGCCACTCGTGGAGAAAAGCCAAGTGTCAGATCCAACGTGCTTGTAGATCCATTCAAACCCTTCGGGAGAAAGTGGAGAACCCGTGGATCCAACCGAGCGGAGAGTCTCAAGGTCACGACCGGCGCGCGGCTCGACCCCCGCGTTCATGCAGCCGGAGATGAAGCTCGCGCTCGTGCCGAAGCAGGTCACGCCAGTCTCCTGAGCTAGGTCCCAGAGACGGCCGAGGTCCGGGTAGCCAGGGTTGCCGTCGTAGAGGACGATCGACGCTGGCGTTAAGAGCACTCCGACTAGGAAGTTCCACATCATCCAACCGGTTGTGGTGAACCAGAAGACGCGATCATCGGCTTGGGCATCGAGGTGCAGATGCATCTTCTTAAGCTGCTCGAGGAGCATTCCGCCTTGGCCGTGGACGATCGGCTTGGGTAGTCCCGTAGTGCCGGACGAGTAGAGGACCCAGAGCGGGTGATCGAAGGGCAGCGAGGCGAACTCGAGCTCGACGTCGGCTACACACAGACTGCTCCAGGAAGACGCGTTGCGCAGGCGTTCTAGGTCCGGCTCGGAGTCAAGATATGGCAAAACGAAGGTGTGTTCGAGGGTAGGCAGCTCGTCTTGCAAGCCAGCCACGACATCCATGCGGTCGAACTCTTTGCCGCCGTAGCGGTAGCCATCAACGGCGATCAGCACCTTAGGCTCAATCTGGCTAAATCGATCTATAACCGTGCGGGCACCGAAATCCGGTGAGCAACTCGCCCAGACAGCGCCAATGCTCGCGCATGCCAGAAAGGCCGCGATAGCCTCGGGGACATTGGGGATGTATGCGACCACGCGATCGCCGGGACCAACACCGACCGCGCGTAGCCCAGCCGCAATCTCTGCCGTGTTTGTGCGCAGATCGTCCCAAGTCCACTGACCACTCTCGCGTGTCTCGGAGGCGTGGCGGATCGCCACGCTGTCACCGTCCTTGCCGGCAAATATATGACGGGCAAAGCTGAGGTGCGCGCCCGTGAACCACTGCGCGCCCGGCATCTCTCGCGATCCGAGTACGCGCTCGTATGGAACTTCAGCCTGAACGTCAAAGTACTCCCAAATTGAAGCCCAGAAGGCTTCGATCTCACCGACCGACCATCGCCAAAGAGCTTCGTAATCATCGAAAACTAACCCGCTCGTCTCGGCCAGCCACGCGGTGTAGTGGGTGAGCGTCGCACGATCGATGCGATCCGCATCAGGCTGCCACAGCAACTTTGGCATCTGCTCCATCTTTCTCACTCTCTTGGATCGGGCTCGGCTATCCTGCCAGTTGTCTCACGCGACTGCGTTCGCGCCCCCACACATCACTCACGAATGGTTACCTAATGATCGTCATCACATCGACTTATACCGCCCCACTCGAAGAGGTCGCCAACCACCGCGACGCCCACATTGCATTCCTCGCCGGCCTCTCTGACGCAGGCCACATCATCGCCTTCGGACGCGCCAACCCACCAACCGGCGGCGTAGTCTTAGCGACAGGGTGGACAGCCGACGAAGCCCGTGCCGCCTTCGCCGAAGACCCTTATGTAGTAGCTGGCATCTCAGAATATGCGTACGTTGAGTTCTCGCCAGCATTCGTAGAGCCCGGGCTAGAGCGGCTCAAGGACTGACACGGCCGCTGCGCACGAGCGACCGTGAATAGCCCGTAGGATTTAGACAGCGATGGATCTAACCGGCACCACAGCACTCGTAACGGGCGCCAATCGCGGCATCGGCCGCGCGATTACCGAGGCGCTCGCCGCGGCGCCGCTGTCGGTCGTCTTGGCGGGAGTGCGTGATCCCGAGGCCTTCGAGCCGATCAAGCCCCCTCCCGGAGGTGCGGGCGAGGTCCGTGCGGTCCGTTTTGATCTAGCGTCACGCAAGAAGATCGACGCCAGCTGCGATGAGCTTGGCGACCAGCTCGGCGAGATCGACCTACTGGTCAACAACGCGGGGCTAATGACCGGCGGGCTACTTGAAGAACAAGAGATGGCCGACGTATACGCAATGTTTCAGGTCAACCTCGTTGCGGTAGCCCATCTAACCTCGCGGGTACTGCCAGGGATGCTTAAGCGCGGCCGTGGCAAGATCGTAAACAACGCCTCGATCAGCGGCTACGCCTACTTCCCCTCTGCATCGACATACGCTGCATCAAAGGCAGGCGTGGTGGCGCTCAGCGAGTCGCTGCGCCGAGAGCTGCACGGAACCGGGGTCACCGTCCTGCACTTGGTCACACCCGGCGTAAAGACCGACATGCTTAAGGCCACCGAAGAGGTCTATGGCCGCCATATTGACACTTCAAAGTGGGACAAGATCGAACCAGAGGCGTGGGCAGCAAAGGTCTTGGCGGCAATCGAGAGAGACGCCCACGTACTGGGTCCTGGTGGTAAAACGTCGCTGGCCAAGCTAGCTTCACGTGGACCAGCCGCACTACTCGATGGCATCAGCCGACAGATGTTTAGCCGCACGCCGCGGACCTAGCCAAGGGCTACCACTATGGCTTCCCCACACTCCCCCTTCGCCACGTTCCAAGAGCACTGTGCCAGGGGCGAGCTAGCCTTTCAGATCGACGATCAGGGCGCACCGATGTTCCCGCCGCGCGTGGGACCTACTAAGTGGCAGGTCAGTCAGGGACGAGGGATCGTCTACTCGACGACGACGGTAGTTCCACGAGAAGCGCCGCCCTATAACGTCTCACTGATCGACCTCGCGGAGGGGTTTCGAATGATGAGCACGGTGCAGTCGCCCGATGTTGAGATCGGACTCGCCGTTGAGGTCAGATTCGACGACCAAGCTACCGCCTACTTTGTCCCGGCCGAAGCGCAACGGATCTGAGAGTGAGGCCTCAGGTCGCTATCGCCGGAGCCGCTGAATCAGATCTCGGCGAGGTCGGCCCCGGCTTCACACCAGCCGACTTAATGGCCCAGGCTTCGCTGCGCGCACTCGATGACTGTGGCTTGACCGTTGCCGACGTTGACGGACTCTTCGCCTCTACCTCACAGCTCCCAATGGCGACTCTCAGCCTAGGAGCCGCACTTGGGATCAGACCTCGCTATAGCGACTCCACTCAGATCGGAGGGTCCTCTACGATCGCCCAGCTCGACCACGCTCGCGCCGCGATCGCGAGCGGCCTGTGTGACGTAGCGCTGATCGCCTACGGCTCGACGCAACGTTCGGTTGGGCGCGCCTCGGCTTCGATCCAAGAGATATCTGAGTACGAAGCGCCCTATCGACCTACGCTTCCCGTGTCTGCCTACGCTCTGGCCGCTGCGCGCCATATGTATGAGTTCGCAACGACTCCCCAGCAGCTCGCTGAGGTGGCCGTCAGCGCCCGCAAGTGGGCCCAACTCAACGAGCATGCGTGGTCGCGTGGCCCGCTAACGGTCGAAGACGTCCTCAACGCCCCGCGGATCTGCGAACCGCTCGGCGTCCGCGACTGCTGTCTTGTCACAGATGGTGGCGGCGCAATCGTCGTGGTCAGCAGTGAGAGGGCGCAGACCCTGCGTCAGCCTCCCGTTTACCTTCTAGGAGCTGGCCAAGCCCACTGGCACCGCCACATCTCTGAGATGCCAGATCTCGTACGGACGGCGGCCTCTGAATCAGGTGGACGCGCGTTCGCCGAGGCCGGACTAGGCCCAGCAGAGGTCGACGTTCTCGGCCTATACGACGCCTTCACGATCACCCCGATCCTCTTCCTTGAAGACCTTGGTTTCTGCCCCAAGGGCGAAGGAGGGGCATTTGTAGAATGCGGCAGAACCGCCCCTGGCGGCGCGCTTGCGGTCAACACCAATGGCGGCGGACTTAGCTACCAACATCCCGGGATGTACGGGATGTTGCTCTTGATCGAAGTTGTTCGCCAACTTCGTGGCGACTGCGGCGAGCGTCAGGTCGCCAACTGCCACGTCGGGTTAGCCCACGGCAATGGTGGCGTGCTCTCGAGCCAGTGCACGGCCCTGCTCGGCGACGCCACCACCATTTAATAACAGCGTCGTGGGCTAGGGCGTGAAGCGGACGTCTAGCTTGCCCAATGCTGGGTCCTGGCCGGGGGCGTAGTCACGTACCCAGATCTCGCCCGTCTCGGGAAACTCATTGATCTCGGGAGCGAGCATGGTGCTCACTACGATCAGTCGCACTGGTTGGTCTGTGTCGTTACGCAGGCCATGTGCTCCTTCGCGACCGGCGACACACGCAACAACCGCTCCGGCCTCCAGCACCCGCTCGCCGTCTGGAGTCACCAACGTCGGAGTGCCGACCAGGACGACCATCATCTCCTCATTGGCGTGGTGGATGTGGATCGGAAAAGTCTCGCCACCAGGCTCAACCTCAAACAACGAGGCCCCTAGTTTGTCGCTACCAGATTGACGTCCAAGGTAGGCCCTGCGCCAGTGAAATGGTGGCTCATCGCGTTCGAGATCCCAGATCGGAGAGAAGATATTAGGGTCGGTCATGGTGCTCATCGCTTCCGTGGTTGTGGGATATCAGTGATCGTACCCTCGGCCACTTCGGCCGCGAGTCCAACCGTCTCTGAGAGCGTCGGGTGAGGGTGGATCGTCAATGCTAGGTCGCCTGCTTCGGCACCCATCTCGATCGCATGGACTGCCTCAGCGATCAGTTCGCCCGCGCTGACACCAACGATGCCGGCCCCGAGGATTCGGCGGGTAGTGGGATCAACTAACAGCTTGGTTACTCCCTCTGGGCGCGAAACCGCCAACGCCCGGCCAGAGGCTGCCCATGGAAAGACTGCTTTCTCGTACTCAATGCCTTGAGCCTTGGCCTTAGTTTCGGTTAGGCCAACCCAGGCGACCTCTGGATCGGTGTAGGCGACCGACGGGATACCGCGTGGGTCAAAGATGACTTGGTGACCGGCAATCACCTCAGCAGCGACCTTGGCCTCATGGGTAGCTTTGTGGGCAAGCATCGGCTCGCCAACTACATCGCCAACCGCATAGATGTGAGCGACATTAGTGGCTTGGCGCGCGTCAACGGCGATAAATCCACGCTCATCGACATTGACTCCAGCCGCAGCGCAGTCGACCTCTAGGCCGTTTGGCCGTCGACCGACGGCGACTAGAATCCGGTCATAGAGTTGCGGCTCCGGTGCTTCGGGGCCATCGAATGTCACGAGCAGCCCGTCTTTGCTGGCCTTTACCTCCGTTACCCGAGTGGAGAGGTGGATTGCCTCATAACGACCCGCTATCCGCTTCTGAAGCGGGCGGACAAGATCGAGATCGCATCCGGGCATCAACTGGTCCATCAACTCAACGACAGTTACTGTCGAGCCCAACGCGTCATAAACAGTTGCCATCTCGAGACCGATAATTCCACCGCCAATAACCAAGAGCCGGCCCGGCAGGTCGGCTAGATCCAAGGCTCCGGTGGAATCCATCAACCGTGGATCGTCATAGGGAAGGCCAGGAATTTGAGCAACGCTGGAGCCTACGGCGATGATCGCGTTGTCGAAGGAAATCGACTTGGCGCCTTCCTCACTTATTACCTCGACAGTATTCGGCGAAGTGAATCGAGCGCTGCCTTGGACGACTTCCACCCCACGCTGCTTGGCCATCCCAGCCAGCCCCTCAGTCAGCTTGTCGACGACCGACTGCTTCCACGAGCGGACCCCGTCGACGTCGATCTCGGGAGCACCGAAGCGGACACCGTGAGCGCCCACCTCTTCGCCTTCGGCGATCACGCGGGCTACATGCAGCAGCGCCTTAGATGGGATGCAGCCAACATTGAGGCAGACACCGCCGAGCGTGGCGCGTGGATCAACTACCGTCGCCTTGAGGCCTAGATCGGCGGCGCGGAAGGCAGCGGTGTAGCCGCCTGGTCCAGCGCCGAGTACTAGCAGCTGGGCGTGGTGGTCAGTCTTGGCCTTAGTCTTTTCTGTTTTAGCCATCAGATCGCCTTGTGGTTGTGGTCGTCATTGTGGTCGCTGTCGTCAATCTCACAGCAGTACCCTAAGGAAGTTGCCGAGAACGCCGGCAAGATGTGCGGTAAATCGAGCGGCAACGGCTCCGTCGATCACGCGGTGATCGTAGGAGAGCGACAGCGGGAGTATCAGTCGCGGGACGAAGTCGCGCGAGTCCCAGACGGGCTTGGTTACCGCTCGAGTAACTCCGAGAATCGCCACTTCAGGGGCATTTACAATCGGCGTAAACCCACTCCCGCCGATCCCCCCGAGACTTGAAATGGTAAATGTGCCACCAGTCATCTCGCCGATCTTAAGAGTGCCTTCACGGGCCTTGCCCGACAACTCAGAGAGCTGCGCGGCGAGATCAAGCAAGCCGCTCGTGTCGACGTTACGGATGACCGGGACAACCAGCCCATTGGGCGTATCGGCCGCAAAGCCAATGTTGTAGTAGCGCTTGAGGACCAGCTCTTCACCATCGAGGGATGAGTTGAGCTGGGGAAATTCCTTTAGAGAAACGACTACTGCTTTGAGCAGTAGCGCAACCATTGTCAGCTTCAGGCCGTCCTTGCCGTGCTCAGCGTTGGTCTGCTTGCGAAAAACCTCTAGCTCGGTGATGTCAGCCTCGTCATGGTGAGTGACGTGAGGAATCATCGCCCAGTTGCGGGCTAAGTTGGCAGCAGAGATCTTCTGGATCTTGGTTAGCTTCACGCGCTCAACCTCGCCGTACTTAGCGAAGTCGACCTTGGGCCATGGAGCTAGCTCGAGGCCAGCACTAGGAGCCGCCAGTGCCTGCTCGATGCCGCTACCAGCAGCCGCTGCGGCCCGCACATCTTCCTTGGTGACTCGACCTTGTCTACCCGTACCGGTGACAGTGGTGAGATTGACGGAGAGCTCGCGGCCCAACCGGCGAGCGGTCGGACTTGCATAGGAAAGAGTGTCATCTTTGATCGCGGCCGCAGGCGCCGTGATGGCGGATTCAACCGCAACCGGCTCGGGCACGGCAACCGGCTCGGGCACGGCAACCGGCTCGGGCACGGCAGCCGGCTCGGGCACCGCAACCGGCTCGTCGCCACCGACCGACAGTGTCAACAGCACCGACCCTTGCGAAACGTGATCACCGATCGCCACTCGCATCTCACTAACGACGCCGTCAACAGGAGCGGGAACGTCCATCGACGCCTTATCGGACTCGAGCGTGACCAGCGGATCCTCGGCGGCAACCACGTCGCCTACGCCAACGAGGATCTCGATCACAGGGATGTTGTCGAAGTCCCCGATGTCGGGAACCAGTACCTCTATTACGCTCGCCACTGATCCTCCTGAGGTTTAAGACTCATGCTTATACCTGCCACGGCACGGCTGCATCGACATCGATACCGTAACGCTCAATCGCCGCCGCGACCGTCTCGGCGTCGATCGTGGCATCGTCGGCGAGCGCTTTGAGTGCAGCAACCACGATGTGGTGGCGGTCAACTTCAAAGAAACGGCGCAGCGCTGCCCGCGAATCGCTGCGGCCAAAACCGTCGGTGCCAAGCGTGGTGTAGCGCCCCGATATGAAGGGGCGGATCTGATCCGGGAAGGCTCGCATGTAATCGGTCGACGCGACGATCGGGCTGCTGCTATCGGCCAGGCACTGCTGAACATATGAAAGCCGAGGTGGCTGTGTCGGGTGCAAACGGTTGTAGCGCTCGACCTCCAAGCCATCACGACGCAGCTCGGTGAAGCTGGTAACGCTCCAGACATCGCCGATAACACCGAAGTCACTCTCAAGTAGTTGAGCGGCGGCGATCACCTCACGCAGAATCGTTCCGGATCCTAGGAGTGTGACGCGGGGCTTAGTGCGATCATCGGCGCCTTCGTGCAGTTGGTACATCCCCCGAAGGATCCCCTCCTCGACACCCTCAGGCAGTGCCGGATGATGGTAATTCTCGTTCATCACTGTTATGTAGAAGAAGACATCCTCCTGCTCGGCAAGCATCCGGCGCAGGCCGTCTTGAATGATTACGGCGAGCTCATAGGAGTAGGTCGGGTCATAGGAGACGCAGTTCGGGATCGTCGAGGCCAGCACATGGCTGTGACCATCCTCATGCTGCAAGCCCTCTCCATTAAGGGTTGTACGTCCGGCAGTACCGCCTAACAAGAAGCCCCTTGCCCGACTATCGCCAGCCGCCCAAGCTAGGTCGCCGATGCGCTGAAAGCCAAACATCGAGTAGAAGATGTAGAAAGGGATCATCGGCTGATCGTTGTTGCTGTAAGAGGTAGCCGCGGCGATCCATGAGGAGAAGGCGCCTGGCTCGTTGATCCCTTCTTGAAGAACTTGGCCGTTCTTATCTTCCTTGTAAAACATCAGCTGATCGGCATCTTCAGGCGAGTAGAGCTGACCGGCCTGAGAGAAGATTCCCAACTGCCGAAACATTCCCTCCATGCCGAAAGTGCGCGACTCGTCGGGAATGATCGGCACTACGCGCTTACCTATCTCCTTATCGCGAACCAGCGCGGCGAGAATGCGTACAAAGGCCATCGTGGTAGAGATCTTGCGATCGCCAGTGTCGCTGAGCTGCGCGGAGAAAGCATCAAGGCCGGGCACCTTGAGCGCCTCGGCGCTGCGACTGCGCTGCGGCAGACTGCCGCCGAGTGCCGCGCGACGTTCCTTCAGTAGGCGAATCTCTGGGCTATCGGCGTCAGGCTTAAGAAACTCCGCTGCGGCCGCCTGCTCATCAGTCAGAGGCAAGTCGAAGCGGTCACGGAAGGCTATGAGCGACTTAGCGGTCATCTTCTTCTGCTGATGGGTGGTGTTCTGGCCTTCGCCATCCTCCCCCATTCCGTAACCCTTGATCGTCTTGGCCAGGATGACGGTCGGGCGCTTGTTGGCCTTGATCGCCTCGGCATAGGCGGCATAGACCTTGCGATCATCGTGGCCTCCACGGTTCAAGAGCCAGATCTCCTCATCACTCCAGTCGGCCACCATCGCCGCCGTCTCGGGGTAGGCGCCAAAGAAGTGCTCGCGGACGTAGGCGCCGTCGCGTGACTTGTAAGTCTGGTAGTCGCCGTCGACTGCCTCCTGCATGCGTCGACGCAAGAATCCTTGACTGTCGCCAGCCAGCAGCTGCTCCCAGCGGTGGCCCCAAATCACTTTTATGACGTTCCATCCAGCGCCGCGGAAGTTGGTCTCGAGCTCTTGGATGATCTTGGAGTTGCCTCGCACTGGCCCGTCGAGTCGCTGGAGATTGCAGTTAACAACGAAGATCAGGTTGTCGAGATGCTCACGTCCAGCCAGTGAGATCGCCCCCATCGACTCCGGCTCATCCATCTCCCCATCACCCATAAAGGCCCAGACTTTGCGTCCAGCGGTGTCGCAGATGCCGCGGCCAGCTAAGTACTTCATGAAGCGAGCCTGATAGATCGCCATGATCGGCCCCAAGCCCATCGAAACTGTCGGAAACTGCCAAAAGTCAGGAGCCAGCCACGGGTGCGGGTATGAAGAGAGACCGTTTCCATCGACCTCTTGGCGGTAGTTGCGCATCTGCTCTTCTTCGATACGACCCTCTAAGAAAGCGCGCGCGTAGATCCCAGGAGAAGAGTGGCCTTGAATGTAAATCAAGTCGCCGCCGTGCTGCGCAGTTGGTGCGTGCCAGAAGTGGTTAAAGCCGACCTCATAGAGAGTCGCTGCCGACTGAAAGCTGGCGATGTGGCCTCCGAGCTCGGAGGCTTCCGCATTGGCTTGTAAGACGAGCGCCATTGCATTCCAGCGCACAAGCGAGCGCAAACGGTGCTCAAGCGCGCGATCGCCCGGCATCGGAGTTTCAAGTGCGGTCGGAATCGTATTTACATAAGGCGTCGTGCCGTCGTGGGCAGGCGCAGCGCCGATCTCACGCGCGCGCGCCACGACACGCTCAAGCAAGTCGGCCGTCCGCTCAGGACCAGCGGCATCGAGCACGGCGTCAAGCGCCTCAAGCCACTCCTCTGTCTCCTGTGGATCAGGATCGCCAGCTGAAAGCTTAAGGTCTGGTGAGGTGGTCGAGTCTGGTGGAGTTGGCATCGCGTTAGAAGGAGATTGTCAGCACTCCGGTTTCACCGCAAGGCCGTAGCCCCAGCGCGCTGCCATCCAGAGCATGACGAACATAGCTGTCCATAGCACTTTGACGCTATGAACGCTAGATTCAGCTTAAGGCATCAAGCAGGTCCACCCCTTAAGAGAGAGCGAGCAAAGATGACGGTGACTACAACTAGCTTCTGGCACCCCTTCGCAAACATGGCCAAGCTCTCTGTCGATGGAGCAGTCAACATCGTCCGCGGCGAGGCCAGCACCGTCTACGACGACGACGGCAACGCCTACCTAGATGGATTAGGCAGCCTCTGGTACTGCAACATCGGCCACGGTCGCGCTGAAATAGCTGACGCCGCAGCCGCTCAGATCCGAACCTTGGCGGCCTACCAGACCTTTGATCGCTACACGAGTCCACCGGTCGAGGCCCTAGCCAGCAGAGTCGCTGCGCTAGCGCCATTTGCTGACGCCAAGATCTTCTTCACAACAGGGGGTTCGGAGTCAATCGACACCGCCGGCAAGCTAGTCCGGTCTTACTGGAATCTAATGGGGTCGCCCGAGAAGCAATACATAATCTCGCGCGAACACGCCTATCACGGCATGAATGCCTATGGCACTTCACTCTCCGGGATTCCAGGCAACCTGAGGGACTTTCATCCGCTTGTGCCGACCGTTGGGCGCGTGCCGTGGGATGACGCTGAAGCTCTGCGGACCGAGATTGCGCGGATCGGAGCAGAGAACGTCGCGGCCTTCTTCTGCGAGCCAGTTATTGGGGCCGGGGGAGTAATTGCGCCTCCAGATGGCTACCTACCTGCGGTGGCTGCAATCTGCCGCGAACATGACGTGCTGTTCGTCGCCGATGAGGTAGTCAGCGCATATGGGCGCCTAGGCAGATGGTTTGCCTCCGACTACTACGCAATAGAGCCCGACATCATCACGACGGCCAAGGGTTTGACCTCAGGCTATGCGCCACTCGGAGCGGTGATAGTGGGACCTCGGGTTAGCGAGCCGTTCTGGTCCGCGGGATCAGCGGCGAGCTTCGTCCACGGCTACACATACTCAGGTCACACGGCTTCGTGCGCGATTGCGCTCGCAAACCTCGACATCATCGAACGTGAGCAGCTACTTGATCGCGTGACAACGCTTGTACCTGTGTTGGAGGCCGCGATGCTACCGCTAGCTTCACATCCCCTCGTTGGCGAAGTGCGAGCCGGCACCGGCCTACTCGCCGCGGTCGAGATCGACTCCGCAGCGATGGCTGCAGACCCCGGTCTAATCGCGCGGATCGTCAACGAAGTGCGTGCCCTGGGCGTACTAACTCGTGCCGCCCGCGGCGTGGCGCTACAAGTCTCTCCCCCCTTTGTCATCACCGAAGCCGAGATCGCTCGTATCGGCGAAGCCTTCGCCGCCGGGCTAGATGCGGCGGCGCGCTAGGCCAGCAGTCCCAGCCGCTGAGCTTCGCGTACCGCCTCGGCCCGATTACGGACGTCAAGCTTGCGGTAGACCGAGCTAGCGTGCTCTTTGACTGTGTAGGGAGAGAGGTGAAGCGTGGCGCCGATCTCACGGTTGGTTGCGCCCGTAGCGATTAGGTCAAGTACCTCTCTTTCGCGCGGAGAGAGACGGGAAGCCGGGCCTGATTCGGTCGGTGCAAAGACGTCCACACCGGTCCCGATTGAGCGGACGGCGCGGGCAACATCCGCCCCAGCGAGATCTTTGGAGACGAACCCCGCCGCTCCAGCCGCACGCGCTGCCGTCGCAGAGATGCGCCCCGAACCAGAGATCAATAAGACACGCGTTCCAGGACAGCCCGACCGGATCGCGGAGCAGATCTCAGTGCCCGACTCATCGCCGACAAAGAGGTCAACCACGGCTACGTGGGGCTCAAATCGTTGAGCGAGCTCCAGTGCCTCTGCACCGGTCCGCGCCGAGACACAGCGCTCCACCCATGGTTGCTGGGTGAGCAAGAGGCGAAATCCCCAGTGGACTACGTCGTGATCATCGACGACGAGCACGCGTAGGCGGCGGCCGTCAGCCATCGACCTTGACCGGAGCGATTAGCCCTACGCGCCAGCGCCCATCGTCAACCGTTCCAAACTCCACCACGCCACCAAACTGCAACGCCTCAAGCGCAGCCAGGCGCAGCCCAATGCCAGATCCGCGAACGCCATCTACGACACCGTCGTTATAGACGTCAAGGTTGAACGTCTCTTCGCCTTCGCTGACGCAGATCTCGACCGTGGTCGCCTGAGCATGTTTGGCGACGTTACGTAGAGCCTCTGCAACTACCGTTTGAGCAAGCGACTCAAGCTGCGGCGGAACCTCAACGGCGTCGGGCCAGTCGACAGTGATTGGGACGTCGGCGTAGTGGCGACGCAGGCGGTCAAGCTCATCCCGTAGACCAGCGGTATCGGAAAGATTAGGCGAGGACCAAGCAGCCAGCGGCCGTTGCAATGCGTTGCGCAACTCAGTCAGAGCCGCCTGCATCTCTGACTCACAACGCTTTCGTTCGGGCTCAGTTAGCGCACGGCCGAGGCTAAGCGCCAAAGAGACGCCAAAGAGCCGTTGAATGACGCGGTCGTGAACCTCTCGGGCAAGCTCGATACGTTCGGTCAGCAGGTTGGCTCGATGCTGTTGGCGCGTAGCGATCCGAGCCGTTACCGCTAAGGCCGCCATGCGACCCAAGCTCCAAAGCGCGTGGCGCTCGGAATCGGTCAGCACGAACCGTCCACCGCCACGATCGGCTAAGAGAACGCCTAGGCGACGGCCGCTAGCGGCCAGCGGCGTGCAGGTCAACGTGGTGACACCGAAGAGCTGCGCAAAGGCCGCCGGAACGGCATCATCGATGTTTTCAGAGACCTCTATCACGCTATCTTCGACGAAGGCGCGCTCGGCTATGGGCGCCACCTCGATCGTGACCTGCGTCTCGGCGAAAGCGGCAGGGTCAATACCGTGACCACCGACCGCGCGCACCTCGTGACGGGCGTCGTCGTAGAGGAAGAGAATCGCTCGTTCCATGCTGGTGAGCTGGCAGACAGCCTCGCAGAGGCGCCCGTAAAAAGCTTCCTTTGGGCCATCGGGCTCGGTTTCAGCGAGCAGGTCGACGAAGACCTCAAGCGCCTCAGAGTGGGGAACCGTTTCGGATACGCGCACAGGCATCTAGGCAGATGGTACGTCTCAGGGGTAGATACGAGCAATAACCCCGGGCCCGTAAGCCCGAGGCTATCGCCACAGATTGGAGATTGGTACTCACGCCCAGAGCGGGCGCTCTCCATCATGTCCAACTCGGGCCGGGACCCCGGCCAGTAGAGGGGGCCAGTCGGGGAGGTACGTCTACCCGACCCATCTCTAACCTAATCTGCCCAATGTTGCAACCCAGCATCGTGGGCAGACTTTTCCCCCAATCGGGGGAGGCGACGAGCTCGCCCCCCGACGATCGAGCGGACTTTTCTTAAAGCACGCACGCACGGCCGGCCGCCCGGCCGTGCTTCGTGGCACAATCGCCACTGTGGCGACTGCATCGATAGAGGCAATATTCATCGCGGATAAGAACGGTGGGCCTACGAGGCCTGTCGTCAGTGTCAACGCTCTGGCGGGGCGCGGACTAGAAGGCGACCGCTACTGCGCCACGCAACCAGCCCCATGGATCAAGGAGGGTGAAGGGCGCGACGTCACACTAATCGAGGCAGAGGCGCTTGAGGCGCTAACTGCTCAGACAGGAATCAACCTTGGCGCTGATGCCTCACGGCGACAGTTGATAACTCGAGGAATTGCGCTCAATGAGCTAGTCGGAACTCGCTTCGAAGTCGGCGGCGTGGAGCTCTTGGGCCGCGAGCTCGCACACCCGTGCCGCTATCTAGAGAAGTTGACCCAAGACGGAGTATTAGAGGGCCTGGCCAACCGTGGTGGGCTGCGGGCAGAGATTCTCTGCAGCGGCGAGATTTCGGTCGGCGACGAGATCACCGTGCTCGATAGCGGTGATGTAACCCCCGCGTGAAGCTCGGACTTAACACCGGATACTGGGGGCAGGGGCCACCCGCTGGCGTGACCGAAGCGATCGCCGAGGCAGATCGCCTTGAATTCGACTCGATCTGGACTGCCGAGGCTTACGGCTCAGATGCATTGACGCCGCTGGCCTGGTGGGGATCATCGACCAAGAACGTCCGACTCGGAACCGCGATCATGCAGATGTCGGCACGACAGCCAACCGCAGCCGCAATGGCCGCTGTCACGATGGACCATCTCAGCGGCGGGCGCTTCATTCTCGGGCTCGGTGTCTCAGGCCCACAGGTAGTCGAGGGCTGGTATGGGCAGCCGTTCGCAAAGCCACTGTCACGGACGCGCGAGTACGTAAAGATCGTGCGTGATGTGATCGCGCGCGATGGCTTAATCACCAACGACGGCCCGCACTACCCGTTGCCCTTTCCTGGTGGCACCGGCCTAGCCAAGTCGCTCAAGCCAACGCTTCACCCGCTCCGTAAGGACATTCCTATCTTTCTCGGCGCTGAGGGACCTAAGAATGTTGCCCTGGCCGCCGAGATCTGTGATGGTTGGTTGCCGATGTTCTATTCGCCTCACCATGAGGCGTTCTACCGCGAAGCACTTGCCGAAGGGTTCGCCCGCGAAACTGCGCGGCGCACGGCCGACAGCTTCGAAATCACGGCTACCGTTCCGGTCATCATCCACGATGACGTCGAGGCGGCCGCCGACTTCCTGCGCCCAATGTACGCCTTGTACTTTGGTGGCATGGGCGCGCGCGGCGCCAACTTCCACAACGACGTGCCCGTGCGGATGGGCTATGCGGATGCGGCAAAAGAGATCCAAGATCTATACCTAGATGGCAAGAAGTCCGAAGCGGCAGCGGCTGTGCCGACCGCATTAATCGAACAGATGTCACTGATCGGATCCGAAGACAAGATCCGTTATGAACTTGACGCGTGGCGCGAATCAATGATCACCACCATGCTGATCGGCGGCGACGCACCACTGATCAATCGCGTCGCACAGCTGATCCTGGGATGAGGCTAGTCAGCGCAACTATCGCGCGCTGACTACTGAGATCCAGCTGAGCGGCGCAGGCTTGTCTGGTACTCGCGATTCTCTCTGCGCTCGGCCGAGACTTGAATTGCGATGTAAACCAGCAGCCCGTTGACCAAGACGCCGATCCCGAGGAATGTGACGAGCAGGCCAAAGGTGAAGTATGTAGAGGCGCTTGCTGTGATCATGCTGGCTGAAGTATGCCACGACCACTCTCCCTAAGGCCAGCAAACGCTCCAAGGCCTCCGCTGGGGCACTATCCTTGGTCGAACGGAGGAGCTGATTCGGGGTCTGACTTTCTCCCTGAACGGTAGGTTCGCACGACCATCTGAAGGCCGAGCACGGCCGCTAAAGCGGCGAAGCTCAGCTCAAGCCCGCGCTGAGGGATCAAGTTGGCTAAGGCCACTCCCACAACCGCGCCGAAGATCGACAGCGAACCCAGCGTGAGGCCCTCTTTTAGACGCAGGTTGCCGTACCGGTTTTGACGCCAAGCGCCGACTAGGGCCACTGGAATGATCGCTAACAAAGCTGTCGCCTCAGCCCCCACCTGCGACGCCCCAGCGAAGATCACGAGCGCCGGGACCATAATCGCCCCGCCACCGACGCCGAGCATCCCGGCGAGTACACCGGCTAGCACACCGGCGAGTACTAGTCCGATCACTTGGCCACTAGATAGATCGTTACCGCGAAGAGCAGACAGGCAAAGAGATATGAAATCACGTCGCCTCGCACCCGCTGCTGAAAGCGGGTTCCAACCAGCACGCCAGCCACCGCCGGAAGCCCGATCAGTGCGGCGTTGGCGAAGTCGACATTGCCGTATGCCGCCTGGGTGATAGTCCCCGCCAATGCAATGACAACGATTGCCCCAAGCGATGTGCCCGCCGCCTCGTGCTCGCCGTAGCCAAGCAGGAGGATCATCACCGGAACCATGATCGTGCCGCCTCCTACACCGAACAGGCCGCTGAAGATGCCGCTCGCCGTACCTAATGCGATTAGTTGTAGCGACCGCTTGCCTAGCATCCGGTCATACTAAAGGCGTGTCCACGACTGTCTCTCTCGTGGAGTTGGTTGCCCCGTTGCGAGCCGACCCCGCTCACACCGCAATCCTGCTCGATGTCGACGGGACACTCGCTCCAATCATCACCGAAGCTGGCGACGTCGCCTTGGCTGATTCCACGCGCGACTACCTCCAAGCCGTTGCGAAAAAGTACCGCTTGGTCGCTTGTGTCAGCGGTCGGCGGGCGGCGGAGGCTAAGCGGATCGTCGCAATCGGCGAGCTGGCCTACATCGGCAACCATGGGATCGAGCGCCTTGATCGAGATTCCTGGGATCTCCAGCTCAGCGATGAGATAGGCCTCTGGGGCCAACGTGTCCAGGAGTTCACAGCAAGCCAACAGTCAAGAGATCTTGAGCGGCTTGGAGTCCGCTTTGAAGACAAGGCCGTAATCACTGCCTTGCACTGGCGTGGAGCGGCAGATGAGGAGGCCGCGCAGGCGGCCGTGAGTGCTATCGCCGACAGCGCACAGGACGCTGGCTTGGCAACCCACTGGGGGCGCAAGGTGCTCGAGATACGCCCCCCGCTCAACTTTGACAAGGGCTCCGCAATAGAAGATCTCCTGCGCGATAGCGACGTCTATAACGCTCTCTACGCTGGCGACGATTCAACAGATCTAGACGCCTTCGCCGCGCTGACACGGATGGCCGACTCCGCCCAGCTCAGGACCGCCGTTCGCGTTGGCGTGCGATCCCAAGAGGGCCCAGCCTTGATCGCAGAGGCGTCGGACTTTTTCCTTCAAAGCCAACAAGAGATCGACCTCCTCTTGAGTGCGCTCATCGGACGGGAAGAGTAGGCCCCTCATGCGGTATCCGGACTTCTTACGGATAGCAGTGCTCATCAGCGCCGGTAGCGCAACCGCCCTTGGCGCTGTATCGGTGGCAGGCGCCGAAGCACAAAGCGCTGCGACGCTTGGATTCTTCCTGATCGGCTGGTGGGTCCTCTGTGCGATCGGCGGATCGATACTTGGCCGACGGCCGGATACCTCGCCAGCAATCTCAAAGTTACTTGCCAGCGCACGGGCCTCAATGGTCTTGCCTGAGCTGCGCCCTGGTCGCATCCTTATAAACCGACTGTGGCCGCTGCTGCTAATGACGTTGGTAGCTGGAGCGCTTGCCTTCCTAGTTCCACAGGTCCCCGGAATCGCCGCTGGCTTCGCGATCATCTGGGCGCTCGCTTGGCGCCGTCAATCGCCAGCCGTGACGGCCGTTGAGGACCGCGACGGCGTGCGCTTCTACGTTGAGGCGACCTCTCCGATGGCGGCGATCAAGCTGACTCGAACGCCTGGCTTCACAGCCACGATGCCGCCACAAAACCACAACGGGTCAACCGACAAAGCCGCAGGGCGCCCAGCGTGAGTGGGGGGCCGACAGCTGTCGCCGGGTGCGAGATGATTGCGATCATCTAAGTTGGGGCTCGCAATGACCGGTAACTGCTGGCTGATCCTTCCGACTTACAACGAGGCCGCTAATCTCGAGGTGATCGTGCGTGCCAGCGCTGACGTGTTGTCAAAGGCGGCGCCAGAGCAGTTCAAGATCCTCGTGGTCGATGACAACTCTCCTGACGGCACGGGCGAGATCGCAGACCGACTGGCAGATGAGATCGCCGAAGTAGAGGTTCTCCACCGCCAAACCAAGGACGGGCTTGGCCCCGCCTACCTTGCTGGCTTCGCCACCGCGCTGCGTGGTGGCGCCGATTACATCTTGGAGATGGACAGTGATTTCTCTCATGACCCTGCCGATCTCGCTCGCCTTTTGGAGGCCGCGCGCGGTGGCGGCGATCTTGTCATTGGGTCGCGCTACACATCGGGCGGCGCGGTCGCCGATTGGGGGTTAGCCCGCAGCGCCATCAGCCGCGGGGGCTGCCGCTACGCGAAGCTCGTATTAGGAGTTGACGTAGCCGACCTGACGGGAGGCTTCAAGTGCTTTAGGCGCTCGACATTAGAGGCGATAGACCTAGCTTCCGTGCGCTCTGCTGGCTACGCCTTTCAAGTCGAGCTCACCTACCGCGTCGCTAAGCGAGGCCTACGGATTGTTGAAGTTCCGATCGTCTTCCGTGACCGTAGAGCGGGCACAAGCAAGATGTCTGCGTGGATTGCCGCAGAGGCGGTCTGGCGCGTCCCTCAGATGCGCCTGAGAGGCCGCTAGAAGTACCTAGCGCGTTAAGCCGGGCGGACTCTGGGTTGCGTCCGTATGATCACCGTGTACGTGCATGCCTCTTGATCAGGCACTATACTTTGTATAGCGACACTGTTGTTTTTCATCTGCGAACCCGGAACCTTTAAGGAGTACAACATGGCAGGCAGTCTTACTGAAGTGACTGACAGCAACTTCCAAGCCGAGGTCATCGAGTCCGACAAGCCCGTGCTAGTCGACTTCTGGGCGCCGTGGTGTGGTCCCTGCCGCGTCGTCGGCCCCGTTTTGGAGGAGATCGCTGGTGAACGCGACGACCTACGGATAGTCAAGCTCAATGTTGACGAGAACCAACAGACGGCGGCTACCTTCGAGGTGCTCTCGATCCCGACGATGATTCTCTTTAAGAATGGGTCCGTGGCCAAGAAGATCATCGGCGCGATGCCGAAGGCCAAGCTCACCGCAGAGCTTGAGCCAGAGCTGACCTAGAGCTCGCCGACGCTGACGCCTCGTTCAGGCGGGGGCCACTGCGGTGATCGTGATCCGCAGCTGCGCCCCATCGATCGTAGTTGACTCGACCACGCCAACGGTGCCTTGATCATCGTCAAAACTAATCGCGGTCGCCAACGTCTCGCCACTAACGTATGCCTCGTGCGTGCGAGCCGCATCGAGCAGACCGCCGTCGCCGGCTAGCCCGAGCGTAATCCTGTCCTCAACCGCGAGGCCAGCGTTCTTACGTGCAGATTGCACGGCATGAACAATCTCGCGGGCCTGACCCTCGCAGCGAAGGTCGGCGTCCAGCGTCAGGTCAAGTGCCACGGCGTGAGAGCCCTCGCGCTCGACCTCATAACCCTCTAGCGGCGCCATCGCGACAAGCAGGTCGTCGGACCCAATCGTGTGGTCTTGTCCATCGATCGTGATCCCAATCTCGCGGCCTTCACGTAGCGCAGCACCGACCTGGGCGGTGTCTAAGGCAGCCACTGCCGCGGCAACAGCCGGCATCTGATTGCCGAAGCGCGGTCCAAGCGAGCGGTAGTTGGGCTTGATTTCCAGAGATCCCAGCTCATCGGCGCCCGAGACGAACCGTAGGGCCTTGACGTTGAGTTCCTCGCGCACGATGTCGGCCATCCGCTCAATCGCTTCACGCTCTTTCCCGACAGCAACGATGACCGCCTCGCCGAGCGGCTGACGGACCTTAACCTTCGCCTGCCCGCGGGCCTTGAGTCCTAGTCGCACAGTTTCGCGCGCAATCGCCATCTCTACCTCTAAGACCTCGTCACGCACTCCGACCGTTGGGAAGTCGCAGAGGTGGACGCTCGCCTCACTCCCATCGAGGTTGTCGTAGATCTCATCGGTGATGAAGGGACAGAAGGGCGCGAGGAGCTGAGTGATCGTCACGAGGCAGTGGCGCAGGGTGGCGAAGGCGACAAGGTCGCCGTCCCAGAAACGCCGACGCGAGCGGCGTACGTACCAGTTAGAGAGATCGTCGACCAGCTCAGCGATAGCGCGGCCGGCAAAGGTGGCGTCATAGGCGTCTAAGCGCTCTGCAACCACCTCTGTCGTCGCGTTCAGGCGCGAAATAATCCAGCGGTCGAGGTCGTCGGCTGGCTGCTGCTCTACTGGACCGGGGACCACCTCGCCGGCGTTGGCGTAGAGGACGTAGAAGGCGTAGGTGTTCCAAAGCTGAAGTAGGAACTGTCGCACCCCCTCACCAACCGCATCGACGGAGAAGCGGTAGCCATCCCAAGGCTGCTTGGAGGTGAAGTAGTACCAGCGAAAGGCATCTGCCCCGTGCTGGTCGATCACCTCCCACGGCGCCACAACATTGCCCTTGGTCTTCGACATCTTCTGGCCGGCCTCATCGACAATCAAGCCAAGGCAGACGACGTTCTTGTAAGACGACTCGCCTTGGACCAAAGTTGAAACCGCTAGCAGTGAGTAGAACCAGCCGCGCGTTTGGTCTAGCGCCTCGCAGATGAAATCGGCAGGAAAGCGTCGCTCAAAGACATCTTGATTCTCAAACGGAGCGTGATACTGAGCGAAAGGCATCGCGCCTGAGTCAAACCAGACGTCGATGACCTCGGGAACACGTCGCATTTCGTTGCCCGACTGAGGATGGGCAAAGGTGATGTCGTCCACGTAGGGGCGGTGAGGATCTGTGACCGCGACGCCCGAAAGCTCTTCTAGCTCGGCGAAAGAGCCGATGCACATAACCTCACCTGCCTCGGAGCGCCAGACAGGCAGTGGCGTCCCCCAATAACGCTCGCGCGAAAGTGCCCAGTCAACGTTTCCCTCCAGCCACTTCCCAAAGCGTCCGTGCTTGATGTGCTCGGGATGCCAGTTGACGGTCTCGTTAGCGGCCATTAACTGGTCGCGGATCTTCGTAGTGGCGATGTACCAAGACGGCTTGGCGTAGTAGAGCAGTGGCGTTGAGCAGCGCCAACAGTGCGGGTAGGCATGCTCGTAATCTTGGGCGCGCCACAGGCGGCCGCTATCGCGCAGCGCCTTGACGAGGTCTTCGTCGACATCCTTGACGAAGCGCCCGGCGTACTCGCCGATCCGCTCGTCGTAAGTTCCGTCGAGCTTGACTGGATTGATAACCGCGAGTCCGTACTGGGCGCCGAGGCGGTAGTCGTCCTCACCGAAGGCGACCGCCGTGTGGACGAGCCCGCTGCCGTCCTCGGCGGTCACGAAGTCGCCAGCCAGCACGGTGTGACCACGGTCGCCGTACTCCTCGCCCGCTATGAACGAGAACGGGGGGTCATATTTGGTGTCCTCGATCGCCGAGCCCAGAAAGCGATCAAGGATCCGTGCGCCTTCGCCGACGACCCGTTCGACGAGGGCCTCGGCGACGATCACAATCTCGTCGCCGTCGTCGCCCTTTATCTCTACCCGCGCATAAGTCAACTCAGGGTTAATCGCAACCGCAGCGTTAGAGACCAGTGTCCAAGGCGTCGTCGTCCAGATCAGCAGGGAGTCACCGTTTGAGATTGGCCCTACCGCGCTAACGACGGGGAAGCGCACGTAGACCGACTGATCGACGACGTCACGGTAGCCCAGCGCCACCTCGTGGGAGGAGAGCGCCGTGCCACAGCGGGGGCAGTAGGGGACCACCTTGTGGCCCTCATAGAGCAAATCTTTGTCCCAAATCTGGCGCAACGCCCACCAGACTGACTCGATGTACTCGCTGTCGAGCGTGCGATAGGCGTCCTCGAGATCGATCCAGAAGCCGATCCGCTCGGTCAGCCGATCCCACTCCTCCAAGAAGGTAAATACCGACTCGCGGCAGCGGGCGTTGAACTCGGCGATGCCGTAGCGCTCGATGTCATCCTTGGAGGTGATTCCGAGCTGCTTCTCGACCTCGATCTCCACGGGAAGGCCGTGGCAGTCCCATCCTCCCTTGCGTTCCACTGCAAAGCCCTGCATCGTTTTGTAACGAGGGAAGATGTCTTTGAAGGCCCGCGACAAGACGTGATGTGATCCGGGGCGGCCGTTGGCTGTCGGGGGGCCCTCGTAGAAGACAAACGGCGGCGAGCCTTCGCGGCGGGTTACCGAGGCACGGAAGACGTCGCGCTCGCGCCAGCGTTCGAGCACCGACTCTTCCATCGCTGGCAACGAAGGGCGGCTGTCGACTGGGCGGTGTGGGGCGGGCATCAAGTGATGATTCTAGGAGTCACGCGCCGATAGGTCATTCAGCCTCTGTCAGCTCAACCGTTTGGGGAGGTCCGCGCCGCGCTACGCTACGTTCCATGAGGCCTAGATAATGGGGCGACTAGATGAACTTGATCTATCGCTGAGCCTGACTCGAAAGCAAGAGGCCGCCCGCTTAACGGCCGCCCAGACCCGCCTGGTCGAGCTGCGCCTCTTCCTCGGCGGGATGTTTGGCGCCGAGCAGATCGGGCCCGGTGTAATGATCGTCTTTGAGGGCTGGGACGCTGGCGGCAAGGGAGGAGCGATCAAGCGCCTAGTGTCATATCTAGACCCCCGTCATGTGACGGTCGGACAGTTCGCTGCCCCGACACCGCGCGAGCGTCGCCACCACTTCCTCTGGCGCTTCAGCCGAGATATCCCCGGGATGGGTGGAATGTGCGTATTCGACCGCTCTTGGTATGGCCGAGTGCTCGTAGAGCGCGTTGAAGGCTTCGCGACCAAGCAGGAGTGGGGCAGGGCATATGCGGAGATACGCGGCTTCGAGCAGATGCTTGCAGCCGAAGGCTTGATAATCATTAAGTTCTGGCTGCATATCTCAGATGGGGAGCAGCTCAAGCGATTTAAGGCGCGGGAGAAGGATCCGCTCAAGCGCTGGAAGCTGACGGATGAGGATTGGCGCAACCGCAAGAAGCGCCGCGCCTATGAGAAAGCCGTCGAAGCCATGATCGAGGAGACGAGCACCCAGTGGGCGCCTTGGACTCTGATCGAGGGCGACGACAAGCGCTACGCGAGGGTCAAGGTTGTCGAGCAGACAGTGGCCCAGATCGAGTCCGGGATGCGCGGCTTTGGCCTTGAGCCACCACCTCCGCTGCCAACGCCGGCCGAAAATAAGCGCTAATAGACGGCTGAGATATAGCGTGAGGCTGCTTCAAACAACTCTGGTGATCGGACTGGTCGCGGTCGCGGTCGGCGGCTGCGGCCAGGACCGTAAGCAGCTTGCTGACGCGTGCACGGAAGGTCCAGAAACTATCCTCAGCGCACTGGCGACAGCCCCAGCAGATGTCGCCTTAGCCGACGGCACCTTGTTATCGCAGTGCGTCAGCGGAGCCTCTAATAACGCCCAGATACAAGAGGTTGGAATCGTCTTCACCGCAGCCGCCGACAAGTTAGCGAGAGAGGCCACCGGCTCGGATGCAGCAGCGCTCAGGCTCGGCTTTCTCATCGGAGCTGCGCGCAGCGGTGCATCTAAGGCCAACGGCGTCCAAACAGAACTGGTTCGACGGCTGGAGCAGACGGTTGGAGTGGACGGACCGGCGCCGGATCGGCTGGGCGCCTACAGCCGCGGCCTTCGGGCTGGCGTAGACCGCGGGTAAGTAGCAGCGACATGAAGCTACGCCTATACCACCACTACGACGGCGCGCGGATCGCCTATAGGGAGTCCGGCAGCGGTCCCGCTTTGGCCTTATTTCACTCGGGCGGCCTATCTCATCGCGAGTTCGAGCCGATCGTCGAACGCCTTAGCGAACGGTTCCGTCTCGTCCTGCCCGACCTGCCCTTGCACGGAGATTCAGAGGACCGCCCTCGGCACCCCTATACGCCAGAGTGGCTAGCCGATGTGATCGCAGGGTTCTGTCGTGAGACGCTTGGGCCACGACCGCTTGTTGGTGGTCACGACGCCGGCAGCGACCTGCTGCTGTTGGCCGTGGCTTCAGGAAAACTGTCGCCCTCGCGTATGGTGTTGATGTCCTCGCGTTTACACACGGCCGCTCACCGCCCTGGAATGCTGCGCGGTTGGAAGACAATCGCCAGAGCAGCCTCGGTGCCAGGACTAGACCGTGCGCTCTCACATAGCGTCGCATTAGCCGCGCGCCCCGGTCTCGCTCAAAAACTGACCGTCAGCGGCGACCCAGCTGCGACCGACCTACTGCGTCACGCCCTCGCTGACGTTGCTGGCAACAGTAACCGCGCTCGGTCGTGGTCCCGGCTGGCGCGTAGTTGGCCTACCGGCGCCCAGCCACATCTACTTGAGGCCTATGCATCGATCACCGCGCCGACTCTCTTACTGTGGGCCGATCAGGACCCGTGGCATCCTCTCCAGATAGCCCAAGAGGCGCTCGCTCGACTCCCTCAAGGCGATCTACGCGAACTTCCAAATACAGGCTTTCTGATGGCCTATGACGACCCGGTTGGCGTCGGTCGTGAGCTTGTGGCCTTCTTGGGCTGAGCCAACGATCGGCCAGATCGCTAGCGTTCTACGAAACTAACCCGACCGCTTACCGTGGAGGATCAACATGAACGTAGTACCAGGCGATGAACTTTGGGGAGAGGAGACGGCCAAGGCGGTCGAGAACTTCCCGGTCTCAGGAGAGCCGATCGACTCAGAAGTCGTCCACTGGCTTGGCCGGATCAAGGCCGCGGCGGCCCGTGTCAACGGTGACCTTGGCCTGCTTGACGAAGACCTCGCCCACCGCATCGCAGCAGCAGCCGACCGCGTAGCGGCTGGAGAAGTTGACGACCACTTCCCCGTCGACTACTTCCAAACCGGCTCGGGCACATCGTCAAACATGAACGCCAACGAAGTGATCGCCTCGCTCGCAGGCGGCGGAGCCCACCCCAACGATCACGTCAACATGGGACAGTCCTCAAACGACGTCTTTCCTTCGGCCGTGCATCTCGCCGCGCTAAACGAGGCGACTTTCCGCCTCCTGCCAGCGCTCGAACGACTCGAGGCGTCCTTTGCCGCCAAGGCAATTGAGTTTCATGACATCGTCAAGGCTGGTCGCACACACCTGATGGACGCGGTCCCCGTAACGCTGGGACAGGAGTTCGCCGGTTACGCGGCCCAGATCCGCCTAGGCGCCAAGCGTGTTCGTAACACGCTTCCTCAGGTAGCTCAGATTCCGCTCGGCGGAACCGCTACTGGTAACGGGCTCAACACCCACCCAGAGTTCGCTGCCAAGGTCCGCGCGCTTCTGGCTGCCGACAGTGGCCTAGAGATCCTCGCTCCCGAAGATCCCTTCGAGGCCCAGGGCAACCGCGACGCTCTCGTGGAGCTATCGGGTGCGCTAAAGGTCATTGCGGTCTCAGTGACCAAGATAGCCAACGACCTCGCTTGGATGGGATCGGGGCCACGTGCTGGTCTCTCTGAGATCTTCTTGCCTGAGTTACAAAAGGGCTCCTCAATCATGCCCGGCAAGGTAAACCCAGTGATCCCAGAGGTCGTCATGCAGGTCGCTGCCCAAGTGATTGGCAACGACGCCGCGATCACAATCGGCGGGCTCCAAGGCAACTTCGAGCTAAACGTTCGGGTGCCGCTGATTGCGCGCAACCTGCTGGAGTCAATCCAGCTGTTGACCGCTAAGTGCAACCTATTCGCAGCGAAGTGCGTCGACGGCATTGAGGCCAACCTCGCAGGCTGCGAAAGCTCTGCTGAGTCGACCCTCGCTGTTGCAACGGCGCTCAACCCCTTCATCGGCTATGACAAGGCCGCCGAGATCGTTAAGGCCGCTAGCTCTAGTGGACGCACCCTGCGAGAGGTTGCGCGCGAACACGGTGTCGATGATGCCACCCTCGATCAGGCGCTCGATCTTCGCAAGATCGCCGCTGGAAATCTCAAGTGACACAACAAGGGAGAGGGTGAGCGCCCCCGCTGCGAGGCCGTCGCTGACCGGCGGCGGCCTTAGCGAGACAGAAGCTTCGAACCGTCTAGCGGCGCGCGGCCCGATCGTCGCACCGTCGTCGAGTCGCTCCTACGCGAGCATCGTCCGCGCCAACACGCTGACGATATTCAACTTGATTCTCATCGTCTTCGGCGCGCTCACGCTGACCTTCGGGGAGATCAAGGACGCTCTCTTTCTGGGGATCGTCGTAGTCAACACGGCGATCGGGGTTGGTCAAGAGATACGGGCCAAACGGACGCTCGATCGCCTCGCTGCGCTCGTCGCACCGGTCGCTACTGTCGTGCGTGATGGCAGTGAACGCGAGATCCCCGTCGCTGAAGTCGTTGTCGGCGATCTCCTGCGACTTACCGGCGGCAACCAGGTCGTCGCTGATGGACGACTGATCCAAGCCCAGAGCCTCTCGCTCGACGAATCGGTCCTAACGGGAGAGTCTGAGTCTGTCTTGCGTCACGTCGGTGACCCAGTGCTTTCGGGCTCATTCGTGACCGACGGCAACGGTGCCTTTGAGGTCGAGGCCGTCGGGGCCGACAGCCAGGCTGAACGGATGGCCGGCGTCGCGCGTGAGTTTCGCCACCCGCGCTCCCCGCTCGAACAAGCGATGGACCGCCTGCTGCTGATCCTTGTGCTCTCAATGATCCCGCTCGCGGTGACCTTGATCGTCTCGCTCATACTGCGCGACAGTTCGATCGGAGATGCCGTCCAGACCGCGACGGCTGGGATCGTCAACATGGTCCCCGAGGGCCTAATTCTTCTTGCCAGCTTGACCGCTGTAGTGGCCGCGACGAGGATGGCCAACCGCGGCGCGCTCGCCCAGCAGCTAAACGCCGTCGAGTCGCTGGCCTCGGTTGACATGCTCTGCACCGACAAGACTGGGACGCTCACCGAAGCGGCGCTGAGAGTTGACTCACTGATTGCTGCAACTGGAGTAAGCGACGAGGAATTCGCTTCTGCGCTGGGGCGCTATGCCACTAGCGCGCCAGCGCGCAACGGCACGCTTGAGGCGATCGCTGAGGCCGAAGTCGGCGGCAAGCGAGACGCTGAGCCGGTGCTCGGACAGGTTCCATTCTCTTCGAGTCGGCGTTGGAGCGCGCTGCGCCTAGGCAGTGACAGCTTGGTTCTTGGGGCGCCTGAACGGTTCGAGCTTGGCGAGCTTGATGAGGTAGCTAAGAGCCAGAGCGAGGCAGGCCGTCGGGTCCTAGCCTTCGGCCTCACCGAGAGCGGCCTGCCCGAGGAGGTTGCACCAGACGCAGCTCCGCCGCAGGGAGTGAAAACTCTGGGATTGATCGTTCTAGCCGAGCGCCTACGCCCTGCCACAAAGGAGACTGTCACCTTCTTTGAGAGTGAGAAAGTCCAACTGCGAGTGCTCTCGGGCGACAATCCGCGCACCGTCGCAGCGATCGCTCGCGACGCGGGGATCCCTCACAGCGGCGACCCCCTCGACGGCAGCGCGTTGCCCGAGGACGACGCGGAGTTACGCGTGAGAATCCTCCAAACCTCCGTAGTCGGCCGGATCTCGCCGGATGGCAAACGTCGCGTAGTTGAGGCGCTGGCGGCCGAAGGTAACTACGTCGGAATGATCGGCGATGGCGTCAACGACGTGCCGGCGCTGAAGGCCTCGCGGCTGGCAATCGCCCAAGGCAGCGGTACGCAGATGGCCAAGAGCGTGGCCGATATCGTGCTCGTCAAGGGAGACTTTGCCGTGGTGCCACAGATGGTCGCTGAGGGTCGCCAGATTCTGCGCAACCTTCAGCGCGTAGCGCGGCTTTTCGTAACCAAGGCTGTCTTTGCCGGATTCCTGATTATCGCCGTCGGGGTCACGACCGGCGTCTACCCCCTGCTACCGCGTCAGTTCACGATCGCCTCCACCCTGACGATCGGGATCCCGGCCTTTATTCTCGCCCTCTCTCCGAGCAGTGGAACCTGGCGACCAGACCGCTTCCTCTCAAACGTACTGCGCTTCTCTATTCCGGTCGGACTGGGGATCGGCGTCGGCATCGCTGGAGCCTTCTTTCTCTCCCGCTACGGCATGGACCTAGGACTCACCCGTAGTCGCACGGTGGCGACGGTGACGGTGATCGTCGGTGGGCTTGCCACGGTGATCCTGCTAGAGGCAGGCGGCGACCCGGGTCGGCGCGCGGCCGTGATTGGCCTCTGTGGCGGCATGGGGGCGCTACTTGTAATCGCGCTGCTGCTTCCCTTCTCCCGCAACTACTTCAACCTTGAACCGGTAACGGGCCAGATGCTCTTAGCGATCTGCGCAGGATCGGCGGTTGGGATTCTCCTAGCTTGGATTGGCCTAAAGGCAAGTCGCGGAATGGAGATCCGCGACTGACGGCTGTGTGGCGATTGGATCGACCGCTACAGCAATCAGAGGTTGATCGCGGCGTACTTCAGCGATAGGTACTCATCGATCCCCTCGCGGCCACCCTCGCGGCCGTAGCCGGACTGTTTGACGCCACCGAATGGCGCCCCGGGGTTAGAGACCATCCCTTGGTTGACGCCAACCATCCCTGTGTGGAGGCCTTCGATCACACGCATCGCCCGGTTGAGGTCGCGGGTGAAGAAGTAAGCGACAAGTCCGTACTCGGTGTCGTTGGCACGGGCGATCGCCTCCTCTTCGGTGGTAAAGGTCGTTATCGGCGCAACTGGGCCGAAGATCTCCTCTGCCAGAACCCGAGCGTCGGGCGCCACGTCCACAAGCACCGTTGGAGCAAAGAAGTGTCCGTTGTCGCCGACGGGTGCTCCGCCGGTCAGAATCTTGGCACCGCGGTCTACAGCGTCGCCTACCAGCTCGGCGACCTTGTCTACAGCGGCCTGATCAATTAGCGGCCCGACCGTTACACCTTCGGTGGTTCCACGGCCGACCGTCATCTCGCCCATCCGCTGAGCGAGCCGCTGAGCGAACTCTGAAGCGACGCTCTCGTGGACTAGGAAGCGGTTGGCCGAGGTGCACGCCTCTCCGATATTGCGCATCTTGGCCAGCAACGCGCCATCGACCGCTGCATCTAGATCGGCGTCATCAAAGACAATAAATGGAGCGTTTCCTCCCAACTCCATCGAGACGCGAAGGACCTTCTCTGAGGCTTGGGCGATCAGCTTGCGCCCAACTTCAGTAGAGCCGGTGAAGGAGAGCTTGCGTGTGCGTGGGTCGGCGATTAACGGCGCCATCACTGATCCCGAAGAGGAGCTAGTAATGACATTGCAGACACCGCCCGGAAGGCCAGCGTGCTCGAGGATCTCGGTAAGCGCGAGCATGCAAAGCGGCGTTTGCTTTGCCGGCTTGACGACCATTGTGCAACCAGCGGCTATCGCCGGTCCGACCTTGCGAGTGCCCATAGCCATGGGGAAGTTCCAGGGAGTGATCAGAATGCACGGGCCAACCGGCTGCTTGAGCGTCAACATTCGACTGGCTCCATTGGCCGCCACCGCGTACTCACCAGATATCCGCACAGCCTCTTCGGAGTACCAGCGCAGATACTCCGCCGCGTAGGCGATCTCAGCGCGCGACTCAGGCAGTGGCTTGCCCATCTCAAGCGTCATCAGAATGGCGAGCTCCTCCGTGCGCTCGATCATCTCCTCAAATGCCCTGCGCAGTATCTCGCCGCGGTCGCGCGGTGGTGTTAGGGCCCACTGGGTCTGCACAGCACAAGCCGCATCCAGCGCCGACATTGCATCCTCGATAGTCGCATCGGCGACTTCGCAGAGCGTCTCTTCAGTCGACGGATCCTCGACCGCGAGGGTGCGGGCTCCACCGGCGTCGCGCCACACTCCGGCGATGTAAAGCTGCTTAGGGACGCTCTCTACAGCGTCGCGCTCTTGTTCGGACAGGGCCATCGTGCTCATTCCTTTCAGGCTCCAACGTATACGCGTGAAATTTGCTCAGCGACGCAGACTGGCTTCTCGCTGCCCTCGCACTCGAAGGTGTTCTCAGTCGTCAGCTGTAGGCCGCCCTCAACCTCCTCTACCTTGACAAGCTTGATGCTCATCCGAACTCGCTTGCCAACCATCATCGGAGCAGGGAAACGAACCCGATTGAGGCCATAGTTGACGGCGAAGGCGAACCCCTCCACGGCCAGCAGCGAGTAGTTGAACATCGGCATCAGTGAGAGAGTGAAGAACCCGTGAGCAATCGTTCCCCCAAACGGAGTCTGCTTTGCCTTCTCAACGTCGACGTGGATGAACTGATGGTCGCCGGTTATATCGGCGAACGTGTCGATCGCCTCCTGCGTGACTTCATACCAATCACTGGCTCCGAGATCGCGTCCCTGCGCAGCTTTGACCTCCTCGGGTCCATTTAGCGTGACCATTTTCCTATTCCCTTGTTTGTTGTCAACCGTTTAGTGCAGGCTACCGACCGTCGAGGCCATGCGGCGGCTTAGGGTTCTAAATTGAAGTAAATGACTACTCCACTTCTGACCGTCGATACCCCCTATCTTCTCTTCCGCGCCGCCTTCTCACTGCCATCTTCGATCACCGATGGCAAGGGGCGGCCGGTCAACGCTCTGCTCGGAAGCGCCAACGCGATCCTCGCCGTTATTGCTGACTACTCACCACGGACCGTGGTGCTCTGCTTCGGGGCCGAGGCAGCGACCTACCGCAGAGCGCTCTATCCGCCTTACCACGCCCAGCGCGAACCGATGCCTGAGGCGCTGGCCGCCCAGTTCGCCGATGCGCCAGCGTTCTTTGGCGCATTCGGCTGGACTATCGCTTCAGATCCCGATCTTGAGGCCGACGATCTGATGCACTCCTATGCGCTCGCCGAAGCCGAAGCGGGCGGCCAAGCGCTAATTCTCAGCGGGGACCGCGATATGTTCCAATCTGTGACCGACAAAATCACCGTGCTCTACGCGGCACAAAGCAAGGGTGCTGCGATCGAGGTCGACGCGGAGGAGGTACGCCGACGTTATGGAATCTCGCCCGACTTGGTCGCCGACTTCATTGCCTTACGCGGTGATCCATCAGACGGCCTGCCTGGCGGGAAGGGAATCGGAGCCAAGACGGCCGCCGACCTACTGGTTCGTTACGGCTCACTGGAGGCAGCGATCGCTGCTAGCGCAGATCAGAGGCCTAGGATTCGCGCGACCCTAGAAGATCAGGGCGACGAGCTTCGGCTCTTCCGCGAGATCGCTACTTTGCAGCGTGTGGACATTGCTCTTCCCCTTGACGCGACAACCAACCGTGTAGATGCTGCAACGGCAGCCCGCGCTCGCGGGATGAATCGGCTCGCGGCCCGCTTGGAAGAGAACGCGCTAGGCGCGGAGTAAGAGTGAGCGACCACCACCCCAAGCCCTCGACCTCTGACGCCGAGCTGCTCGCTGCCCAGACGCCACTCGCCGCGAGCACGCTCACCGATGCCGAGCGCGTCGAGCAAGCAGCAGCCGAACTCACCAATGGGTTTAAGAAGCTAGCTAAAATCGGGCCCGCAGTCTCAATCTTTGGCTCCGCGCGCACTGCGCCTGACCACCCCTCCTACGCCCAGACGCGCCAGATCGCGCGCACCCTAGGAGAGGCCGGGTTCGCGATCATTACGGGCGGGGGGGCGGGAGTTATGGAAGCAGCCAATCGGGGAGCGCGCGATGCCGGCGTGCTCTCGGTCGGGCTCAACATTGAACTGCCGTTCGAGCAGAAGATGAACGAATACATCGACCTCCCGCTGCACTTCCACTACTTCTTCACGCGCAAGGTGATGTTCGTTCGCTACGCCTGCGCCTTTGTGGTTATGCCAGGTGGATTTGGAACACTCGACGAGACCTTCGAGGCGCTGACCTTAATCCAAACCCAGAAGGTCGAACACTTCCCAGTTGTTCTCTTCGGGGAGTCCTACTGGGGCGGCTTGCGGGCTTGGCTGCGCGAAACCGTGCTAGAGGCCGGCAACCTCATAACTGACGATGTGCGCTCGCTGATCATTACCGACGACCCCGCTGACGTTCTCCACGAAGTCCTAGACGGAGCCTTACTCCAAGGCTTTGCTATGGACCGAGAGTGAAGGTTCGCCAAAGGCCGCAGGCAGCGCTACGGCGTGAACTTCACAGTAATCACGTCGCCATCGTCCATCACGTAGTCGCGGCCTTCGACGCGCAACGTCCCACTGTCCCGGGCGGCCGAATAGCCACCGGACTCAACTAGCGCCTCCCAGCCGATTACCTCTGCACGCACGAAGCCCTTCTGAATATCTGAGTGAATCTGCCCGGCTGCGTGCCATACGGTTAGGCCGCGTCGCAGGTGCCAAGACTGAGCTGGCTTACCTTCTCCGGCCGTGAAGAAAGCGATTAGATCCAGCAGCGAGAAGGCTCCTGCCACCACCCGGGCTAGGCCTGACTCAGAGACTCCTAGCTCCTCGCGCATCACAGCTGCTTCGTCGTCATCAAGCTCTGTCAACTCTGCCTCAAGGCGCGCCGAGACAGCCACCGCGCCAGCGCCTTGGGCGGCGGCGTGAGCAGCTAGCTCCGCGGGGAGTTCGTCATCGCCCTCATCAACATTTGCCACGAAGAGAACCGGCTTGCCTGTAATTAGACCCAGCGACCGTGGTGCATCCGGGGCATCCTTGGGCAGAGCTATGTCGCGGGCAGGGCGGCCTTCGTGTAGCCCCGCAACGATCTCAGTTAGCCACGCCTCTTCGGCGATAGCGACGCGGTCGCCACCGCGAGCTGTTCTGACCACCCGATCCAAGCGGCGTTCGGCTTGGTCGAGATCGGCAAAGATCAGCTCCGTCTCGATCGTTTCAATATCGGCGAGTGGATCGACGCGGCCATCAGGATGAATGATGTTGTCGTCGGTGTGGCAGCGAACGACGTGAATAATCGCATCGGTCTCGCGGATATTGGCCAAGAACTGGTTACCCAGACCCTCACCTTTGTGGGCGCCCGCTACTAGCCCGGCGATATCGTGAAAGTCGATCGTGTCATAGACATTCTCTGACGCTCCCACGGTCGCTGCGACCGTATCTAGGCGCTCATCCGCCACTGGCACTACCGCAACATTTGGTTCGATCGTGGTGAACGGGTAGTTGGCAGCTTGGGCTCCGGCTTGGGTCAGCGCGTTAAAGAGCGACGACTTGCCAGCGTTAGGCATTCCAACGATTCCGACCTTCATCCGCGCACCCTCCCGACGACGGTTCCCAAAACGCCACCGACAAGCACGTCCGAGGGCCAGTGCACGCCAAGGTAGAGACGCGACGTCGCCAGCGCTGCCGCCAGAAGTATCAGGGGAGTGCGGGCACTAGGTAGGAGTGGCGCAAAGGCTGCTGCTCCAGCGAATGACGTCGTTGCGTGAGCGCTGGGAAAGCTTAGAGCTGTTGGAGTCGTGGTCAGCGCTTGGAGGCCGTCGATCTCGGGGCGGCGCCGACGCACGGACAACTTGAGTGCGGTGTTTAAGAGATAAGAGCAGACGACGGTGGCCGTCGCCCCTCTCCAGCGCGCTCGACGGGGCGCGTCTACTGCGATACCAGCGATCCCAATCGCCAGCCAGATGCCCGCGTGCTCACCAAGCCTGGAGAAGCCAGCCACAGCGCGCTCCGCCCTCGGAGTGTGGCCAGTCGTGCGCAGGAAACGCAGAGCAGCCAAGTCGGCTGCATCAAAGCGAGCGTTCATAGAGCGTTACCGGCCTAGGCAACTACGCCTAGGAGAAGCCGATGCGGTGATCGTCGGATTCGACGTTTAGGTAGACGATCTGTTGGAGGTCAAGTTCGACCTCTCCCTCGTCGGTCTTAAGAGCGTGCCAACCGTCGCCACCGAGCGCCTTGCGCAGACCCTTTAGCGCGCTGTCTTCGACACGCACGGGCAGGACCTGCCCGCCCTGGAAGCCGATACTGGCCCTTCGTATTCCGGCGTTACTCATCAGTGATCCTTTGCGGGTTGAACAATTTCAGTAAGCACGCCGCCCGTCGCTGCTGGATGCAGAAACGCAACGCGTGACCCTTGAATACCAATACGCGGAGTCTTATCGATCATCTTCATCCCAGAAGCGACTAACCGCGCTAGCTCGGCGTCGATATCGTCGGTTCGGTAGGCGACGTGGTGTAGGCCGGGGCCGCGCTTGGCAAGGTAGCGACCAACCGGTGTCTCGGGCCCCAAGGGCGAGAGTAGCTCTACATGGCTCGTGCCGATCGAAAGCAAAACGGCCTCGACGCCCTGCTCAACCACAGTCTCACGATGCTCGATCGTCAGATCCAGTGCGCCAGTTGTGTAAATCGCTAGCGCCGCTTCGAGATCGTCGACGGCGACTCCTATGTGATCGATGTTGCCAAGCATGAACAGGCAGTCTAGAGAACCTAGTGAGCTCAGTCGGCCCCACGGTGCCTAAGACGGCGCGCCCTCGACCCGCAGGATCTCATTTAGTGCCGCGCGGCCTACCGCGAGCTGGTCACTATCTGGCTCGCGCGTGCCGAGCACCCGTTGGAGCTCGAATCCCGGCCGACGCAGCGCACGAGCAGTCCCACTCTGGGCATGTCGCTCAGACCAGAGGAAGATCTCCACCGCAGTCCCGACGGCAAGAAGTGCGACTGCCGCAGTAGTGGCCGGGCCTGGCTTTGGGATCAACCGCTTGACCGCAGCGACCCCTGCGACGTTGGCCACGAGCATCGGAGCGACCAGATGAGAACCGCAGCGATCGTGCTCTTTTGATGCCTCGGCAGCTTCCGCGCGGCCCTCCTCATAGGCGGCGATCGACTTATGTTCGACCCCGTGGTACTGCGCGATCTCGCCTACACGAAGCGCAAACAGTGCTGGCGCAAGCGATAACCCGGCCGAAACTGCGTCGCCCCGGATGCCGGGGGAGCGTCGACGAACGAGCGCTCCGGCCGCAGCCGTTGCGGCGCCAACGACTAGGACGCGAGCGTCCTGCAGTGGCATCTGCGCCTCCGGTAACGCGAGCTTGACCAAGGGAATGACAACAAATGCCTCGCCGAGCCTCGCGACGCCGCGGACCCCGGGCAGGCCAACAACAGCGCCGCGCAGTCGGGGTTTAGAGCCCGACGCGACTTGGATTGTGCCATCGGCGCCACGGATCGCGGCCGCCCACTGGGTCGGCCCGTGGACGAGCAGCCCATTGCGCAAAGCCATCCCGCCCAGACGCAGCTTTGGCTGACCAGTGGGCTCCGCTTTGCTCACGACAACATCCGCAGCGAAATATCGCGGAAGAATGTCGCCGCAAAGCCTAGGTCGCGGACATCGATGCGCTCGTCTGCAGAGTGGATAAGAGGAGAAGCCTCCCCCATAGTCATATGCCGATGGGGGAAGAAGCCGTATGCGACCAGATCTGGGAAGGCGGCGCGAAAGTAGCGCGAATCGGTGAACCCTGGCAACACGAACGGGACTACCTCACAGCCAGGGTCTTGCTCTCCAAGCCAATCTCCGATCGCCGCGGAGAAGGTAGTCACAAATGGCGAACGGTTGCCGACGACCTGGTTAATGAACTCGATCCGATGGCCATCGGACCCCAAGACTTCCTCGATTCGAACCCTTGCCTGCTCCTCTCCGAGGCCTGGTGGAACCCGGCAGTCGACCTCCAACACGGCCTCCGACGGGATCACGTTGACCTTCTCTGACGCGCGAATACGAGTCGGCGCGAGCGTCACTCCGAGCATTGCCTCAACGATAATTGCCAGCTCCGGATCGATCGAACGCACCCGATCGAGCGCAACGGTCGCATCGAACTGCCCAACCTCTCCTCCGTCGGTCAACGCAACCAACAAGGCCCTGGCATCTTCGGTTAAGTCATAACTAGGTTGGCTTGCTCCGAGGCGGTCTAACACCGGCCCCATCTTGAGCAAAGCGTTAACGCCGATCTTGGGGATCGATGCATGACCAGCGACTCCCTCGGTAATAACCGAGAAACGAAAGACGCCCTTCTCGCCACAGCCGAGCGGATAGAGGCGACGTCCGTCGTACTCGATGACCTTCCCGCCGCCTTCGTTTAGGAACAGGTCACACCGGACCTTGTCGGGGTGCTCGCGAGTGATCCACTGTGCGCCAAGCGCACCACCAGTCTCCTCGTCAACAAGCACGACTACCAAGAGCTCACCTTTGGGTCGCCAACCACCGCGCGCCAGCGAGAGCGCGGCGGCTGCCTCGCACGCCGTCTGACTCTTCATGTCCAATGCGCCGCGGCCCCAGACGAAGCCATCGGCGAGATCACCGGACCACGGATCGTGGGTCCACTCACGTGCGCTGGCCAACACTGTGTCAACGTGACTTGAGAGACAGAGAGTCGGCCCGGGTCCATCGCCACGCAACCGCGCGATCAGGTTTGGCCGCTCGGGCTCGGCTCCGATCAGCTCGACCTCAAACCCAGCCTCGGCAAACCTCGCTCCCAGCCACTCCTGTGCAGCGCGCTCGTTGCCGGGTGGATTGACCGTGTTAAAGCGGATCAGTTCGCGTAGTAGCTCGGTCGCTTCTTGCTGAAGGTCTCCCATCGCATTAGATGCTACGCAACTAATAGCGTGTGGTCGGTCGGCGATACTAATCTTTAGATGGAGCGACTGTTTGAAGAGCCACCCAAGAGTCCGGCCTCAGCGGCCGATCGACACGAGGGCGATGGGCCACTAGCTGCACGGATGCGCCCGAGGTCCCTGGCAGAGGTAATCGGACAAGAACACCTCCTTGGCAGCGACTCTCAGCCAACTGCCCTGCGTCGTTGCATCGAGAGCGGAGAGCCTCATTCGATGATCCTTTACGGCCCCCCCGGATCGGGCAAAACTACGCTCGCACGACTCGTCGCCACTACGGCCAAAGCGGCCTTTGAAGAGGCCAGCGCGGTCGAAGTTGGTCGCCCTCAAGTGCGCGCAATGCTTGAGCGCGCAGCCGAGCGCCGCGGCATTAACGGTGGATCGACAATCTTCTTCCTCGACGAGATCCACCGCTTCAACAAAGCCCAACAAGACACGCTCTTACCAGCCGTTGAAGAGGGCCTAGTAACGCTAATCGGCGCAACCACTGAGAACCCTTTCTTCGAAGTCAACGCCGCCCTGCTCTCACGTGCCCACATCTATGAGCTCCAACCCCTTGACTCCGCAGACGTGCGAGCTTTGCTTGAGCGCGCGGTCGCGCGTGGCGAATGCGGCGAGGGACGCAGTGTGGAAGCCGACGCCTTGGACTTTCTGGCCGCTCACAGCGATGGCGACGCGAGGGCCGGACTTTCCGCCCTTGAGATCGCATGCGCAAGTGCGCCGATCCAAGAGGCGGTGACACTCGGCCTAGCCGAGGAGGCGCTCCAACGCCGTCCGCTGCGCTTCGATAAAGATGGCGATCAGCACTACGACTTCATCTCGGCTTGGATCAAGGCCACCCGTGCATCAGACCCAGACGCCTCGCTCTACTACCTAGCGATCATGCTTGAAGGCGGCGAGGATCCCCGCTTCATCGCCAGGCGGATGGTGATCTTTGCCTCCGAAGACATCGGCAACGCGGACCCACGAGCACTAGAGATAGCGGTCGCTGCTGCTCAAGCCGTCGAGCACGCAGGGATGCCGGAGTGTCAGTTCGCGCTCGCCCAGGCAGCGATCTATCTCTCAATAACACCGAAGTCAAACGCCGCCACGACAGCGATCTTCGCCGCTCGAGCCCACGTCCGCGAACACGGTGCCAAGCTCCCGCCATCCTCGATGCGTTCCTCGGCCTACGCTGGCGCCAAGAAACTCGGACGTGGACAGGACTACCAGTCGCCGCACTCTAGCTCCGGCCACATCTCTAGCGACGAGGTGATGCCGGCGGGACTTGAGGGTGTTCGCTTCTACGCCCCAGACCAAGCCGAAGAACGGTTCGCCACGCGGCTCGCAGAGATTAGAAAGGCGCGCGGCAAGGAGTAGGGAAGGCGCACAACATCAAGCGCACCACCGAGGAGCTGCTCGGTCTGGAGCTACTTGGACAGGCATCGACGGCACCGTCGATGCGCACTGCCTTCGGGCTATCAAGCCACCAGTTAGCTATCTCTGCCGGTCTGGCTGACGAGTCGACGCCAAATTAGGGGCTAGGCTGACCAGATAATTATGGCCTCGACCCTCGAATCCTTTAACCCCACGACCGGCGATCTGCTCGCCACCGTTAGGACAACCGCGCCAGCTGACGTCGCCGGCGTCGTGGCCGAGGTAGCTCGGGTTCAGCCTCTCTGGGCAGCCCTGGCCTTGAGCGACCGCGCGCGCTATCTACGTCGTGCTGCTCAGGTCATCCTAAGCGAGCTCGACGATCTCCGAGACCTAATCGCGCGCGAACAGGGCAAGCCTCGTACCGAGGCCTATTTGATGGAGTTGATTCCCACGATCGACGCACTCAGATGGATTGCTGATAACGGTCCAAAACTCTTGAAAGACGAATCGATTGCCATGCCGCAGCCCTACTTTTGGCTCAAGCGGTCGCGATTCGTCTACGAGCCGCTTGGCGTCGTCGGAGTAATCGCACCGTGGAACTATCCGTGGTCGATCCCACTCGGGGAGACGGCGATGGCGCTAATGGCCGGCAACGGAGTCGTCGTCAAGCCATCTTCACTGACCCCGTTGATTGGTGAGCGGATCGAGCGCCTCTTCTTGCGCGCCGGACTACCCCAGGGCATCGTGCGCGTCATCCATGGCCCAGGAACAGGCGAGGCTCTAGTCGAGTCACCTGTCGCCAAGGTCTTCTTCACTGGCTCCGTAGAGACCGGGCGCAGCGTTGGCGAGGCCTGCGCGCGACAACTCAAGGGCTCCGTGCTTGAGCTAGGCGGCAAAGACCCGATGCTCGTATTAGAGGACGCCAACCTCCACCACGCAGTCGGCGGTGCGCTTTGGGGAGGATTTGCCAACGCCGGCCAGACGTGCGCCGGAGTCGAGCGCATCTACGTAATGGCTGAGGTAGCGGACCGTTTCATCGCCGGGGTCGTAGCCGGCGCCAAGCGCCTAAACGTCGGTGACCCGCAGCGCTGGGAGACCGAGGTAGGCCCGATGATCTCCGAGCAGCAGCGCGCAGTCGTGACCGAACTCGTCGAGAACGCAGTCGCCGCTGGTGCGACGCTTGAGTGCGGTGGACCAACGTCCCTACCGGGCCTGCGGGGAGCGTTTTTTGCCCCTGCGGTACTGACTGGCGTCACGCACGAGATGCGAATCATGAAAGAGGAGATATTCGGCCCGGTTCTGCCAATAATGGTCGTCAACTCACACCAACAGGCCCTCGACTTGGCAAACGACTCGCGCTTTGGCTTGGGCGCTTCGGTCTGGACACGCGATCGCCAGCTTGGAGAGAGAATCGCCCACAGGCTCGATGCGGGCATGGTCTGGATCAACGACCACCTCTTCTCTCACGGTGCATTCCAGTGTTCATGGGGCGGCGTCAAGGACTCTGGGCTCGGCGTCACTCACTCAAAGTTCGGCCTCTACGCCGCAGTCAACATAAAAGTCGTCAGCCGTAACTCTGGAGCTACGCGCAACTTCTGGTGGCACCCCTACGACGAGACGCTTGGCTTCGCCCTGCGCGGCGCCGCTGATCTGCTCTACGGCCGCGATGACGATCGTCGGCGCGCCTTGCGCCAAGGGCTTGTGCCGCTGGCCGAAGTCGCGCGACGCACGCTGCGTAAGCCCCCGCGCGACACGCAGCCCTAGAGACTCTTACGCCGCGCGTGCGCTTGGGACGTAGCGCAACCGTCCCGGTAAGAACGGCACAACCGCTCGCTTCAGATACTCGGCGCCGCCGCGCACCGAGAGCCCGCGAGCGGGATCCCAACTGAAGCCGTATAGCTCTCTGATGCGAGCGGGCAGGAGGCCGACGGTGGCGAAGTTGGCGTACTCAAGCAGCGGCCGCAGATAAAGATCGACGGGCGGCTTCATGACAACCCCAACTGCCAGCTTGCGTGCGGCGCCATCAACGTAGAGATCGTCGCCCGTGAGCATCGCCTCCATATAGGCATCGAACTCCTCTATCTCTCTTGGCATCTGAGAAGCCTTAAGACCAAAGAGTCGACCGACGACCCGGTAGTCCATCCAGAAAGAGTTGCGTTGGTCTCGTGTGAGCGAGCCGACATAGCGCTGATAGACCAAGAGGGCCGAGTCAACAAGCGTTGCTAAAACCCACAACAGCAAGACAGGGTCGTCTGCTGCATAGGGCGTTCCAGCCGGATAACGGCCGGTGGGTTCTAACAGCTGGCCGCGAACCTTACGGTGAATCGTTCGCACCATCTTGGTTCCAGAGTCGGCCGTCGCC
Organism: Solirubrobacterales bacterium; assembly: GCA_947474595.1. Classification (GTDB taxonomy): domain Bacteria; phylum Actinomycetota; class Thermoleophilia; order Solirubrobacterales; family Solirubrobacteraceae; genus CANJIV01. Next base: position 404,646 of record CANJIV010000001.1, read on the forward strand.
TTGGAACCAAAGGCTATGGTGTCCATCATCCGCGCGGTCCGATTGAGCCTTTCATAGGGGTCCTCAAGCGCGCCGGTGTGAGCGAAAAAACCCGCGAATGCAACCGGATGGGTGGCCTGCATCAGTAGGGCGCGTGGGCCGAATAGTCCGACGATGCGCTCGCGGTGGATGCGGCGCATCATCGACTCATCTGTGAAGTAAGAGTCGTTGGTCATCCTTTTTGTCCTACGTCCGTTTACCCTTTAGCGATCATGCCTGCTCAAGCCTACGCCGGAAAAGAGTGCGTCTGTCAATTCCGCAAGGGGATCTGCGACCAATCCTGCGTGCAGGGAATGCTCGACACACCCTTCTACATCGCCTGCCTCAAGCTGACCGGGCGCCGCTGCCTCGTCGTCGGCGCGGGCGACATTGGATTAGAGAAAGTAGACGGGCTGCTGGCGTGCGGTGGAGACGTCTTAGTGGTCGCCCCTGAGGCCCATGAGGCGATCCGCGGCTATGCGCAAGAGGGCTCTGTTAAGTGGGAGCAGCGTGCCTACCAACCGGGTGACCTCGAAGGCACGTTCATGGTGATTGCCGCTACCGACGACTCCGAGATCAACATCAAGGTCTACGATGACGCCGAGAGGCGCGCGATGCTCGTCAACGTCGTCGATGTACCGCCGCTGTGCAACTTCATCTTGCCCGCGATCGTACGAACTGGGCCGCTGGCGATCGCGATCTCTACGGCTGGAGCCTCTCCCGCGCTGGCTAAGCGGATGAAACGTGAGATTTCAGAGCAGTTCGGCGAGGCCTACGCCGACCTAGCGATCCTCTTAAACGATGTCCGCGGCTGGGCAAAGGGTACGTTGGCGACCTATCAGGACCGCAAGGAGTTCTTTGAATCGATCGTCAACGGTCAACCGGACCCAATCGAGCTTCTACGGTCTGGCGATGTGGATGGCGTGCGTGATCTGATCGCCGCCGCTAAACAATCCACTCTGTCGTCATGACCGAGCTCACCCACCTCGACGATCAGGGCAACGCCCGGATGGTCGACGTCGGTTCCAAGCCGACCACCGACCGCCGTGCTGTGGCCCGTGCCACTGTTCGTATGAAGCCCGAGACCGCAGCCGCCGTCATAGCTGGCGACGCACCGAAAGGCGACGTTCTGGGTACTGCCCGGCTCGCCGGCATACAAGCCGCTAAGCGAACCGCTGAGTTGATTCCTCTCTGCCACCAACTCGGGCTCTCCTTTGTAGGCATTGAAGCCGAGGTAGATGGGCCTAGTGGCCTGATCACCTTGATCGCAGAGGCCCGTACAACCTCACAGACTGGCGTTGAAATGGAGGCGATGGTCGCAGCAAGCGTCGCTGCGCTGACTGTCTACGACATGGTTAAAGGGATCGAACGGGGTGTCGAAATCACAGAGGTCGTGCTCGTAGAGAAGAGTGGCGGCAAGTCCGACTGGACACGCGCGGGCTTAGCCCAGTAGCAGTAATTCGTTGCGCCGACGTAGAGTTGACTACGTGCAGACCACTGTTTTGACTATCTCGACCTCCGTCGCGCGTGGCGACAGCGAGGATATCTCGGGGCGGCTGCTGGCCGAGTTGGCCACTGCGGCCGGAGCCGAAATCGTGGCAAGCGAAGTCTTGGCTGACGATAGGGACCAGATCGAGGAGCGTCTACGCCACCATGTTGCAAATGGCGTGACATTCATCTTCACGACGGGCGGGACCGGCCTGACGCCCGATGATGTAACACCTGAAGCAACACGGGCCGTGATCGATCGCGAGGCTCCCGGCTACGCCGAAACTATGCGCGCGCAGTCACTTTCACATACGCCGTTAGGAATCCTTACACGCGGCGTATCAGGAGTCGCCGAGCGGACTTTGATCATCAACTTTCCAGGCAACCCCAAGGCGATCAGTCAACTGTTCCCAATCGTCGCTGCGACACTCAGCCACGCTGCGGCGCAGCTGCGCCGTGAAGGCGGGCGCCCAGCACCGTGAGTGAGCCGGCGATTGCGCTGACCGGACTCGGGCGTGCCTACGGCGAGCGTTGGGCCTTGCGCGATCTGACGCTCGAGCTTGGCGTCGGCCAAACTCTCGTCGTCTTCGGGCCTAACGGCGCAGGAAAATCCACACTCCTACGCGTACTGGCGACCTTGGCGCGCCCTCAAGCCGGCGAGGCACGCGTGCTGGGCAAGCTCGTTCCCAAGCAGGGCTGGGCGGTCCGCGCGAAGCTTGGATTTCTCGCCCACGACCCCTTGCTCTACCGTGACCTCACCGCGCGCGAGAACCTGACCTACCACGCCAGGCTCTACGGAGTGAAAGCTCAACGCATCGATGAACTGCTTGAGGCCGTAGAGATGACCAAGCGGGCAGACGAGCCGGTGCGGACGCTGTCACGTGGAATGGTCCAGCGGATGGCTGTCTGTCGCACGGTCCTCCACAGCCCCGAACTCTTGCTGCTCGACGAGCCCGTAGCCAACCTCGACCCGGCGGCGACCGCTTTAGTGTCATCACTGGTCGGGCCGACATCTGGCACGACGCGCGTCGTGACCAGCCACGACCCTGTCGGCGGCCTTGAGCAAGCCGACATCGCGCTCGGCCTGCGTGACGGAAGACCCGTACTGCTGGCACCAGCCTCAGAGGTCTCAGCGGCCGACATTGGAGCCCTCTACTCATGAACGCCGTTCGGGCACTGCTGCGCAAAGATCTCCTCTTGGAGCTGCGGGCCAAAGAGTCGGTGCCGGCGATGGCGCTCTTTTCATTGACGACCTTCGTGATTTTCCACTTCGCCCTCGATCGCAACACTGTTGCTGGCTCTCTGGCCTCGGGCGTGCTGTGGGTGACCTTGCTCTTCGCTGCAATTCTGGGGATCAACCGCCTGTTCGTTGCAGAGCGTGAGCAAGGTGGCTTTGATGCCTTCATGCTCGCTCCCGTCGACCGCACAGCGATGCTTATCGCCAAGGCCTGCGCGCTCTTCATATTTCTCACAATCGTCGAATTGATCGCCGTGCCCGCGTTCGCCTTTTTGCTGCTGGAAGGATCGATCCTTCCAGCCCTTCCTGGCTTAATCGCAGTCCTAGTGCTCGCCAACATCGGGATCGCTGTAATCGGAACGCTTAGCTCGGCAATCGCGGTTCAGACGCGGGCACGCGACCTAATTGCCCCTCTCGTGGCGCTTCCATTACTGGTCCCGCTACTGATCGCCAGCGCGCGGGCCACGCAACCCCTACTGCTCTCAGGAGGCGCTCTCTCCGTACCCACTAAGTGGATAGCAGTGCTTGGCCTCTATGATCTGGTCTTCGCGCTGCTCTCCTACGCAGTGTTCGATTTTCTGCTTGAGGAGTAAAAATATGTACGGCAAAGGCATGCGGCCACTCGCAATTGGCACCTTTTTTGTTCTGACGGGCGCTTTCGCGCTGGTCTTTTTCTGGGTTCCCGCGGACGCTGACCAAGGGTTTATCCAGAAGATCTTCTACCTTCACGTACCGATGGCAATAGTCGCCCTAGGTGGCTTTATCGCTGGGGGTGTGATGGCCATCTGCCACCTGCGAACCGGCAACAGCAAGTGGGACCTACGCTCGTATGTTTCGATTCATATGGCGCTCGTACTAGCAGTTGGTGCACTAATCACCGGGTCGATCTGGGCGCGAGCAGCCTGGGGTCACTGGTGGGTATGGGACGAGCCGACGCTGGTCTCTTTCCTGATCGTCTTCTTGCTCTACGCGACCTACCAGCCACTACGGTTTGCGATTGAGGATCCCGAAAAACAGGCTCGATATGCCTCGGTGTTCGCGATCACGGCCGGTGCCTTTGTGCCGCTTAACTTCCTCGCCGTGCGGATGGCCCAGTCGCTGGCGCACCCCCGCGTGCTCGGCGCCACCGGCGGCTCCATGCCATCAGAGATGCGCATCACCTTCTACGTTTCGCTAATCGGGATGGCCCTTCTCTTCATAACTTTGTGGAAGTACGAAATGGCTTCCAAACACACCACCGCCCAACTGCGGAACTTGCGCCGGAGGCTGTTAGGCGACGATAGTGTCGCCCCCACTGGGCGCAGCGCAGCTCCATCCACCGTCCTGCCCGCTAGGCCAAAGCCCTAATGCCAGCGCTTCCCCTCGATGAAGCAGGCAAGTACGTCGCCGCGGCCTACCTCGTCTTCCTCGCCCTGATCCTGATCTACGTGGCAATAATGGCAGTCAAGTTAGGGCGGATCGAGAAGGAGCTAGTCGAGCTAAATGAACTGGCCGACCGTGCCGAGGAGAGCAAATGAGCGAGCTGCTCGTACTTGGCATCTCGCATAAGACGGCCCCGGTTGCGCTGCGTGAGCGCGTCGCACTATTAGATGGCCGTGCAGAAACAGTCGTTGAAGAGCTCGTCGCTGATCCTGACGTAGTTGAGGCGGTTGCAATCTCGACCTGCAACCGCACAGAGATCTACCTAGCTGCCGCCAACCCAGTCGCCGCCGAGAACGCCGTGCTATCGATACTCTCTCGCCAGGCTGGCATTAGGCCCACCGAGCTCGTTGAGCCACTCTATGCACTGCGCAACTGCGATGCCGCTCGCCACCTTTATCGAGTGACTGCTGGGCTCGACTCGATGATCGTTGGAGAGAGCGAGATCCAAGGCCAGGTCAAGCGCGCCTACGAGTCAGCCCTAGCGATCGGTGCCACGGGACCGATGCTTAATAAGCTCTTCCACGCCGCTCTGGCAACGGGGAAGCGGGTCCGCTCAGAGACTCAGATCTCAGCCTCGCGGGTCAACATCTCCACCGTCGCCGTGCAGCTCGCACAAGAGTCAATAGGCAACCTTCACGGTCGGCGGGTGCTGATCCTCGGCGCTGGCGAGATGAGCGAACTAACCGCCCAAGCCCTAGTCGATCAGGGCGTCCACGGCATCTTCGTAGCCAACCGCCGCCGCGATCGCGCCGAAGCGTTGGCCCATCGCTTCGACGGTACCGTCGTTGGCTTTGACCACTTTCCATCCGAGCTAGAGCACGCCGACATCGTCTTGGCCTCGACCTCCTCCCCTCATCCGATCGTAGGCCAAAGCGAGCTGCGCGAGGTAATGGCTGCACGCAACTCACGCCCACTTCTACTGATCGACATCGCTGTTCCCCGCGATATCGAGCCGGAGTGCGCTGCGCTCGATGGCGTAACCCTTTACGACATGGACGACCTCCAAGACGTGGTCAGGCGCAACCGCTCGGTTCGCAGCGAAGAGGCGCTGCTCGCCGACGACATCGTCGAAGAGGAAATCACGCGCTTCGCTGGGTGGCTGGGATCACTTGAGGTGCTACCCACCGTCGCGGCGCTACGCCAGCGCGGCGATGACATCGTCGAAGGGGTCCTAGCCGAAAACGAAGACCACTGGGAGACAGTGTCAGAAGCCGACCGCGAGCGGATCGCCGCGATCGCTCGTACTGTGGCAAACCGTCTCCTACACGAACCGACGTTGCGGATGAAGCGCACCGAAGACGAACGCACCCACGCCCGGCTGCAGGTTATCCGGGATCTCTTCGGGCTTGACGCCGACGCCAGCAGTGAGGGCGCAGCCGATCGTAGTGACGATCCAGGTGTGACCTCAGACGCTGTCTCTGCCGACGTCCGCGAGCTTCCCCGGCGCGCTGACGGCCGGTCGCGGTGACTGCCGCAGCGCCGCTGCGCATCGGGACGCGTAGCAGCGCGCTCGCGCTCACCCAAGCCCAATCGGTAGCTGCGGCGCTGCTTAGTCGTGGCCACTCATCTGAGTTGGTTGAGATAGTCACAAGTGGCGACCGCGGGATTGACAAAGGTGACACTGTGAGCGTTGTTGGAGATAAATCGCGCTGGGTTAAAGAGTTAGACACAGCGCTCTTGGCGGGAGAGATCGATCTCGCCGTCCACTCCGCAAAAGACGTTCCAGGCGATCTGCCAGACGGCCTAGAGATAGCGGCCGTCCCTGCGCGAGCCGACCCTCGCGACGCCCTCTGTGGCGCCACATCAATCGAGGCGCTACCGATCGGAGCACGTGTTGGAACCAGCTCCCTACGGCGACGTGCGCAACTGTTGGCCGCGCGAGATGACCTCGATGTGATCGAACTACGAGGGAATGTTCCGACGCGCTTAGAGAAGCTAGCTGCCGGGGAGTGTGACGCTCTCGTGTTGGCGCTGGCTGGCTTGGTTCGCCTTGGGCGCGGCGATGATGTCGGGGGCGAGCTTGATCTCGATCGCTTCGTACCGGCCCCCGGGCAAGGGACTCTCGCCATCCAGGCTAGGGTTAGTGACGCTCGAGTAACGGCCGCCCTAGCCGAGCTGACAGATCCCCAAGCCCTTGCATCACTGACCGCCGAACGAGAGCTCTGCCGCGAGCTCGGCGCAAGCTGCGACACACCAGTCGGTGCGCTAGCCACCGTTAACGCCAACGGAGATATGACCTTGTCGGGCTTTATCGGCCTGCCAGATGGCTCGGCCTGGATTACCGATCGCCTTGAAGGTCACATGACAAGTCCTTGCGAACTCGGCCGAGTCGTCGCGAGACGCTTACTAGATAGTGGTGGGGCTGCACTGCTCAAGCAAGCCGAATTGATGGTGGCTAAATGAACGCCAGAGTCGCGCTGGTTGGGGCCGGGCCCGGTGACCCAGGACTTCTAACCGCGCGGGCCCTAGATCTGATCTCGCGCGCCGATGCGATCTACTACGACCGCCTAATTCCCAGTAGCGCCCTAGATGGAGCACGCAGCGACGCTGAGTTGATCTACGTTGGCAAGCGGCCAGGCGCTCCCTCAATGCCACAAGAGGAGATCAACGCAGCACTCGTAGCGCGAGCAAAACGCGGCGGATTGATCGTACGGCTTAAAGGTGGAGACCCCTTCGTGTTTGGTCGCGGCGGCGAAGAGGCACTAGAGCTGCGCGCGGCAGGGATCGACTTCGAAGTAGTCCCTGCTGTTACGGCTGGGATTGCGGCGACCGCCTACGCCGGAATTCCGGTCACCCACCGCGACCGCGCTAGCGCTGTCGCCTTCGTCACCGGTCACGAAGATCCCAGCAAACCTGAGTCAGCAATTGACTGGACGGCGCTAGCCGCATTTCCAGGCACACTGGTTTTCTACATGGGCGTTAAACAGTTGGGGCGGATTGCAGAGCAGCTGATTGGGGCAGGCAGGCCAGCAGACCAGCCAGCGGCAGTTGTTGAGCGAGGGACCCATCCCGACCAGCGGACGATCACCGCAACCCTGGCCACGATCGCAGAGGCCGCGATCGCAGCAGGCATCAAACCACCCTCAATTACGGTGGTCGGAGAGGTCGTCGGCCTACGCGATGACCTCGCCTGGCTGGAGAAGCGCCCGCTACACGGCCGTAGCGTCGCCGTGACCCGCGCCCGTGCTCAAGCCAGTGGGCTCGCTCACAAGCTGCGTGAACTTGGTGCCACAGTGATCGAAACGCCGACGATTAGAGTTACTGCGCTCCCCGGCGACGCGCCCGACCTAACCTCCTACGACCTCGTATGCCTGACGAGCCCTAACGGCGTGTCGTGCCTCTTTGAACGTCTCAACGCAGCTGGCCTAGATGCCCGCGCTCTCGCCACCGCAACCGTCGCGGCGATCGGACCGGGAACAGCGCGAGCCCTAAGCGAACATGGAATTACCGCCGATCTCATACCAGCGACCTTCGTCGCCGAAGGCCTCATCGAAGCCCTACGAGACACTCCCGTCAAGCGGGCGTTAATCGCGACGGCCCTTGATGCGCGCGACGTACTTCCCGAGGCGCTCCGCCAGCGAGGAGCCGACGTTGACGTACTCGCGCTATATGAGACGGTAGCCGAGCCTCTTGATGACCAAACCCTCGCTGCCGCACGAGCCGCCGACTACATCACCTTCACCTCCTCCTCGACCGTCACCTTCTTCTTAGCAGCCGCCGGCGAGGCTGGCCTCTCTCATGACACCCGCGTGGTCTCAATCGGGCCGGTCACAACAGCCACTCTGCGCGAGCACTCAATCGCACCGGCCGTCGAGGCTCAGCAGTACGACATCGACGGGCTAATAGCCGCGATCGTCGCTGACGCCACGGGGTGACGATGGCTGGCGCGCTCGGCTTCCCTCGCCTACACCTGCGCCAAACGGACTCCACCAACCTCAGGGCGCGCGAGCTAGCTGCCGCTGGCGCGCCACATGGAACACTCGTAACCGCAGGCCAGCAGTCGGCCGGTCGGGGCCGTCAAGGGCGAGTGTGGAGTGCCCCACCAGGTCGGGCCCTGCTGCTCTCCCTACTCCTGCGCGATCCCAGACCGCTGCTCCCGCTCGCGGCTGGTGTCGCTATCGCCGAGGCGATCGAGCCAACCCAAGCCCGCCTTAAGTGGCCCAACGATGTGCTCATAGATGGTCGCAAGGTCGCTGGAATTCTCGTCGAGGCGAAGCCCCAAGAAGGGTGGGCCGTCCTAGGCATCGGCATCAACGTCGCGATCCGCCCAGATGACTTCCCACCGCAGCTGCAGGCGACCGCGGCGACGCTCGGCCTTGAACCCGAAGCGATCGAGCCGATGCTTTATTTAGTGATCGCTGCGCTAAGCAGATGGCTTGCTGCGAGCGACAGCGAGGTACTCGCTGGCGTCCGAGCACGCGACGCCCTATTAGGCCAACCGGTCTACTGGCAGGCAGGAAGCGGCACCGGGGCCGGAATCGACGGCGATGGGCGGCTAATCGTTTCGCTCGCGCACGGCGGTCAAACCACGCTTGAAGCGGGCGAGGTTCACCTAACAAAAAGGGAACAGTAGAGCGCGCGAGGGTCCGACTAGGAGCCGCTGTCGTCGCTCTTCTTATCGCCCACCGCGCCGGCTAGCGAGGCAGCAGCTGCAGCGACTTCGGCGGCGACATCATGATCAGAGATCACAGCAGGAGCAGGCTTGGTTGGCGCACGGCGCGACCGTTTCGCAGGCGGCGGACCATTCGACTGTGCTGGAGACGAACCGTTTTGAGCCTCGACATTGGCGCGAGCGTTTTCGGTCGCGCGTACGTTCTCAGGTCCAGCGCCATTCTGAGCAGCGCCGACACGCTTGCGCCGTCGCGGCCCGCGGCCGCGGCGCCCACCCTTGGGGAAGTTGCGCAAGAGCTCTCGGGCCAGCGCCGATGGCTTGCGCGCCATCCGTGTGCGAGCGCCACGCAGTGCCTCCTCGGCCTCAGGCGAGTGCGCAACGGCTGCTGCCAAAATAGCTGCCGAGAGTCGGCGGTCGTGCTGGCGCGATGCTTGGACGAGGTGGCGCGCGTTGCGCGCATGCGCTTGGCCAGAAGAGTTGACGAGCAGCCCGAGTAGTCGTTTAGTCTCGGGCCAACGCTGGACTGCATACTCCTCGTGGACGTCGCGCGTGTACTCGGCCAACCTCCAGATCCAGGCGTTGGCTTGGTCCCGACGCCCGATGCGCTTCTCGGCCAACGCTTGGAGGCAAACCTTGGCCGCCTCACGGCGCTCTTCTCGCGTCCAAGACTCGACCATCTCGATCGATTCATCAAAGGCGTCGGCGTCCCCAAGCGCAGCGATCTCCTGAAGTGCGCGGATCCTTAACTGGCTGTTGGTATTTCGCTGAACAGCGGTAGTTAGAAAACGCCTCTTGAGCTCCCCTTGACGATCGAAGTGCAGCATCGCTTTAGCCCGGCGCCAGCCGTTAGGAGCGACCCTAGCTCCTGCCAGAGCAGCCCAGACATGCTGCTCACCGTAGTCAAGATGTTCAACTGCGATCCGCCAAAGCTCGCGCTCGAAGACCTCTGCCCTACGCTCGGGGTCGGCAGTGACCGGCAGCACTCGCCGCTCCACGCGAACGCGTCGACCGCGGCCACGCCGAACGGGGCCGACAACAATCGCGCCGCCTCGATAGACGTCGCGATCGAGCAGTGAGTGCAAAGTCACGACGGGATCGTCGTGCTTAGTAGCGGGATGCACAAAGTCAATTACGAGACCCGCCTCTTTGCCAAGGTTACGGCGAGTCACGCGTCCAACCCGCTGCTGGTAGATGCGCCTAGACGCTGTCGGCGCTAGGTGCATACAGACAGTCGCGCGCGGAGAGTTCCATCCCTCGGCCAGCAGTTGGGCATTGACTAAGACGTCGATCTCGCCGCGCTCATAGCTCGCAAGAATCTCGGCCAGCTCACGCTTGGGAGTCTCGCCCGATACCGCTTGTGCCTTTAGCCCCTCATCACGGAAAGCTGCCGCGACGTTGTAGGCGTGACGGACTCCCGCGGCGTAGACGACGCCCGGTACCCCCTCAAAGCGCGACTTGTAAAAGCTTGCGATCGCGAGATTAAAGGGGAGTTGGTCGAGCATCTCGGCCAACATCTCTTGGTCGAACTCTGTGTCCACCTCACCTCTGCGCAGTGGCACCTTCGCAATCGTCCGAACGCCTGGCCCCGGCGGAATGCGAATACATCGCAGCGGTGAAATTACGCCGCGGCGTGCAGCTTGAGCAAGGTCAAAGCGTGATGTCTGGGTTGGAAAGAGATCGGTTACATGGCGCGCAATCAGGGCGCCGGTGGCCGTCATTCCGACGAAGACCGGGCCGCCCCAGGCGCGGATCGAGGCGCTGGTCTTCTCGCCCAGCGCAGTGTGGGCCTCGTCGCAGATGACGATCGTGTAAGCGTCGGAGATGCGCCCGGCGTTACGCACGTACCACTGATATGTCTCTACGGTCACAGGGCCGTCTGCACGATCTTCGCCCTCCAGCAGAGCGGGACAGATCCGGTCGGCGTAGCCACGGTCGCGCAGCTCTCCGTGAAACTGGTCAACAAGGTTGCGACGGTGAGTCAGGATCAGGGTACCGCCGGTGCGACAGGCCTCCACGAAGCCCAAGGCAGCAACCGTCTTACCCGCGCCCGTAGCGTGCTCGAACCAGAAACGCCGGTCGGCGTTGGGGTCTTCGGCCTGCTCTCCTAGCTGCGGGTCATCTTCATCGCCGTCGTCATCAGACCAATCCAACGGCTCCTCTTCCGGCTCTGGCTCGTCTTCGACCAGTGGTATCTGGTCGGCAAGCAGGTCTGGATCGATATCAATCTCTACTTCGAGGGGCTCGTCATCCTCGCCCTCTTCACCGTCTGCATACTCATCCTCTTCCTCCTCATCCTCTTCCTCCTCTTCTTCTTTTTCTGGAGTGCCCTCGGACCCTTCTACGACCTCTGACGGCTCTGGAGCGATCAGTAGCGCTGCATCGAGGTCAATAACTCCCGAACCGCTCGAACCGTTAGTCGTACCGCTGCGCTGCGCTTCAGCGATCAGGGCGATCAACGTCCCCGAGAGGGCGTCTACTTGATGCTCGGAAAGAGTGGTCCCATCAACTAGATGTGGCTCCTCTTCCGACATTAGCCGCTCAAGACCTAGGAGGAGCGCCCAACGACGGCGCCACGTCACCGACGGATGCTTAGCCCCAGCATCAATCTCTAGATGTGCCTCATCAAACGCTTGACGCCGAAGCGTGTCAGGAGCGAGGGCAGTCACAGCCGTCTCGCCTTCATAGATGAAGGGCTCGAGCGTGAAGTCGCTAACCCGCTTGATTAGGGCGGGATCGAGAGGGGACGCGGCGATGACGACCGCTGAAGTTAAATCAGCCATGAGAAGGCGTTCGTTTGCTACTAATCCAAGACGACCACGCGTCGCATCAGCGAGGCCCAATATCTAGAGTCCAGTAACGACCGGACGGAGCGCGGAGGTCAGGCCTGCCGTCAAAAACTAGACGGGCTCAGCCGCCCCTCAAACAGGACGAACGTCGATGATACACATCTCAGCATCCAGCTAGGCCCGTTGCAGGAGATATGGCACCCTTGCCTCTATGCCAGTCTCCCGCTCATACCACCACAGCGATGCCGCGGGCGTCCTGTTCGGTGCAGGACGACTCCCATGATCCTGATCGCAGCGTTAATTGTTTTAGCCGTTGCAGCTGGGCTCTGGGCCGAGCATCACCACGCTGATCAATCGCGGCGCATGGCCCATTCAAGCCTCAGCCTGATGCTCTATTTGATAGTCCCGCTGATCATCTTCTTGAGCACCGTCGGCCTTAAGTTCACCACCAACATAGCCGGTGGGATCGGCCTCGCGATCTTGGCGGTGGCGGTGGTAGGCGTGATCGCCTGGCTGGTCGCACGAGGGCCCCTACGCCTCGACCGACCTTCCACCGGATCGGTGATCGCCTCGACAATTCAAGTTAACAGCGCGTTTCTCGGGCTTCCGGTAACTGCAGCGCTACTGGGTTCGGGCGTGATTGCCGAAGCGGCCGTATATGACGCGCTGGTTTCTGCCCCGGTCCTGCTGATCGGCGTCTTCGGTGTGGGAGCGGCCTTCGGCTCATCGGCCGGCGTCGGTTCCGGCAAGCGCATCCGCTCGTTCCTACTGCGCAACCCTCCCCTTTACGCAGTCATTGCTGGCCTACTCGCGCCCAAGTGGATGGCGCCAACGGTTCTCGTAGACGCCTCACACATCTTGGTTTACGCCTTGATCCCGCTTTCGTTTTTTGCTGTAGGAGTGATCTTGGCTACTGAGGCCCAGGAGGGATCGGCGGCCTTTCCTCCTCCGCTGTCACGCCCGATCCTGACCGTTCTGGTGCTGCGCCTAGCCGTCGCCCCCGCCCTACTCTTTCTGATTGCCGCGCCACTAATCCACCTGCCACATGCATATCTACTGCAGTCGGCGATGGCCACCGGAATCACCGCGCTGATAGTCGGCCACGCCTACGGCTTAAATCTCCGCATCATCGCTGGCGCGATCGTTTGGAGCACGGCGATCATGCTTACCGTCGGTATGGTGGCCCAATACCTAGTGCCACTGTTTACCTAGAGCGCCAACCGTCGTCCCCGGCAACCACCGATCAACCAACCAACGCCGGCCACCCAGTGAGCTTGCTTAGCTGAGAGTGGTTCCTCGGCGTAGTCAATAGCCCCCAGATTTCCACACCCTCTACCGTCTTCTCAAATTATGCGAGCCCTCGTCCAACGTGTCACGCGCGCCTCAGTCACCGTCGAAGGCACTCTGATCGCCGAGATTGGGCCAGGCTTGCTGGTCCTACTGGGCGTCACTCACGGCGACAGCGATGAGATCGCTGACCGCCTCGCCGACAAGGTGCGGGCGCTGCGTATCTTTAGCGATATTCACGGTCAGATGAATGAGCCGCTAGGTGAACGCGAGGTTCTCTGCATCAGCCAATTCACGTTGTACGCCGACACCCGTAAAGGCAACCGTCCTAGCTACATCGCCGCCGCACGTCCCGAACAAGCCGAGCCGCTTTACGCACGGTTCTGCGAACGCCTAGGCGCCCTAACAGGCATTTTCGGAGCGACTATGGCAGTCGCCCTAACTAACGATGGCCCTGTAACCGTGCTTCTCGAGGCCTAACCGCTAACTCCCGACAGACCACGCCACGCCACTTCTCAATAGGCTGCGACCAACAATGCCACCAATTCAGAGATTTGTCCCGTGCTGTGCTGCCGAGCCCGCCCAAGAGGGAGTGCCCTACGGTCGCTGGGCAGAGGCGCTACGCGGCGAGTTTCTCAACGCCTGCCTGCGGATCGAAACCGACGGCGTAACGCTTGGCGACCCAGGAGAGATCGTCTGGTTCCCTGACCGCACTTATCACGGACGCACTTACGTCCCGGCGACTGCCCGTACCTCCGAAGGGTTGGAACTCTACGGCTACGTCTCCTTCCTACGTGGAGACGAGGGGGCCGATCCAACCGACTTCGTCGCGGTCGCTGACTTCACAGAAGAGACTGCTGATGCCAACCCGGAGTGGACGATCGACCTTTGTGATGAACCGATTGCGGCCTGGCGGGGGGAGGAAGGCAAGATCGCCACGATGACGCTCGTCTGGGGGATCCCTTTGGTGAAGGGCGGCGCGCTCGCTACCGCCGAACTCGCTGACCACGCCGTCGACCAGTGCGAGATAGTCGCTGAGCGCTTCTCCCTGATCGCTCCCGACGACTACCGTGGCGACACCTTAGAAGTTGCTATCTGGAGTCGCCGCGGCGACGTCCTAGCGCGCGAGTCGCTCTACGAGGACGACGGCGAAGAGTAATCGCCCGCAACTGTCGCCCCTACGGTCAGCGGCGGCAGATGATGTCGCCATCTTGGCAGATGCCTTGCGAGACACTAAAGACGTGCTTGTTGGAGTATCTAGCCCGTCCCTGATCTCGGACCCGCACATTGATGGTTGCCGTCGTTGGCTCCTTCCAGCCTTGGATCTGTTCGAAAGCAAAGCCATCGCGGTTCTCATAAATACCGTCGCCGTTTAGATCCCACTCAATAATGCGGCCGGCTCGTGGAGGTACACCCTCCAGCGTGACGGTCACGATGTCCCTTGTCAGCAACTTCGTTGGCCCGCAAGCAGGGTGTCCTACCGCCGGGTGGCAGGTGACCTTCAAGCGCGGACGGCCGCTGTGATCGATGTAGCGATACGAGCTTGTTACGAGATCTGGCTTGGCAGACTGGACTAACAACAGCGGTTCTCTGCGCGTTACCTGTAACCCACCAGCGTCGTGGCTGGTAAGCGTGGCGATGACTTGCATCCGGCGCCCAGGAGTCCGGGCGAGCTTTTGCCGGGCGGCCATATTGAGGATGAAGCGCCCAGTTGGGTTGTCATAGGACTGATAGATGAAATCGCCACCGCCCACGATCGCGCCGCCAAGCGAACTAGGCAGCCGTAGCGTGACTCGACCGGCGCAGTAGCGAAGTGTCAGGCGAGGACAAGACATCCGAGCACTAGCAACACCGCGTGAGCTAACGCTAGCCTTCCACGTCTTGGCACGGACACAGAGACCGGCCGCTCGCTCGCCGATCTGTCCGACATCGGTCGCCGTGCACTTCATGATCCCACGAAAAGTGCGGATGCCTCCTAGTGAGTCTCCCTCTGTGTAGTAGAGGTTGTTACCGGCTATAGCAATGCCGCCCTCTGGAATTTCATGAGTGTTGAAGTTGGTCGAATAGCCGAGCGGCCAGGCTGGTAGATAGCTACCACAGGTAGCTGGGGCGCCCGGGTCGCAGGGCTCTCCCGGGGGCCGGCCAAAGGGGAAGGCGACGGCGTCGATGCGAGCGATGAGGTTCTGCTCGCCGGCGATAGATGTACCGCTGCCAGTGCGCAGAACCGCCCACATCGTGCGCTTGCCACCTCCGGTCACGATCTCGATCGGACGACCCGAGAGCCCAGCGATGAACCGTGTCGTACGCGGGACTACTTGACGGCCGAAACGGCGCTGAGTGCCGCTAGGAAGCTCCATACGGACAATGTCGGAGGCGTAGTAAGAGGTGTAGTAGATCGCCTGCTCATCGCTCGGCCCAGCCGTAATCCCGCCATCAGCAGGAAGGATCGAATCAAAGAGCGTGACCGCGCCGGCTGGCGTAACTCGACCGACGCTGCCGTGGGCGCTAAACCAAACGGCCCCGTCTGGTCCGAGCGTGATACCCGAAGCGCCACCGACATCGTCTGCGTTGCCCGCTTGGCCAAGCGGCGGCTCAGCGCGCTCCCATGCAAGGCCACCTGCCGTGCGGGCGCCAACTTGAAACCGCGTCGCTACGCCAGTCGTGCTGAGACGCACCACCGAGGTCCGCGCCACGTACCAAAGATTTCCGTCTGAACCCGTGACAAGTCCTCCGGTCGCTGGAGTTGCAAGGCTCCACCTCTTGACTGAGCCGTCGGAGGCAATTCGGCCAGCCGAGGTACCGCCAACGAACCAGATCGCCTGATCGGCTCCACGAATCAGGCCGGTCGGGCGCTCGTCAACTGTTACTCCAGGTGATGTCACATCGCCCGCAACCGTCGAGCGCCTAGCCGCCCACGAGCCGGCATCGCTGTCGAAATCGCGTTCTCCTTCGCGGATGAAATACCATCTCGCACCGTCCTTAGCCACTGCTATTGGAGCCGCCGTCCGTCCGCCTGCATTGCCTCGCACGCACGCCCCGGGAAGACGGTCGGCACGCGGATCTTGGTCAAACCCAAAGGTACATTTTTCAGCGCTTGCAACAGATACCAGGCTAAGGACAGCCGCGATCGCCAGCAGTACCAAGAGAGCTGATGCACGCACGGCAGCTATCAGCGGACTGCTCGACACGGCTGCCAATCGTCGTACAAAATCAACTCACTTGGGTCGCTTGATACCTACTCAGAGAACCCCGCTATCGGCATAGAGTTGCGCAAGCAGCGTGTAGTCGCGACTACGCGCGACCGCGCGATGCCCCCGGCAGGAGTCGAACCTGCGGCCTTCCCCTTAGGAGGGGGACGCTCTATCCATCTGAGCTACGAGGGCTGGTGATCTTGCTCAGAGTACCCGCAGGCCAAAGGCCGCAGCACCACCGCGAGGCAGTGAGCGTCACTCTCGGTCGGGTCGTTCGGGGTAGATGTCGTCGATTGTGGCTAGGGCTTCGTAAGGTGCGCCGGCGGCGGCCATAATCGCCTCACCACCGCCCGCGAGGCGATCTAAGATTGCGACAACGCCGCAGATCTGCAGACCGGCCTCTTGGACTGCTTCGATTGCCAGCAGCGTCGCTGAGCCGGTAGTGACAACGTCCTCGACGATCAGGCAGCGGTCATCGGCTGTTAGCAGTGGGCCTTCAATACGCCGCTGAAGGCCATGGGCCTTGCTCTCCTTGCGAACAAAGAAGGCCTTCACGTCAGCGCCCCCTGCCAGTGCCGCACACGCGACGGGATCGGCCCCCATCGTCAGACCACCGACGGCAGTCGCGCCCCAGCGATCAGCGTACTGGGCAACTAGCTGCGCCATAGCTGCAAAGCCAGCCGGACGGAGCGTTGCCCGTTTCGCGTCGACGTAGTACTGGGCAGTTGCGCCGCTGGAGAGAACCACCTCTCCGATAATCAAAGCGTGCTCGCGCAGCTGTGCGACAAGAAGTTTGCGCTCCGCGTTCACCGGTATACGTCCACCGGGGTGCCGTAGCGAATCCAATGGTAGATCGCTGCCGCATTGGGAACCGGAACGCGCACGCAGCCATGGCTTGCGGCATAGGCAGGGATGTCATAGAAACCATGGACTGCGTATCCGCCGTGTGCGAAGTAGGACGAATCAACCATCCCCAGCGAATTGACTCCATAGGCCTGCTGGAAGACCGCATAGGACCCACGTGGAGTCGGGGTGTATGGGCTGCCGGAGCTGATGTGGTAGGTCAGATGAACCTTGCCGCCACTGTTGATCAGGGCCATAACTTGTCGAGATAGATCTACTTCGACGTGGCGTCCATGCGAGACGAACTTGGTCCTAAACGCTCCCTTCATGTTGGCTACGCGCCTAAACACGGCCTCGTCAGCGGTATATACCCGCTCCATCCCGTTGACCTTGCGAAAAGCCATCACAGCGCGCTCGGTCGCCCCGCCATAGGCCCCGTTAAGGGATATTGCGTAGCCGAGCGCCGCTAGGCGATGTTGGAGAAAGCGGACCTTCAGCCCGCCTTCGGGAGCGGCGGCGAGAGGATCGATCACATCAAAGCGTGCTCGCGACGATATGAAAAGTTGACGGGCAGAGGCCAGATGCACTGCTAGTACGCGGATTCGGCCGCTCTCATTAGTTGGAAAGTCAACCGTGAAGGCGCCGCGGCTACCGAGACGCTGCACAGTGCGCACCGCAGTGTGGACGGTCACCAATCCCCGCGTAAATCGAATACTGACCCGCTGGCCAGGAACGTACTGCGAGACCCTGCCTTCGATTCGCACTATGTCGCCAGCGAACGCCACGCGACGGCCGAGATAGTCGTACGTATGTGTGGTCGTGAGCTTTATATTGCCGCCCGCGCGAGCAGAAGTGGCCGGCGATACTTGGCCCTGAGCTAAGGCAGGAATCGCCGACAGGCAAGGAGTAAGGACAGCAACCGTAAGAAGGGCCGAAAAGATGGTCGAGCGCTTCATCAGTCGTGGATCCTAAGGCAAGACGCGGCCGGTTACGCCGGTTCCTGCACAGCACCGGCCGCGCGCCCGCTACGCGCAAACGGCAAAAGCAAGAGCGCAATTACCGCGATCGAGGCAACGATCACGACAACAATCTGCCAATTCCAGTGCTGCGATACGCCAAAGGCAATTGAGTTGTTGATGCAGTGCAAGACGATGCAGGGATATAGCGAACCCGTCTTCCAGTAGAGCAGGCAGAGAATGAATCCCAGCAAGGCCAACGGGACGAGGTACCCAACCGGCGCCGAGCCGGCGTGGATGCCTCCAAAGACGATGCCGGTGAGCACGGCGGCCGGCCATGGGCCCTTCCACGAGCGCAACGCTGTGAAGAAGTATCCGCGGAAGAAAAACTCCTCAGCAATCGGCGCAACGACGCAGACCAAAAATGCCACCGCCAGCAACGCAACCGTGCTCTCGCTCGCGCCGAGCTGGTCGGGTAAGTCATCGCGCTCTGAGATTCCTAGCGCCGAGACCCAGATCGCGCTGAAGATAATGAACGCTAGCCACGCTGCCACCACAAGCCCCAATGCGGGCCAGAACCGAGTCGGGAGCAGACCAAACTGCCAGGCTCGCGGCCGTACGGCGAGCCGGGCGAAGAGCAACGCGCTACCGATCAGACAGAGATCTTGAAACACAGTGGCCGAGATCTGAACTGCAGGCGGCGGATCGTCTAGCCCTGCTCCGGCAACGCTCCCAATGATGCCGATGACGACGTACCCCACGATCGCCGCCGCGAAGGCAGCTATCAAGGCGACCGGGGCCGTCCAAGGGGCCCACCTAGGCGGCGTGGCGCGCGCTGCTGCAGGCAGCTCAGGGAGTTCGAGTGAGGGGTCTAGTTTTGGCGCCACGATTGGTGGGAGTGGAGTAGGTATCGGCTGCTTAATGGTGTGAGTGCTTGTTCTGCAAACGGGGAGTTGGCTTCTTAATTACAGCGCGCCCCTGCACTTTACGCGGCGGACGCTGCGATCTCACTCAAAGTGTCGATCACATGCACGGCATCGGGCAGGGTTCTTGGCCGCAGTTGTCTGCCTCGGCGGCCTAAGTTTGGAGAGATTCAAAGGGGGGATTAGGCCGCCGATGGTGAACAGGTCACTTCAGGGCACAACCGTCGCCTAGAGCCGCGGCCACGGCTACACAACTAATGACCACTAAAAATAGACTCTGCCCGGAGGCTCGCCACAACCAACCGGCGAGATCTCTAGCCAATCCCATTAGAATGCCTCTTCTGCAGATGCCTTCCTCGCTGCTGACACCGCCCTCCAAAGCGGTGCGGCGGCGTACCAACACTCCGCAGACAACACAAGCATGAGCCGCCGTCAGCGACAACAGCGACACCGCCGCAGCAACCGCGGAGGTGCCTCCAGAACGATCCTCCTAGGAGTGGGCGTTGCGTTGTCGATCGTGCTTGTAGGCGTACTGGGCGCAGTCGGCTATGTCGTTAGCGTGGCTGCCTCTGCGCCATCGCTTTCCTCGCTTAAGCCGATCGACAAGGGTGCAGTATCAGTCGTCTACGCTGCCGGAGGAGAGCGCTTGGGCTTTATCGAGTCTGACGAGATCCGCACTCCCATAGTTAGGGCCGATATGCCAAAGATGCTTCGAATGGCGACGGTTGCGATCGAAGACCAGCGCTTCTACAAGCACAACGGCGTCGACTACGAGGGCGTTATCCGCGCCGCCTTTAAGAATCTCGAGTCCGGCCAGACGGTCGAAGGCGGATCGACGATCACGATGCAGCTGGTGCGCAACCTCTACATCACCAAGGAGCGCACTTTTGAGCGAAAGATTCGCGAGGCCAAGCTCGCCGAACAGCTTGAGAGCGCGCACTCTAAGGCCTGGATCCTCACCAGCTATCTCAACAACGTTCCCTATGGAACCCTCGGTGGTCGAACCGCGATCGGTGCTCAAGCCGGTGCGCGGATGTTCTTCGACAAGCAGGCCAAAGATTTGACACTCGCCGAGTCGGCCCTGCTCGCGGGGCTTCCCCAAGCGCCGTCGCTCAACAACCCTTTCTACTCGCCCGGTCCGGCCAAGGTTCGCCGAGACGAGGTCCTCAATGCGATGGCCGCCCAAGGGATGATTACGGTGGCCGAGGCTAGGACAGCAAAGGCGCAGGGTCTGGGAGTAAAGGCCAACCGCTACTACTCGACCAAGCGCGAGGCCTACTTTTTCGACTATGTCCAACAGGAGCTAATCCAGAAGTACGGAATCAACACGGTCCGACGCGGTGGGCTCAAGGTCTACACCACACTCGAGCTGCCGCTTCAAGAACAAGCTCGTGCAGCGATCGCAGGGCGCCTAAATGAAACCGGCGACCCCAGCGCAGCGTTGGTTTCGATCGACCCTAAGAACGGGCACATCCGAGCCATGGCTTCCTCCGCAACATACGGTGATTCGCAGTTCAACCTTGCTTCACAAGGCCGCCGCCAACCTGGCTCCACCTTCAAGGTGATGGTGCTGATGACGGCCCTGCGCAAGGGAATCGATCCGGCCTCAACTTTCTACGTCTCCAAGCCGCTTGACCTGAAAACCCCTTATGGGCCTTGGAAGGTCAGCACCTACGCCCACTCCTACGGCGGCTCGATGAATTTAGTTTCGGCGACTCTGCAATCCGACAACACTGTCTACGCTCAACTTGACCTCGACATCGGGCCCGAAGAGGTGCGCCAGACCGCCTACGACATGGGCATCACTACTAAGCTCGATGGCTTCCCAGCAGAGGGACTGGGCGGCCTTACTCTCGGGGTATCCCCCCTAGAGATGGCCAACGCTTATGCAACTATCGCCTCTGGCGGTTGGCGCAATACGCCAACGGCAGTCCTCAAGGTCGTCTTCCCAGGCGGAAAAACCGAGGGCGCCGAGGCTCCTAAGCGCACCAAGGTCTTCTCTGACGGCGTGACCTACGCAGCGACCCAGATCTTGGAACAAAACGTCCAAGGTGGGACAGGAACGGCGGCACAGATCGGCTGCCCCGCAGGCGGCAAGACCGGCACGACCGACAGCTTCAACGATGCATGGTTCGTCGGCTTTACTCCCAACTTGGCAACATCGGTCTGGGTCGGCTTCCCCCAAGCCCAGATCGAGATGACCAACGTCCATGGCATCTCGGTCGCTGGCGGTACATTCCCCGCTCAGATCTGGGGCGACTACATGACTACCGCACGGGGCGAAGACTGCGCAGACTTCCCCTACCCCACCGAGTCCGCAGTGCTGTCGCCGTTCTTCGGCAAGTACGCCTCGACGGGCCAGCCGATCAAGGACCCAAAGAAGGATAAGAAGCCTGCCACTGCTAAGAAGCCGCCAAGCGATGCCACTGGTGGCCTTGAGGTACCCACGGATACGACGGCCACTCCGGACCCGGACCCGACTCCGCAGCCGCCTCCGGACCCAGACCCGACTCCGGAGCCGCCTCCAGACGAGACTCCGACGACCCCAACTGACACCACTCCATCCGACAGCGGCGGCGTAACTCCACCCAGCGGTGGGACGGCTCCCCCTAAATAACCGCGATCGCGTACGCTTGGCGGCGTGGCCAAGGAAGAAAAAGTTGAGTTCGAGGGCGAGGTCATCGAAGCGCTGCCCAATGCGATGTTCAAAGTTAAGCTCGAAAACGACCATGAAGTGCTCGGCCACGTGGCTGGCAAGATGCGTCGATTCCGCATCCGCATCCTCCCGGGCGACAAGGTTCGCGTCGAGGTCTCGCCATATGACCTCACCCGCGCACGCATCGTCTACCGCCACCGGTAAGAGTGGCACGCAGGTACGGCGGCCTCGGATGACCCGTGGGTGAGCTCGACCTAATCACTGCACTCTCGGGCATCCTGACCTGCCGCAATCAACGCATCCAACGCTGGATCGGAGACGATGCCGCCGTCGTGCGAAGTGGCGGTGAGCTCTGTGTTACCTCAGTCGACACAGTGGTGGAAGGAGTCCACTTCGTCTTGGGTCAGGCCTCGATGGCTGATGTCGGCCACCGCGCCATGGCTGCAGCTCTCTCGGACCTCGCAGCGATGGGAGCGCGAGCCGGAGAGGCCTATATCGCCCTAGTCGTCTCACCCGGCCTAGACCAAAAATCTCTTCTGGACCTAGTCGCCGCCGCGGAGTCAGTGGCCACGACCAGCGGGGCTACTATCGCGGGCGGCGACATCAGCGCTGGCCCGGTGCTCGTCGTCTCGGTGACCGTTATTGGTTGGGCCGATAGCGTCAGCGACCTCGTTGGCCGTGACGGAGCTCGTCCGGGTGATCTCGTTGCAGTGACAGGGACCCTCGGCTCATCTGAGGCCGGGCGCGCGATCCTAGACGGACGCGCCACTGGAGCAGTTGAGCTCACCACACGTCACCTGCGCCCCGATCCACAGCTAGCAGCCGGGAGCGCCTTGGCGACGGCTGGCGCTACGGCGATGATCGACATCTCAGACGGAGCCGCAACGGACGGTGGCCACATCGGCCGCAGCAGCAAGGTACTCCTACGCCTTGACCTCAGCCGCCTACCACTCGCTGATGGGGTCGCTGAAGTCGCCCTCCAATTAGGCCGTGAGCCCAACCAGTTCGCAGCGACATCAGGTGAAGAGTTCGAACTCCTCGTATGCCTGCCACCCGACTGCCGCGAAGCGGCCGTCAGAGCCTGCGGCGAACTCGGAGTAGAACTAACAGTGATCGGCGAGGCAGAAGAGTGCACCGAAGGCGCGGCGGGTTCTTTATGGACGACAGCCGAAGGGGATCTAAAGCTGTCGGGCTATGAGCACCTCGCCTGAGCTACTGGCCTTAAGTCGTTTCGGCGGCGACCGCCTCGCCTAGAGGCGTGCTCTGCGCCAAGCGCGCAAAGACGACGATCCTCTGGGCGGCGCTATAGCGCGGATGGCATGCGGTGAGCACCAAGAGATCGACAGCCTGGCTGCGGATTACCCAGAGCGCACTAGGCGAGACAATCTTGGTCTTCCAGACGGTGTAAGTGAACTTGCCATACGGCATCGCCAGCGTTATCTGGTCACCTGGGCGGAGCTCATCTATCTTGGCGAACGGAGCACCATAGGTCGTGCGATGACCAGCGATTGCAACTGTCCCACTTAACCCTGGCAGGGGCGTCTGGGTGTAGTGGCCGGGACCCTTACGCAACGATCCCGAGTCGGTACCTTGCACGACCACGTAATCGAGGTCGATGCGCTTGATCGTGATCCTCGCGAGAGGGTCACCATTTCGACTACTGCGCTGCAGCGTGCGGGCCAGAAATGCCATCCGTGGGCCGTCGCCGGGCAACGTCCCAAGCGCCCCACGCTGGGCTGTAGAGAGGCCTGGTTTTTGAATCTCGACCAACTCGTCGGCAAGTTGATCTTGGACGATGGCCGTGTATATCGCCGTTACGGGCTCTTGCCACACAACCGTCAGACCAACATCCCCAAGCACCAAGACGCCAGCCACAATAAGGAGCGTCGACGCAACACGTAAGACCCGTCGCATCCCTCCAGCATGACGGCCGGGCGGCGCTAGCGCAGCGGTCACCGTCGAAAGCCCGAGTCAGTCCCCCCCAGCGAGCCCGGCCCGGCGTAGCTGATTGGCCCGCGGGTGCGTGGCGGTGGCAGATCGCCTTTCTGGCGATATTGGCAGGCAACAATTCCAGGCAAAGCAACAAAGCAGCCTAGAACTAGACACCAAGCCAGCACAGCAAGCGGACCTACCTGTCCCCCAACTACCAATAACAGTGCCGTCCAGGGCAGCTGGATGCCGCCGATTCCCAACGCGTCGGCTACTACCAAGCTCACTAGGACCACGGGTATCAGTGAAACCAAGACCAACAGACCAGCAACGGCTCGCGGCAAACGAACTTCAGGGGAAGCGGCGATCAGCCACAGGTGCAGTGGCAAAATAAGCATCGCCGCCGCAAACGGATTGGCGAACCAGACGCCAACGCAAACCGCTCCCAAGACGAGCATTAGCGCGGCGATCGAAGCGGGTGAACCCGGTGGCTCGCTAATCCCAGCGACTCGCACCAACAACGGCCTCACTGTCAGCCAAGCCGCCAAGACCACTAAGACCACACTGGCCATCGCTGCACCAGCCGCCCAATCAAGCGCTATTGCTCCACCTGGCCACGGAGCCGGTGGCGCAGGCGGCAGCAGGCCAGCTACTTCTAAGAGCCAAGCGAAAACCGCCGCCAAAACAAACGGCAAGGCCGTGGCCAGCGCCCAGACCAACCACCTGCCAAGGCCCAACCGGCGCCGTGCGACGCGAGCGCAGCCGTCGATGATGGCCAACAGAGCCGGGAACAGCAGAGCGCCAACGATCAATTTGATCGCCCAGAGCGGAAGAACCTTGCTGCGCACGAGCACCGATGCCTGTGGCTCGCCAGCCAGAGTTGGCGCTACATCAAGCGCGGTCAGAGTTCTCAACAACGCTCGGCCAAATCCCGTCAGGCGCTCCTGTGAGACAGCACTCTGTGATCCAGGGCCCTGTTCACCGCTGACCTGCAGAAGTACGGCGGGAACACTCTCACCCAGTACCACTCCCTGCTCGGCCGCAGTAGCCGGAAGGGCCAGGCGCGCAAGCTGCGATAGGCCGCGAACGTCACCGGGGTCGCTGCCTGTCTCAAGTCGCACGGCAGCCTCGACCGTGCGCCGCAGCGAGATTGGGGCTATCCCTAAGCCGTCAGACCAAGGCACCACGTACGGCCGCCTTTTGATCTCTCCTGCGATGTCGCCGACAACGATGACCGCGTCGATCGGGCCACCCGTGGCCCGGGCAAACTCCAACGCGCCGGCATTCCCGCCACTTCCGCCGCTGGTCGATACCAAGGTGATCGTTCGCCGCTGGCGACGGCCTTCAAAAACCCGCGCAATCTCGAGTAGCGCAGCCGTCCCTGAGAGCTGTGCGGTCGCTGGCTGGGCAAGGGCGTCGCGGTGGGCTAGAACGACGATCTGGTGACTAGAGACGCCTACGCGGCGACCGACGACCGTCTGCAGGGTGCGTTCACCATCAACGGTCTTGGCCGCAAATGAATCGACGTCGACTAGATATGACCGCCTTGCAAACACCTCTCTAACCCGTGCCGCTAAATGACCATCGCCCGCGCCGCCAGGCCGACGGTCAGGATCGGTGGCCGCCATCTCCTTGAGCAGTGTGAACGCGCGAGCACCATTGAAGGCGTCCGGTGGGAGTGCGGTGGTGAGTCCACGCGGTGGATCTTGTAGAGAGAAGGCCGCGACAATCAGTGCGATCAGAGCGGGGACTAGCCCGGCCTTATAGACGCGAAGATTGAGCATTCCACAGCAGCCTACGCAACTAGCACGGATGATCTAACGGTTGCACGATCGCGCCCGCATCTGCGCGGCTAGAACTTAGTGACTAGTAATCGGGCTAGAGTGTCGAGCAGTCATGAGCGACCGCACTGTCCGCATCCTCCTCGCCGACGACGAGCAGTCGATTCAGACGCTTCTCTCCTACCCCCTGCGCAAAGACGGCTACGAGGTCGTCCTTGCCTCAAATGGAGAGGAGGCCCTCGACCTCTTTGGCCGTGACTCCTTTGACCTTGTGATCCTAGATGTGATGATGCCGCGCATCGACGGACTTGAAGTCTGTCGTCGGATGCGCGCTGATAGTGCTGTCCCAATCATCATGCTCACAGCGAGGGGCGAGGAGATCGATAAGGTCCTGGGCCTCGAGCTTGGCGCCGATGACTACATCACCAAGCCCTTCTCGATGCGAGAGTTTCGCAGCCGCGTTAAGGCGGCGCTGCGTCGCGCGGAGATGGCCCGGTCGGCGATCTCGGAGAACTCTGAGGCTCCCGTCGTCGTAGGCGAGATCACGATCGACCCTACGCGCCGCACAGTCTCGGTAGGCGGTCAAGGCGTGACTCTGACTTTTGTTGAATTTGAGATTCTCGCTGCTATGGCTCGTAGCCCAGGGCGAGTCTTTGAACGCGACGTCCTGCTGACGCGGATCTGGGGCGACTCCGCCTACCGCGACCCACGCACGATTGACGTCCACATCCGCCATTTGCGTGAGAAGGTCGAACGCGATCCTGCCGTACCTGAGTACCTACACACGGTCCGTGGCGTCGGCTACCGGCTCGACTACTCTCAATAAGCGCCAGACTGCGGCGACGACATGCACTCTTTACGCAACCGACTCACGCTCGTCTTCTTCGCAATTACTCTGACCGCGGTAGGGGGGATCTATCTCTACGTAGTACCTCCGCTGGAATCACGTTTAAAGGCCGAAAAATTAAGGGCGCTTTCGGTCTCTAGTGGCGCATACTCTGGCCAAATCATCGATGCGATTAGGCGGAACATAGACTCGCCTATCGTCGATCGCATAGTCCGCCAAGCCGCCGACCGAGCCGGTGCTCGCGTGACGCTATATGGCGTCGCCGGAGACATACGAACCCTACGACTTTTCCGAATATCGGACTCTTCAGTCAGCCTAGAAACCGAGCGCATCGGCGAGCGCGCGGCCCTAGATGCCGCGCGCTCGGGTAAGACGATCACGGCCACCGAGGCTCGTAACTCCGGGCGCATCGCGTCGGCAGCGCGATCACTGCTCGTGAACGGAAAGGTCACACAAGTCGTGGTCTTTTCTCAACCACTAAACGACGTCACCAACAACGTCGCTTTGATACGCGAGCAGATCCTCATAGCCGGCGCGGTGGCACTGCTCTTTGCTGTCATCGCTGGATGGGTTGTCGCGTCGGCCTTGGCCCAACGCATCAAACGGATAGAGCGCGCGGCTAAGCAGGTAGCTGGGGGTGACTTCTCTCAGCCGATTCCCGTCGACTCCGTCGACGAACTAGGCCAGCTTGCTACCGCTTTTAACGAGATGCAACGACAACTTGCTCACCTTGAGGGTGCTCGCAGAAGGTTCATCGCGACGGCCTCACACGAGTTACGCACTCCCGTATTCTCACTCGGAGGCTTTGTTGAGCTGCTTGAAGATGAGGAGCTTGACGAGGACACACGACGCGAGTTTCTCTCTCAGATTCACGCTCAGGTAGTGAGGATTCAAGAGCTCACCACCAACCTATTAGACCTTTCGCGTCTAGAGTCGGGGTCTCTGGAGCTGACCCCCGAGGCCACCGACCTATGTGCCCTGGCAAGCGAGATCGGGGGCGAGTTCTTGGCGATCCTCGCCCAGCACGGCTCGAGCCTAGCGCTGGACGTCCCAGCAGGGGCCGTAACTGCTCTCTGCGACCCTGATCGCACCGCCCAGATCTTGCGCATCCTTGTCGACAATGCGTTAGGCCACACCCCCGTAGGCACGGCGATTACCGTCCGCGTAACGTCTGGAAACGGCCTCGGGCGGATCGAGGTGCGCGACCAAGGCTCGGGGATCAGCGACGACGAGCTGTCGCGAATATTCGAACCATTCTTCACCTCTGACGACCGCCAGGGAGCAGGGCTAGGCTTAGCAATCGCACGTGAGCTAGCCGGACAGATGGACGGAACCCTCAGCGTAGATTCAGCCCCTGGGCAGACCACCTTCACACTCGAACTACCCAGCCACTCCGATCGCCCCCTATCCTCGTAGTGATGCGCGCCAACCAACCCTCCCCCAAATTTCGACTCCCTCTTGTAGCGCTTGCAGCGGGCCTATCCACCGTGCTGCTAGCGCTCGCTGGCTGTGGTGGCTCAGGCGATCCAAGTTCTAATGGCAGCTCACAGGCGAGTCCGGCCTCCAAGGACAACGCCGCCGAAGTGATCGACGGCCACGTCACCCAAAGTGCCTTTAACCCCAGTGAGATCTACAAACGTGAAGCCCAAGGGGTCGTCACGGTGATCAGTGTTGTAGGCGGTAGTGCCGTCTCTGGAGAGGGACAGAGAGGGCTCGGCTCGGGCTTTCTGATCTCTAGCGATGGCGAAATCGCAACCAATGCCCACGTGGTTACGACAGGAACTGGCGCCAGCCTAAAGGCTGCCGAAGAGGTCTACGTCCAATTCGGCGACCGTAACACGGTTTCGGCGAAGATCATTGGGTACGACCCCAACAGCGACTTTGCCCTACTAAAAGTCGATCCAGATGGTCTAGATATTGTTCCGCTTCCGCTCGGTTCAAGCGCAAACCTAATTGTGGGCGCGCCGGTTGCAGCGATCGGTAGTCCTTTCGGGCAGCCACAGTCACTATCGGTCGGCGTGATCTCGGGGATCGATCGCGCGATTGAGTCACTGACCAGCTTTAAGATCACCGGGGGTATCCAGACCGACGCTGCCATCAACCACGGCAACTCGGGCGGGCCGCTGGTCAACGCCAAGGGTGAGGTGTTGGGTATTAACTCCCAGATAAAGACCTCCGGTGGTGGTGGTGAGGGAGTTGGCTTCGCCGTTCCAATCGACACCATCAAGCGTTCGCTTGCACAACTGCGGGCGGCTGGAAAGACCTCATACCCTTATCTAGGAGTCACGACCGTAGCGCTATTTCCAGAGCTGGCAAAGCGGTTTGGGCTAGGCGTAGCCGAAGGTGCCTGGGTTCAGACCGTCAGTCGCGCAGGACCCGCCGCGGCGGCCGGTATTCGCGCAGGAAGTAAGCAGGAACGGTTCCAGTCTCAGCCTTACGAGGCTGGCGGTGACGTCATCGTGGAGGTGGCCGGGGTGCCTATCCGCGCGGAATCTGATCTCGCTCGGTCGATTGAGACGCACAAGGCCGGAGAGACGATAACTATCGTCATCTACCGCGACGGGGGCCGCCGCGAGGTCAAAGTTAAGCTGGGCGAGCGTCCGCTAGGCAGCCTCAATCCGGCTGCCGCAAAGCCGTGAGCGCCGACCTGACTACTCTGCGCGCGCTGGTCTCAGAGCTCGCCCACCAACTGCGCGACCGGGTCTTGCCCCAGCTCGGATCACACGCCGGCCGAGCGCACGCAAGTGCAGGTGCTGGAGGTGACATCACCTTCGCGATCGACGAGGAGGCCGAGGCCTACCTTGAAGAGTTTGTGGCTCAGCGCGCACCACGAGTGGCCTTCTACTCCGAAGACCGTGGCTTAGTAGAGCCGGCCGGATCGGCTGAGTATGTCCTCGTCGTCGATCCAATCGACGGGACGCGGCCCGCCATGGCGGGGTTCGAGGCAGCCTGTGTCTCGGTTGCGTTAGCACCGATGCTCGACGGCGACCCGCTGATGGGAGACGTCTGTATCGGAGCGATCGTCGAGATCAAGTCCGGAGCTAGTTTTATCGCTGAGCGTGGACGCGGGCTGATCGCATCCGTTCCGGTCTGCTTGAGCCAGAACCGAGCCCTCGATCGTCTCTTTTGGGTTTACGGGCTGCGTGGCCGCCCGGCCCGGCCGATGATGGAGGTGCTCGGAGAGATCGTCGATGCATCCTCGGTCGGCGGCGCGAGCTTCGAGCTAGGCTCGGCGACCTACGACATCACGCGCGTAGTGACCGGGCAGCTCGACGCCTACGTCGAACCGGGGCCGCGGATGATCGCTGACGTACCGGGCATGCGAGAGGCCTTTGAGGCAGTCGGTGGCGGATCACTACTCAATAACTCTCCTTATGACCTAGCTGCGGCGCTGCTGTGCGCGACCGAGAGTGGGGTAATCGTGACCGATGCTTACGGCAATTCGCTCGCCGACCGCCCGCTGTTGGGCTCAGGAGGCGATTTTCAGATGTCAGTGATCGCTTCGGCCAACACCGAACTTCACGCCCTCCTCGTTGGCCAAATTGACGCCGGTATAGCGCGATTAAAGGCCGCCGCGAACTAATCTTCGAGTATCGTCGGACTTGCGCCATAGGGATTGAATCGCGAGACTCTGCGTGACTTACGGTTGACATAAGCGCGACGAGGCTCTTGATCGATGACAGATAAGAAGACACCGCTGATTCTGGTCTCCAACCGAGGCCCCGTGACCTACGGTCCGGATGGAATGCACCGCGGTGGTGGTGGACTAGTCACCGCACTAATCGGCCTAGCCTCGCACCGAGAGGCGATCTGGGTTGCGTCGGCGATCACAGACGAGGACGCCGAAGTTGCCAGCGAGCACGGTGGCCAAGCCTTTGAAATTGACGGCGAGGACGGCAACTCATACAGCATCCGCTTTGTGAGTTCAGATCCCGATGCCTACGATCGCTTCTACAACATTTTCGCCAACCCCATGCTGTGGTTCATTCAGCACTATCTCTGGGACCTCTCTAACGCACCCGACATCCACCGCCATGAAGTCGACGCATTTGAGCTCGGCTACAAAGCGGTCAACGCTGACCTCGCGGGCGCTGTCCTAGATGAAATCGAAGCGATCAAGGACCCGGTTGTGATGGTCCACGACTACCACCTCTACACACTGCCGGCCGTGGTGCGAAAGGCCCGTCCCGAAGTCTTCCTCCACCACTTCGTACATATCCCGTGGCCTCAACCGGATGCTTGGCGAGTCCTGCCAAAAGCAATCCGCGATGAGATCTACAAAGGCATTCTGGCCAACGACATCGTTGGCCTGCATACGCACACCTACCGACAGAACTTCCTGCAGTGCTGCCGCGATCTAACCGCGTACGAAGTTGACTTCGGGCGCAGCATCGTCCACGTCGATGGGCGTGAGGTATGGGTTCGAGCCTATCCCCTGCCAATCGACTGGCGCGCTACGCAGTCGCTTGGCTCTCGCCCGCGCGTGGCCCAGTTCGAAGTCGAGCTTGATCATCGCAAGCGCGAATTTCTGATTCTGCGCGTTGATCGTGCCGACCTCTCCAAAAACGTCTTGCGCGGCTTCAGCGCCTTCGACATGTTCCTCGAGCAACACCCTGAGTTCTCTGAGCGCGTCACGTTCCGCGCGCAGCTGATGCCGTCACGGACCGACGTCCCTGAATACGCTGAATACCTTGAGCGGATCGAGGCCTTAGTGGCGACCGTCAACCACCGCCACGGGACGCCGGACTGGATGCCGATCCAACTGATCTTGCGCGATGACCTCGACGAAGCCGTCGCTGCATACAAACGCTACGACGTGCTGATGGTCAACGCAATGTTTGACGGGATGAACCTCGTCGCCAAAGAGGGGCCGCTGGTGAACGAATGCGATGGCGTTTCGATCCTCTCAGAGAACACCGGCGCCCATGAAGAGCTCGGCGAGTTTGCGCTTTCGGTCAACCCTTTCGACATTCAGGAGATGGCGGACTCGATCTATACGGCGCTGACAATGGACCCCGCCGAACGCGCTCGGCGGGCTGCCGGTCTCAAGGAGATAGTGACCAGCCGCGATCCAGGCAATTGGATCGACGAACAGCTGCTTGATATCCGAGCCAAAGCCGCTGCCCAGGGGCGCGTCAGCCCGGCATAAACTCCGTACTTGCCCCTGGCTCACGCTGCTGGGACGGCGTTGGCCCGAGCACAACGGGCGGTGGCGGAAGGAGTGGAGCCAGATCCGCAGTCGGCCTCTTGGGGACCTTTTGTGGCTTTGATTGACCGCCGATATCGCCGGCTAGTGAGGTGCCCATTGCATCGGCGACTGGCCCAGTTTTTAGATCCCCGGGGGCGTCCGGTTGTGGTGTCGTGGTTGAAGTCCCAACAGCACTCGGCGGGTTAGCCGGAGAGGTTCCAGCATGACCTACGCCCGCCGTCTTTGCAGGGCCAATGGTCCGAGACTCGGCCACCCCACTGGGCCTCTGCGCGGGCAGTGCTGAGGACCGACCAGTCATCTGAGTCAAGGCTAGCGCGAGCACGATTGAGGTAGCCGCGCAGGCTGCCCAAGCGACGTTGGCCCAGCGGATACGATCGCGCAGACGGTTGGGTTTGTCATCTCCAAAGTGGTTCAGCTCCATGTACCCCCAAGGGGTGGGGTGAGGTAAATTCGCCCCCTTTTGCTATCGTCAGCCGCCGTCCACCGGGCGAATCACTTATGTCTGTTATCTACGACCTCATCCTAATTCTCGATCCCAGCGCGCCCGACGCTCAGCGCGCGAAGATTCGCACTGACGCCGAAGCGGCCATTACTGCGCATGGCGAGGTAGTTGGAATCCACGACTGGGGACTTCGCACGCTCGCCTACGAGATCGACCACAAGAAGGAAGGCGAGTACCACCTAATCCAGTTCCGCGGCCCGGCCGCACTGCTGGAGACGCTCCAGCGGTCGCTAAGCGTCACCGACGCGATCATCCGCTTCCGCATCATTAAGCTGGCGCCGGGCACTCCTGAGCCAGTCCAGATGGAGGCATCAATTGCCCCCGCTGTGGTTGTTGAAGTAGAGGCTCCAGTTCAAGCAGAAGTCGAGGTCGAAGTCGAAGTCGAAGTCGAAGCAGAAGTCGAAGTCGAAGCTCCCGCCGAGCCGACTCCAGCGGCCTGACTCTCCCTCAACGGCACCTCCAGTAGGGGTCCCTCCAAGCAGCAACCCTCGCGCGCGGCGCATTGGGCTTCTAAAGAGATGCGCCTAAGCGCGATCTAACGGCGGCCTCGCAACAACTCTGCGGAGAATGCGGCCACCTCTCAAAACAACGCCGCGAGCCTGTCTAGACTCGCTTTTACGAGTTTGTCTTGCTCAAACCTTCACCGTCATCGCGCTCAAAGCGTAGAAAGGAGCCATCTCTATGGCTGCTACAAATATCAACCGCGTCGTCATCACAGGGAACCTGACGCGCGACCCCGAGCTGCGCTCGACCGCTGGAGGAACTTCGGTCTGCGACATGCGGATCGCTTCTAACACTCGCCGTAAGGACAGTGCAAGCGGCGAGTGGGTTGACAAGCCAAACTACTTCGATGTCACGGTCTGGGGCGCCCAAGGCGAGAACTGCTCGCGCTACTTAAGCAAAGGTCGCCCAGTGGGGATCGACGGCCGCCTAGAGTGGAGCGAGTGGGAGAAGGATGGCGTTAAGCGTCAGGCCGTCAAGATCATCGCGGAATCAGTGCAGTTCCTTGGTGGCCGCGACGAGGCTGGTGGTGGTGGTGAGAGTTTTACTGCCCCACGGAGCGACGTTCCGGCCGATACAGCCGACTTCGAGCCCCAGCCATCGAGCCTCGGCGCTCCCCAGGCTGGCGACGACGACATTCCCTTCTAGGGTTGACTGTCGCGCTTGGCGGTGCCCGCCAATCACGACGCCACCAGACCGCTCAAACCAGCACTAAATAGCCTCCCGGAGCCTTGATAATTATCCGCCGTGAGGCAGCGCGAATGGCGAATCGATCGGATCCAGAGGACGGCCGATAAGTACCGGCCCGTCCCCATCGGCCACTCCTCGCTACACTCCGCGCTGGCTTTCGCGTCAGGGATCCGCCCCGGCGTCGACTTCTACCAGAGGTTTCTAGTGGCTAAGCAGAGCGATACCAAGCCGTCACGACGGCGCGACAAGAAAAGTGTTCCCGGCTCAAACCGGCGCAAGTCCTGCCCGTACTGCAAAGACAAGATCGAGCAGGTCGACTACAAGGACATCACCACACTGCGTCGCTTTATCTCCGAGCGCGGCAAGATCCGCTCGCGTCGCATTACCGGCGCCTGCCGCCGCCATCAGGCTCAAGTTGCGCGCTGCGTCAAACGCGCCCGCGAACTAGCCCTTCTCCACTACGTGGCTACCGATCGTCCCGAAGAGCGCGAACAGCGTGGCGGTCGTGGCGGTCGTGACCGCGATCGAGATCGTTGATCATGCCTCAAGCAATCCTCCTTATGGACGTAGAAGCGCTCGGCGTACGTGGCGAGGTCGTCGACGTATCTCCTGGCTACCTGCGTAATTTCCTGATCCCCCGCAAGCTGGCTCAACCAGCGACGAAGGGCTCGCTCGAAGCAGCTAAAAGCCGCATCGAGAAGGCCGAGCGCGCAAAGCGTGACGCCGTAGGTCGCGCCCAAGAGAATGCGGCCCTTTTGACTCGCACAGTTCTCACCATGCCGGAGAAGGCTGGCGAAGACGGGCGACTCTTCGGTTCTGTCACGGCCCAAGACATCGCCGATGCAATCCGCTCGGCACGCGGAATTAGAATCGACAAGCAGAAGGTGCAGCTCGAGGCGCCGATCAAAACCATCGGTACTCACATGGTCGTGGTCGAGGTCTCTGACGGCGTGATGGCCACAGTCAAGACGATGGTCGTCGAGCAGAAGTAATCCTGCTCTCAGGCCCCCCGCCAGCGCTTTGTTTGCGCGAAAAAACTCCCGCAGAGCGGGATATGAACGTGAACTTCACCGTCGTCGGCGCTATCTTCGCTAGCGAGGTGGCACCCGCTCATCGACACTCCCCGCTTGGCGCCTGCGTTGGTGTAGGCCTCACCATAAGCTCCGACCTCAGGTTGGCCTGATGGCCACTGCCGATCGCCTCGAGAACGGGCCGCCCAACAACCTTGACGCCGAGCAAGGAGTGCTCGGTGCGATCCTTCTGTCGGAGCGCGTGATGTACCAGCTCGTTATCGATGACGGGCTAAAGCCCGAGGACTTCTACCGCGAACAGCACCGCGTCACCTTCGCCGGAATGCTCGCACTCTACGACTCAAGCACGCCGATCGACTCGCTAACCCTCGTCGACCATCTGCGTCAGTCGGGCCAGCTTGAGAGCGCCGGCGGAGCGGCAGCAATCGATGCTCTGGCTGGAGGCGTGCCGGGCGTTGGCAACCTACGCCACTACGCGCAGATCGTAAAAGAGAACTCGCTACTTCGGCGTCTGCTTACGACGACCTACGAGATCCAGGCAAGCGTCGCCGCACATGACGCACCTCCGCGCGAACTCGTAGAGCACGCCGAACAGGCGATGCTAGAAGTCGCCCACGACGATCGGCAGAAGGATTTCCTCAGCGTCGGCGACCTCCTCCACACCGAGATCGACAAACTTCACGCGCTGTCGCGCGAGGGCCACCCGGTGACAGGGACGCCAACCGGCTTTAAGGCCCTTGATGACATCACTGGCGGCTTCCAGCCGGGCAACCTAATCATCATCGCCGCTCGCCCATCGATGGGAAAGAGCGCGCTCGTGACAAACATGGCCGAGAATGCGGCGCTGGAAAACCGCGCCGTGGCACTGTTTTCGCTGGAGATGTCTGAGGCAGAGCTCGCTCAGCGCTTCATCGCATCCCAAGCCAAGATAAAAGGTGAGAATCTGCGCAAGGGCAGCGTCCCCGAGACACAGTGGCCGCGGATCCTAGAAGCCAGTGGCCGTCTCGCTCAATCGCCGCTCTTCATCGACGACACCAGCGATCTTGGAATCCTCGAGATCCGTGCTAAAGCGCGACGCCTGCACAGCAGAACACCCGGCGGACTCTCAATGATCATCATCGACTACCTGCAGCTGATGCGGGCCGACGGCAGGATCGAGAACCGTGTTGAACAAGTAGGCCAGATAAGCCGTGGCCTCAAGATCCTTGCACGCGAACTCGAGTGTCCAGTCGTCGCGCTCTCCCAGCTCAATCGCGGCGTCGAGGCTCGAACCGACAAACGGCCGCTGCTATCTGACTTGCGTGAGTCTGGCTCGATCGAGCAGGACGCCGACCTCGTGATGTTCATCTACCGCGACGAGTACTACGCAAAGGACGACTCCGAGTTTCCTGGAGAGGCAGAGCTGATCATCGCCAAGCACCGCAACGGACCGCTAGGTACGGTCAGACTCGCTTTCCAGAAGGACTACCCTCGCTTCGTCACCTTGAGTACTCAGGAGCCCTTCGAGTGAGCGATCCACCGTGCTCCTTAGGAATCTGCGATGGCAGCGGCATCGTTGTTGACGAAGCCGCGGGCGAGGCTCGTAGCTGCGCCTGCCGCCCCCAGCTGATCGCCCGTGCACGTGCCCGCTCACTGTCGGCTGTTATTCCACGCCGCTTTCAAGGAGTTGGCTTCGACCGTGCACCAGTCATCGACATCAACCCGCAGATCGTGCGTGAAGTCAGGCGCTACGTAGACAAGCTCCAGACCAACCTAGACTCCGGCAGAGGACTGTGGTTTATGGGCGACGTCGGCACCGGCAAGACGACCCTAGCGATGCTGGTCTCCAAGGCGGCATTAGACGCCGGGCGCTCTGTGGCGATCTACTCGCTACCTCGACTCCTAGCCGAGATCCGCACCACGTTCGACGACAGCTCCGACCGCTCCTACCTCTCGCTTCTAGACAAGCTCTCATCTGTCGATCTCCTACACATCGATGACGTCGGGGCTGAGAAATCCAGCGACTGGGTCCTTGAGCAGCTCTACTCACTAGTCAACGCTCGGTATGAAGATGAGCGTTCAATCGTCCTGACGACAAACCTCGACCCGGCTGAGCTAGCCAAGCAAATAACCACACGGACCGTCTCACGCCTAATGGAGATCTGCGGCGATCCACTTCCGCTGTTCGGAGTTGACCACCGCCAACCCGGGGTCAACGAACCGCTGCCATCGGCGTTGCCATCTGAGCCTTCGCACCCTTTAGCCTGATGACCACGCCTATCCAATCGGGCCGTTGCGGCCGGCTTGCGTAGAATCGCTGGCGTGACTTCTATCTGCATTGTTGGCGCCCAGTGGGGCGATGAGGGCAAAGGCAAGGTCGTTGACCTCCTCGCCGAGCGAGCCGACGCCGTGATCCGCTTTCAAGGCGGCAACAATGCCGGCCATACGATCGTGCGCGAGGGCGAGGAGGCATGGAAGCTACATCTCATCCCGTCCGGCATTCTCTACCCAGGCAAACTCTGCATGATCGGCAATGGAGTCGTCGTCGACCCTGCCGTGCTGATCTCTGAGATGGATGGCCTGCGTGCGCGTGGGGTGGATATGTCAGGCCTTCGGGTCTCGGCCAACGCCCACCTGATCATGCCGTACCACCTGCTGCTTGACACTGCCGGAGAGGCGCGCCTTGGCGATCAGCAGATCGGGACGACTCGACGTGGCATTGGGCCCTGCTATGCCGACAAGGCTGGGCGGCTCGGCATTCGCATGCAGGATCTGCTCGACGAGAAGATCCTGCGAACAAAGATCACCGCAGCGATGGAGCCCAAGCGACTCCTTCTGCGCCCATACGCCAAGGATCCGACGCTCGATCTCCACGCAATGGTCGAGCAGTACGTGACCTACGGCCACCGCCTAGAGCAGTACATCGCCGACACGGCGCGCATGGTTTGGGACCTGCTCGACGACGACCGCCAAGTGATCTTCGAGGGCGCGCAAGGAGCGCTGCTAGATATCGATCACGGAACCTATCCCTTCGTGACCTCATCCAACCCGATAGCGGGCGCGGCATGTATTGGGGCGGGCGTCGGGCCCAAGGACATCAACGAGGTCTGGGGGATCACTAAGGCCTACACAACAAGGGTCGGCTCCGGCCCCTTCCCGACCGAGATCGAAGGGCCTCTCGGAGAAGAGCTGCGTGCATCTGGAGGCGAGTACGGAACGACCACTGGGCGCGCTCGGCGAATCGGCTGGCTTGACCTAGTGGCACTGCGCTACGCCGCGCGGATCAACGGCCTCACGGCGTTGGCAGTGACCAAGCTTGACGTTCTCTCAGGCCAGCAGACGCTCAGTGTCTGTACGAGCTATGTAGGTAGCGAAGGAGCTCGGTTCGATCACTTTCCATACCACCAGTCAGTCCTCCATCACGCCCGCGGCGAGTACGTCGAGCTTCCCGGCTGGTCCCAAGACATCAGCGACTGCCGCCGAGAAGAGGATCTACCGCCAGCCGCTCGTGACTACCTCGCATTCCTCGCCGATGGGATCGGTGTTCCTATCGTCCTGATCGGCGTTGGCCCAGGTCGCGAGCAGGTCATCTGGTGCGACCAAGCCGCCAGCGCCTCCTCCTAGTAGGCCGCCCCCGCAATTAGGGTTAGCTAGCCATACAGCTAGCGCCAGCGCTCGAGCAACTCGTCGTCGCCGACCTCGCGGTAGACCTGAGCCGGCACCCCCATTACAGCAGTGCGTGCCAGCACATCCTTGGTCACGACAGCGCCAGCCGCCACGAATGCCTCTTCTCCAACCTCGACACCAGGAACTAACACAGCGCCAGCGCCAACCCTGCAAGCGCGGCGCAGGGTCGCCCCTTTGAGCGGCTGCCCGGGAGCATGGCGACCCATAAAGTCATCGTTGCTGGTGATCACCCCGGGGCCGATAAAAACGTCATCTTCAATCCGCGAGAACGCTGTCACATAGACGTCGGTCTGGATCCGAACGCGGTCGCCGATGATGACGTCGTTGTCGATCGCACTACCACGTCCAATCACACTGCCGCGACCAACTGTCGTGCGTTCGCGTACGTAGGCTTGGTCGCCGATGATCGTCGTATCTCCGATCTCGCTGGCGGCGAATATAACTGCTGCGGTACAGATTGTGACGCCAGCGCCGATGACTAAACCCTCGTCAACGGCCGTCGCCGCGTTCGCTGATTGTGCAGCGAGTTGTGGTCGCTTTCCGAGCACGACATTGTCGCCAATTAGGCAGCCGGGACCGATCTTGGTGCCAGCATGAATTACTACGTTGGCGCCAACCACTGTGTCATCGGGAAGCGCGACATCGTCAGCTATAACGAGTCCGGGCGCCCGTTCTGGGGATAGGCTCATGCCGCGATCCTTTCAGGTCACGTAAACTGAGGCCGTCTCCGGCTGCTCGGCCGGGGTTGTCTTGGGTCTGGGAGGCGCATTGACGCTCCGTGCAGTAGTCCTTGGTCTCGGCATGATTGGTCGCCACCACGCGCGTATTTTGCAGTCACTCGACGGTGTCGACTTCGTCGGTGGCGCTGACCCTACGGGTGACCGCTACGGTGCGCTGGGCGACCCTAGCCTGCTCTATGCGTCGGTCGAAGAGCTGCTTGAAGCGACCCGGCCCCAGATCGCGGTCGTCGCTCTTCCTACAGAAGAACACGTCGCAGCCAGCCAACAGCTAGCTGCTGCTGGCATCCACGCACTGATCGAGAAGCCCCTGGCGGCTACCGCCGCCCAAGCCCAGGTGATCATCGACCTCTTCACCACCGCTGGCCTTCACGCCGTCGTCGGCCACGTCGAACGCTTTAATCCTGCCTTGATGGAGATGCGACAGCGACTCGACAGCGGTCAGATCGGAACTCCGTTCTTGATCGCCACACAACGAATTGGTCCCTTCCCCGATCGAATCCGCGACGTCGGTGTGGTTAAAGATCTTGCAACTCACGATCTCGACCTCGTCGGCTGGCTCGGCGGTGCGGCGATCGATCGCGTTGCCGCCCAAACCACCAATCGCACCGGAAGGCCGCACGAGGATGTCGTACTAGTTACCGGCCAGCTGCGGTCGGGGCTACCGTTTAACTGCATTGTCGACTGGCTTTCCCCAACTAAAATCAGATCAGTGCGCGTCTT
This sequence comes from Solirubrobacterales bacterium, assembly GCA_947474595.1. Taxonomy (GTDB): domain Bacteria; phylum Actinomycetota; class Thermoleophilia; order Solirubrobacterales; family Solirubrobacteraceae; genus CANJIV01. Next base: position 443,681 of record CANJIV010000001.1, read on the forward strand.
GGGAGATCGCGGCATGCTGATTGCCGACACCGTCCGTAGCGACCTAACCTTCTACGAAAATGCGACCGTCAGCTCCGACTGGGAGAGCTCGGCGGCGCTGCGGGGCGTCTCCGAAGGCGACGTAGTTCGCTACGCCCTTTCGCGACGCGAGCCGCTGCTGGCAGAGCTCGAAGCCTTCCGCGACCTTGTGCTCGGTGATGGCGATGCGGCCGTCGTTGGCCTCCAAGCCGGACTAGCGGCCGTACAAGCCGCCGAGGCGGTTTTGCGCAGTGCCGAGAGTGCGTCAACGGAGATCGTGTACGCATGAAGGTCGTCGTCATTGCGTTGGGCAAGATCGGCCTGCCACTCGCGGTCCATATAGCTAAAGCTGGCCATCAAGTGATCGGCTGCGACATCAACGAAACCGTCGTGGCTCAGGTCAACGCTGGCCAGCCTCCCTTCCCAGGCGAGACAGGTCTCGAGCAGGCGCTACAAGATGTGATCGCTAACGGCAGCCTGCGCGCCCACGACGACACCGTGGCCGCCCTCAAAGAGGGTCCCGACCTAGCGATCCTCGTACCTCCGCTGATCCTCGATGCCAACCATCAGCCAGAGTGGACGCTGCTCGACCGAGCCTTCGAGGCAGTCGGGCGCGGCCTGCGTGCGGGAACTACCGTTAGCGTCGAGACCACGGTGCCGGTCGGGACCACACGTGAGCGTTTAGCGCCCGCCCTAGCCGCCGCCAGCGGCCTGCGCTCAGAGCGCGACTTCTTCTGCGTCTTTAGTCCCGAGCGCGTCTTCAGCGGGCGCATCTTCGCTGACCTGGCCACCTATCCCAAGCTCGTAGGTGGTCTGAGTGCCGAAGGAGAGGCTCGCGGAGTTGATGCCTATCGCTCCTTCATCACCGCCGAGGTTCGAGCGATGGGGTCTGCCGAGGCAGCCGAAATGACAAAGCTGGCAGAGACGACCTACCGCGACGTCAACATCGCGCTGGCAAATGAGTTCGCAATCTTTGCCGCGGCGCGAGGGATTGACGTCAACCGCGTAATAGGTGCCGCCAACAGCCAACCGTTTAGCCATATCCACCAACCTGGCATTGCTGTCGGCGGTCACTGCATTCCGGTCTACCCCCACCTCTATCTCAATCAGGACCCAACCGCCAAACTGCCGCGCTTGGCTCGTGAGGTAAACGAGACCATGCCAGCCTATGCAGTCCAACAGCTCGCCCAAACGGTTGGGGATCTCGACGGCCGCAAGGTGCTGATTCTAGGAATCGCCTTCCGCGGCGGCGTCAAGGAGACCGCCTACTCCGGGGCCTTCGGCCTGCGTGAAGCTCTAGCTGCCAGCGGAGCAGTGGTCGTAGCCAGCGACCCCCTCTATACCGACGCCGAACTGTTAGAGCTTGGATTTACCCCGTGGCACCAAGAGCCAATCGACGCCGCCGTAGTCCAGGCCGACCACGGCGAATACCAGCAGCTAAAGCCGAGCGACCTTCCGGGAGTGCGTGGCATCGTTGACGGCCGCCGAGTGGTTGATAGCGCGCCGTTTGTGGCTGCGGGAATCTCGTTTAGAACAATCGGCTAGGAGCCAAGAGCCGAGATGCTCGATATTGCGCTGACGACTCGCGCAGCGGCGTGACCGTCGCCGTATAACTCAGGGTGCTCGCTTGGCAGCGGGCGTTCGAGCGCCGCCAGTGCGGCATCTTTGTCGAGATCAACTAGGACATTCCAGCCCGTCTCGACGGTCTCTACCCATTCAGTGCGATCGCGCATTGTGATGGCAGGCACGGCGGCGAAGTAGGCCTCTTTCTGGGCTCCACCGGAGTCAGTCAGGACAGCGCGCGCGCTGCAAAGCAGGGTCCTAAAGTCGAGGTAGCCAAGTGGGGGGGTGATCTCAACCGTTGGCGCTGACTCCAGCGCGCCCAGCAGGCCTGCCTGCTCAAGACGTGCCCGCGTACGCGGGTGCAACGGCAGCACGACGGGCAACTCGATCGCCGTCAGCAAGTCGACCAGCAGCGCAAGGCGCTGCGGATCGTCGACGTTGGCTGCACGGTGGGCGGTGGCCAAGACATAGCCCCCAGGCTCCACACCCCACCCTGCGAGCGCCTGAGTGCGCTCACGGGCCCGTGGTGCCATCAAGCGTGCAATGTCGGCCATAACGTCTCCAACGAGCTCTACGGTGCCTAAAACGCCCTCACGTGCGAGGTTGTCGACCGCCACCTGCGAGGGACACAGTAAGAGGGTCGAGAGGTGGTCGGTAACGACGCGGTTGACCTCTTCGGCCATTGTGCGGTCAAAGCTGCGCATTCCTGCTTCAACGTGGACTACCGCAATCCCAGCCTGAGCGGCCGCCAGAGCGCCTGCGAGCGTCGAGTTGGTATCGCCATAGACGAGCACTAGATCAGGCGTGATCTCGCCCACGACAAGCTCTAAGGCCGCCAGCTGTCGCGACGTCTGAGACGTATTGGTCCCGCCAGCTATCCCCAGTTCGCGATCGGGCCGTGGCAGGCCTAACTCACGGATGAATATCTCAGATAGCTCGTCGTCGTAGTGTTGGCCGGTGTGGACCAGAATCTCGCTGTGTTCGGCACGCAAGAGCTGTGAAACGGCCGCAGCCTTAATAAACTGCGGGCGGTTGCCGATGACGGTCACGATGCGCACCGTTAGCTGCACTCTTCTGCGAGTCGGCTCTCAATGTACGCACGCAACTTGACGCGGACATCAGCTGTGACCTCACCCGGACTAAGTAGAACTTCCTCAACCGCCACTACCGGCTGGGCCTCGCGCAGAGTGGAGGCGAGAAAAGCCTCGTCGGCAGCGATGACGTCTTTGTGCGTGCAGGGGGCTTGGACTGCGTCGGTCAACTCAATCACCACTGCCCGCGTAATCGAGGCGAGCACGTGGTCCTCGAGAGGAGGCGTACTCACAACGCCGTCCTTTACCCAAAAAAACGAGGAGGTTGGCGCCTCAAGGATGCGTCCGTGCGGCGTGCGCAGCAACGCCTCGTCAAAGCCTCTCTCCTTCGCTAGCCGCGAGGACAACATGTTGGCGCCGTAGGAGAGTGACTTGATGTTGTCGAGAACCCTCGTGGGCGAGTAGGTCACGTAGCCGAGGCGGACTTGGTCAGCGACCACTGGAGCGGGCTCAACAATTGCTAGGCGGTGTCCGCCCCGCGTCTGAACCAAGCGCAGAACGCCATCGCTAGGGCCAGCAGCGGCTAACAGGGCGGTAACGTCAGCTCGTACGGCTGCGACGTCAAACTCCAAGCGTATGTTGGACGCAGAGAGCTCCATACGCTCTAAATGCTCGGCAAGAGCGAACGGCCTGCCAGCGTAGAGACGCAGTACCTCAAAGACACCATCACCGCGCAGTAAACCCTCATCGGATACAGGGATCAACGCCTGCTCGGGCGGGCCGATCACGCCATCAAGACTTGTCAGCATCATCGGCTGCGCAAGGGTTCGTTGATCATTAATGGGCCGTGGAGGAATCGAACCTCCAACCTTGGGATTAAGAGTCCCCTGCTCTGCCAATTGAGCTAACGGCCCGGGGCGGCGGCCAATGCTAGATGATCGCCTAAGCAGCTGCTATCAAGCTGCCACGGTCGTGATCACTAAGGCTCAGCCGCCGGTCGTTGTCGGTACTGTCGCCGTGCCCGCCGAAGCGCTCGCTTGAACCCCTTGTGTCTTGGCCTCATCTAAGCGTTTAATGAGCGCTGCCCGCTGATCAACAGGCGTCAGTTCGATCGCCTTTTCTCGCGCAAGCTCTGCCTTACGCGTCTGCCCAGCGGCGTAAGCGAACACTGCGAGCTGGTAGAAGGTATTGGCACTCGGGCGCGCATCAGCGACGATCTCGGCCGCTGTCGTGGCTTGTGCTGGGTTATTGAGACCAGCTGGGCCAAAGGCCTGAACCATCAGGCTCGCGAGGTTAGCGTCGGGCTTTGGGGGATTAAGAGCAAGGTAGGACGTCCATGCGGCAGCGACCGTCGCCAGTTGAGCCTGGCCCTTGGCGGTGAACTGACCGGTGTTCTGGTCGTAGTTGTCTCCCTGCCCAGCTATCTGGTAGCGCACGCGGGAGAGCTCGGCCCATGCCGTGGCGTTCTGAGGGTTGAGCTTGACCTGCTTCGCGTAAGCCTGCTCCCGCTTTGTGAATGCGTCACTGGCGCCTCCGTTTGAGCCGCCATCGCCACTACTAATCCCGATCGCGTCGAGCAGCCCACCTGAAACGGCTCCTCCGATACCAAATAGGAGCAGTCCACCGACCATCAGCACGGCCAGGCCGATATAGATCACCTGCACGGTGCGGCGGCGGCCGCGGCCTCTAAGGTCGAAGAGCATCAGTCGTCTCTATCCGGTTCAGTTGGTGGGTTAGTGAGTTTAGGGTCGGGTTCGTCGTCTGCGGCATCTGCGCTGACCGCCACCGCCTCAGTCTCAGGCACTGTCGACGAACGGCGGTCTAGGAGCGAGGCCAAGATGATACTTGCCTCGAAGAGAACGATCAGTGGCAGCATCGCCATCAGCATCGTCACCGGATCAGTGCCGGGCAAAAGCATCGCTACAACAGCGATGATCAAGATCGCGTAGCGGCGGTTCTTTCGCAGCTGGCGAGGCGTGACAATCCCAGCCTTCGTCGCAGCAAGAATCCCCACCGGTATCTGGAACAAGATTCCCATTCCCAAGAGGGCTAGAAGGACAAACCGGTAGTAGTCCTTAGCCTGAACGAGGATGTCGAAAGACTGATCGTTGAAGCTCTGGAGAAACTTGACCGCCGGTGGCACGACAACGTAATAGCCAAACACCACACCGGATATGAACAGGAGCGGCACCATCAGGAGCAGCGGTAGTGCGACCTTGCGTTCCTTTGGCGTGAAGGCCGGCAAAATAAATGCGTAGAGCTGAAAGAGGATTATCGGGAGCGAGAAGATCAACGCGAACCAAGCCGACACTGTCAGCGTTGTCGTAAATGGCTCCCCGACTGCGAGCGTCACAGGCTGACGTTTGGGGGTCTCCTTGGGCAGTAGCGCGATCGCCTCTCCTTGGGCCTTGATCGAACGCAGAAGCGCCGTGCGCGCGGCCGGAGTTAGGTCAGGGATCGAGCGTGCGAGTTGATCGAGTGCCTGCTGCTCACGGATTAGCGCCGTACGCAATGCCACCTGGAAGCGTGCCTGCTGTTCTAGGCGGCCACCGCTGTCCTTGGTGCCAGAGGTCGCAGTGCTCTCTTGAAGGGGCTTATTGAGAATATTGAGCAGAGCATCGCCCTGCCAGAGGCAGAGCCCAAAGGCGACAACGAAAGCGATGATGCAGATGATTAGGCGCGAGCGCAGCTCATCGAGATGGCCGACGAGACTCAGTCGCTCCTCATGAGCGATCGGTTTGATCGCGCTCGGCATAACGGAGAGCTACTGCTGCTGGTCCCGACGGCCAGAGATCTGCTCTTCGGCCTCCTTGGTGGAGTCCGAAGTGGTCACGACGGCCTCTGGGACAGCCGCCTCCAGCGCGGGAGCCGACGACTCGAGCGACGAAGAGCCCTCGACCTTGTCATGGTCGTCTGAAGCCTCCTTCTTATCGCTGTCCTTGCCCGAAATCGAGTCCTTGAACTCGCGCATCCCAGAGCCGATCTGCTTGCCAAGTCCGGGCAGCCGCTTAGGCCCGAAGATCAACAACAAGATAATCAACACAACGGCAATCTCAAGAGGCCCAATGTTCGGCAAGACGGTTAGCTCCAATTCGGGAGTAGCAAGCCTAGCGCGTCAAGGCGAGCGTGACTGTCGATCGGCGTGGGCCTATGCGTATCGCTCAACAACGCCATCGGCGATCAGCTCCAGTGCGCGGCGCTGACGGTGGGGCAAGACCGGGAGGCCAGCCTTAGCTTCGGCGACGACCTTTAGGGCCCTCATCCTCGCCTCACCCAAGACCCCAGTAGCCTCAATCTGATCGCAGAGCTGTTCTGCAGCCTGCGGCGTGGTGATCGTTCGCATATCGAGCGCGGCGATATCGGGACTGCGCTCACGGGCGAGGATCAGCGGCAACGTCACCGTGCCGTCAAGTAGGTCTGTGCCCCGGTCTTTGCCAGTGCGGGCGACCGGCCCGGAGACGTCTAAAACATCGTCGAGGAGTTGGAATGCCAACCCGATACGGCGCCCGAAGGCGGCCAGACCGGCGGGCGACTCTCCTCCCTCTAGCGCTCCCAACTCGCATGCGGCCTGAAAGAGAGTTGCGGTCTTTAGCTCGCAGCGGTGCAGGTAGCGCTCGATGGTGACCGTTGAAGACCAAGCGTCGCCGCGTTGGAGCAGTTCGCCACGCGCGAGGGCTGAACTCGCTTGGGAGAGCACCTTTATCTCCTCTGGCCGACCGTTCGCGGCGAGTTCAGCGAATGCGCGCGAGAAGAGCAGATCTCCAGTCGCGGTAGCCATCTCGCGACCGGCGGTGGCCATCACCGTCGGGCGACCGCGGCGAAGTGGTGCGCGATCTAAAACATCGTCGTGTACGAGCGTCGCGCTATGTACTAGCTCGACGGCCACAGCGGCCCGCAGGACTCCCGCCTCGTTGGCTTCAGTGGGCGCGCCCGCGGCGACGAACACTAAGAGCGGGCGCAGCCGCTTTCCTCCCGCTGCGATCGTCTCGCTCGCGTGGCGAGCGAGCACCGCGCCATGCCCTATCGCCAGCTGCGCGAGGCGCTCCTCAAGACGCTTCATCAGCGCGGGCAGGTATGAGCCCGCGGCTTCAATCACGGCCGCGACGTCAGCCGTTGCCATTAGCGCACCTCGCCAACGTGGATCGCGATGATCCCTCCGGCGGTGAGTACCCAATGTATGTGCTGGAGCCCACTGTCCTCCATCACCGTTGCCAGCTGCGCAGGTCCGGGGAAGCGCTTGACTGAGTTCGGCAGGTATGAGTAGGCATCGGGGTCGCCAGCGACCTTCCCTAACCCCGGCACAATCCGATCAAACCAGAGCCGGTAGAAGGTTGATAGGGGCCTCTTTGTCGGAGTCGTGATCTCAAGGATCACAACACGGCCGCCCGGCTTCACCACGCGTGCCATCTCTGTAATGCCTTTGCCCAACTCCGAGAAGTTGCGCGCGCCAAAACCAACCGTAGCGGCATCGAAGACGTCGTCAGGGTAAGGGAGATCTAGAGCGTTGCCAGACTCGAAAGCGACCGTTGCGCCATCGCGGTCGCCGGCCTTAGCGCGAGCGAGATCGAGCATCTTCTCTGAAAAGTCTGATCCGATTACCTCGCCCTCGACACCGACTCGCTTGGCGAGCTCAAAGGCCATGTCACCAGTTCCAGTGGCGACGTCCAATACCCGAGCACCACTGCCGACCGCGGCGAGATCTACCGCGCGACGGCGCCAGTGATGGTGAAGGCCGGCGGTCATAACGCCATTCATTCGGTCATAGACACCGGAGATGCGATCGAACATCGCTCGCACCTGTGGCTCCTCCATCGTGCCTGAGCCAGCCGAGCCTGGCGTAGGCTTGCCATCAGCGGTGGCTGGGGTCACCGAGCTAACCGACCTATTTAAGTTGAGCTAAGAAGTTGACTAGCTCGTTGAACTTCTCTGGCGGGAGGTCCTTGTAGGAAGGCATCGGCGAAGTTGGATTGATCAATGTCCGAGCGATCGCTTGCTTGGGCAATCGCGCACCAATGTGGCTCAAATTAGGACCTGGGCCGGAGTTACCGTTCTCGCCGAACTTATGGCAGGCCAGACAGCCCGACTGGGCTGCGACGAGTGCACCGGCCTCATAGCGCGCGGGAGTCTTGAGCTCAATCTGAGTCGGGGACCCGGCCGAGGCGCCGAGGTAAGTTAGGTACGCAATCGCTGCGATCGTCAGGATGCCTGCTGTTGTTGCGATCGGCCGACGCAGAGGGCGACGCTCTGGATTGCGGTCATAGAACGGCAAGAGAAAGAGCAAAATCAGGCAGATCGTCGGGATCCCGATCGTGGCCAGCGGAGTGAAGTTGGCCGGCTTGATAACACGCAGCAGTTCGAAGAGGAAGAAGAAGTACCACTCTGGCCGCGGCACATAGGTGGTTGTCGTCGGATCGGCCTTTGGACCGAGCTCTGCGCCGAACGTCAACGACATCAGGATGATCGCGATCATCACAACGCAGGCCATCGCCGCGTCCTTGCCTACCGCGTAGGGAAAGAACGGCTTGCCCTTGTTCTTAAGGATGCTGTACTTGCGGAGGTACTCCTCCTTCTCGCGACGGTTCATGAGTGCCTTAGACCTCGTCAGTCGCGAGCTCGTCGCTCGTCTCGGCCTTAATCCACGGAGGTGCGGTGGTACCTAGTCGTGCCACTAGGTAGAGATGGGCACCCATCAATGCCGCGATCGCGCCCGGCACTAGCAGCATGTGGATCGCGTAGAAACGCGAGAGCGTCGTTGCCCCAAACTCCGGGCCCGCCCGCAGGAAGTCAGATAGATAGGGACCGACTATCGGTCCGGTGCCGTTGATGTTGACGCCGACGATCGTGGCCCAGTAGGAGCGCTGATCGAAGGGCAGGAGGTAACCAGTGAACGACATCGTCATCGTCAGCACAAGCAGAACAACGCCGATAACCCAGTTGAGCTCGCGCGGATACTTGTAGGCGCCGAAGAAGAAGGTGCGGGCCATGTGGACGAAGATGAGGATGACCATGACCGTCGAGCCCCACTTGTGCATCCCACGCACAAACTCGCCGAGAAAAGCCTCGTTAGTTATATAGCGCGTCGACTCATAGGCCTGAGTGGCAGAAGGCGTGTAGTACATCGCCAAGAAGACGCCGGTAACGGCCTGGGAGAGGAAGGCGAACATCGTTGCCGAGCCGAGCGTGTAGAACCAGTTGGTGCCTTTGGGCACCTTGCGGAACATCATCCACCGCAAGCCACCTGAAAGCGACGTGCGCTCGTCGATCCAGTCGACCGCGCTGACGCCGGCTTCGACTCCATGATCGAGGGCCGACTTCTTGCCGTCACCTTCTCCGGCTCGTTGCGGAGCCGACTTGAGCTGATCGGGAATCGGGGGGGCTGGCAGTCGAGGGCTCATGACGGTAGTTCCGGAGTCGAAAACCTTGGTGGGTATAGATAAGGACCGATGCCGTCGAGCGGCTCACCTGGGTCGCGCGGCGAGTAACGCTTTAGCTCACTGTTGACGCTGTAGCGAGGCCCAACCTCAACCAAACCAGCGCGAACGCGAGTGTAGAAGCGGTCTAGGGGACGGACGGGAGGACCGCCGACTACGCGCCCCGTGAAGTCGTAAACGCCGCCATGGCAGGGACAGACAAAGCGCTGAGAGGCCTCGATATAACGGACCGGACATCCGAGGTGCATGCAGCGAGTTGAAATTGCGACGTACTCGTCGTATGAGTCCTTGAGCTCGCCGTCTACCGATGGCTCATGTTTGCGCATGTAGACGGTCGTCTTGCCGACTTCGCCAACTCGCCGGGTCGTCGTGATCACCTTGGGGATATAGCTCTCGGCGATGAAGTCGTCTGGACTGCCAACCGCCTCCCACGTCGCCTTGCCACGCTCGAATACTGGCCCGAGTGCGAACCCGAGCGCGGGCAGCGCAAAGGAAGCTGCAGCGATAACTCCGAGCGCCTGACCGCCTCCGGTCACGAGGCGCCGGCGGGTTACCGTTTCGCCCTCGAATGCACCCGGATAGTCCCGGTCTGCAGTGTATGGCGACTTTGTCTTTTCGTGGCGATCTGGCACGCGATAAATAATTCTACGACAGAGCTGGTATTAGCCGTTGGCAATACCCTACAGTCAACCTCCGTTGAGGCGCCCTGAGGTCAGCCGCTGACCAAACTCTCAACTCGCCACCGGGGGAGTGTCGGCGTCTCCTGCGGACAGAAGCAATGCCTTCAGCGCTGACGAATCGCCGTTGCGCGCGAGCTCCTTGGCGTCCTCGATCACTGGGTTACTCCCCCATCCGACTGCGCGTGCGGAGCTAGCCCAGATTGCCTCCGCGCGATCGCCATCGTGCTCGGCTTGGGCTTGGGCTGTAAGAGAAATCAGATCGGCAAGCTCTAGAACTGCTGGGATATCTCCGATCTCAGCGAGATGCGCCAACCCCAGCGCGAAGAGTTGATCGCCGGCGAGCAGAGCAAGGTCGGGATCATCGGGACGTATCACACGACCCTTGCCGTAGTGCAACAGGTAGCCCTCGCGGATGGCCTCTACTACTAATGCGTAGGCCTTCGGGTCGCTGGCGGCGCGCGGTCCGCTCGCCGCAACTTCGGCGGCCTCGCAGTTTGGGCCAGTCAGGCCAGAAGGCACAGCGGCATCCGCCAAAAGAGGTGAGATCTCGCGGATCTCGTCGGCGAGTCGCTCAAGCGACTCGCTCATCCAAAGACCTCTGTGAATGCAGCTGCTGCTGCCTCCAGGGTAACGCTGAGATGCTCTGGCGTATGAGCCAACGATGGAAACCATGCTTCAAACTGCGATGGTGGTGGATAGACGCCGCGCGCCAGCAGCGCCCGGCACCATGCGGCGTGGCGATCGAGGTCACAGGCGGTGGCCTCGGCGTAGTTGGTCACAGGCCGGTCACTAAAGAAGGGCGTGACTAGTCCCGGCAGGCTGACGACTTGGACTGGCCGATCGCCGGCGGCCTCGCGAAGCCCCTCTGCCAGCGCCGATGTCGTGCCGGCAAGACGGAGATATGCCTTTTCATCGAGCATCGCAAGAGTGGCCAAGCCAGCGGCGACGGCCAGCGGGTTGCCCGATAGCGTTCCCGCTTGGTAGACATCACCGGCTGGGGCGATGCGCTCCATCAGGTCTCTGGATGCGCCGTATGCAGCTGCCGGCAAGCCGCCGCCGATGACCTTGCCCATGATCGTGATGTCCGGACGCACGCTAGCTAGCTCTTGGGCGCCCCCGCGAGCAACGCGAAAGCCCGAGATAACCTCATCAAAAATCAGCAGCGCGCCGCTCTCATCGGCTTGCTCGCGTAGGAGTTCAAGGAAGCCCTCTGCGGGGGGCACTAGGCCCATATTCGCGGGATAGGGTTCGGCGAGAATGGCCGCGAACTGATGTCGCTGAGTCGCTGCAATGACCGCCTCGGCGTCATTCCATGCAACGATCACCGTTGCTGCCGTAGCGCTCGCCGGCACACCAGCGCTGGCCGGCACACCAGCGGTTGCTAGCCCAGATCCAGCCTCGGCCAAGAGTCCGTCGACGTGGCCGTGGTAGGCCCCAGAGAACTTCAAGATCAGCTCGCGGTCGGTTACTGCTCGGGCGAGGCGCACCGCGCTCATTGCTGCCTCCGTGCCAGACGAGGTCATCCTCAGCATCTCCACAGAGGTGATCCGACGCCCAACCTCTTCGGCAAGCTCTACCTCGCCCGCAGTCGGGGCGCCGAAGGTCGTTCCGTAGGCTGCAGCCTGCGCGATTGCGGCAAGGATCTCCGGGTGGGCGTGGCCGTGGATCAGTGGACCCCAAGAGCAGACGTAGTCGATGTAGCGATTGCCGTCTACGTCGACGAGCTCAGCGCCCTCCCCACGGGCAACAAAGATCGGGTCGCGCCCGATCGCCCGCATCGCGCGAACGGGCGAGTTGACTCCCCCTGGCAAGACGTCTAAAGCGCGCAGGTAGAGATCGCGTGAGCGCGTATCTGTCAGAGAGCTAGCCATGACGGGCAGCGATGGCGGGAGCGCGGCCTAGGCAGACGCCTATGCCGCGTGCTCGGACTCCCACCGCTTGAAGTCATCGGTGAAATAAAGCAGACGAATCTTCTTGAACTCTGTTGACGAGTAGAGCGTTGCCCGGCCGTCAATTCCAGTGTCCTGCGCGATCGAGTCAAGGATCGCATCACACTCCTCCTTGGAGCGACCGTGGGCCATCGTAAACACTGAGTAGGGCCAGTCAGCGTAAGTGGGACGCTGGTAGCAGTGCGAGATGCCTCTAAATGAGGCCATCCTCATTCCAACCTCCATGATGCGGTCCTCTGGGACCTCCCAAACCCCCATCCCGTTAGCAGAGAAGCCAGCGCGCCGGTGGAAGAGAATCGCTGCCACGCGGCGCAGCAAGCCGCGCTCGACCATCGTGGTCATCTGCGCGAGGAGATCCTTGACGGTAACCCCGAGCGCCTCCGCTGCCGGTGCATAAGGCTCGGCGATGATCGGCATGCTTCCCTGCGTCGCCTTAATCACTGCGATGTCACTCTCGTCATAGGCAACAGCCGACAGAATCGCTGGGGACTGCTCTGCGCCGGGACTCGACAACGCCTTAGTATCGCCCTCCATCTCAAGGTCCATGCGGATCTTAAAGAGCTGCAGCGTCGGCAACTGGCGGATCGACTCGGCCCCAGTAAGCGCAGCTAGAACATCGAGCGTTCCATCTAGGCCGAGCTTCGAATCGGGCTCCGTAGCGAGCGTAAACCAGAGGTTGAACTCGTGATTGCGTAGATAGTTATGGGAGACCCCAGGGTGCTCATTAATCACGCTCGCAGCACGATGAGGGTTTTCTGGGTCTACCTTTGCGGCAACAAGCATCGACTCATAGCCAAGTGCGCGAGTGTCATAGATCGGAGTGACCTGGCGGATGATCCGCTCCTTGATCAGGTGCGAGACACGGCTCAGAACCTCCTCCTCGGAGATCGCGGCCAGCTCAGCGATGTGCGCATATGGCCGCGGCGCCAGTGGGAACGAACCCTGCATCAGGTTCATCACCTTGCGATCAACATCATCGAGTGCGATTGCTGCGCCGAGCTTGCGGCTGCGGAGTTTGGGAGTTGCGCCTACTGAAGCCATTTTGCGACATCCTTGGAGTGGTAGGAGATGACAATGTCAGCGCCAGCGCGACGAATCCCTGTTAAGGCTTCGAGCACCGCAGTGCGCTCATCTAAGTATCCGGCCGCTGCGGCCGCTTTGATCATGGCGTACTCGCCACTTACGTTGTAGGCCGCCACCGGTACACCCGTCGCATCCTTGACTCGGCGGATCACATCTAGGTAGGGCAGAGCGGGCTTAACCATGACCACATCTGCGCCTTCTTCAACGTCGAGTAACGCTTCGCGAACAGCCTCCGCGGCGTTAGCGGGATCCATCTGGTAAGCCCGGCGATCTCCGAAAGCGGGAGTCGAACCGGCGGCATCACGGAACGGTCCATAGAAGGCGGAGGCAAACTTCGCCGAGTAAGCGATCAGGGCAAGGTCAGAGAAACCTTCGCGGTCGAGCTCGGAGCGGATAACACCGATCCGGCCATCCATCATGTCGCTAGGAGCGATCACGTCGGCGCCCGCGCGAGCTTGGCTGGTGGCAGTGCGAGCGAGCAGCTCAAGCGTGGCGTCGTTGTCAACATAGCCATCTGAGTTAACGATCCCGCAGTGTCCGTGGCTGGTGTACTCGCAGAGGCAGAGATCGCAGATCACAGCGATCTCGGGATAGGCCTCCTTGATCGCGCGTGTGGCGAGCTGAACGATGCCCTCATCGTCCCACGCACCAGAGCCTTGCTCGTCCTTGTCCGCCGGAATGCCAAAGAGCAGGACAGCGTTGATGCCCAGCGCCTGAGCTTCGCCAGCCTCTTGCACCGCATTGGAGATCGAAAGGCGATCGATCCCTGGCATCGACGCGATCGGTGTGCGGTGGTCCGGTCCGTGCTCAACAAACATTGGGTAGACGAGATCGGAGGCCGACAGCTCGGTCTCGCGCACGAGGTCGCGCAGTACGCCCGACTTACGCAGGCGACGCAAGCGCGTCTGTGGGAACGTCATCTCCTAGAGGATAGTAGGCGAACGCCTCGCGCTTGGGTGATCGCGCCCCGAATCAACCGATCACTCAAACCGACGTAGCGCCAACCGGGCTATTGCGGTGAATCCGACCGCTAGTGCCGCGAGGTGCAACAGTGGCGTGACCATCCCAGGATCGCCACCGTTGAGAGCAACGTCGATCGCTTGGAGTGTGGACTTAAACGGGAAGACGGCGCAGATTACGCCGATCAGATCGTAGAGACCGCTCGAAACAGCGCCGCTCGGCACCAACGCTAGGAAGGCGATCGGTAGCGAAAGTAGGAATGCCATCAGCGAGGCCGTTCGCACCTCTCGCGTGATCGCTCCAATCGCGACTCCCATCGCACCAAACCCGACTGCGCCGGCCGCCAGCGCTACCACCCAGAGCCCCACGCGACTGAAATCCAGCGAGATGAACAGTCCCGTTCCACACAACATGATTAAGGCAACGCCAAAGGCGCAGACCGCCGCCAGTCCGATCTTCTCCAGCAACAGGCCCAATCTCGAAACCAACCCGCGCACCAAGCGAGAAAAGGTATTTTCCTCACGTTCAAGCGCTAGCACTCCCGCTGCCAACAGGAGCGCCACGAACATCAGGGACATCGTGACCGCAACGGCCACAGCAAACGCATCAAGGGGAGTCCTAGATCCCTTCAAAACAGTTTGCTTTACCCGTAGCGGGGAGGCGATCGTTCTTAGAACATCGTCGGAAAGGCCGAGGTTGGCGATCGCCAGCGCAGCGTAATCAATGGCCTTCTTGAGCTCCTTGTGCTGAGGAGACCCCGGAGCGAGCACCTTGTCGGCCTTCTCCATCGACTCCTTGGCTTTTTGCAGACCCATGACGTTGAGCTCTTGACCAAGCAGGTTGAGTTGGCCGCCTTTGAGCAGCAGATCGAGATAGGAGACAGCCGTTTTGGTCACAACGTCAGACAAGGCATCGTTGGCTTTGGCGACCTGTGCGTTGAGTGTCGACTCGACGAACGAAGCCTTAATCGGATCCTCGACGTTATAAAAGACCTCAAGAGTCGGCTGTTCGAGTCCGCTGGCGAGCTTGTCGGTGATGTCGGCGGGGATGATCAGGGCTGCCAGAGCCTCTCCGGAGCGGACCTTTTCCAACGCCTGGGCACGGGTCTGAACACGGATCGGCTCCACGGCGGTGAAGAACATCTTTGAGTACTTAGAGACGTCGATCTTCTCGCTACCCAGATCGAAGGTGTTCTCGCTCGGTGGGACAAGATTTAGAAAAGCGACCTTGGGCTTCTCGGGGCCGCGGGAGAGGGCGGAGCCGATCAGCAGCGCAATCGCCACCGGGTAAATGACCAGCAACATCACGAGCAGTGGTGACCGACCGAGGATCCGTAGATCCTTGAGCAACAGCCAGCGCATCAGTGGCCGCGCTCGTGCAGAAATGCTACGAACGCCGACTCGAAGTCCAAGTCGGCATCTGTGCCTGCTTGGAGCTCTCGCGGTGATCCAGCGAAGAGAAGCTCCCCATCGGCCAAAACGAGTACGCGATCGGCGTAGCGCTCAGCCTCGGCGACGTTGTGGGTCGAGTAGAGAACAGTCGTGCCGCCGTGGCCGAGCTCGCCAATAAATTCCCACAGCCGTTCGCGCTGACGGGGATCCAATGACGACGACGGCTCGTCTAGCAAGAGCGCTGAAGGCTCGGCGAGCAAGCCGATGGCGATGTTGACACGCTGCCGATTGCCGCCGGAGAGGGTCGACACTTGGTCATCGGCGCGATCTTCGAGGTCAGTCTGGACAAGCATCGCAGCGACGGCCGCCTCGGGATCATCGACGCGCTCAAGCCGAGCGAAGAGGCGCAGGTTCTCGGCGACCGTGAGCTTGGAGTAGATCGCTGGCTGCTGGGGAACCCAGCCCAATCCAGCGGGAGCTACCACTGACCCTTGCGTTGGCGCTTGAATGCCGGCGAGGATCGAGAGCAGCGTTGTCTTACCGGCTCCGTTGGGACCGATCACCGCCACGAGCTCTCCAGCCGGGACCTCAAACGAAACGTCGCGCAAAGCAGCGCGCTGGCCGTAAAGCTTCGTCACTGCGATCGCCGCCAAGGGTGCGAGCGTCTGCTGGGTTATTGCCACGGGAGAGAGGCTATCCGTATCGGGGTACGGAACGTTGACAGACGCTCGAGGCAGGCAATCCGCTATACCACCCGAAGAGCGCGATGACCGTCACCACAACCAATCCCAGAGAGACAACGGCCAAGCCATGAGAATCCTCTTTGTTGGTGACGTTGTCGGAGGACTAGGACGGCGTACACTGCGCGACCTGCTGCCAGCGATCCGCGAGACCCACGAACCAGACTTCGTAGTCGTCAACGGCGAAAACGCTGCTGGTGGTGTCGGTATCACCGAACGTAACGCCCGCGACATCTTCGCGATGGGCGTCGATGTGATCACGCTGGGCAACCACACCTATCGCCATCGCGAGGTCTACTCATACCTAGATGAAGAGCCAAATATTCTCCGTCCAGCGAACTTTCTACGCGGACAGCCAGGCCACGGCTGGTGCATCGTCGAGCGCGGCGGTGTCAGATTGGGAGTGGTCAGTCTCTCGGGCAATCTCTTCATGAAAGCGGGCCGTCCCGCATTCTCCGAGGTCGAAGTTGCGCTCGGCGCCCTTGACGGCAAGGTCGACCAGATCCTCGTTGACATGCACGCCGAGGCGACGAGCGAGAAGGTCGCTATGGGCTGGCATCTAGACGGTCGCGTGACTGCCGTGGTGGGAACTCACACCCACGTCCCAACTGCCGACGGCCGTGTGCTGCCAGGCGGGACTGCCTACATCTCAGATGTCGGCATGACCGGACCGCGCGGTGGCGTGATTGGAGTCAAGCGCGACCTAGCGCTGGAATCACTAATCACCCAGATGCCAACCCGCTTTGAAACCTCCGAGGAAGATCCGTGGCTGATGGGCGTGCTGATTACAGCGTCCCAACCACAGCGCGCCGACGCCATCGAGGCGATCCTGATGCAAGCCACAAACACACAATAAGGGCCGCCAGTAGGAGCGAGTTGCGCACCGCGACCAAGGCAACCGTCGCCGGGTCTCGGCTGACTAGGTCGAAGTAGCGCGACGGAAACTCAAACTGTGTTAGCACCATCGCGGCCGCGCAGAGCCCTGCCAGCCATCGCGCGCCGCGCGCCCACGCAACCGCCACGATCGGCACCAGCCAAATCATGAACTGCGGCGAAAGAACTTTGCCCAAGGCGACAAACGCCAAGACCGCGCCCGCGCAACCCAGCAGGAGCGAAGCCTCGGTCGGATCACGTCCAGCCAGCCAAGCGAACGCCGCTATGACCAAGACAAAGAGGGCCAGGGTGAGCGCGCCAAGAAGCTGCGATCCCGCCAAGCGAATCCCGTTCGAACGGAAGCGGTCGGTGATCGTGGTGCCGGCCCCGGTTACCTCACCTGCTCCCAGGGCAAGCACCAGCACCGCGGGCGTCGACTCAACCTGCAGTGGCCGCTGAAGATGGAAGCGATAGGCATCGAGATAGCCGCCGCCGATAAACGGCAGCGAGACAACCGCCACAACCGCCGCAAAGACAGCTGCCCCACGCAGGGCGTCGCGCGTACGCCCTTGACCCAGCAGCCATGCAATGGCGATTGGGGCCAGCACGATTGGAAACCCCTTCGCCATCGTTCCGGCAGCGATCAAAGCGAAGCCCAACATAGGTCGCTGGCGCAGCAGTGCAAGGACTGCGCCAACCGCCAACACAACGGGGACGAGGTCGAAGTGCGTGCGCAGCATCACCCCACAGAACAACGGCGACAGCGCCACCACCCAAGCCGCCTGTAGACCGCGCTCGCCGGCCAGCGCGCTACAGACAACCATGACCCCAAGCAGGCAGGCGAGCATCAACAGGCCGAAGGTGATCGGGTAGGCGTGATCGCTACTACCGGCTAGCGCCGCGAGGCGGAAAGTGATCAGCGCCAGCGGTGGGTACTCCAATGAGAGCTGGTCGTAGGGACTCTCACCGTCCTGCCAAAGCTGAGCGTAGTCACGGTAGAGACCAAGGTCGCTGATCGAATCGTCGGAGGTAGGACCGCTCGTCGTAGATAAAACAGCGATCGCCGTGAGCGCCATCGCCGGGATGGCCAGGCGGCGCGTAGCGATCATGGCGTGGCGACTGGGTCGCGCTCTCCCTCGCTCCAGCGGCCGAACAGAACCACGAAAATAAACGGCAAGAACCATGCCGCATAGAGATAAAACCAGTGAGTGATGCCGAGCTGGAGCGCGATTAATACCGCCGCCGCCATCGCCGCTAGTCCGACTACGTCACGTCGCCGTGGGATTAACGCGGCCGCTATCGCAAAGAGTCCAGCGGCGACCTTGGCGGCCGTCTGGAAGCCATCTAGTCCGCCGACGATCCCCCAGATTGAGAACGGCGAGCCGCGGTCATCCTGAAATCTGAGCGTGCTGTCATAGAACGTCGATAGTCCATCGTCGCCGAGGATCACTGGCAACATCGTGACTGCGACCACCACTGCAAAGGCCACTGCGTAGGAAGCGAAATCCGTTATCCGCAGCGGCTCCTGCGGATTTCGGCGATGGGACGCGAAGAGCGGCCCCAATCCCAGCGGCGCAAACTTAGTCATACCCGCCAGCGCAACCATTGCGCCTCGGCCAACCGGGCGCGCAGCTAGCAAGAGAGCGCCGATTAGGAAGACCGCAACAAGTGAGTCGTTGGCGTTTGAGTTGGCCACCAAGAGAGTTATCGGGCAAGCGGCCCAGGCATATGCCAAGACAGCTCCTAGGCGCGGGCCACGTAGGCGAAGTCCAAGCAGCCAGAGGCCGGCTATGGCCAGCAGGTCAAAGGCCACTGC
This sequence comes from Solirubrobacterales bacterium, assembly GCA_947474595.1. GTDB lineage: Bacteria > Actinomycetota > Thermoleophilia > Solirubrobacterales > Solirubrobacteraceae > CANJIV01. Next base: position 462,216 of record CANJIV010000001.1, read on the forward strand.
TGCGCCATGGGCAGCGGGGAGATCGTCCCACTTGCCACTCCAAGGGAAAGCCTGCTCCAGAGGCACGTAGGCGTAGTAGGCAACCGGTCCGTAGGTGTCGCCATGAGCGTTATCGGCGGGGAAGTTGCCGTAAAGGCTGCTGCCATCGATCAGGCGGTCTGCGCCGATCACACCTGAGTAACCGACGTCGATCACGTTGGAGTTCGTCAGATTCAATCCGACCCGAAAGCCAACTAAAAAGACGAGGCCAACAAAGAGCCATGAGATGGGAACGTTGAGCGGAAACGATCCGTTGTCACGATCGCTCTCTCGGCGCCTTGCCAGCCAGATCATCCTTGCCATCAGATAGATCAGGACGGGATAGATCAGCGGAACCGATGCGCCGATCTTTCCCGCGTTGAAGAAGGCTAGGGAAACCGAAAACCCAGCGACGAGAACCAAGAGGTCGAGATGGACCATGCGCCAAGGCCGCCGTATCGAGATAAACGGAGCGAGAAATAAGAGGCACATCGGTAGCCAGACGTAGAGGGCGTTGACCTTGCGTCCGAAGGCGCCTGGATAGCCACGAGCCATCGACCACGCAACCTGAAATCCAGTCCACGCCTCAAGCACCTTGCCGCTGCGGTCGTCGATCAAGACCTGCGCGATCTCCTTCCCGCGGACCCCATCCTTAGACGGCTTGGCAAAGTAACTGACCTGCCAACGGCTGGTGCCCTTTAGCGATGCTTCGGCGTGACTGCCTGGGTTTGCGCGCTCCTCTGCCGAGATCTTTGGAACGCGCCCGGCGATGGCGATCGCTTGGACAGCGCTTAGCGCGTGACCTGGCGGCGGCTTATCTTGAGTTGGGGGGGTCGAGAGAGCGTTGGGATCGGCCGCGGTCGACGCCGAGCTCTGCGCAACGGCAGGCGCGGCGAAGAGGAGCGATCCCGCGGCCATCAGCACCGCGGCCCATCTCACGCGCGAAAGCTCCAGAGCTTGTTTCCAACAAAGTTCAGCGGAGTTGCGGCAGCGATAGCGATCGCCTGAGCCGGCACCTCTGCCATCCCGGCAGTAGAGATCAACAGATCGAGCACCAACAGATTGAAAGCGAAGGCCAACAGCGACACAACGAAGAAGCGAACGGCTTGGAAGCCTACGTGCCCATCTTTGGCCTTAAACGTCCACTGTCGGTTCCAAGCGAAGTTATTGCTCACCGCCACGAGGAACGCCACGGCGGCCGCTAGGCGGTAATTGATCCCTAGCGAGTGCACGCAGAGCGCGAAGACGACTAAGTTGACCGCATATCCCGAGGCGCCGACAAGGGCAAAGCGCGCCAACTGGTACCAGTTGCGTGGCCTGCGAACCCCTCGTCCCACTCGAATATGGAGGCGCAACGCAGGGGGCGTGGGCAGCGCATGGGTAGCTGTCGGCTCGTCGCTCACGTTCTCCAGAGTACCCGTCCGCGGCCTAATCAGCCGGCCTTAGCGCGCGCCGACCCCTCGACTAGGCCGAAGTGCTCTCTCACGATCGGCTCGATGTCACGCAAGGTCCACTGCATGCGATCTTGAGATGGCGACGGGCCCGCCCCGTGAGCTACCAAGATCCCTAGTGAGTCATCGCGGTGAAGGGACCCGTGACTGCCGGCGCCACTATGGTCGACTCCGCCCCAATCGACGAACTCATACCCCGGCGAGGCCGACAGCAGAACGTCTCCAGTTGTAGCCGAGGTCGCCGCAGACCAAAGCCGAAAGAGAGCGTCGGGGTAGTTGTCGCTGACAAAGCGTCGGTCGGGGGTCCGGGCCTGCAGCGCCCCAAGATCGCCTTCAACACTCCACCGCCGCCCCCCGAGGTCAGTCAGATCCCCGCCGGGAGCGAAGCGCAGTTCGCCGCCGTGGCCACACACCGAGACCTCGCCGCCGACCTCGCGCGCCACCAGGTCAACGCCTCGCAGCTGAACGAGGCGCTCTGCGACCGCGCCGGCGATGAGTTCGCGTTGCTCTTCATCTAAGACGTAGATCATCGCCGAGCGCTGCGCCGGACAGACTGCGATCTGTGCCTGCTGCGGCTGGGCGTCGCTTGGCTTGAGCACGCGCCAGTCACTCAAAGCGTCAAGCAGTGCGACTGTCCGATCGACGAGTGTGTGGGCGTGATCTGAGACCACAATCACTGCGTGTTCGGAGAGAAATGCGTCGGGGCCCCCGGCGGCGGCCATCATCCTCGCAAGCTGTTTGTCAGCGCCAGCGATCGCATCGATCTGGGCCTCTGGGCCTCCCTTATGCGAAGCGGTATCGGTGTCGGGAAGGGAGAGTAAGAGAAAGTCAAAGAGGTCATGCTCGGTCAGGTACGCCGCGACGCACCCCGCAGCCGCGTCGCGCACGCCGGGGAGGCCCAGCTGAGAACGACACCCTGTCTCGCGGCTGGCAAAAAGGTCTGCGTAGAAGAGCTCGCGCGGACCGTAGACGGCGTGGCGCATCAAAGTCGAGGTCGCAAACCTCCCCAGAACACCCTCCCCACTAGGCTCGTGGCGGTGGCGGCCTCGGTACATCAGGAAGGTCGTCCCGGCCGTCCTAACGTCAGCGTCATCGAGGGTCTCAAAGAGTGTTGGGGTGTCACGCGAGAGGTGTGAGAGGTTGAGGTTGTAGACCAGATCGATCAGCGAGCGCTTGATACCTATGGTCCGCGAGGCTTGAAAACTCGAGCCGTATTCGACGTATCGCTGTTCGCCTCGGTGATACCAGTTCATGCTCGGCACTAGGTGTTGATCGGGGCCCGTCCCCGTAATGATTGTGGCCGTACAGACCGGTGTGACCGATGGGAAGGATGCTGTCAGCGAATCGACATAAAGACCTTCGGACATCAGGCGCGAGAGAATCGGGGCGCGCCCCTCTGCGACGGCTCGTTCGAGCATGTCGGGGCGAGCGCCGTCGATCACCGCCAGTACTAACTTCGACGGCCGGGCAGTAGCGCTCATCGCAGAATGCGTAAGCCAGCGTGCTTGCCGCTATCGCCGCGGCTGCCGGTAATCGCCAACCATGCAAGTGCGATCAACAGCGGAATCGCGAGCGGCGGAGCCGCCACAACGAGGATCGCGAGCACCAGCGATACACCGTCGGCGTAAAAGCTCACAGCCGCAGCTGCCTCATCGCCGGCTAAGCGAGCTCGAACGCGTGCCAGAAGCGGGCGCGCCACGAACTGAGCTAGGCCAGCACAGAAGAAGCCGGCCACCAGGGCCAGCGATGATGACCAGCCACCCTCGGCCAGCGACCCGGCGAATAGCAGGGCACCGAAGCCCAGAGCAATTCCCGATACCGCAGCGGCCAAAGGTCCACGTTCAAAGGCCTGTGAACCGATCCGGCGTTCAGCAACAACCGTGAAAATCATCACGACTACGACGGCCAGCAGAAATGGTCCGGCTTCAAGAAAAGCGTAGTCGGTCCCCTCGAAGTTGACGAGGAGATCGGCGCGTGCAGCTATTCCAGCGACCAGCACTGGCAGAAATGGTCGGATGCCAGCCGCAGCGGCAAGGCCAGCGCCTTGGCAGATGGCGAGAAAGAGGTCCATAGCGTTATCGGTTCAGTCGGGTGGCGTTGTCGATCTCATGACGATAGACGACAGAGCCTGTCGCGACCGTGGCGGCGGACAATATCGCCGGCATGCGTGGGCTCCGCGTCTAGCCGCTTCGTCTTGGACTCCCCGCAAACGGAGGAGTAATCACTGACTTCAACAGCCCCTGCCCAGCTCTCCTAGGGCGAGAGGTAGGGCAGCTGGTTGACGCCTTGTTGCGCACAGAAGGGTTGGCGCGCGTAAGTAGAGCTTCAAGGGCAGTACCTTTATGGATGCTATGAGCGAAGAAGACCAACAGCCGGAGGGCCGTGACGGGGGAGTTGGCAGTGGCGCTCGCCCGCGCTCAGCCGCGCGCGACATCGAGCGCTACGCGAGCCTCTTTGCCCAGCGCACGCGCGTGATGACCTCGTCTGCGATGCGTGATCTGATGGCGATCACCGAGCGCTCGGAGATCATCTCTCTCGCTGGCGGTCTGCCTGATACCGCTTCCTTCCCACCGGAGACTTTTGCGGCGCTGATGACCACCATCGCCCAGAGTTCGTGCGCTCGGGCCCTGCAGTACGGCCCAACCGAAGGGCTCATGACTGTCCGCCAAGCGATCGTTGAGGTAATGGCGGCCGAGGGGATCACGGGAGTAGGCGCCGACGACGTGCTGGTCACTACCGGCGGCCAACAGGTCATCGACCTCGTCTGCAAGACATTGATTGACCCCGGCGATGTGATCGTCGCCGAAGCTCCGACCTATCCTGGTGCCGTTCCGGCTTTCAGCGCTTATCAAGCTGACGTCGTTCAGATCGAGATGGACGCCGATGGGATGCGGATCGACCTGCTTGAGCAAGCCCTTGCGCGCCTTGATCAAGAGGGTCGTCGACCTAAGTTCATCTACACGATCCCGACCTTCCAAAACCCGGGCGGAGTGACGATGTCTTTGCCGCGACGACGCCGACTGGTAGAGATCGCCGCCGAACGTGAGTTGTTGGTACTTGAAGACAACCCCTACGGCCTGTTGCGCTTTGAAGGAGAGCCGCTTCCGACTCTGCGGACCCTCGACGGCGGGATCTACGTCATATATCTCGGCACGTTCTCAAAAATTCTCTCCCCCGGACTGCGCTTGGGCTGGGCGGTGGCTCCGGCTCCAGTCTTGGACAAGCTCAACGTCGCCAAGCAGTCCGTCGACCTTTGCTCGTCTTCGGTCTCCCAATACTTCGTAGCGGCCTACTTCGCCCAAGGTCGTTGGCGCGAGTATGTGGCATCACTGACCTCCATCTATCGCCGTCGGCGCGATGCGATGCTAGAAGCGCTTGCTGAGCACCTACCCAGCGAAGCCCATTGGACCACGCCCCAAGGCGGTCTTTTCGTCTGGGCCACATTGCCCGACTACATCGACACCACCGATCTCTTGGCCCGAGCCCTCGCCGAGAACGTGGCGTTCGTCCCCGGCCGCGCCGCATTTATGGACGGTCGTGGCGCCTCATCGCTGCGCTTGAACTTCAGCGGGGTCGGAGAGGATGACATACGCGAGGGGATCCGCCGAATCGGCAAGGTCGTCGCCGAACAGGTCAGCCTCTACGGGACTCTGACCGGTACACCAGCCGCGATCCCGCAGCCTTCTGTCAGCCCAGCGCCAGAGCAACTTGGCAGCGTCGTTCATCTAGACGATCGCCGCGACAGCGAGCGCAGGCGCGAAGCATGATCGCGTCGGAGGACATCCCATGAGCCGCGTTGCCGTCCTCCAAGGAGGCCGATCACTTGAACGCCAAGTGTCGTTGCGCTCTGGCGCACGCGTGCAAGATGCGCTCGAACGCCTCGGCCACGAGGTCGTTGCAATCGACGCCGGCCCCGACCTCGTCCAACGTCTGCGCTCCGCCAACCCGGATGTCGCCTTCGTCGCCATGCATGGAGGCGATGGAGAGGATGGGACCGTCCAGGAGATCCTCGAGTGCCTCGGCATTCCCTACACCGGCTCTGGCGTCGCTGCCTGCATGCGCTGCATGGACAAGGTCCTCGCCAAGCATCTAATGCGCGAGGCTGGCATCCCCACTCCTGACTTCTACGCCTTCGCACAGAATGCTTTTCAGGAGCTCGGCGCCGCCGAATCACTGCCCGAGATCGAGCAACGCCTGACCTTTCCAATCGTCGTCAAACCGGCCTCTCAGGGGTCGGCTCTCGGAATTAAATTCGCCCGCAGCGCCCAAGACGTTCCTGCCGCTCTTGTCGCCGCACTCTCTTATGACCGGCGCGTACTACTTGAGCGCTATATCGACGGCCGTGACTTGGCCGTGGGAATCCTCGATGGCGTCGATGGCCAGGGTGCTCAGGCGCTACCGATCGTTGAGGCGATCCCGGAGGCTGATTCTTTCTATGACTTTGAGGCTCGCTACCGGATCGGGGCCACTCGCTTCGTCTGCCCAGCCGAACTCGATGACGCAACAGCCGACCGGGCCCAAGAGCTTGCCTTGGCGGTTTATGCGAGCTTTGGCTGTTCCGGCTTTGCGCGAGTAGACCTGATGCTCGACAACGTCAGCGGCGACCTAACGGTGCTAGAAGCCAACGCAATCCCCGGCTTAACCGAAACCAGCCTAATTCCGCAGGCAGCCGAGGCCGCGGGCATTAGCTTCGATGCGTTGATTTCACGGCTGATCAACCAAGCCTTCGGTGCGAGCGAGCGAGCCTAGCTCGCGACTAGCCGTCTTCGCCCGCGAAATCCTCAGGCTTAACGTTCTCTAGGAAGTCTTTGAACTTCTCCACGACCCCTTCAGTGTCCTCGACCTCATGCTCGAATTCAATCGCCGAATCAGTAATGACATCTTCGGCAGCGAAGATCGGTGCGCCGGAGCGCACAGCCAGCGCGAGTGCGTCACTAGGCCGTGAATCAACCTCGACTTCACGCCCGTTTAAGTTCAGCGTGATCGATGCGTAAAACGTGTTGTCGCGCAGCTCAGTGATCGCAACGCGAGTGCACGTGACCCCGAGATCTCCCAAGACGTCGTTGAGAAGATCATGCGTCATCGGCCTTGGAGTGCTCGCCCCCTGGAGCTTCATCAAGATCGCCGCGGCCTCCGGATGGCCGATCCAGATAGGCAGGAATTTATTGCTGTCGACCGTCTTGAGCAGCACGATCGGCTGCTTGCCGACCATGTCAAAGCTCACGCCATAGATCGCCATCTCCTGCACGCCAAAACCCTCCGATGCTGGGTCTCCAAAGTATAGGCTCGCGCGGACCTAGGAGTGGAGCCTCGCGTCGGTAGAAGGCAGACCGCAGAAATGAGCCAGCAAGCGAAGGGGCTCCTGGAGCGCGCTTGTTCGCGGTATATTTGGCTGCGATGAGAGCCGCTTGGAGCAACGTTTCGGCTGGACGGGCCGCCGCGATAGCAGGAATCGCGATCGCGCTGTTGGCGCTGCCAGCAGCCAGCGCAGCACAGCCGCCAGCTGGCGGCCCGATGCCGAAAGGCTTCCTCTGGGGTACGGCGATCGCCGGCTTCCAGTCTGAGATGGGCGGTGGCCGCAGCACCGATCCGACCAGCGACTGGTGGGCGTGGGTTCACGACAAGGGCAACATTGCCTCTGGCACGGTCAGCGGAGAGATGCCAGAGAACGGCCCCGGCTTCTGGTTGAAGTATGAGGCCGACATTAAGCTTGCCCGCCGCGAGCTTGGCGCCAACCTCTTCCGAATGGGGCTGGAGTGGAGTCGCCTGTTCCCGACACAGCCGACGAACCTGCCGGCTCGCGCGGCGACCAGCATCGCCATGCTCCGAGCGCTCGATCGTCAGGCCGACCCGAAGGCCGTCAGGGGCTACCGCGAAATCCTAAAGTCGATCCGCGCCAACAAGATGTCGCCTTTTGTGACGCTCAACCACTTCACGCTGCCAGGCTGGATTCATGATCCGCTCGCCGTCCATGCCGCGCTGGCTGGCCGCGATCCGAATGCCGCTCTTCCGCCCATGGAGCGTGCTGGCTGGCTCGACAGCGCCACGGTTACCGAGTTCGAGCGCTATTGCGCTTGGGCTGCGTGGCGTTTTGGCGACCTCGTTGATCGCTGGGCCCCGATCAACGAACCGATGGTCGTCACAACCAATGGCTTCGTCAACATTCCGGGCGTTTTCTCCGGCAGTTTCCCTCCCGGCGTTTACAGCTTCACCGCCGCGATTGCAGCGATTGGCAACCTGGAGGCGGCCAACAGCGTGGCCTACCAAGCGGTCAAGAAGCTGGACCCAACTTCGAAGGTCGGACTGGTGCAGAGCATGATCGCCTTCACGCCAACCAACCCCGCGAGCACCGCAGATGTGGCCGCTACCGAACACGCCGACTATCTCTTTAACCGCCTCTTGCTAAACGCTGCCGTGAAAGGCAATTTTGATGCCAACGCTGATGGACTGATCTCGCCCAGCGAACAAGCTATTCACGGGCGTCGTGCGGACTTCGTTGGGGTCAACTACTACTTCCGCGGCCGCGCCACCGGCCTTGGAGCCCCGATCACACCGCAGATCCCTGTACTCGACTTCCTGCCCGCAACCTCCTACCGCTGGCAGCGTGCGCCGACCGCCAACCTATGCCCAACGCTCTGCAGCGACTTTGGCTCCGAGATCTTCCCCGCTGGTTTCCGCCAGGTACTGAAGACCGCGGGCAGTTACAAACTGCCGGTTATCGTCACCGAGAGCGGGATCGCCGATGCCAAGGACAGTTTGCGCCCCGGCTACCTGCGCGATCACTTCCGTCAGATGCGCGCTTCGATCGTCTCCAAGGAGGCCAACGTGATCGGCTGGATCGGATGGTCGCTTACCGACAACTACGAGTGGTCCGCTGGTTACTCGCCGAAGTTCGGGCTCTACTCGTTCAACGCCAAGACGCTTGCGCGTACACCTCGCACTGCCAGTGTGAAGCTCGTCAAGCGCGCGATGACGACAAACCGCGTTCCCTAGCGGGAGTGTTAGCGGTCGAAGCTGCGAGAGGGCTTGGGCTCGAACCAGAGCCGGTTGTACTCTGGCGAACCTTCATGGGCGATCCAGGATTCGAACCTGGGACCTCGTCCTTATCAGAGACGCGCTCTAACCAACTGAGCTAATCGCCCTACGCTGGTGCGGCCCGCCCACTGATCGCGCAGGACCTACCCCGTCGAAAGATGATACCGCGGACGATTCATTCGTCGCTGCCTTGATCGTTAGAGTTGGCGCCGTGCAACAACACGATCTGGAACGCGGAACTCCCGACTACCGGCGATCCAGTCAATCACTCCGTCACGCCCAACGACCATCCCCGTGGCGCCATGCTCGGGCAGCATCTCTACCGCCCGCGCACAGCCACTAAGGAATGCCGCCTTTGAAAGCGCCTCTGCGCGCCACCCTTCGTCTGCAATCACCGTCACAGAGGCCACGTCTGAGAGCGCTGGCTGACCGGTAGCTGGGTTGAGCAAGTGGTGGTGTTCACTTTCGCCTTGAAGCCAGCGGCGCCCCTGAGATGAGGTTGTCACGAGCGCTTGCCCATCAAGGCGAAAACGAGCCAATGGGGGGCCATCTAGATCAAATGGGTTGTCAATAGCGACCCGCCAACCGCCCTCTGGCGCTTGGCCGCCGGTCCGTAGGTCTCCGCCGAGATTGGCCATCGCACCAGGAGCCCCAGCCTCGAGGAGTGAGGCGACGACCATGTCGGCCGCCAGCCCCTTACCTATTCCCCCAGAGTCAAAGCCACGACCCGCATCAACCGCCACCGTCGTCGCTGTGCGGTCGATAGTTATCCCAATCTCTGTGCGCCCACGATCAAGTGGCTGAGGATCTAGCGAGCCCCGTTGAGATGGCGACTGCGGCGGCAGTGTGCGTAACTCGCCAAAGCTGCGGTCATATCCCAAAGCAATTAGATCGGCGAGCACCATGGGATCAAACAGGCCCCCAGTCATCTCCCAGCTCTCGATCGCCCGTTCAAAGAGTGTCAGCGTCTCCGGTGACACCGGCAACGCCACTCCAGGCGACGCATTGATGCGAGAGATCTCACTATCGTCGATAAATCTGCTCCACAGCTGCTCGAGCACCTGCACGCGCGCTTGAGCGACGGCAGCGTGTGCGGGTACTGAGCCACCAATAATCACATGGACGTTCGTGCCCATCGCGCGGAACGACAGCTGTGTTAGTTGCATGACCTACCTAGGCTAAAACGCAAGCCTCTCTGGCCTAGCTGTGGCGCGAGTTGGTCTGGTTTTGATTCTGCTCATGGCGACTGCCGCCTGAACCGGTGTGGGCGTCATTGCTGAGCTCGTCGCAGATCGCACGCGCCCCTGCTCCGGAGCAAGCCGCGAAGTAAGTAGCGTGGCCCTTCTGTCCGCCTGCCTCGACGTCGAAATACTCCTTACCCTTTTGAGCCTGCAGCCAGTAGTTTGAGCCGCCATAAGGGCCCCAACCGCCGCCGCCGCCGCCGTCCTTGAGAATCTTCCAGCCTTCAGCAGTAGCCTTGCTCTTGTAGCTTGCAACTACCTCGGCAGGCGTCTTGCCAGAGTTGGCGTAACGAGCGAATTCAACCCCATCGCGGTCACTGGTGTTGAGGCGGTCCGAGCCAGCTGGAGGTGCTAGCGCAACGCTACCTGGATGGGTATTGGCATCCGAGGATGGGACCTTCTTAACTCGCGTCTTAGCCTCAACGGTCGCAGTAGCGGTCGGCGTTGTGGCTGGCGTTGTGGCTGGCGTTGTGGCCGCCTTTTCGACGACCGTAGTCGTTGTATCACTACCACCGCATGCGGCAAGCACAACTGTGGCAAAGGCCATCAAAGATCCGCCGACAGGGTTCATCTTCTTCATCTAAAGTCCTCTCTCTTAATTAGCTTGGCTTGGCGCCACGGTATTTATAACCGAGACTACGTCACAACTGCAACCAACCCGCCACACTGCTGCCAGCCAATAGCTGCAGGCGCTGTTATTTCTTGGATTTGGAGATCCGCCTAGCGAGTTCTAGTCCTTCCTCGACTGATTCAATCTCGAGGCCCGCGCGATATCCGTGTGCAGTGACAACGACCGCAATATCTGCTCCTAGAGCACCAGATAGCGCCTCAGCGATCTCTTGGGCAGCTGCTATCTGATCAGCGTGCGGCTTCGACTTCACCGAACGCTGTGGCTGCTCATCTGGAGTAGCAGCGCCAACGCGTGCGCGCGCCTCCAGCTCGCGTACCGACCAGCCACCCTCAGCCGCCTCGCGTGCCAGGCGCCGGCGGGTGCCGTGATCAGCGGCGGTTAACAGAGCTCGGCCATGGCCCGGCGTTAGCGTCGCGTTCTCCAGCATCTCCAACGCCTCGTCGGGAAGGTCGAGAAGGCGTATGAGGTTCGAGATCGCCACGCGACTGCGGCCTACCCGACGACCAACCTCCTCGCGGGTCAGACCCAGCCCTTCAACCAACGCGGCGCAGGCCCTAGCCTCTTCGACCGGATTTAGGTCCTCGCGGGCCATATTCTCAATCAACGCGATCTCCAAAGCACCGGCGTCGTCCTCACCACGAACGATCGCCGGGATCTGCGTCAGGCCCGCCAGCTGCGCAGCCCGCCACCGCCGCTCGCCAGCGATAAGTTCGTAGCTACCGCCAACTAGGGGACGCACCAAAACTGGTTGCAGAACGCCACGCTCTTTTATCGACTCGGCCAGCGCGGCGAGGGCTTCTTGCTCAAACTTGCGCCGCGGCTGTCGTGGATTAGGCGAAATCGCCCCAAGCGGGAGGTTGTGTAGCTGCTCACCAGCCGATACTGCTAGTGCAGAGCTTGGGGAAGAGGAGAGGATCGCAGCAAGACCGCGCCCCATCGCCCGCGGTCGCTCAGCCACGAGCGGCCACCTCCTTTGCCAAGGCAAAGTACGCGTCAGATCCAGCGCAGTGCGGGTCATAGTGAATCACCGGAAGACCAAAGCTTGGCGCCTCGGCCAACCGCACATTGCGCGGAATCACAGTATCGAACACCAGTTCGGGAAAGTGCTCGCGCACTTCGCGCTCAACGTCCTCAGCAAGCCGCGTGCGGCCATCGTGCATTGTCAAAAGCATCCCTGAAATACGTAGGTTTGGGTTCATTTCGCGTTGGATGAGAGCAACGGTATCGAGTAGACCAGCGAGACCCTCAAGGGCGAAGTATTCGGTCTGTACCGGAACGATAACTCGGTCTGCTGCCGCTAGCGTCGCCACGGTAAGCGGGCCGAGTGAGGGGGGGCAGTCTAGAAAGGTGTAGTCAAACTTTTCACGCACGGAGGCCAAGGCGTTACGGATTACCGCCTCCGATCCCTCCATTCTCGGCAACTCGACACTCGCTCCAGCCAGGTCGGGGCTGGATGGGACGAGGGAGAGATTGTCAACCGCGGTAGCAACAACGGCATCTGTCATCTCACATCGACCGGAAATCACGTCATAGATGCTTGGGCCAACCGTCTTATCGAAACCAAGCCCCACGGTCGCATTGCACTGTGCGTCGAGGTCTACGATGAGAGTTGAGTAACCGGCCTCGGCAACACAGGCCGAAACGTTGACGGTTGTGGTGGTCTTGCCGACCCCACCCTTCTGATTAGCAATCGCGTGAACTATTCCCATTGCGCGCTCGACGGTATCGCCGTTTGGGATCCAGTGGGTCCTAGATCGCCACACAAAGCCGCAGAGAGCGACTTTATGACCCGCTCAATAGCCTCAAACCCCGGCAACACTGCCGATCGGAGGCGAATTTTGGCTAGATCTACCCAGACCAAAGGCCTCGGCGATCAGCTCGTATGAACGGCGGCGAGCAGCGTGGTCGTGAGTAATCGTCACGACGATCACCTCACTCGCGCCATAGGCCTGCGCTACTGCCTCTATCTCCGCCTTGACTCTGTCAGGCGTTCCTAATATCGCCCGGCGACCGCCGGAAGGATCGCCGCCCTGCTCACGTAGATAGGCCTGAGCCTTCTCGGGCGGCGGAATCGCGATCAGGCTCCCTTGTCGCAGTAGGCGCATGGCCATCCGGCTGCTCGAGGCCAAACGTTGGGCCTCCTCATCACTGTCGGCGGCGATAACCCAGACCGAGACTGCGCTCTGGGGGGCGGCTAGGCGCTGAGAGTCAGTGAACGTCGATGCGTAGCTTCGTGCAATAGCGGCGCCATCGGGATTAATGAAGTCAGCAAAAGCGAATGGCAATCCGAGCTCCGCGGCCCAGATTCCGCTCTGGGGCGAGGATCCCAGCATCCAGACCTCAGGCCGAGCGCTCCCACCTGGGAGTGCTGCGAGGCGAGCAAACGGATGATTTTCGGGCATCCGATCCTCAAGATATGCCAACAGTTCGGCTAGCTGAGCCGGGAAATCATCGAGGACCGCCTGGCTGCGATCCCGCTGGAGTGCGTGGCTTGTAATGGCATCGGTGCCCGGCGCACGACCGATTCCAAGGTCGATACGGCCGGGATTTAGTCCCGCCAGGATTGAGAACGTTTCGGCAACCTTAAGTGGGCTGTAGTGGGGAAGCATCACGCCACCACTGCCGACCCGAATTCGCTCAGTCGCCGAAGCGATCGTCGCGATCAGTACCTCTGGCGCAGCGCCAGCCAACATCGGCCCTCCGTGGTGCTCGGCGACCCAGTAGCGGTGATAACCAAGATCGTCGGCCAAACGGGCCAGATCGATCGTATTTGCGAGCGCCACGCCGCCATCACTGCCTTCGGCGATCGGCGACTGGTCCAAGACGCTTAGGCGAAGATGGGAGCTCACCTCTGCGAAAGTAGCAGTTAGTGGCCTTGGTTCAGAGTAAAGCCCGTCGCCCATCCCCACGTCCTAGGCCCCCAGCGGCCGCTTTATAGCCATCCCCGGGCGGCGTGGAAACCGCACAGGGGTCTCCGTCGCCTTCGTAAAGACGTGCAGGTGACGTTCGCCTAGTCCGACTGCAGGTTCTACGCGCAAAACCGCGCTGGGTTCGAGGCCGAGGATCTGCGCGGCTCGAGCGCCGGCAGCCTCCTGATCAACGTCACGGTGACCCTTCCACGCCACCAACACGCCGCCGATCCGCAGAAGTGGAGCGGCGTACTCGACCAGCACTGCCAACGGCGCCAGCGCTCTTACAACGACAGCATCCTGTCCCCCGATACCCGCCCGCCAAGACTCGGCGCGCGAGTGCACCACAGCGGCATTCTGTGCTCCCGCTGCCACCACCGCCCGTTCCAAAAAGGCGCACTTGCGAACCGAACTCTCAACAAGGGAAACCTCGGCCAGAGGCAGTACCAATGCCAGAGGAATCCCCGGAAACCCTGCTCCAGAGCCAAGATCGGCGATCGAACGGGCCATCTTCAACTGAGGTACCTCCACTCCTACAAGCGAATCGGCGAGATGAACATCCTCTCCTTGTAGGCGATCTCGCACGGCAGTTGGTGCGTGCTCGTCTTCAGCGATCAACGACAGGAGTGCATTTAGTCCCGCGGCAGCGCCGCTCGTAACTGCCAACCGTTTGGCGAGTTGGAGATCGTCAGTCAAGGACGCTCCCCTTGCAACCGCTCGACAACGTCGGCGTAGCGAGTGAGCATCAACTGCAGCCGGTCAAAGCTGTACTGATCGAAATTCGGATCCATCCGCGCCTCTAGTATCGGGAGAAGATCTTCAACTAAAGCAGCGCCGCGAATCATCCACTGGTAGTAGCGGCGACCACCGTGGTTGTAGGGGCCGTAAAGTCGGCTGCGCGGGAAGCGCACCACCAGCCACTCGAACATCGCCTTATGGCGCACATGCATCCGTAGTGCGACGTGTGGATTCTTGCCGTCGCCGGTAAAGGATCCCTCCCCGACCAGAATCGCCACGACCAGGCCCTCTTCATAAGGTGTGAGATCAACCATTGGCCTAGATTGTTTCACCGTCATGTAAAACGTGAAACGCGATCACAACTTAAACGCCCTTCACTCCTTGCTAGCGGGAGCTACGATTAAGCGCCTCTTGGGCTCCTCGCCTTCGCTGTAGGTCTCGACTTCAGCACTATCGCGGAGATATTCATGAACCAAGCGACGCTCTGAAGAGCTCATCGGATCGAGTTGCACTGGCTGCCCCGAGCTAATCGCCTCACTGACAGCCTCATCTGCTTGCTCCTCAAGCGCATCGGCCCGTCGCTCGCGGTAGCCGCCAGCATCGACCTCAACGTAACGGTCGCGCTTGCCCTCTGGGAAGGCGATCCTCGTCGCGAGGTGCTCAAGCGCATCGATCGTCTGCCCGTGGCGCCCAATTACCAGCCCTAAATCATCGCCGTCCACAACTCCTCGCAGCGTCTCGCCGTCATCTTCAATCGATACCTCGGCTTCGAGGCCGTAGGCCTCTACGACCAGTTCTAACAGTTCAGCCAGCTGCTCTGCTGGGGTCCCATCAGCCATTTAGCGCCGCCTTCCTGATCGCTTCTTTGTTTTCCGACTCGGTGGTGGTGGTGACTTCGCCGCAGGCGTATCGCCTGCCTTGGTCGCCCCTTCACCCTTCTCGGAACCGCTCTTAGATCCCTTGTCGCTAACAACGTCCCCCGAAGCGCCCGCCTGGGCCTCCTTGCCGCCCTTGCCTGCACCGCTAGCGCCACCAGCCGCTAGGGCGCCAGGCGTTGCCGCTCGTTTGAGCCGATCCATTAGGCCGCCGCTTTCCGGTGGCGCGCCTGCCTCCACCACCGCGCCCTCCGCAACCTCTACCGGTTTTATCGGCCCAATCGTCTTGCGCACGATGTACTGCTGCACAATCGTCCAGCAGTTGGTCGTGATCCAGTAAACGAGCAGTCCAGCGGGAAAATTGATGATGAAGATCGTGAAAACAAACGGCAACGCGGCCATCAAGCGCCGCTGATTCTTATCGGCGGTAACGGTCATCAGCAGGCTCGAGACCAGCTGCGATCCGACGTACATCACCAACAACACGATCAAAACCGTGCCGGTTGCACTGCTCGTTAAATCGGGGATGAAAAAGAACTGCTCAGCGCCGGCGTCGGGGTTAACGGGCGGCGGATTGGCCGAGAACTGACTACAGGTGACGTCGGAGACACTCTTCCCAATACGGGCCGCATACTCCCCAATACCAGGGCAAATATCGAGCTTGAGATCCTTTCTCAGCATGTAGAACAGCGAAAGAAAGACCGGTAGCTGCGCCACCAGCGGCAAGCAGGAGCCCAACGGATTGACCTTGTTGGACTGATAAAACTTCATCATCTCTTGGTTGAGGCGCTGCTTGTCGCCCTTGTACTTCTGCTGCAGGAGCTTCATCTGCGGCTGCAGGCCGGCCAACTTCTGCATTGACTTTGACTGCCGCAGCGTCAGCGGCAAAAGCGCCATCCTCACCACGATCGTCAGCGCCATGATCGAGAACCCCCAGCTCAACCCAATATCGTCGTGGAAGAACTTCATGATCGTCTCGGTGAGGTCGATCAGGGGTTGGAGTATGTTCGCGAAGATAAACACAGTAATTACTCAGTTGCAGCTCGGCTAGATTCTTGAAACAGGCTCTGGGCCTCGACTGGATCATGGCCCCCATGGCTCCACGGATTGCAGCGCAGAAGACGCCAAGCCGCGAGCACCAACCCGCGGAGTATGCCGAACTCCTTGATCGCCTGCACCGCGTAGGACGAACACGACGGGTAATACTTGCAACGATCCGGTATCAGTGGAGAGATGGCGCGCTGATAAACAACGATCGGTAGCGTCACAAGCCAACCAAGCACTGCCCTCATAGCTCTCTCCCGTCGGAGTCGCTGCCGGTCGGCTCTCCGCCATCACCCAGAAGCTCCACAAGCGCCAAGCGGACCCCCTCCAACCCATCTCGTTCGGCGAGCTCACGGCACTCAGAGCGAGCGACCACCACAAGGTCCACGCCTGGCGCTATCCGGCCGACCTCAGCGTCAAACGCCTCTCTTAGCAGCCGTTTCACCCGGTTTCGATCGACAGCGCCACCGACCTTGCGCGACACAGATAGGCCCAGGCGCGGCTCGCCTTCGCCAGACCGAGGAAAAGAGTGAACCACCAAGTATCGATTGCTTTTGGATCGGCCTTGCCTGTAGACGCGATCAAACTCAGCGCTACGAGAGATCCGCCCACGCCTAGCGCGTTGCCCAATCGAGCCAACGCGTTTACCACCCATAAGCAGTTAAGGAGTCAGCCGCGCGCGGCCCTTGTCGCGGCGACGCTTGAGCACTGCGCGCCCAGCGCGAGTACTCATCCGCGAACGGAACCCGTGGGTACGGGCGCGCTTGCGTTTTTTTGGCTGATAAGTGCGCTTCATGAATTACTCCGCGCCCACCGCCGTGGTGAGCAGCGGTCAGTATACGCACAGGAGCGCTCTCGGTGAGGCCTCCCTCCGCCCCAATTGCTTGGCGCGAACCACGCAGACACCAATTCGTCCACAAACCTCCTAGCACACCGCTCGGACGTAAATATCGCGCGATTTGCGGATTTGCGCTTGCGGATTATCGAACTCCCAGCCACAGTGGGCGGTCCGCTGGTATATTCGCCGCTCCGGGCCCCAAGGCCCTCTCTGCAAATGTTCGTCTTTGGCCCCGCCGTGGGGTCCTGCCCTCCTGTGCAAACACCACACACCGACACCTGGACGCGCTACCGAGCCGAATTGCGGCGCGTCGTCGACGTCTCTACTTATGAGATTTGGCTTGAAGAGTTGGCGCTGATCAAAGTAACCCCCGTCGAGCTGACCATATCTGCCCCCAGATCTAAGCACGCGTGGATAAGGGACAGGTTCGGACGGGTCATGCAGGCCTGCTGTGAGGCCGTTTATGGCGTCGATGTAACCGTATTGCTCGTTGAGGCCGACCTCCAAACCACAGACCCCAACAACAGCGATCAGCCCCCTCCACCACCCAAGCGCGTTGGGCTAAATCCTAAGTACAACTTTGAACAATTCGTTATCGGCGAAGGCAACCGCCTTGCCCACGCTGCGGCCCTGGCGGTCGCTGAACAGCCTGGAATGGCATACAACCCGCTCTTTCTTTACGGCCCTCCAGGGTTAGGAAAAACCCACCTCCTCCACGCTATCGCACACTACTTAGCCCAACACAGCCCCGCCACTACCGTCCGATACATCACCGTTGAGGAGTTCACCAACGAATTCGTCGCTGCCGTATCCCAGGGTGGTATGGATGCCTTCAAGGCCACCTACCGCCACGTAGACGTTCTGCTTGTTGATGACGTGCAGTTCCTCGAACGCAAAGCTCGCACCGAGGAAGAGTTTTTCCACACCTTTAACGCTCTATATGAAGTTGGAAGTCAACTCGTTATTACCTCTGATCGCCTACCAAGCGACATGCAGGCTCTGGAAAACAGATTGCGTGAGCGCTTCGAATCTGGCCTTGTAGCTGATGTTGACCTCCCCGACAACGCTACCCGCCACACGATTCTGCGTATGCGAGCGTTGCGAGACGACCTCCCTACCATCGACTCAGCCGTCTTGTCTCTTATCGCGCAACGCGTCACCACCAATGTTCGTGCTCTCGAAGGAGCCTTAATCAGGGTGGTCGCCTTTCATTCGCTATCTGGAAGACCACTGGATGTCGAGCTCGCAACTGAGGTTTTAGACTCCTTATACCCACCAGTGGCGCCATCCAAGCGCTCCGTGGAGGAGATTCAGCAGACCATCGCAAAGGCCTTTGACATCTCAGTTGAAGATCTCAAATCGAGCAGCAAGGCTCCGTCCATTGCCCACCCACGCCACATCGCAATGCTCTTATCGCGCGAACTTACCCCCGACTCTCTTCCGGCGATCGGTCGGTCATTTGGGGGACGCAACCACTCCACTGTCCTTAGTGGTTGCCGCAGTGCCCAAAGACGCATTGAAGCCGATCAGCTAACAGCTCAACTCGTCCTGGAGATAAAAACCAAGCTGGGCGCGGCTCCTACCGACCGAGAGAGATGAAACACTTTCCCCACAAGCTACCAACAGAGCTCATCTTAGTTAATCCCTGCAAAAACGAGCTTTGCGCAACTACAATCGACTTCCCAACAACACCTACGACTCCAAACCTCTTTACTAGGTACTAATTATGAAGTTTTCAACTACGCGCGACGACCTCTTCAAGCTTCTACAAGCGGCCTCACGGATAGCCGGAAGCCCTACAGCTGGACAGTCTTTTCCAGGCATCCAGATAGAAGCACTCGCCAGCAACACCGTAGCCATCAGAGCTCGTGACCGAGAGCTAGGCATCCAACTTCCCCTGAGCGCGACCGTTGACTCCCCGGGCTCATGTCTGCTACCAGCACGCTTGTTGGTCGACATAGTTAGGACTCTGCCTGCCACCGCAGTCACGCTCAACCTTGAAGCTGGCTCACAAACCGTACATCTCACAGCCGGTAGCGCAGCGTTCCAAATAAGGACTCTGCGCAATGAAGACTTCCCTGTGTTGCCTTCAGGGCAAGCTGCCAACTCAATCCAACTTCCAGCCGACGCGTTTATCTCCACAGTTGAAATAGTCGCGCGGGCTGCATCCCATGACGAAACACGCCCAGTCCTAACCGGGATCCTCGTTTCTGCATCAGCAAACGAGCTGCGCATGGTTGCCACTGACTCATACCGCCTGAGCGTTAAAGAGACCACTGTTGATGCGCCTATAGAGGGTTCGTTTGAGGCCAATATCCCAGCGCGGGCTCTTCAGGAGCTAGCTCGCTTAGCGCAGTTGGATGGAGCCAACACCCTCTCTGTCGCTGTTAATGAGAACCAGATTGTCTTCACCGCAGGGGGAGCGGTGCTCTCCTCCATCCTGATCGATGGCCAGTTTCCCAACTACCGCCAACTACTCCCTGATGCCTTCGAACACGAGCTGCGCATGCCGGTCGACGAGTTGATCGAAGTTGTTAGACGGATCGGTGTTGTCGCCCAAAAGAACGCCCCACTTCGGCTCGCCTTTGCCGCTGCCGAACTGACCGTTTCAGCCCAGACCCCAGACGTCGGAGAGGCCAAAGAGACCATTCCCTGTCCT
Source organism: Solirubrobacterales bacterium (assembly GCA_947474595.1). Lineage (GTDB taxonomy): Bacteria > Actinomycetota > Thermoleophilia > Solirubrobacterales > Solirubrobacteraceae > CANJIV01. The sequence goes on from CANJIV010000001.1 coordinate 481,655, forward strand.
TATTCAGGTGAGCCAATGGAAGTCGGCTTTAATGTTGACTACCTCAGAGAAGGCCTTGAAAGTGTTGGCCTTGGCGGAGATGTGATTATTAAACTTATTAGCCCACTCAGGCCAGGCCTTTTGGAGTCAGCAGACGGTGCTGGGTTCACCTACCTGATCATGCCAGTGCGCCTCAACGTTTAGGTGAAAGTGTCACCACAAAGTGACCCATCAGAGCAAGGCGGCACGTCTGGTTGTGGGGCATGCTCGTCACAAAGCTGAAGGTCCGGGATTTTCGTAGCCACGAGTTGGCTGAGTTGGATGTCGGGCCAGCAATCACGGTGCTTCATGGCGATAACGGTTCCGGCAAGACAAACCTTTTAGAGGCTGTGTTTATCGCCTGTACGGGGAGGTCTTTTCGAACCTCAGCCGATCGCGAGCTTGTTAGATTTGGGGCGCAGTTAGCGCGCCTAGAGCTCTACGGCGAAGGGCCTGATGGAGCTCACGAGATAGCTGTTGGTATATCACCAGGAGAGGCCAGGCGCTTCCATGTAGATAGGTCACCGGTTGCTAGGTTGCTCGATGTAGAGATTAGGCCACTGGTTACGGTATTTAGTCCAGACCGCCTCGAGCTGGTTAAAGGTACTCCGGCGTTGCGTAGGGCTCACATAGACCAGGTGGTTTGTGCGCTTTGGCCGGCAAGAATGGCTTCGAGGCGCTCCCTTGGTCAAGCTCTAGCTCAGAGGAATGCACTGCTAACCAGAATCCGCGCTGGCCAGGCCTCTAGTGAGTCTCTGGGTGCTTGGGATACAGAGGTCGGCCGTCATGGGATCGCGGTGATGGACGATCGCCGAAGCGCAGTTGCCTTGCTCGCGCCGCGGTTTGGCGAGATAGCTGATTCGCTGGGACTCGACGGGGGCCCGGAGTTGGTGTATCGCCCGCGCTCGCTCGCCACGACGGCGCAGGAGTTAACGGCAGAGATAACAGCCCGCCGTGCCACAGACCTAGATCGTGGCTTCTCAAGCCACGGGCCTCACCGCGACGACTTGCGCCTCGCTCGCGGGGGACGCGAGCTGCGGTCGTATGGCTCTCAGGGGCAGCAGCGCCTTGGGCTTTTGGCCCTCCTACTGGCTGAACGCGAGGCGATAGCCGATTCCCGCGGTCGCGCGCCTCTGTTGCTGTTAGACGATGTGACAAGTGAGCTCGACCCAGAGCGCCGGCAACGCTTGATCGATCTTCTAGGCGCCCAGGGCGCAAAGGGAGCGCAAAGCATCATCACCACAACCGACCTTGGCCAGCTACCCTCACGCGGCCAGATGGAGCTAATTGCAGTGCCATCTGGGGTTAGCCAAACCACTTCGCTTGCAGCATGAGGCGACGCTCGCCTCGACCAGCTTCGCTAGCGCTCGACGCCTTAACGGCGAAGTTAGCCCCAAAGACGTGCCTAGCGGCGGTGCAAGGCGTTTGGCCACGGGCAGTTGGAGAGACGGTCGCACGAGAGGCTAATGCTGTCTCTGAGCGATCGGGAGTGGTCACAGTCGCTTGTCGCTCGGCCGTTTGGGCCCACGAGCTGGACCTGATGTCTTTGGATGTCATCGGGCAGCTCAACTCGGCTTTAGAGGGCGAATTTGTGGTGGTCGGGTTGCGCTGTGTGGTGGCCACTGCCAACCAATCAGAGTAGGTGTCCGCTAGGACAATAAGACTCACTGCGTACCTCGTCGCAGCGAGAAGTGGTGGCGTGGCGAAGACGATTTAGCCCAGCCGGCCCAGCGGTCGTCACAAATCTCATATGGGATGCCCAAAAACCACGCGTTTTGCAGGTCTTTTGTAACATAGGGAGGCTTCGTCAGACCGACCGCTCTGGTACACTTATGTTAACTCGAATCAGTGGTTTCGGCACGCGGCCCCTTTGCCGTTTTCGCCTTCGCTGCCGTTTTAGCGATTAGCGATTGGATGCCGCGGCTTTTAATGTGATCGAGACTGTAGACGGAGGCTTTCTTGGCGAATGACAAAGGGCTAGGCGACGGTTCGACCGGCAGCGCTGGCTATGACTCACAAGACATCACGGTGCTCGAAGGGCTCGAAGCTGTACGCCTTCGGCCAGGCATGTACATCGGTTCAACCGGACCGCGTGGCCTTCACCACCTCGTCTATGAGGTTGTAGATAACTCGGTCGACGAGGCGCTAGCTGGCCACTGCTCTTCTGTCGCTGTGGTCATTCACCCTGACAACACCGTCACTGTGACCGACGACGGCCGTGGTATCCCTGTGGCGCTGATGGAGAAGGAGGGACGACCCGCAGTCGAGGTTGTGCTCACCGTTCTGCACTCTGGAGGCAAGTTCGGCGACGGTGGCGGCTATAAGGTTTCTGGCGGCCTACACGGGGTTGGCGTATCGGTCGTAAACGCACTCTCCGAACAACTCCTCGTCGAGATCCGCCGCGACGGCCATCACTGGAGCCAGCCCTACGAGCGCGGTGCACCACAAGCGGACCTAGCCAAGGGAGAGCCAACCACCGAGACCGGGACTAGCATCACGTTTCTCGCCGACGGCGACATCTTTGAGACCCTTGACTATGAGTTTTCGGTTCTAGAGGATCGTCTCCGCGAGACCGCCTTTCTGACTAGGGGCCTCAAGATCAGCCTCACCGACGAACGGGCGGAGGGTGCCCATACCGAGTTTCAGTACGAGGGTGGGATCGAGGACTTTGTTACCTATCTCAACCAGAACAAGGAGCCGATCCAAAAGAAGGTCATCTTCTTCGCCGGAGAGTCCAAGGGCGAGGGTGCGGTTGAGGTCGCGATGCAGTGGAACTCGTCTTACCAAGAGTCGATCTTTTCCTTTGCAAACAACATCAATACGCACGAGGGTGGCTCACACCTCTCCGGCTTTCGCTCGGCGCTCACGCGAACGGTCAATAAGTACGCGCGTGACAAGGGAATTCTCAAGGAGAAGGATGAGAACCTCGCCGGAGAGGATATTCGCGAGGGATTGACGGCAGTGATCTCAGCGAAGCTCTCCGACCCTCAGTTCGAGGGACAAACCAAGACCAAGCTGGGCAATCCAGGGATGGCCGGCGCAGTCGAGTCGATCGTGAACGCCGGACTAGCGGAGTTCTTTGAGGAGAATCCCAAAGACGCCAAGACGGTGATCGATAAGGCGGTTTCTGCGTCGCGCGCCCGTGAGGCCGCCCGCAAGGCCCGCGATCTCACCCGCCGTAAGTCAGCGCTGGAGAACTCTCGCTTGCCCGGAAAGCTCGCCGACTGCTCTGTCAGCGATCCGTCATTGACTGAGATCTTTATCGTCGAGGGCGACTCCGCCGGTGGCTCGGCGAAGCAAGGTCGCGACCGTAATACCCAAGCTGTTCTGCCGCTGCGCGGGAAGATTCTCAACGTCGAGAAGAGCCGCATCGACAAGGTCCTTCAGAACACCGAGGTGCAGGCTCTAATCACAGCGATCGGCACCGGGATCCGTGATGAGTTCGACATCGAGAAGGCTCGCTACCACAAGATAATTCTGATGACTGACGCCGATGTTGACGGCGCTCACATCAGAACGCTGGTGCTCACTCTGCTCTACCGCGAGATGCCAGAGCTGATCGATCGTGGCTATATCTACATCGCTAAGCCGCCGCTCTACAAGCTCAAACAAGGTACCCGCGAGCGCTACATCGAGAAGGAGTCCGAGCTCGAGGACCTGTTGCTAGCCGACAGGCTCGAAAAGTACACAGTCTCTGACCGCTCGGCCACAGAGTTCAAGCTGACCGAGGTCCGTTGGCAGAAGTACGTGCGGCTGCTTCGCCAGTACGCCGGCTGGGCTGCGCGGCTTAAGGCTCTCCACGGACAGGATCTAGTGAGCTTCCTCGAAGAGTCACATGTGCTCGACCAAGAGGTGTCTACGGCAGAGGCTTTGCTTGCGCTGATCGCGAAGCCGGCGCCAGACGGCGAGATCTTCGATGTAGAACTTGTTGCCCAAGAGGATTCGAAGATCATTTTGCGGGCCGTAGAACGCAAGACTGGGCTCGCTCGCACCCATCGTATTGCCCGCGAAATCTTCGAGTCCCACGAATATCGCGAGTACCTGCGTGTCCACGGGCAACTACGCGCAATCGCTGGCACTCCGCCGTTTGAGGTCTCTCTCGGCGACGCGCACGAGCAGGCATCGTCGTTCGCAGATCTGCGCAGAGCCGTTCTAGCCGCTGCCCAAAAGGGAGTTTCACTCCAGCGCTTCAAGGGGCTGGGGGAGATGAACGCAGATCAGCTCGCCGAGACGACGATGGATCCGGCAAGTCGGACGCTCGCTCAAGTCACGCTCGAGGATGCTTCAGCGGCGGACTTGATGTTCTCGACTCTGATGGGCGATCTCGTCGAACCACGACGAGCTTTTATTGAGGACAACGCTCGACTCGTTGCCAACCTCGACGTATGACCCAAGCCAATTATCTAAGTAAGCAGGCCACTCCTAAATCGACCAGGCAGGTGAAGAAGTAGATGGCGACGTCTGACCAACTGACCGGCGGCAACATCGAACCACGCGGCCTCGAAGAGGAGATGCGCTCCTCTTACTTGGATTACGCGATGTCAGTGATTGTTGGCCGCGCCCTGCCAGATGTGCGCGACGGCCTCAAGCCCGTCCATCGGCGTGTGCTCTTTGCGATGGGCGAGGCCGGACTGCAACCCAACCGTGGTTACTCGAAGTCTTCGCGCATCGTCGGTGACGTCATGGGCAAATACCACCCGCACGGCGACCAATCGATCTACGACACCTTGGTTCGGATGGCCCAGCCCTTCTCGCTGCGCTGTCCGCTGGTCGACGGTCAAGGCAACTTCGGCTCGATCGACGACGACCCACCAGCTGCGATGCGTTATACCGAGGCGCGCCTTTCTCGCATTGCCACCGAGATGTTGCGTGATCTTGACGCCGATACCGTCGATTTCCAGCCCAACTACGACGGTCGTCAGCAGGAGCCGCTCGTCCTGCCGGCACGGTTCCCCAACCTTTTGGTCAACGGCTCTTCAGGTATCGCAGTCGGCATGGCAACCAACATTCCGCCTCACAACCTGCGGGAAGTGATTGCGGCGACGATCGCCTACGTTGATAACCCCGAGATTGACGTCGAAGGGTTGATGGTTCACATCAAGGGGCCGGATTTCCCCACCGGCGGCGCGATTCTCGGAATGTCTGGTATCCGCGACGCCTACGCGACGGGGCGTGGCCGCGTCCGCGTTCAGGCGCGCGCCCACATCGAACCGCTGAGCCACGGCAAAGAGGCGATCATCGTCACAGAGCTGCCTTACGCAGTTAAGAAGGGCGGCGACTCTGGCCTGATCGTGAAGATTGCTGACCTAGTTCACGACAAGAAGATCCCCGAGATCTCCGATCTGCGCGATGAGTCCGACAAGCGCGGCATGAGGCTTGTTATCGAGCTCAAGCGCGATGTGATTCCCAAGGTTGTCCTCAACAAGCTCTACAAGCACACTTCGATGCAGGCCACCTTCGGCGTCAACATGGTGGCTCTCGTTGACAACGTTCCACGTACGCTCGGACTGCGCGAGGTGATTGGTCACTACGTCGATCACCAGCGCGAGGTGATTGTTCGCCGCACCAAGTTTGAGCTCAGCCGCGCCGAGGCGCGCGCCCACATTCTCGAAGGCCTCCTGGTCGCGCTAGGCAATCTAGACGCGGTTATTGAGCTGATTCGCGCTTCAAACGACCCTGACAGCGCTCGCGAGGGCTTAATCAAGCAGTTCTCGCTCTCGCGCGAACAGGCCCAAGCCATCTTGGACCTACGCCTGCAGCGCCTGACTGCGCTGGAAGCGGACAAGATCAAGTCCGAGCACGACGATCTCGTCGAAAGGATCCGCGAGCTGCGCGCGATTCTCGGTGACGAGTCGGCGGTCCTATCGATCATCAAGGAAGAGCTTCAAGAGATCTCTGATACCTACGGCGAAGATCGCCGCACGGTTATCAGTCACGCTGAAGGCGAGATCGATATCGAGGATCTGATCGCTGATCAGCAGATGGTCATCACAATCACGCGTACCGGTTACATCAAATCGTTGCCGCTAAATACCTATCGCTCTCAGAAGCGCGGTGGCGTCGGTGTGACCGGGATGGATATGAAAGATGGTGACTACATTGAGCACCTCTTTGTCTGTTCGACCCACGATTTTCTGCTCTTTTTCACCAATCGCGGCAAGATCTATCGGCTCAAGGTCTACGAACTCCCTGAAGCACAGCGCACAGCGAAGGGTAGGGCGCTCGTTAACCTCCTGCCACTGCGTGAAGGCGAACGTGTGCAGTCAGTGCTCTCTACGCGCGACTTCACAGAGGGCAAGTACGTCGTCTTTGCGACGCGCCAGGGGATGGTTAAGAAGACTGAGTTCCTCGCCTACAACACGCCAATCAAGGCCGACGGCATAATCGCGATCAAGATCCGCGAGGACGACGAGCTGGTTGCCGTGCGAAGGACCAGCGGCGACGACGAGCTAATTATGGTCTCGCGCTCTGGTCAGGCGGTTCGTTTCAAGGAGTCCGATGTACGCGGAATGGGACGAGATACCAGCGGCGTACGCGGGATGAACGTGAGCCAGAAGGACAACGCAGTCCTAGCAATGGACGTCGCAGACCCCTCGTTGGAGTTGCTTGTAATCACCGAAAACGGCTACGGCAAGCGCACCCCGATAGAGCAGTATCGCGAGACTAAGCGGGGAGCGATGGGGGTCAAGACGATCAAGCTGACCGACGACCGCGGCGGCCTAGCCGGTGCGATGGTTGTTCGCGAACACGAGGATTTGGTTTTCATCTCCCAGAACGGGATGGTTCAGCGCACGCCGGTTCGAGGCGTTAGCCAGCAGGGCCGCGCCACCCAAGGCGTGCGACTGATGAATGTGAAGGCCGATGACCAGGTAAGCGCAGTAGCGGTCGTTATTGAAAGCGATGATGATGATGACGGCACCGCTGGAGACGGAGCTATCTTAGGGATGGCAGCGCTTCCCTTTGATGGCCACGGCGACGCGGCCGATCAGCCTGACACGCCGCCCGCCCCGGTGATCGAGCATGTTGCTGAGAGCGACGAAGATGAAGATGTCGAGGAGCTCGAAGATGACCTTGGACCAGAGGACGACGAGGACGCTTGATCGTCGCCTGACTCGCGCTAGTTCTAGCTATTCGCCTTGGCGCACGTTACACCGACGAAAACGATTCAGCATGAGGGTACGGTGATCCCAATCGGCCGCGGCAGTCAATCCCTCTTGGTGGTAGCGCGCTGAGTTGGTTGGTCAGTAGCGCGCCTAGCAGACGTACGGAGGGGGCCCCGCGCCCCGGGCGCCCCCCCCCAAAACAAAAGTAAGGGGG
>CANJIV010000002.1 GCA_947474595.1 Solirubrobacterales bacterium
CGGGGCGCGGGGCGCGGGGCGCGGGGCGCGGGGCGCGGGGCGCGGGGCGCGGGGCGCGGGGCGCGGGGCGCGGGGCGCGGGAATCCTTAACAGTCGCGTGTGTATGCCGGAACAAATACCGACATTGCCCGCTTACTTACAGTCCCTGGCCCCCTAGAAAAGTTGTTTTGGAAGGTTCTCGGGTGGGGTGTGAGGACTTACCCTGACATATTCATGGTTTCCCATACACACCCCCCGGCTTAGCCTCTTTCCCAGCGTCGGGGTCGGGCGTCGGGGCGGGCCGGGCGCGGAGCCGGGTGGCCGGACGTCGCGGGGCGTCGGGGCGTCGCGTCGCGGCACGTCGCGGCGTGGCGCGGGGCGGCGTCGCGTCGCGTCGCGGCACGTCGCGGCGTGGCGCGGGGCGGGGCGAGGCGGGTTCGTTCGCAGCCTCGTGCGTGTCCCGTTGCAGACGGTTGGCCCTGACCTCCTACCTACAGTCCCTGGCCCCCTAGAAAAGTTGTTTTGGGAGGTTCTTGGGTGGGGTGTGAGGACTTACCCTGACATATTCATGGTTTCCCATACACACCCCCCTCGACGCCGGCACTTTGCCCCCTCCCCCTTTTGCCCACCGCCGCGCGCCGCTCTCTAACCAGACACCCAACCTTTTAGATCGCTATCGTCGCTGGACCGTGTCACGCCTGCCCGTCCACCCCACTGACCTACACCTACGGTCACCCTCACTACTTCGCCCATGCTGATTGGCGCCCACGTCTCAACTGCGGGCGGATTAGATAAGGCCGTCGCACGCGGAGTCGAGATCGAAGCTCGCGCGATTCAGATCTTTAATCAATCTCCTCGCATGTGGCGCCCGACGGCCTATAACGAGGCTGACTTCGCCGCATTTCGCGAAGCTATGGCCGAGGCCAAAATAGGCGCGGTGGTGATTCACGCCGTCTACCTAATCAACTGCGCCACCGACGACCCTGACCTACGCCAAAAATCACTCGCATCGCTAACGCACTCGCTCTACGTCGGCGACCAGATTGGTGCGGCCGGAGTTGTCCTCCATGCCGGTTCGGCCAAAGATGGTCCGGTTGATGTGGCAATTTCACGCGCAGGAGAGGTCATCTCCGAGGCCCTTGACGCTACGGATTGTTGTCCCCTGCTACTCGAAGATACCGCCGGTGCTGGAGGGACCCTGGGCCGCTCTTTCCAAGAGCTTGCGGCCCTTATCGACAGCGCTGGCGGCGACAAGCGCCTCGGCCTCTGCCTTGATTCCTGCCATCTACTCGCATCTGGATATGACGTCCGCAGCGCCCAAGGGCTTGAGGCCGTGCTGCAAGAGTGCGACGAACTCGTAGGACTTGACCGCCTTGGCGCGCTTCACGTCAACGACTCCCAAACCCCACTTGGCTCTAACCGTGACCGCCACTGCGCGCTGGGAACCGGGGAGATTGGAGCCATTGGATGCGCTGCCTATCTATCGGAGCCTCGCTTTGAAGGGCTCCCGGTGATCTTCGAGGGACCTGGTGCCGATGGCAAGGCTCCGACGATTACCGATATCCGCCAAGCCCTCGCCCTACGCGAGCAGGGTCTTGCCGCACGCAGAACCTAGGCGCCAGCCGACCTGGGCCTGGCGCCTGCTGACATCGGCCACCGCTTCAAGCAGCACCGGAGAGCACTGCCCCGCCAAGCAAGCCGTGAAGCTCGGAGTGCAGAGCCGCACATGCTGAGACACGAAACTCCCCGCCAAGACGCAACCGCCGCGGGCCGCTCTTCGTCTGCATCTCCAAGACGACCTCGGACTCGCCAGGGAAGTTCTCCAGAAGGTGCTTGAGCTCATCGATCACAGCGGAGTCTAGGGTCGCGGCATCGACGCGCAGATGGACAGTCGGCGGACCCTTTAAGGCGGCTGCATGCTTTTCACGGGCGGAAGCTATCTCAGCTGGAGTTGGCGTAAATACATCGACCGCCTGCACGACAATTGAGGTCTTAGAAGCATCCTTATGGTCGATACGCCCGCGCACGATCACCACCGAGTCCCCAGCCAACGCACTCTCGCAGGCAGCCAGCACTTTGCCGAAGATCACCAGCTCCACCGTTGCTTCCAGATCGTCAAGGGTGGCGAACATCATCGGATCACCCTTGCGGGTCTTGATCTTCTTAGACTCAGTAATGACGCCCCCCACGGTCACCACATCGCCATCGCGGCGATCGCCAAGGCCGGCTAGAGAGCAGTCACTCTTCACGCTCAGCGCCTCGCGCACCTCCTTGAGAGGGTGGGCCGAGATATACAGACCCAGCGACTCTTTTTCATAGGCGAGCATCTCGGGCTGGTCGTACTCATCAGAAGGAATTGGTGGATGAGTGGCCATCGCAACGACCTCGGCGGGGCCGCCGCCAACGAGGTCAAAAATGTTGGCCTGGCCTTGAGCGTGATCTTTTTGCTTCTTCTGACCGGCGGCTTGGGCCTGCTCAAGAACGGCGATCATTCCCTTTCGCGAGGCGCCCGTGGTGCCGAACGCTCCAGACTTAATGAGGGAGTCGATCGATCGCTTATTAACGGCCCGAGGGTCCACGCGGGCACAGAAGTCCCACAGCGAGTCGAACTCTCCACCCTCCTTTCGGGCTGCCTTAATCGCCTCTACGGCGGCGAATCCAACGCCCTTTACGGCGTCTAGGCCAAAGCGAATCTTGCCATCAACAACGACGAACTGATGGTCGGAGACGTTGACGTCGGGCGGCAGGATCTCGATTCCCATCTCCCCTGTCTGGGCAACAAAGAAGGGCACTTTGTCCTTTGTGTCCATCACCGATGAGATCAGCGCGGCCATATATTCGGCCGGGTAGTTGGCCTTTAGCCATGCCGTGCGATAAGAGATCAGCGCGTAGCAGGCGGCGTGAGACTTATTAAAGGAGTAGTCGGCTGACTTCTCATTAGTTGTCCAGAGCTCTTCGATCATCGCCGGCTGCGTTCCCGAAGCGGCCGCTCCGCTAAAGAACTCGGGCTTGAGCTGAGCCATCCCTGCGCGGTCTTTCTTACCGATCGCCTTGCGCAGGTCGTCTGCCTTAGCGCCTGAGAAGCCAGCGATCGTCTTGGCGATCTGCATCGACTGCTCTTGGTAGATGATCACGCCTTTAGTGGAGGATGTGATTGCGCGTAGTCGCTCGTCGGGGTAGCGCACCGAATCCGGCTCGCGCTTGCCGCGGGCGTAGTTAGGGATCTGATCCATCGCCCCCGGCCTGTAGAGCGCCACCAGCGCCACAAGATCCTCAAACTCAGTAGGACGGACCTTGCGAAGCGCGCTTCGCATCCCCTCGGACTCAAACTGAAAGACGCCGATCGAATCGCCGGCCGAGAGCATCTCGTAGGTACGTACATCGTCAAGGGCAAGCGTCGCCATATCTGGCCGGGCGCCCGCCGAGCGTTCAATGATGTCTAGGGCCGACTCGATGACATCAAGGTTGCGTAGTCCCAAGAAGTCCATCTTCAGCAGACCGATCTCCTCGATCGGCTTCATCGAGTACTGCGTGACGGTCCGATAGACCTTCTCTCCCTTTGCATCAGTGCCAGCATCAGCGAGTTGCAACGGCACGATCTCGGTCAACGGTCGGTCGGCGATAACTACCGCAGCAGCGTGAACGGAGGAGTTACGAACGATCCCCTCTAACCCGCGAGCGACCTCGATGATCTGGGCCGCCACTGCATCCTCAGCGATCGCGTTGGCTAGCTCTTGGCCTGGCTTTAAGCACTCTTCAAATGACGGCGGACGACCTTGAATCGGATCGGGGATCAGCTTGGCGAGCCTGTCACCAACTTGATAGTCGTGGCCGAGCACTCGAGCGGCATCGCGCGTGGCCGCGCGCGGGAACATCCGGCCAAAGGTAATGATCTGGGCGACCGACTCCCTGCCGTATTTCTCTGTGACGTAGCGGATTACGTCCTCACGGCCGCGAACCGAGAAGTCGATGTCGATATCTGGCATCGAGACGCGCTCGGGGTTGAGGAAGCGTTCAAAGAGAAGGTCGTAGCGCAGTGGATCTACATCGGTAATCGCCAAGCAGTAAGAGACGATCGACCCGGCAGCCGATCCGCGTCCTGGGCCCACTGCGATGCCATTGGCCTTAGCAAAGGAGACGAAGTCCCAGACGATCAGAAAGTAGGCGTTAAAGCCCATCGTGTCGATCACGCCTAACTCATAGTCCATCCGTTGCAGTGCCTCGGCCGGAGGCGGCTCGCCGTAGCGGCTGCGCAACCCTTCCATCACTAGGCCGCGCAGATAGTCAGCCTCACTACTGCCGTCAGGAGTCGCATAGCTCGGGATCAGCGCCTTGCCGAGCTCAATCTCGACCGTGCACCGTTCGGCGATCTCCAGCGTGCTCTCAAGCGACTCTGGCCACTGCTCGAAAGCCTGACTCATCTCGTCGTTGGACTTGAGATAGAACTCGTTGGTGTCGAAGGAGAGCTTGGGCTCTGCCAGCGTCGACTTCGTCTGGACGCATAGCAGCGCCGCGTGATGGCCATGGTCCTCGCGGCGCAGGTAGTGGACGTCGGCTGTGGCCACAAGCGGGCGGCCGTGCTCTCTGGCCAAACGGACGATCCCCTCATTGGCGACGTCCTGAGGTGCGAGGCCGTTCTTTTGGACCTCAAAGTAGACCTGCTCGGGGCCAAAGACGCCGAGCAGCTCGTCGAGATGAGCGCGAGCCGCATCTTCGCGACCGTCGATTAGCGTCGAGGCGAGGCGTGAAGCCAGGCAGCCAGTCAGCGCGATGATTCCATCTGAGCGGCTATCAAGGAGCTCCATGTCGACGGTTGGCTTGCCGCGGTGAAGTCCTTCGAGAAAGCCGGCAGATGAGAGCTCGACAAGGTTGCGGTACCCCTCGTCGGTGGCGGCCAAGAGCGTCAGGTGATTGCGTTTAATCTTCCCGCTCGGACGTGCTTTTCGGTCTTCGACGAGATAGATCTCGCAGCCGATAATTGGCTTAATCCCGTGCTTTTTAGCTGCTTTATAGAGCTCAACCGCACCGTTCATCACGCCGTGATCGGTGAGGCCCAAGGCGGGCTGGCCTAGCTCTGCGGCACGGGCTGCGAGGTTGTCGATGTTGCAGGCACCATCGAGCAGCGAGTACTCGGAGTGAACGTGTAGATGGGCGCAGGTCTGAGTGCTCACGAGTTCGAGATCCTAGGCGCCATGGCGGATGGCTCGCTCGATCCCAGAATGCTCAGACGGCGTCTTGGTCAGGAGCGCCGATGCCCTGAGCCCATCCGACCCATCCCGCCAAGAGAGTTACTGCCGAGTTGTCCCCGCGCAGTGCTGGGCGATCGCCAGATGGGTGACTTCGGCCTGACAGAAGACGCAGGTAGGCAGCTTGGGAGAACCTCACCGATGCGTTTGGATTAACGCTCTGGTCACCGTCGACTGAGGCGACTCGGACAGGGCTGCCATCCTCGACAGTTACCGTAAACGAGCTTGTTGTTGTTGGACCCACGATCGTCTGGAGGACGACGAAGCTGTGGCCGCGCGTCCACTCTGGGTCAATCCGCTGGGAGAGAGCGGCGAAAAGAAGCGTTGGGTCCGGGTGAACGCCAGCCTCGGAGAGGATCGCTAGGTCGAGTTCAATCGGCCCCAACCATCCCAGCGCCCGTCTCCTGCGCCATGTACCCCCCACTCCTGCCCGGCGGCGCACCGAGCGCGACGGTCCCTCTGTGATCAACGCGACGAGCGTAGGGCCGTCGAGCCTGATCTCGGCTGCGACTGTGCCTCTGGGGCGCTGTAGCTCTTGGGTAATCGAAACCGCCCCTGGCTCAAGGTCAACGCGACGCCGACCGACGCCGTAGAGCTTTAAGTCAATCTTGTGTTTCTTGGTCGTCGAGATCCCAGCGGCCGGCAAGAGCGTTAGGGCCAGCCGAGCGCTAGCGGCCGGGTCTGCGGCGCTGAGAGCCACCAAGGCCTCAGGCAGCCATGGCTTGACGGCCACGTGTGGCTCTGGGGACGCGGGTGCGACCGCGGCCTCGGGCTCAACGATCGGCTCGGGCTCAACGATCGCCTTGACCTGACCGGCGACCGTAGAAGCTCCCTCACGCGCACGCGCGAGCTCACTACGCAGATCACTCTCAACAGATGCCCACTCGGCACGCTCCTGGACCAGGCCGTTCTGAGCAGCAAGAGCCGCTGCGCGTGCCTCGCCGATCCTGCGCTCGGCGTTCTCAAGCGCCTTGGCGGCGGCCGTAGCCACCCCGTCTCCAAAGTGCTGGGAGCGTAGGTCCTCGCTAGCGCGCTCTAGCTCACTGCGCAGCGTTGCTATCTCTGCGTCACGTTGTTGGATAACCCGACGCATCTCGGGCGCCGCCCGACGTTCACGGTCGAGGCGATCGAGCGCATCTGCGACGCTGCCCGGCTGTCCGCCCGTCGTGGCAGGGAATGAGGAGCTGGAGACATTGGGTAGGGCTTCTGACTTCGTGGGTCGAGCGACCACAGAGCCAACACCCTGGGTCATCTTGCGTTCGCGAGCCAAAAGGTCTGACAGGGCGTCGCTGAGGAGTACCGCGGAGGGTCTTGGAGTGGTCTGCCTGACAGGCGTGCGCGCAAGCTGGGACTCCACGCTAATCGCGATAGCGACCTTGCTAGAAGGTTGTTCTAAGGGCCCAGCAGTCGCGTCCTGTAGCCGCGACCTGAGCTCGATAGCCTCAATCTTTAGAGCTGCCGCAGCCTGCTCTGCTACCTCGGCGCGGGTGCGTTGCTGGCCCTCGCCGTCCTCAGCACGACGAGCCCTGCGTTCGGCGATCACCGCCCGATCAACGACCGTGCCCCCATCGGTTACCAAGGCCAGATTGCCAACCCCGACGCGAGCCTGCACGCCTACCTCCCCAACCCGCTGAGAGGGCGCCGGCAGAGTTATACGGTGACCGCCAAGCTCGAGCGCCAACGCACCTTGGATCGGTCCCTCTAGCGAAAACACCGCGCGCAGGGCACTTTGATCGGCGGTTGCACGCTCTGCCCCCTCAGAGGCCTCAGCTAGGGCTGGTAGGCGCTCCTGCGTGGAGCCCTCGCCGACAAGAAGGTAGGAATCTGCGCCGCGTTGTGTCCGGGCGCTAGGCCACCGTCCGGCCACCCGCACGATGACAGTGCCAAGTGATGATGCAACGCTCTGGACGGCGTCAATCTCGACCTCCAGTGGCGGAGGCCCTTCACCCAAGGCCGGATCTACGTGACGATCCTCCATAGCTAAAAGAGGTTAAGCCGCCATCCGGACATAGAGAGCCGCGATATTCACGACGACTGCGCCAATCCGGCTGCGATGCCAACACTGACCACGACAGCCACAACCAACCCAGCGCCAACCTTGCGGCGCCGATCTGTTGGGCGGTTGCGCCGCAGCATCCTGCGACTACGCCAGACGCTGTAACCCAAGAGCTTGTAGGCGTTGTGTCTCACTACTAAAGAACCTTACTCGTCACGCTCACGCAAGCGATAGGCCATCCGTGACTGCAGCGACCACAGTTCGATAAACCCTGGCGACGCCTGCTGGGAGAACAGCCCACCGGACTCTCCAAATGAAGCAAGAGCCTTGTCGTAAACGGCGTTGCGCGAGGCCCGACGCACGACCCGAGCCGAGCCCTTGTAGAGCTTGAGTGATATCTCGCCGGTGACCTGTTCGTTGACGCTTTGAATGTAGCCGTCAAGATCGCCGCGCAACGGCTCCCACCACAGTCCGGCGTAGACCAAGTAGGACCACTGCCGATCGATCTGAGGCTTGAACTGGTTCTGGTGAATCGTGCAGACGAGCTTCTCTAGCTCCTGATGAGCGGTGAGAATGATTGCCGCAGCAGGCACCTCGTAGATATCGCGCACCTTCAGGCCAACGATCCGATCCTCTATGTGATCGACGATGCCAACGCCGTGGCGGCAGCCGATTTCGGCAACTCGTTCGAGAAGTTCGACGATCTCAAGGCGCTCACCGTCTAGCGAGACAGGCACGCCAGCCTCA
Source organism: Solirubrobacterales bacterium (assembly GCA_947474595.1). GTDB lineage: Bacteria > Actinomycetota > Thermoleophilia > Solirubrobacterales > Solirubrobacteraceae > CANJIV01. The sequence continues at coordinate 7,969 of CANJIV010000002.1, forward strand.
AAGCCAACCGTCACCTCTTGTGGCTCGTCGGGCGCCAGCTCTGGCCGTGTGACCAGCTGGAATACATCATCTTCGGGGGCGTGATCTAGGTCTTCGATCCAGCGACCCTCTGAAGATCGTCCCCAGAGGTTGTCGTCGATTGAATACGGAGTCACATCAGTGCCGCCCTTAACAGGGATGCCGTGCTTGCGGGCGTAGGCGATCTCTTCATCTCGGCCCATCTGCCAGCCGCGCACCGGAGCGATAACACGTAGCTCTGGGGCTAGCGTTGCCACGGTAGCTTCAATGCGGACCTGGTCGTTGCCCTTGCCCGTGCAGCCGTGAGCGATCGTGTCACACCCTGTGGCACGGGCAACCTGCACTGCGAGCTTGGCGATCAGTGGCCGCCCTAAAGCAGTAAAGAGCGGATATCCACCGCCGTATAGAGCGTTGGCTTTAATCGCCGGAATCACAAAGTCGCGCGCGAACTCTTCGCGGGCGTCGATGACTTGGCACTCAAGTGCTCCTAGCCCCAAGGCCTTGTCGCGTACCTCGCCGTAGTCCTCGCCTGGTTGACCGAGATTGACCGTCAAAGCGACGACTTCAGCGCCGTACTCATCTTGGATCCACTTGAGCATCACGCTGGTATCAAGGCCGCCAGAGTAGAGCAGCAGCACACGCTTGACTTCGGATGGGTCGGCCTCGTAGGAGGCGGTTCTAGTGGTCGCTATTCTCGTTTGGTCTGTCATTGCCTTAGGTGAGGTAGTTGATCGGGTTCGCTTAGCTCATCACACGGTCGAGGCGTTTGAGAGCCTCGTCGACCTCGCCATCGCTGACGATAAGTGGTGGCAGGAAGCGCAGGGTATTAGGTCCGGTGGCATTAATCACCAGACGTTCTTCAAGCAGCGCGCGCTCGACGATAGCGGGAGCGTCGCCATCGACATCAACCGCGAGCATTAAGCCAGCTCCGCGTGGCTTGCTAGCCCCCGGCAGCTTGGCCAGGCCTTTAGATAGACGTGCTCCACGGTCGCGGACGCTCGCTAGTAGCGACTCGTCATCGATCACCTCCAGCGCCGCAAGGGCAGCACTAGCAATCACCGGCCCCCCAGCGAAGGTCGAGCCGTGGTCGCCCGGCGCGAAGACGTCTCCAAGTGCTGGGTTAGTGATCAACGCACCCAACGGCATGCCGCCCCCCAGCCCCTTAGCGCTCGTCAGCAGGTCAGGCACCACACCCGTGGACTGATAAGCCCAAAGCGTCCCAGTACGGCCCATCCCTGACTGCACCTCGTCAAAGACCAAGATTGCGCCGGTGCGGTCACAGGCCGCCCTGGCTGCGCTGAGCAACTCAGCACTAATCGGATAGACGCCGCCCTCACCTTGAATCGGCTCAATGAAAACGGCGGACGTCCCTGAGTGAACGGCGCGATCGACCGCTTGGGGATCTTTAGCTACCGCTACAAATCCGGGCACCATCGGCGCAAATGGATCCTGCTTAGCTGGCTGTGGAGTGGCCGAAAGAGCACCCAACGTGCGGCCGTGAAAGGCATCTTGGATCACGACTATTTCGCCGCCCGGGCGAGCCTTACGGCAGAGCTTGATCGCGGCCTCATTGGCCTCGGCGCCAGAGTTTGCAAAGTAGACCTTGCCGCCGAGCGATGAGGCCGCCAGACGCTGTGCCAGGCGCATCGCTGGTTCGGTGTAAAAGAGGTTGGTGACGTGTATTAAGCGCTCAACCTGTTGCTGTACTGCCGCAACGACCGCAGGGTGGCAGTGGCCGACGTTACAGACCGATATCCCAGCTAGAAAATCGAGATATTCGTTGCCTTCGTCATCCCACAGCCGACACCCCTCTCCGCGCACGAACTCAACTGGAAAGCGACGGTAGGAGGGGATCACGGAGCTAGATTCGATCGCCTGCAACTCCTTTACGCTCATGGCGCAGGCCTGATCTTGGTTCCTGATCCTGCGTTGGTGAAGAGCTCTAGTAGAAGCGAGTGCGGCACACGGCCGTCGACGATATGGGCATAGGCGACGCCACCTTGAATCGCCTCTACGCAGGCAGCGAGCTTCGGACGCATCCCGCCTTGGATCGACTCAAGCGCGTCCACTACGACATCGGCTGTGGTCTCTGAGATCAGGCTGTCGGGGTCGTCGCCGTCGGCCAGCCATCCTGCGACGTCAGTCAAAAAGACGACCTTGTAGGCGCCCATCGCGCGCGCCACCGCACCGGCGGCCTCGTCAGCGTTGACGTTGTAGGAGTTACCTTCACTGTCGGATCCGATTGAGGCCACCACTGGTATGTAGTCGGCGCCAAGGTGGTCGATTAGGCCGACGTCAACACGATCGACGCTGCCAACGAAACCAATGTCTTGGCCAGTAGATGACGTCCTGCGCTTACAGCTAAATAGCGAGCCGTCGTCGCCGCAGATTCCAACCGCTGGCTGGCCGTGGCGGTTGAGGCGCAAGACGATGTCCTTGTTGACCTTCCCAACTAAGACCATCTTGGCCACTTCGACCGTCTGGGCATCCGAGACGCGCAGGCCCTCGACAAACTCGACCGGCATACTCAGTCGCTCCATATAGCTCGTGATGTCGGGCCCTCCCCCGTGAATCACGATTGGATTAAGCCCGACGTATTTGAGCAAGACAACGTCGCGTGCAAACTCCTCACGCAGGGCTGGATCACTCATCGCCGCTCCGCCGTACTTGATCACCACGGTCTTTCCTTGGAACTCGCGGATATATGGCAGCGCCTCTAGGAGAGTTGCGACGTCACGCATTAGGGGCCTTTGGGGAGAGGGTCATGGAGTCAGTCATCTTAAGTCCTGTAGTCGGCATTGATCGATACGTATTCATGTGAGAGGTCGGAGAAGAAGAGTTCACACTCGCCACCATCGCCGGGGAGGCTGACCTCGTACTCGACCTCGCTGCCTGCGACCGCAGCCGCTAGCTCGGCCACAGGGAAGTCCACGGCAGTGGAGGCGATACACACAGCGACTCCCTCGATCGTGATGTCTACGGCCAACGGCGCCGTACCAGGCATCGCCGCACCAACGGCCTGGGTGATCCTGCCCCAGTTTGGATCGCCGCCATGCAGTGCAGTCTTGACTAAGGGAGAGTTAGCGATCGAGCGCGCAACGCGCTCTACCTCGTCGCCAGCGCCGCGCACGACCACACGCCCGACTCGCTTGCTGCCCTCCCCATCACGCACAATCAACAGCGCCAACTGACGCAAGAGAGCGTCGAGCGCCTCACCAAAAGCCAACTCATCGGGCGACTGTGGCTCGACAACGACACCACTGGCGCCGCTGGCGATCAGGATCGCGCTGTCGTTAGTCGACAGCTGCCCATCTACGCTGATGCGGTCAAAGGACCTTTTGACACAGACACCCAAAAGCAGATCGGCCGTCTCGGCGCTCAGCTGGGCGTCTGTCTGGATGAAGCAGAGCATCGTCGCGAATGCTGGTTGGATCATTCCGGCGCCCTTAGCTTGAGCGCTGAGCTTCACGTTTCCAGAGGGGAGCTTGACCTCGAGACAGACTCGCTTCTCAAATGCGTCTGTGGTCATGATCGCAGCGGCCAGATCGGCAGCCGTATCAGGGGCAATCTGCTCGGCCGCTGCATCAATCCCGCGCAAGACCTTCTCGATCGGAAGCGTGACGCCAATCACTCCGGTTGAGGCGACCGCTACCTGCTGTGGCTCTAGCCCCAAGGCCGTGGCGCAGTGCTCTTGCATCGCCACGGCACCTGCAAAGCCCTCTGCCCCGGTCGAGGCATTAGCGTTGCCGCTGTTGACTACCACTGCGCGCAGAGCGTGCAGGTCGCAGCGCTCGCGACAGACCAAGACCGGCGCCGCCTGCACCCCTGAGCGCGTAAAACGCGCAGCGCTAACGCTCTCTTGGCCATCGCTGATCAGGATCGCCAGATCGGTGCGACCGCTGGCCTTTAGCCCTGCTGCGATTCCCGCAGCACGAAAGCCGCTAGGAAACCCGTCGCGCTCAGCGCCGCCACATTCGCTGACATGGTCAGGGCGCTGCACCCAACGCGAATCAAAAAAAGGTGGCACTTCGGTCATGAGATGCCCTCACCCTCGGGCAGCCCGAACATTAGATTGAGATTCGCGACCGCCTGAGAGGAGGTTCCCTTCCAGAGGTTGTCGATCGCGGCGAAAACCACAATCAGACCGCTGCGTTGATCGCGGTGGACGCTGATGCGGCAGATATTGGTGTCACGGACATCGCGCACCCCAGGGGGTGTCTGTGCGATCTCGATGAATGGCTCCTGGGCGTAGGCTTTCGCGTAGATCTCGCCAAGATCTGCGCCCACATCTTCGGTCCCACGCACATAACAAGAGACCAGCTCGCCTTGATCGAGTGGGACCAGATGTGGAACGAAGGTGATCGGTCCCGCCGAAGACCCCATCAGTGAGAGCTCTTGGTCGATCTCTGGTGTATGGCGATGGGTGCCGACCTTGTAGGCCACCACGTTCTCGTCAACGGAGCAGAAGTGCGTGGTTTCAGTCGCCGCACGACCAGCTCCCGAGACGCCGGTCTTAGCATCAATTACAACGTCGCCAATCAATCCAGCGCGAGCCAGTGGCGCAAGGGCGAGCAGGGCGGCCGTAGGGAAGCAGCCCGGATTGGCGACCAGATCGGCTCCAGCGATCTCTTCGCGGCGCAGTTCGGTGAGCCCGTAGACAGCCTCTTGGATGAGGCTTGGCTCAGGGTGCTGGCCGTAGTGCTCTGCGTAGACGCCGAGATCGCGCAGGCGGAAGTCGGCCGAGAGGTCAACGACGCGGACGCCGCGTTTACGCAGGGCAGCGACTAGCCCAGCAGACGCTGCGTGGGGGTAGGCGACGATCGCCGCGTCGACTCCGGCCTGAGCGTCAACATCTGGCTCTTCCAAGATCAGCGGCACGCGATAGCGCGGGTAGAGATCATCTAGGCGACGGCCGCTATCGCTACGACTCGTCACGGTCACGAGTTCAAATGACGGGTGGCGCCAGAGCAGGTCCGCCGCAAGTGCCCCGGCAAAACCACTCGCACCAAAGACCGCGACGCTAGGCACGCAGCTCACCTCCCAAGTCGGCCGCTAAGGCAGCGGCTATTTTCTCGCGACGAGGCAGGATGTCGTCGTCGCTAAGCGTACGGTCACTGGCGCCAAAGGTCAGTCGCAAAGCCAAGGAAACGCGCCCCGGACCGATTTGGTCACCGCGGTAGACGTCAAAGACCCTCGCCTCGGTCAGAAGCTTGCCCGCTGCGCTTTGGACAACCTCCAAGACTCGGTCGGCGCTGACATCATCACTGACTATCACCGCTATGTCTTGGCGGACCTCGGGAAAGCTCGTGAGGTCGCGATAGATCTCATTTCCTACGCCAGCGGCGTCAATGATCGAATCAATGTCGACCTCAAATGCAGATGCCGAGTCAAGGTCCCAGGCGGCGCTTACGGCTGGATGTATCTCACCCAACCAGCCGATCTCTCGGTCGCCGAGGTATACAGCGCCGGCGCGTCCCGGATGCAAGAACGGCTGGCTGGCCGCCTTGACCGACCACGACAGACGCAAGCTGTCAAGCAGCCCTGTGAGGACCCCTTTTGCGGAGTAGAAATCTGCTGCCACCGCGACAGAGCTGCGCCACGTTGGCACGGTCGCCGCCCCTGTCAGTAAAACGCCCAGGCGGTGACCTTCATCAGGAAGTCCGCCATCTCCCAAGGCAGCGCCTAACTCACCCGCTGACTGCGGATGACGGTAGACGCCGCCCATCTCCCACAGTCCCAGGTCAGCAGCGCCGCGAGCGACGTTGTGGCTGGCCGCGTCGAGCAGAGAGCCCAGCAGCGTAGTCCTCATCACCGACTGCTCTTGAGACATCGGATTGGAGATCGCAATTGCATTGCGGCGTGGGTCATCGCCGTCGAGGCGCAAGCGGTCGGCGAGGTCGGGTGCGACAAAGCTCCAGCCGACGATTTCGTGCAGGCCAGCGGCTCCGAGGGCGTCTTGGGCACGTCGGCGCGCACGCTGACGCGGGCTCAGGCGCCCGCTGCTGGCGCGACGCGCAGGCAGCGTAGCGGGGAGGTTTGCGAGCCCGTCGATCCTCGCAACCTCTTCAATTAAGTCGATCTCGCGAGTGACGTCGATGCGGCGGAAGTGCGGCACCGTGACGTCGAGCCCATCCTCAGCATCGACCACCGTAAAGCCAAGTGCGGTGAGGATCGTTGATTGGCGTGATCGTGAAAGCGTTGTCCCTAGCACCTGCGCGAGGCGAGCCTCGCGTAGACGCAACGTGATTGGAGCAGGTCCGTCTCCACCGATATCGATAGTTCCCGCTGCCACAGTTGCACCACAAAGCTCCACCATCAGGCGAGTCGCTAACGCCTGAGCCTCTATCGCAACCTCGGGCGAAAGCTGCTTCTCAAAGCGCGACGAGGCCTCGCTACGCAGCGCTAGGCGTGTTGATGTGCGCTGGATGTTGGGGCCATCCCAAGTCGCGGCCTCCATTAGGACGCGTGTCGTTGTGGCGCTTACCTCCGAGCGCACGCCTCCCATAACCGCGGCGATCGAGGTAGGCCCGTCTTGGTCACAGATAACAACCATTTCGCTGTCTAGCTCGCGCGTCTGACCATCGAGAGTCTCGACACTCTCCCCGTCGCCCGCACGGCGTACAACCAAACGGCCACCGGCAATCTGATCGAGGTCAAAGGCGTGTAACGGCTGGCCGGTCACAAGCATCACGTAGTTGGTGATGTCGACGACATTTGAGATGGGACGCTGGCCCGCAGCGCTCAGGCGGGCTTTGAGCCAGGTTGGAGAGTCTCCAAGCTTGACGTCTTCAAAGACGCGTGCGGTGAAGCGCTGGCACAAGGCTGGCTCCTGCACGTCTACTTCGACTCCATCGACCGGCCCAAACGTCCCGAGGTCTTGAGCCCAAGGCTCTGGCGATAACGGCGCCTGCGTGGCCGCGTGTACCTCGCGTGCAACCCCGTAGATGCTCAGACAGTCGGGACGGTTAGGGGTGATCTCTAACTCAAGAACGTCGCTGGAGATATCCATCACGCTGTCAAGCGGGGTCCCGGGCTTTAGCTGATCGTCAAGGACCATGATGCCGTCGTGGTTGCCGCCGATCCCCAGCTCGTCCTCAGCCAAGATCATGCCGTTGGATGCCACACCACGCAGCTTTGCCGTCTTGAGCTTTGTGGCATCAGTCATTACGGCGCCTGGGCGGGCAACGCCAACCGTTAGCCCAGGGGCAACGTTGGGGGCGCCGCAGACGATCTGCTCGACGCAGCCATCCCCCAGATCGACCTGACAGACAGAGAGTCGATCGGCGTCTGGGTGAGGCCCTGTCTCGAGCACGTGACCGACCACGAAATACTCAGAGGCAACTACCCCGTGATGTGAGATTCGCTCGACCTCGGTCCCAGTCAGATCCAACCTCTCAGCCAGCTCTGTCGCCGAGAGCGCAGAGGTTACGTAGTCGTTGAGCCAGAGTAGTGGCAGCTTCATCCGAACTGCCTCAGAAAGCGCACATCATTTTCATAAAAGAGGCGTAGATCCGGCACACGGTGTTTGAGCATCGCGATGCGCTCTATCCCGAGGCCGAAAGCAAAGCCACTAACTCGCTCGGGGTCATAGCCATGCTCACTAACGTGCCCAAATACGTTGGGGTCAACCATGCCGGCTCCAAGAATTTCGATCCACGTCGACCCCTTACAGAGGTTGCAGCGCTGGCCACCAGCCATTACGCCGTCTGAGCAGTTAAAGCATGAGACATCTACCTCAACACTGGGCTCGGTAAACGGAAAGAAGTGTGGTCGCAGGCGGACTTCGCGCTCATCGCCAAAGGTAGCGCGAGCGAATGCCAAGAGGGTCCCCTTGAGGTCAGCCAGGGTAATCCCCTCATCTACCGCCAGCCCTTCGAGTTGGTGGAACTGGGGAGTGTGAGTGGCGTCAGAGTCTCGGCGGTATACGCGGCCCGGAACGATCACATAGATCGGCGGCGCCTGAGCCTGCATCGCACGGATCTGAACTGGCGAGGTGTGCGTGCGCAGCACTAGGCTCGCAGGATTGCTCACGTCGTCTGCTCCGGCTACATAAAAGGTGTCGGTCCATAGCCTGGCTGGATGGGCCGCAGCGTGATTGAGGGCATCGAAGTTGTATTGGACAAGCTCGATCTCAGGACCCTCGGCGATCGCAAACCCTAGCCCGATAAAGACGTCTTCGAGCTCGCGTTGGGTCTGAGTAATCAGGTGCAACCGTCCAGGAGAGTGATTGGGATCGCCGGGCAACGTGACATCTAGGCCACCAGCGACCAGGCGGCTGTCTAACTCTGCTGCGTCGAGCTGCGCACAGCGGCTATCGATGAGCGCTTCGAGGGCCACGCGGCTCTCGTTGGCAACCTTGCCCACTTCGCCCCTCTGATCGGCTGGCAGATCGCGCACACCGCGCAAAAGGTTGGGAAGCTGGGCCTTGCGTCCGAGATAGCGCACGCGGATCTCTTCCAGCCCAGCAGAGCTAGTCGCCGCAGCGATCTCGGCCTCGGCCTCTGCACGCAGCTTGGTGATGGAATCGATCATTGCGTCGAGATCCTAGATGGCAGGGATCGAGTTAGCTCGTAGAGCGCGACGGTCGTTGCCATCGCAACGTTGAGCGACTCTGATGCGATCGGGATATGCGCGACGCGCTCACACGCGCCGACCACCTCATCAGGAAGACCTTCGCGCTCGGCGCCAACCAGCACCGTCACATCGCCCTCGGGCGTTGGGCCGCCAAGCACCTCGCCTTCGCGTGCAACAAGAGCGATCTTCTCGCCCGGCAGATCAGCTACCTCGCCACGAGCTAATGCAACACCGAAGATCGCTCCCATGCTGGCGCGCACGGCCTTTGGGCCATAGGGGTCAGCGCAGCCCGGACCAAGCACTACAGAACTCGCCCCGAAGGCCAGTCCGCTACGCAGGATTGCGCCGACGTTGCCTGGATCGCCGACGCCATGTAGGTAGATGCAGAGAGGCCCGGTCGGGACCGACCAACGCTGTGCGTATACCGCCAGCGTGCGCGTGCCCGAACCCAGCGTGCTCGCACGAGCCAATAGCTCGGGCTCGACCTCGTCCCCTGCCAGTCCGCTATCGGTCGCAGCAAAGCGGGCCAAGGCTGGCCATCCGGCGATGTCGGCGGCCGCCAGCAGATCTTCGCCTTCAGCGATGAAGCGTCCGGTTAGATCGCGACCGCGACGACGGTGAAGTCGCCTGACGTCAGCTAGGCGTTCATTGTGGGGTGATGTGATGGGTGTTGGTGTCACGGAAGTAGTGGTGTTAGTGGTGTATTACACAACGGTCGGTCAAACAAAAAAGGCGCCGACCCCTAAAAAGAGGTTCGGCGCCCGTAAGGCACGTTGCATCGACAGCGTAGTTACGCAGCCGACGCCTCGCGGGCGCGTTCACAAAACCGTCGAAAAGCCTCTGGGTCACGGACGGCCATGTCGGCCAGCACTTTGCGATCTAGCTCGACTCCAGCCAACTTGAGGCCGTGCATGAACTGTCCGTAATTCAGACCCTCTTGACGTGCGGCCGCATTGATGCGAGTTATCCAGAGACGGCGAAAGTCGCGCTTGCGGTTGCGGCGATCGCGATAGGCGTAGGTGTCTGCCTTAAGCAGCGCTTCCTTAGCCTGACGGTAAGAGGAGTTAGCGCGGCCACGAAAGCCCTTTGTGCGCTCAAGTGTCGCGCGGCGCTTCTTGCGCGCGTGAACTGATCGTTTGACGCGGGTCATTTCCCGCCTGCCAGAAGTTTGCGAACGCGCGGAGCATCGTGGTCAGAGACTACGACCGGTCGACCGAGCGCACGTTTGTGGGCCGGCGACTTCTTCTCAAGAATGTGGCTGGTCATCGCGTGACGCGCACGCAACTTACCCGTGCCCGTTTTGCGAAAGCGCTTCTTAGCGCCGGAATGGCTTTTCATCTTCGGCATGCAGTGGGCAGGGTAGCGAATTTCGGCCCATCGGCGCCGCCTGACCCCGCCTAGAGTCAGTCGGCCGCGGTGGGCTCTACTGCTTCTGGCGCTGGCTCAGTGGCCTCTGCAACCTCTACAACCGCTGGCTCGGCCTCTACGGCCGCAAGCTCAGGCTCTCCCGCCGCAAGTGCGGCCAGTGCGGCTGCATCAGTTCCATCTTCAATCGACTTGCCTGGGGCGAGCATCATCGTCATGTTGCGTCCGTCTTGGATCGGATGCTGCTCAACTAAGGCCAAGTCTCCAAGCTCCTCGGCTAGGCGAGTAAGGATCATCTCGCCACGCTCGGGGTGGGTGATCTCGCGGCCGCGGAACATGATCGTGACCTTGACCTTGTCTCGGTGACGCAGGAAGCGCAGGACGTGGCCTTTTTTGGTCTCGTAGTCGTTAAGCGCAATCTTGGGACGAAACTTGATCTCGCGAACGGTTATCTGCTGCTGATGCTTGCGCGCAGACTTCAGCTTCTGCTCTTGCTCGTACTTAAACTTGGAGTAGTCCAAGACCCGACAGACTGGCGGTCGAGCCTCAGGGGCGACCTCAACGAGGTCGAGATCGCGCTCTTGGGCGTAGCTGAGCGCGTCGTCAATCTTGATCACGCCAATCTGCTGGCCATCGTCGCCAATCAGGCGCACTTCGGGCACGCGGATGCGCTCGTTGATGCGAGTCGTATCCCGCTCAGGAAGACGCCGGTCAAATCGACGGGGAACCGGCACGGATTAGGCGGTCCTGCGTGTCAAGCGCTACGCAGCTGGATCAGAAACTCGGGCAAGATCGCGCACTATAGCGTGAGATTGACTATGACGCTGACCGATCACGATATTCGCGGGCAATCCGTTCAACGGCTGCGTCGAGTGAGAGACTGCCAAGGTCACCTTCGCGGTGGCGGCGCAAAGCAACTGTTTGATCTTCGGACTCACGGTCTCCGACGACCAACATGTAGGGAACCTTGCGTAGCTCGGCGTCGCGAATCTTGCGACCGACTGACTCTGTGCGGCCGTCAATCTCAGCTCGCAGGCCGCTTTTTTGGAGTCCGTCCAATACTTCCTGTGCCCAATCGGCGTGCCGATCGGCGATCGGCAAAACGATCGCTTGGACCGGTGCCAGCCAGACGGGGAACTCCCCCGCATAGTGCTCAATTAGGATCCCTATAAAGCGCTCGAAGGAGCCAAATAGGGCGCGGTGAATCATCACCGGACGGTGATCTTGGTTGTCAGCGCCCGTATAGTTTAAGTCGAAGCGCTCGGGCATCGAGTAGTCGAGCTGGACTGTTCCAAGCTGCCATGAGCGGCCGATCGAGTCGGTCATATGGAGGTCGATCTTGGGTCCGTAGAAGGCGCCGTCGCCCTCGTTTACCTCGAAGTCAAGCCCTTGGCGACGCAGCGCGCCCTCCAGAGCGGCCTCGGCGCGATCCCACATCTCATCGCTGCCAACGCGCTCGGCCGGCCGCGTAGAAAGCTCAAGCCTTGGCTTAAATCCAAACAGCTCGTAGAGGAAGAAGCCAAACTCTAGGCAGCCGACAACCTCATCTTCGACCTGCTCCTCGGTAGAGAAAATATGGGCGTCATCTTGAGTGATGTGGCGCACACGCAAGAGCCCGTGGAGAACTCCGCTGGGTTCGTGGCGATGGACGAGTCCAGCCTCTGAGTAACGCACGGGCAGATCACGGTAGGAGCGCCGATCGGCGTTGAAGATCTGAATGTGGGCCGGGCAGTTCATCGGCTTGAGGCCCATTGGTCGATCCTCAACATCGGTGAAGTACATGTTCTCGCGGTACTTATCCCAGTGCCCAGACTGCTTCCAGAGTTCGACGTCGTAGAGGATTGGGGTCTTGACTTCGAGATAACCCCTGGCTGCGTTCTCCTGACGCCAAAGCAGCTGGAGCTCATTCCAGATCGCCATTCCGGCCGGCTGCCAAAAAGGTGAGCCTGGCGAAAGCTCGGAGAAGAAGAAGAGGTCGAGCTCTTTGCCCAGCTTGCGGTGATCACGAGCACGAGCCTGCTCAAGACGCTCGAGATGCTCAGCGAGCTCTTCTTTAGTTAGAAAAGCCGTTCCGTAGATCCGAGTCAGCATCGTGCGGCTAGCGTCACCGCGCCAGTATGCGCCAGCAACCGACTGCAACTTAAAGGCCTTGATCCGCTTAGTTCCCGTGGCGTGAGGGCCACGGCAGAGGTCCGTGAACGGCCCGTTGGTGTAGAGCGAGACCGAACTCACGCCGGTATTGGCAACTAGGTCCTCGATCAGCTCGACTTTGTAGTCTTGGCCCTGGGCGCTAAACCGCTCTAGGGCAACCTCAACGCTTACTTCTTCGCGCTCGAACTGCTCGTCGGCCTTGATGTGTTGTGCCATCTTGGCCTCGATGGCGTTGAAGTCGGCCTCGGAGACGGTCACCCCCTCGGGGAACTCGAAGTCGTAGTAAAAGCCTTGTTCAATCGGTGGCCCAATTGAGATTTTGACGCCGGGGTAGAGCTCCATCACGGCTGCCGCAAGCACGTGGGCGGCATCGTGGCGCACAAGCCAGAGCGCGTCGGGATCGCCTCCGTTGGCGGTCACAATCTCAATCTGATCGCCGTCGAGCAGGGGGCTTGAGAGGTCCAAGAGCGCCTGTTCGCCGTTGGGAGTATCGGGACGGGCCTGATTGCGTACGCGGATACCCAGTGCTGCCCGTGCCAGACCAGCGCCTATCGCGGCCGCCGCATCCGCGCCGGTGGCGTCGTCGTGTAGGTCGAGTACTGTCCCATCAGGCAGGGTTACGTTCATCGTCGCCATGGTAGCGACCGAGCAGCCAGGCAAGCCCTCGCTCATCTTCAACACTTAAACCTGGGGAGCAATTAATGGTCAAGGCAAGCATCACGTCAATCTCTGTAGTCGCGTTAATGGTGCTGTTAGCTGCATGTGGATCAAGCGATACAAAAACAGCGACGGCGAGTGGTCCGTCAAAGGCCGACTACATCGCCGAGGCCGATACTTCTTGCAAGGTCGCCAACGCTACCGTCGAGACATCGACCGCTGAGGTCACTGGCGACATCACCAAGGGCGACTTCGTGGCCGCGGCCGCGGCCACGCAGAAGATCCTCGAAACCCAGCAAGCCAGCTTGGATGCCGTTAAGGCGTTGCCCCGCCCGAGTGGGAGCGATGCTGAACTCAACGCGCTATTTGCGGCACAGGACAAGACCTTCGTTGCTGTCGCTGCATTCATTGAGGTCATAAAGGGAGGCAATATTTCAGAGATCCTTGCCGGATCACAGAAGGCCCTACCTCTTCAATCGGCCGCAGAAGAGCTCGCCAAGAAGTTCGGCTTTAAGTCTTGCGCGATTACGGCGACAGACGGCTGATCTCCCAGCCGTCGCCAGCCCGCACATAGACAAACCGATCGTGCAGGCGAAACTTGCCTGCCTGCCAAAACTCAATCGTCTCGGGAATCAGCCGAAAGCCGCCCCAATAAGGCGGCCTAGGCACAGCTTCTTGGCCAGCGTACTGGGCCTGCGCTGCCGCTACGCGAGCGTCCAATGCAGCCCTGTCGGCAAGAGGCTCGCCCTGCTGGGATGCCCACGCACCGATCCGGCTGTCGCGCAGTCGCGCTGCAAAGTAGGCGTCGGACTCACCGTCGTCAACTAAGACGACCGGGCCAGTAGCAGTGACCTGTCGGCCTAGTTCCCGCCAATGCAGCACGACTGCCGCGTGTGGGTTTGCGGCTAGGTTGCGTCCCTTGAGGCTGGTGCGGTGGCTGTAGAAGACGAGGCCGCGCGAGTCACAGTGCCTCAACAAGACAGTGCGTGCCGACGGCCTACCTTCACTGTCGGCGGTGGCCAGCGTCATCGCGTCAGGGTCTTCGATGCCGGCCAGCGACGCGGCATCTAGCCAATCATTTAAGGCCACGATCGGGTCTGGGTCTAAGTCGGATCGATTCAGACACCTAATTACACCTCATCGCGACCAACATCGACAGCCAGGCGTACCCCCAAGAGCCAGCCGTCAGATCTTTCACCGCGACGATGCAGTTCTCTAAGCACTCAATCCTGATGGGCGATACTGGGCTCGAACCAGTGACCTCCGCCTTGTCGAGGCGGCGCTCTCCCAGCTGAGCTAATCGCCCTGGGGAGCGCAAGCCTAGCATCGCTGTGCGCGTCTAGGCACGCGCTAGATCGCTACTCTTGTAGTCACACCCCGGGCGACGTGGCGGAGTGGTTACGCAGCGGCCTGCAAAGCCGTGTACACCGGTTCGACTCCGGTCGTCGCCTTATACGGTTGCTGTTTCCTAGGGATCAGGGAGCTAAAACGACCCCAAACCTCAGGCGGTCACATCCGGGTCTGAGAGAGGACCGGTCCCGATCCGCTCGCCAGCCGCCGCGATCGCCTCCCCAAAGAGCTCGGCTGCGGGGATGAACTGCTCTGGGTAGCCGTACATTCCATGCTCGCTGATGTCGAGCCCGGCGTTCTCTTGCGCTGGCGAAACGCGTATCCCGTAGACCTTGTCTGTTATAAAAAACACCGCATAAGAGGATGCGAAAACAAAGACGAACACGACCACCACGGCCAAGGCTTGCGAGCCGAGTTGGGTAAGCGTTCCGGTATAGAACAGTCCTCCGTGACTGCCAGGAAGGTTGTACTGCGCCAACCGCGGGGCCGCAAAGAGGCCAAGCGAGAGCGCTCCCCAGACACCGGCCAGCCCGTGAGCAGACAGAACGCCGATCGGATCGTCGATCTTGCGGTCGATCAGTAGCACGCCCTGGACCACGATCACTCCAGCCACAGCACCAATAATCGGCGCCGCCCAGACATCGATGTACCCGGCTGGACCAGTAATCGCAACCAGTCCAGCGATCGCGCCGTTACCAGACATACCGATGTCAAAGGTCTTTGAGCGCACCCACATCAGCCCAACCGCCGCCAATACGCCGAACGCGCCTGCCAAGGTCGTGATGAGCACGATCTCTGGGAACCGGCCGTCCAGAGCGGTCAATGTAGACCCCGGGTTAAAGCCGTACCAGCCAAGCCAGAGAATAAAAATACCTAGCCCGAACATCGGCATGTTGTGCCCTGGAATCGCGCGAGCCCGCCCGTCGCTGCCGTACTTACCACGACGTGGACCAAGCACCAAGAGAACCGCCAGTGCGGCCGCGGCGGCCGTCACATCAACAACGATCGAGCCTGCGAAGTCCTGAACATGAAAGTCGGTTCGTAGCCATCCGTCGCTGAAAATCCAGTGCGCCACAACCGGGTAGATAAAGCCAGCAAAAAACACGGCGAAGATGATGTAGACGCCAAACTTAATCCGCTCAAGTGTGGTTCCCCAAACAATCGCGAGGGCTATCGCGCAGAAGGTGAACTGAAACCACCACAACGCCTCAACCGTGACACCGTTGGTGTAGCGAGGCCAGGCAAGGGCAAAGTCTTTGGCGCTGCCGACGAACCATCCACTGGTACCAATCAACGGATTGCCATCGCCAAATGCGAACGCAAATCCAACGGCCCAGAACAGCGCGGCCGTCAGCGAGAAGTTCACCAAGAACTTCGGAATGATCGAGCCAGCGTTCTTGCCTCTGACGAAGCCGACTTCCACCATCGCAAGTCCGCCCTGCATGAACATCACTAAGCAGCCGCAGAGGACGACCCACGCCGAATTGAGCCCGACCTCTGTTGGAATCTTGCCAACGAAGCCGAGTTGATCGATCGTCTCATCAGCGAAGGCCGCCGGGGCACATACAGCGATCCCAATCAGCGAAACGACCATCGCGACTGCTGGAAGGATACGGCCCTTGCCGCTGAACACCGAGCGCATAAGGCGCTAACCCTAATAGCTGCCCCCGACGATACTGCGCGCAGAGCCGACGACACCTGCAAGCGAGCCACCAGCGGGCATCGATCTCAGTTCGCCCTGCGCTACCGCAGAGCTACCGACAGGACCTCCCCGGGGTTTATACCCTCTATACTCCGCCGTCACTGCGGCTGTAGCTCAGTTGGCTAGAGCGTCTGCTTGCCATGCAGAAGGTCGAGGGTTCGAGTCCCTTCAGCCGCTTACGTTTTAGGGGATGGTGAGAACGGCGCGCCGCCGTCGCCAGCCGAGCGCCTCTCCGACCAAAGCCTGCGCGCCCTCAATGGCGCGAAGCGGACGGCTTAACAGCAAATAGTTAAAAAGCCCGAACCGCCCTCACACGCATGGTGTAGAGCTTGCTGCCGCTGCCCTGCCAGTTGTTCGCGCTGCCGCCGAGCCCGACGAGCTGGTTCCAGGCGCTGTCCGCATTGCTCTGCGACGACGACCAGTAGTAGTTAACCCAAGTCAACCCACCAAGACCGGAAAGGTCAAGCGCATCGAGCTCAGCCAGCGAGGGCAGGAACCAGCCCGTGACGCTCACACCACCGACTGTCGGTGCGTAGGTTGAGGCAGCTCTGGCAGCAGGAGCCGAATTAATGCCGCTCTCAGCAGTGCAGACAGCCATAATCGCGGCTGTGTTAGCAAAACCAGAACCAATACCGGTGCCAGCAGCACCTGAGATGTCCTTATTACTGCACTGCCCATCAGTGCCGTCCCCGCCACCCCACGACAGCTCCGGATCAGGACTACCACCCGAATTCCAGCCCGCGGGAGCGGCCTCTAGGTAACGACAGCTCGAACCACACGCCGCGCTGGTCTCCGTGAACGTGCCGCTCGAAGCGTAGAAGACCTTGCCGCCGCCGGGACCAGTGTTCCCAACCACCCAAAAACCTGCCGTCACCGCATCGGACGGCCCAGAAGCCGCCGAGTCACCACGAGCATTAGTTGCCACGACGGTGAACGTGTAAGGCGTGCCGTTGGTAAGGCCGGTGACTGTGCACGGCGCCAATGCTGGCGTATACCGTGACGCGGTGGCAATGCAACTCTTTGACGGGTCTTCCACAGCGGTAGCCGTATAACGCGTGATCGCAGAGCCGTTGTAGTCAGATTGAGCCCACGCGACCTCGACTTCACCGTCACCTGCCACACCATTGACATAGGTCGGAGCGCTAGGCACCCCAAATGGTGTAACCGCCACCGACGGATCCGACGCCGTCGACGTACCACGAGCATTAGTTGCCACGACGGTGAACGTGTACGGAGTTGCGTTTGTGAGGTCAGCGACTGTGCACGTCGTAAAAGCAGGTGAGCTACAGCTCTTTGACGGGTCCTCTACGGCGGTGGCCGTATAAGCCGTGATCGCTGATCCGCCGTTATTTGTGGGCGCAGTCCACGACACCGCTACCTCTCCATCACCGCCAACGCCTGTAACGGCCGTTGGAGGGCCAGGAACGGTCGCTGGGAGAACGGGCGTTGGTGGTGGTTTTGGTGCCGGTGGCGCTGCCTTAGGAGTACCCACCACCGTCGAGCGCACCACCCAGGCTGGTTTGCGTTTGGTGTTTGACTCCAGCCGCAGCTGATACTGACGGCCGTTGATAAGGCCCGCTGCCTTATACGAACGCGCCGCAGCCTTAAGCACTCTCAAACCAAACCACTTCTTAGACCACGCCGCAGTTGGCTTACCACCCTTGAGCGCACGGCCACGCCAGCTAACCCGATAACCAGCAGCACCCTTCACAGCAGACCACTTCAAGGTCAGAGCGCGATTGCCAGCGACAACTGACGCGCCAGAGGCAGCTGAATTAGCAAACACAGACGGCGAAGCAAACGGGGAGGAGAAGACCGATGAGGCATCAGCGCGGCCAACAAAGCAGGTAGCTAGCGCAGCGATCAACGCTCCAGCCAACATAAACCGCACTGCGCCAGAAGCCAAAACCTTAGTCATCGCCTGATCCTCTATTCCCAAACTACGTTGGTCTGTCAAGAGTCAGCGGGGGCGACAGATGTCGCCCGCCAACGGATGACTTAGATGCTTCTCTGAGCGGGAAGGTAGCAGTTGTTTGGCGTGTGATGGGGCAGTTCTCTTGATGCGCTGCTCTGGCCCCAGCCACTACCGACCGCTGCCAGCGATGCAGTGACTTTGAGAGCTATGAGCATGTGCGGCCAGGGGCCCAAAGCATTAGCTCGGCAAGAGCCGTGAACGTAGCCTGCTAAAACGCGCGGATTGGCCGCACGAGGAAGTGGTAGTACTTGTAGATGTAGTACTCCGGGTCTTCGCCGCCGGCGTAGCCGGTGAACTGATGCCACGCGCCGATAGCATCCTTCTGTGATGACGACCAGTAGCTGCCATAGGGAGCCAATCCACCCACGTGAGAGATATCGAGCGCGTTGAGCTCGCCCAGCGAGGGCAGAAACCACCCGCCGACGCTTACGGCATTAACGGTCGGGTTGTAGAGGTTGGCAGCCCACGCTGCTGGAGCTTTAGTCGCCTTGTAGCAGGCGGCCGTTGTGACGATGGCCGTCGTATTCTGCTGGCCGTCACCAATAGCTAATCCCCCTGCGCCAGGAATATCTACACTGCCGCAATTCCCCGCGGAGTCCACTAGCCCCCAGGCCAGCAGCGGATCCGGTGAGCCGGCAGTGGCCCAGTTAGCGGGAGCTGCCTCTAAGTAACGACAGCTCGAGCCGCAAGCCGAACCCGTCTCAGTGAACTTCCCACCCGGAGCGTAGAAGACTTTGCCGCCACCAGGGCCAACGTCACCTACCACGCATGTGGCCCGTCCGTTTGCGCACGATGGAACCGAGGAGAAAGGGATCGCCGCGACTACTGAGTGAAAAACCCAGCGCGCGCCGGGGTTAGCCTTCGTCTCTAGCCGAAACTGATACTGCACGCCGTTCTTAAGACCAGTGACCTTGTGTGAGCGCGCAGAGGATCTAAGCTCGCTTAGTCCCGACCAGCTAGGAGCCCACGCCTTGGTCGGCTGACCGTTCTTAAAGGTGTGCTTGCGCCAACTGACACCGTAGGCGGCGTGGCGGGCTCCTGATGTGGCTGTCCATTGAAGGGTGACCGACTTGTCTCCAGCGATGGCTTCAACGCCCGCCGCAGCAGAGCTAGCAAGCGGGGCCAACGGTAGCGCCGAGGCGTGAGCAGGTGCCGCGAACGCCGAGGGTGCCAAGGCGAGCGAAAGTGCAGCGACAGTGGCCAGAGAAGCCCAACGTAGCCTGCGCGCATCGTAAGTCATTCTCTCGCCCATTTTGACTGGCTCCGATCGCAGCTATGTTGTTGTTAAGAAATTATTTAAGGTGAAGTGCAGCGAGAACATACCACCACCTCACCCATCCATGCGGCAGATAGCCGCTTGATGGACGAATCCGATAACCGCCGGTGTTTTCTCCACGACGCCCCGCTGTGAGTCTTTGCGCGCGTCGCAGGCGCACACTGATTTGAGCAAGTCGCTCCAGCTACGCCGTTGCGTCGTCGATTCTTGCCTCGAATGTGTCAACACCATCGGAGCCGTTGATGCGGATTCGTGAGAGCGTGAACGGCATGTCTTTACGTGCGAGGCCGTAGTCGACAGTCGTGGCCCCTAGGTAGCCAGCAGCCTCGACCGCCGCAACCGCGGCGTCGTCAAACTTACCCGCGGGATAACAGAAGAAGTTGGCCTCTACTCCGAACCGACGCTTGATCTCAGCCTTTGAGTCAACTAGCTCCGAACGCACTGTTGCGCTATCGACCTGCGTTAGATCTGAGTGGTTAATAGTGTGAGAGGCAATCTCCCAGCCCGCATCGATGAGGCCCTTGACCTGAGCCGGGCTCAAGCCGCCCTGCTCTGGTTGACCCAATACCTTTAGCTCTAGATTTAGCACGCCCGGCCAGCCGAGCTTGGCCATGACCGGCAACGCGCGTTTGTAGATCCCCTGATAGCCATCATCGAAGCTGATCACGATGGGCTTGTCGGGAAGGTTGGCGCCGTCGTGCCAGGCGTCGTAGACCTCTTTTTCGGTGACGGCTACATAGCCCTTTTTGTCCAGAGCAGTCATCTGGCT
Source organism: Solirubrobacterales bacterium (assembly GCA_947474595.1). Taxonomy (GTDB): domain Bacteria; phylum Actinomycetota; class Thermoleophilia; order Solirubrobacterales; family Solirubrobacteraceae; genus CANJIV01. The sequence goes on from CANJIV010000002.1 coordinate 27,806, forward strand.
GGCGAAGTTATCGGGGCTTACGTAGAGGTCGGGATAGGGAGCACCTGACGGTGGATCGCCGATCACGTGGTACATCAAGATCGGCACTGGCTTGTCTGGCGCCGGGGACCCTCCAGCTAACCGAGCCACAGATGTGTCAATAACGCCCGCCTTACTCTTCTTGTCTCCGTTGGTGGTGGTGGGCGCTGTGGCCTTTGGATCTTTGGCAGATCCAGTGCCAGATCCCCCAACCTTCGTGACCGCGCTCGATTGGTTTCCTGAGCCACCCCCAGCAACCGCCACGACTACCGCGACTAAAACGATTGCGGCGGCGACTATCGACAGCGCAGATAGTCGCCTTCGCCGCACTGTGGATCGCTGTCGCCCCCGCCGGGCGTCGAGTGAATCACGGTCGTGGGTCACCGCGGAAGCGTCACCATTGCGAGATGGCCGTCCGCGTGCGCTTCTGCGTTTGGCACTTTGTCGGCTGAGGCCAGCTCATCCAGATTGTGCCCCTTAGCCGTCATCGTGATCGGAGTCTCGATGTCGGAGAGTGCGATCTCATAGCGGTACCAACACAGCTCCCAAGCCACGACGACCTCGACGGTTTGTGACTCCTGTTGAAAGGGATGCACTACAACCGTCGGAGCGCCGAGAGATGCGGTCACGCTGGCGATGCTCGGGGGCTGATCGCTGGCGTTAAAGATGCTCAGCGCCTCCTCTGCTCTGACCTCGTCGCTCAAGCGATGTGGCTCCAGATCGATTGACTCTCCTACATCAGCGAAGTGATCGAACTCAACGACCGGTTCAACTTCCGTCGCGACCGGCTCAGAGCCACCCTTGCGCACTCGAAATCGCCCGGGCAGATAGCGCTTGTCGCCGCGACCAGTGGGCTGCTGGCCATCAACTTGTGAGTCTGCTCGAACCCATCCCTGCTGGCGCGCGCGATCGGTGCACAACTCGCACACCTCGCGTGGCTCGCCGGCGGCTAAAAACGCGACCGGGTGCTCACCACGCAGCAAACTGCGTGCGCAGATTGTGCAGAGGATCGGAGCATCGGGAGGGCGGATCAGGCGAGGTTTCATCTTCCTTTGAGCCTAGCAACTGGAATCGTCATGAATGGGTGCTTGATTGCGGACCGGGCCGTGCAGGAGACGATCACCTGCGCCTCAAGCCCGAGGATGGCTCTTGGCGTAAGCGCTTCGCAACCTCTTTGACTCAACTCGTGTGTAGATCTGCGTGGTCGATAGCGTGGCGTGTCCTAGTAGCTCCTGGATCGCTCGTAGGTCGGCACCGCCTTCGAGTAGATGTGTCGCGTAGGAGTGACGAAGCCAGTGCGGAGATACCCCTCCTTGGATGTCGGCCTTGGCGGCCCAGACCCCCAACCGTCGCCGTACATCAGAAGTCGATAGCCGTCGCCCGGCCTTAGAGAGAAACAGCGCATCCTCTGAGTCGCCTGCGTGAAGCGCCGGACGCGCCTTGGCTAGGTATCGCTCTAGCGCGGCAGCAGCGTGCTCTCCGACGGGAACGACTCTTGTTTTAGAGCCCTTGCCCTCCACCCGCACCTCTTCATCATCAAAATCTATCGCCTTGAGGTTGAGTCCCACTAGCTCTTGAGCCCGCAGCCCTGACCCATAAGCGAGCTCGAAGAGAGCGCGATCGCGGATCTCTAGCGAAGTAGTCGCGGGGATCCTGTCTAGTAGGGCGGCAACCTCGCCCGGCTTGAGCGTGCGTGGCAGAGTCTCCCCCTTGCGCGGAGCTGAGATGAGATCCGCGGGATTGTCTTCAACAATTGCGTGCTCTCGCAGCGCCCGGAAGAATGCTCTCAGTGATGCGAGCTTGCGGGCAACGGTCGTGGCTGCTAAGCCGGCCTCTGAGAGCGAAGCCGCGTAGCGACGCAGGCTACGAATGTCGACCGTCGCGGGAAGTAGCTGGCGCTGGTCAGCCCACAGCGCAAAGCCCCGAAGATCGATCGCATAGGCCTGGCGAGTCTTCTCTGCCGCGCCGCGTCTGCGCAGATCGGCATCAAAGAGACTCAGAGCCTTAGCCCAATCATCGCTAGGCTCTACTTCCGTGGCACTTTTCTTCATCCGCACAGACATCGGTCAAGTGGCTACCCAGCGACAGTTAATTGAGGCCAAGATCGCGCCCGAAGATGGGACCCTGCCGCCAGCGCCATGGTTCCTAATCAGGGCGACTGGAGATGCGACGACGCTTTGGTATGCGGTGATGAGAAAGCAGACAAAGGGAGTGTTCATTGGCTCGCTTTGTGTTCGACACGGCCCACAACACGCCTCTCTCTTGCAAGATGGATGGCATGAGGTCGCCGTCGGCGATATCTGCGTAGAGGCCCCCGCCGAACCCGGCTAGACGATGTAGATGGGAGTCCCGACCGGGACTTCGTCGTAAAGCTCAATCACGTCGCCGACCGCCATCCTCACGCACCCGTGAGAAGCTGCTGAACCCAGCGATCCGGTGTTATCGGTGCCGTGAATGCCCGCACCATCGGCGATCCCCATCCAACGCGACTTGAGCGGGTTGGCAGCCGTGCCACCTGCCACAGTAGTACCCGCCAGCTCTGCCGCCCATGGCGCGTTAGGGACGCTCCAGACCGGGTCAACTACCTTGTCTTGAATGTAGAAGAGCCCCGTGGGTGTCGGGTACTGCGGAGCACCGACTGCGACCATAAAAGTCTTGACGAGCTTGAGGTCGCGAAAGAGGCGCAGCTGGTAGGTCGAACGGTCGACGGTGATCAGGTACGGGTATTTATGGGCTAGCGTGCTGCGTGTGATCTTTGGCTTGGTGTGCGCCACCGTGGCCGTTAGGTTCCGTGATTCCGCTTGAGAAGCGAGCGCTGTAGCGATCTCGGCTCTCAGCGCAGTGGCCTTCAGCTGGCGTCCCTCATTACCCTTTTGTGGCTCCACTGCCGTCGTTGTGAAGTCCACGCTGGCGTTCTTGGGCTTACGGTTGACCTTTAAGCGGATCTGCTCAACAAAACGATTGATCGCTGCCGTCGAATAGCTAAGTTCGGGCGTTAGCGACTCGTTTAGAGAGCCTCCACTGATCGACCGCGTGGTGCGCTCCACGATTGAGCCGTCGCGGCTAGCTGCCACGGCTTCGTTGATCGATGCCTGAACATCAATCGCCAGCTTCGCCTGCTTTGGCGAAAGCGAAAACCGCCTGCCCTCGGCTTCGACGACGACGGGCGTATTGATCGCCGGAGCTAGCTTTGCGTCCAGTGCTGCCCTGGCCTGAGCGCTAGTCATGCCACCGACGCTTACTCCCCCAATCATCACGCCCTTTGCGATCTGATCGCTGGTGCTCTGGTCGTAGGCGTAAGCAGCTCCGGCTCCGATTAGTAGCGTGCAGAGGAAGCCGGCGAGCAGGAGTAAAGGTCGAGAGCCGATCACTTGAAAGTAAAGTTTAGGCGCCCGGCGGCGGTAAGTGCGACGCTTGCAAGCGATAGTGCCGTTGGCGCGAGTCAGCCTCTGCCTGGCTCAGGGGCGCTGAGTAGGCAAGGTAAGCACCGGCTCTAGATTATGTGCGAGCTCAATCCAGTCACGACCAGCGATCACATCGTCTGTCTCGAGCAGCTCGACGTTCCAGGGATGCACGATCGTTGCGGCGATCAGGCCAGCGTCTTGGGCGCGCGTGAGATTGATCGGACTGTCGTCGATCAAGATGTCGATCTCGATCTCAACACAGCGAGTGATCTTGTCGAATGAGCAGTAAAGCTCGTCGTAGGCGAGCCCGATCTTCTCTAGCCACTGCACCGTGATGTCGTGCGCGGCGGGATTACGGTGGCTAGTGATGTGGATGAAGTGCCCCGCGGCGTGCCAAGCGCAGACGCTCTCGACAGCCTGGGGATAGGGCTCGGCCGCTAAGACCAACGCCTCTTGATGGGTCTCGGCTACGCAGGCCGCAAGCTGGGCCGGGCGCAGCTTAGTAATCCCCCAGCTGACCTGATCCTCGTAGGCCAAAGCCATCCCGAAGCGCCGCTCAGATACCCCACTTAGTTGGTCCCAGTAGTGGTGGAGGGTCGAATCAATATCGATTGCAATGCGGCTCATCGACTCTATTTGGGCTTATTGAAGTTGCCATGAGAGAGCAGATGCCACTCGTTATCAACCTTAATAAATGAGCTTATGTAGGGCGCCGGAGTCCCGGGATAGCGAACACCGTTGACGACTAGATCAGTCTTTGCCGCATAGGCGGCGACCATCGTGTTCTCATATTGGGTGGCCCGCATGGTCGATATCGAGTAGCTGTAGAGATCCGGTAGACCGCCGATGAACTCACTCTTGCTTAGCGACTGCCCGGTCGCACGCTGTAGGCGCCAATCAGGGGTAAGGAACCTCTCTAAATCGACTTTATCTTTGCGTTTTACGTCACTAAAGAGGCGGTTGACAAGCTTGGTCGCCTGCTCATCTGACCCGGTTGCGGCTGCGCTGGGGTCGTAGCTTGTAGATCCACAAGCCGACAGGCAGGCGACCACGAGAATCGAAGCTAATAGGGCTGTTATAGGCCGACGAGTCATGAGTCTTCTTCCGTTCGTAGATTGAATAGTTATGCCCCGGCGCACCTAAGCGGCCGTCAGCCAGTGATAGCGCCCTGGGAAGCGCTCGAAACCAGCTTGGCGTACTTGGCCATCACGCCATACTCATAAGCGGGTGGTGGCGAGACGTAATCGGCGATGCGCTGGGCAATGGTTGCGTCGTCGAGTGCGACATCAAGTCGTCGCGCGTCAACGTCGATCGTTACCTGATCGCCATCGCGGACCGCGGCAATCGGTCCACCGCGCGCCGCTTCGGGAGCAACGTGACCAGCCATGAATCCGTGTGTTGCGCCTGAGAAACGGCCATCGGTGATTAGCGCCACATCCTCCCCTAGGCCCTCCCCAACGATCGCTGCAGTAACTGCAAGCATCTCGCGCATTCCAGGGCCGCCAGCGGGCCCCTCATTGCGGATGACGACAACGTCTCCCTTGAGAATCTTGCCTGCGGTAACGGCCGCCATTGTCTCCTCTTCAGACTCAAAGACCCGGGCCGGGCCGACGTGGATGCGGCGCTCGTGTCCAGCCAGCTTGACCACGCAGCCGTCGGGGGCGAGATTGCCATGCAGAATCGCCAACCCGCCGGTCGCCTTGATCGGATTATCGAGCGGGCGAACGACCTCTTGACCAGGAGTCTCAACGGCCTCGGCTGCGTGCTCGGCGATCGTGCGGCCGGACACCGTTGGAGCATCACCGTGAAGCAGCCCTGCTTCGTGCAGTCGGCGGGCAACCAGCCCGACTCCACCTGCGTGGTAGAGGTCTGCCGCCACGAAGCGTCCTCCGGGCTTTAGGTCGCAGAGCAGCGGGGTGCGCTCACTAACGACGTCGAAGTCATCAATCTCGAGCTCGATTCCACTCTCACGGGCGATTGCCAGCAGGTGCAAAACGCCGTTGGTGGAGCCGCCGCTGGTCGCGATTGCGGCGATCGCGTTCTCAATGCTGGCGCGAGTGATGATGTCGCTGGGGAGTTGGCCGCGTGCCAAGACATCCATTACTAGACGGCCAGCTTCAATAGCAACCTCAGCCTTATTGCCATCGACGGCCGGTACCATCGCCGATCCCATCGCCGAAAGTCCCATTACCTCAAAGGCCATCGCCATCGTGTTGGCCGTGAACTGACCACCACAGGCTCCTACTCCCGGGGATGCAACCGACTCCAGCTCAGCGAGCTCTTCGTCGGTCATGTTCCCGGCCGCATGAGTACCAACCGCCTCAAAGACATCTTGAATCGTGACGTCCTGGCCGCGCCAGTGCCCTGGCAAGATCGAGCCTCCGTAGAGCAGCACCGACGGAACATCTAGGCGGGCGATCCCCATCACTGCTCCGGGCAGCGTCTTGTCACAGGCTGCGAGCGCGACGATACCGTCGAACATATGACCACGGCCGACGAGCTCGATCGAATCAGCGATGATTTCGCGCGAAACCAGCGACGTCTTCATCCCTGAAGTCCCCATCGTGATGCCGTCAGAGATCGCGACCGTGTTGAACTCCATCGGCGTACCGCCAGCTTGGCGGATCCCCTCTTTGACCTTGGCGGCTAGGACGCGTAGTCCGAAGTTGCAGGGCATCGTCTCAATCCAAGTTGAGGCGACGCCGATGATTGGCTTAGACAACGCCTCGTCATCGAAGCCGATCCCCTTTAGGTAGGCCCGAGCCGGTGCTCTCTCAGGGCCTTCGGTGAGCTGACGGCTGCGGTGCTTGGGGTCTAGCTTGCGAGTAGGAGTAGTCATTGGGACCAGACTTTACTGCCGTGGCTGCGCTGGAGGCGCCCACGCTCCCACTGGCCCAGGCGAACGAGGTCGCCGGCGACCTGCTTGGTATCGACCTGACGACCCGGAAGGTGCATGTTGGCACTAGCAACCAGGCGCCGCTCGTCACCGGTAAGAGCCATCCACTTTGCTAGTACGTCGTCTGATTCGGGCAGGCGTGCACTGCCAAATGGGCGACTTCGGTCGGGGAACTCGACGCAGTACTCGCTTATGAGCTGCCCGGTCTGGGGGACGTAGGCAACGACGGGCTTGTGCGGATAGATGAGATAGGCGTAAGGCGCTGGGGCATCGCGCTCGTCCCCAGCGCGCCCCATCTCAATGCGGCCACGGGATCGGCTTTGATCCCTACCCCAGACTCTGATTAAGCCCAGTTCGCAGTACATCTCCCACTCTTCTTGATTGACGCAGGATTTCAGTAGCTCGCGGGCCCTCTGCTCGGCGCGCCGCTCGCGGCCAGGATCGTGGTCGTAGGTGGCCTCGGGACGACGAGGACGCTTGCAGCCCCTGTACCACTCTTTGGCGCTAGGACGTCCGATCTCCCAAGCTAGGGCCGAGATTACGACGGCGGTGACGAGGAGAGCGAAGATCACGGCTAGGTCGCCTAGGCGCTAACGGCCACCGGAGGCTTGTGGGAAGAAGATCACGCGCTCGGCGTCGCGGGGGATCTCCTCAAATGAACGGACAATCTCGGCTTCGCGACGGCCGTTGGCAGAGTCCACCGGAACCGCAGCCCACATCCCTTGATCGAGTTGTGCACGGAAGGCTTGAACCATCTCGCGCTCTTGGGCGACAACATCAAGATCACCCTCAGCGATCAGTACCTCTCCGTATCCCGGCTTCATCCGCAAGAACTTCACGGGCCAAACTATGCCAGAGGAGTAGGTTTTTGGCCTTGGAAATCTCTGCCGATGCCAAGAACGTTGACCGGGCCGCTGCCTTCGCCAACCGAGCGGATGCCGTCGCGCACTGCGTAGGAGGCGATCACTTTGGCTTGTCGGGCCGCTTCCAGCGGCGTCGCGCCGAGCGCGAGGTGAGCGGCGAGTGCTGATGCGTGAGTGCAGCCAGAGCCGTGCGCTGCGCCAGCCGCGAACCGTTCACCGCCGATAATCACCACCTCCTCCCCATCGTAGAAGCGATCGACTAGATCCTCGGCGTGGCCGCCGGTAAGCACCGCGCAGGCAGGGCCAAGGGCGAATAACTCTCGGACCAACTCGTCAAGATCTACCTCATCTACAGACCCAACAAGCACCTTTGCCTCGGGGAGATTGGGCGTTATGACCGTAGCGCGCGGTATCAGCAGCTCGAGCAGGGCCGAGCGAGCCTCGGTCGGCACTAGGACGGCACCGGATTCGGCAACCATCACTGGATCAAGCACGACGGGAGTGTTGTCGTCGAGCTCGTCCAGCGCGGCTGCAACAGCCTCTATTGCCTCAACGGTCGAAACCATCCCAATCTTTACGGCGTCAATCCCGATATCTGTTGCCACGGCGCGAACCTGGGCGAGGATCATCGCCGGTGATACTTGCTCGACGGCGGTGACCGCGACGGTGTTTTGGGCGGTGATCGCAGTAATCGCGGTCATGCCGTGAACACCACAGGCAGCGAAGGCCTTTAGATCGGCCTGAATCCCGGCTCCGCCGCCAGAGTCCGAACCTGCGATCGTCAAGACGCAGGGGATCGCGCGCCCATCACGCGGGGCCGAGGTGATTGGAGCTCTACCCATAGCTGCCAGAGAGTACGGATCAGATGCCCACCGGTGTATAGCGCCCACCGAGATCACGGCGCACCCTTCCCCCAAGCTCTAGTTCAACTAAGGCCAACATCACTCCATCGCCGTCGTTGACCGTGGCGGTAATCGCCGAAAGCGTCTCTGCCCCGGCGAGCACCGCTGCTAGAACCGCGGCCTGCACGGGCATTAGCTGTGGAGGCGGCGCAAGCGTCGGGCGCTCGATCCCTAAAAGATCGAGAACATCTCCTGCATCACGGACCACGACGGCTCCGTCGGCGAGTAGATCATTGGGGCCTCGGGCCAGCGCAGAGGTAACCCGCCCTGGCACCGCCCCCAGTTCGCGGTCGAGGTCGGTGGCAAATTGTGCAGTTATCAGTGAACCTGAGCGACGCTGGGCCTCGACGACAATCGTGACCGCTGCTAAGCCGGCAATGATCCGGTTGCGCGCAGGGAAGCTCCACCGCCAGACTCGACATCCCGGCGGCATCTCAGAGATCACCACCCCTGTGGCCGCCAGCCTGCCGTGCAATCTGCGCTTACTTGGCGGATAGGCAACATCGGCACCGCCTCCTAGAACCGCCACGGTGCGACCGCCAGCTTCTATCGCTCCTTCGTGGGCTGCCCCATCGACGCCGAGTGCCATCCCGCTGACGACGGTGACTCCAGCTTCACTTAGGTCACGCCCTAAAGACCGAGCGACCTCGAGACCGTACTCAGATGCCTTGCGCGCACCAACAACTGCCGCGCACCGTCTGACCTCGCTAGTTAGCTCTCGCAGCGCTCCCGGCCGTCCAATCCAATGTAGTGCCGCGGGCGGGTCGCTGAGCTCAAGCAGCGCCTTTGGATAGTGAAGGTGTTCGTGTCGGCAGGTTGTATTTATGCCTGCCGCGACAGCGTGCGCTCTTGCCTGGGATGTAGAGAATCGATCACACCCGGCGCGCAAAGCGCCAGCGTGGCGACCGCCAAGCTCATCGATTAGCCGGTCATCGCTAAGGGCAAGAATGCGGGGCCGCCCAAGCCGCATTGCGTGGGCGGTCTCAATGTGGGGCCCCAGTCTCGCGACCAAATCGGCACGACGTAGGCAGCCGTCGCATGCTCCGCTGCGGGGCGGTTGATCTTGGAGAAATTGACCCACGACTACGCAGCCTCTCCGAGGCGAGAGCCGTGTTGGCGCAGGGCAAGAGCACTCCCGACGTGCTCGCGCTCGACGGTCACGCTGCCTGCTAAGTCTGCGATCGTACGCGCTACCTTAAGGACGCGCTGATGGCCGCGCATACTCAGAAACGACGCGTTGTAGGCAAGATCCAACAAGCTCAATGCCGGACCCGAGGCACGAACCAGATCGCTGGTCTGGCGAGAGTCCATCTGGGCGTTACAGGTAGCCCTAAGCCCGCGTAGGCGCTTGCTTTGAATCGCGCGGGCCTGCTCTACTCGCGTCCGCACCTGCTCAGAGGTAGGCCCCTTCGATTGAGTAAGCGCTCCTATCGCCGGGCGTTGTAAAGACAGGCAGAGGTCGAGGCGATCAACGAGCGGGCCGCTCAGACGTCGGCGGTGACGCGCTAGGTCAGGCTCTGAACAGCGGCATCGATCACCGACTCCGGCGTAGCCACAGGGACAGGGATTGGTAGCAGCAACCAAGATTGCACGGGCCGGATAGCGGACCGAGCGCTGCCCCCGTACGACCGTAACCCAGCCATCTTCAAGCGGCTGGCGAAGCGCATCAAGGGTGGACCGTGCGAACTCAGATAACTCGTCGAGAAAGAGCACTCCGTGATGGGCCAAGGTGACCTCTCCTGGTGCTGGAACGGCGCCACCTCCGACCAACCCCGAGGATGAAATCGTGTGATGTGGAGCCCTAAACGGGCGCTCGTTCACTAGCCCTGCGGTGCTATGGAGCCCGACGATGCTGTGGATCCTGGTGATCTCAAGGGCCTCTTCGCGCTGCAGCGACGGCAGAATCGTTGGCAAGCGGCGCGCGAGCATCGTCTTGCCTGCCCCAGGTGGACCCCAGAGCAAGAGGTTGTGGCCTCCAGCCGCCGCTATCTCAAGCGCTCCAACGCCAGCCTCCTGGCCGCGGACATCTGCCAGATCAAGCTCGTCATTGCTGGTGGCCTTGCTTACTAGCGCCGCTCGCGTCGCTCGTGTCTTTAGCTCTCCACAGAGGAATCCCACGAGCTCTTTGATGGAGGCCACCGCCACGACGGCTATATCGTCGACCAAGGTGGCCTCGTCGGCTCGTTCGACAGGGACAACCAGCCCACGTAGTCCAAACTGACGGGCCCCTTCGGCAACTGCAAGCACACCACGACACGGGCGCACCTCTCCCCCCAGCGACAGCTCGCCCACAAAGGCCCATTGATCGAGCATCTCTGGCGGCGCCTGACCGCTGGCCACAAGTACACCTGCGGCAAGCGCTAAATCGAATCCCGGGCCAGCCTTGTGTAATGCGGCCGGAGCGAGATTCGCTGTGATTCTGCGGGAGGGAAACTCAAAGCCCGAGTTCAGCAGCGCTGCACGCACCCGCTCGCGAGACTCGCGCACGGCGGCGTCGCCAAGGCCCACGACAGTAAATGCCGGTAGGCCGGGACGGATGTCTACCTCGACGGTGACACGCCGTGAACGCAAGCCGTCGATCGCGAAGGTGGTCACACGAGAGAGCACGCCCAGGACGCTAGACCGCAGATCGTTACATGTGACCCCGCGACTGCATCAGGGCCGTGGCGATCCTCAGAAGATCCGCCACCTCGGTTGGGTTTCTACTTACATCTCTAGCCGCAGGTGACAGGCAGGCCACAGTTCCCCGCCTACGGTTAGTCAATGTCTACTGACCCACGCCATCGCCTTGGCCGCATCGGAGAGAGGCTGGCTGGCGAGCACCTCCAACGACTCGGCTACGAAATCCTCACACGCAACCACCGCACCCGCTTCGGAGAGCTCGACCTAATCGCCTTCGACGGAGTTCGAATCGTCTTCTGCGAGGTCAAGACACGGCGGGCTCCTGGCGATCCGTTCGAGTCTCTACATCCGGCCAAGCAGCGACAAGTTCGCAAGATGGCAGCGCTCTGGTTGATCGAAGCGCCAAACCGTCCGCGGGCAAGCGAGCTGAGATTCGACGCCATCGGCATAACGATCGACGCTACCGGTCGGCTTTCGCGCCTCGAGCATCTTGAAGGAGCCTTCTGACCCTGATGGTGATGGCAAACCGGGCAATAGCGCTCAGATTGGAGTTATCCCGATCTGTTTGTAAGCCGCTGATCGAAATGAAAGGCGATGCAGCGGCGTAACGCCGAGCTTGACGATGGCTGAGCGGTGTTCGGCGGTCGCATATCCGAAGTGCTTGGCAAACAGGTATCCGGGGTGAAGCGCGTCGGCTCGAGTCATCAGCCGGTCCCGGGTCACTTTGGCGATGATCGAGGCGGCAGCGATCGAAGCGCTCAGAGCGTCGCCGCCGACGATCGCTTGGGAGTTGTAGCCGATTTGACGCACCGCAAATCCATCGCTGAGACAGATGCAGCCTGGCGTCGCGACGGATAAAAGCCCATCACCTAAGGCAGCTAGGTTGGTCACATGAAGCCCTCGCTGATCGATCGTGAGCGGGCTGCGTATAACGATCGCCACGCGAGTGGCCGCCTTTAGGACGACTGGGTAAAGCAGCTCTCGGGTGCCAACGCTTTGCTGCTTGGAATCATTGAGCGCGCCCAGCGCGCGGACCTGCGCCTCATCTAACCGTTCGTAGTCAAAAAGCACCGCAGCGGCAACTAGTGGCCCGGCCAAGCAGCCCCGTCCGGCTTCGTCAGCACCGGCTACATAGCGCACCCCGAAGTCGCGATCAAAGGCGAAGAGCGAGCGCGAGGTTTGCTCTTGGGAGCGCGCCCGAATAGCCGCCCGCGAGCCGGGCCCAGTCAGAAGGCTGGCATCAGCCGTCACTATCGGACTAGAAGAGATTGATCCTGTCTGGGGGCCAGTAGGTGGCAAAGGCGCCGCCGATGATCCACTTCTTCGGGACGGGACCCCAGAACCGACTGTCATCAGACTGGCCACGGTTGTCGCCCATCATGAACCAGTGCCCGGGCGGAATCGTTATCGGCACAGGGAACGTGCACTCCTCACCGCTATCGCAAGGGCGGATGAACTTCTCCTCCTGCGGCTTGCCGTTGAGGATCACATGTCCATCTTGGATCGAGAGCGTGTCCCCCGGTCCGGCCACGACGCGCTTGATGAAGTTCAGATCCGAGCTAGTTGGGGTAGGGAGCGGACAAGGCTGTCCCTCTTTCGGCTCAGCCCCACAGGTGTTTGACTCAGACCCCTTTGGCGGATGAAAGACTAAAATCTCTCCGATCTCAGGGTCATTGAAACTGTTGCCGATGCGGTTGACCAAGACCCGCTGACCAACGTTGAGTGTTGGCTCCATCGACTCGCTGGGGATCCTGTAGGGCTTAATCAAGAAAGCTTGGATCGCGAAGGCGAGTCCGATCGCAACGATCACGATCACCACCAGTTCGATCAGCGAAGCGACGCCAGACTTCTTTTCCTCGCCTTCCTTCTTCCGCCAAGGAAGGTTCAAGAGGGCTCGCCGTCGCCAGCCGAGGCGTCGGCGTCGGGCGCCTCGCCCTCAGACTCGGCGTCGGGCGTTGCTGCAGGTTCGGCCTCAGCCTCTGGTGCTGCGTCAGCCTCAGGCGCTGCGTCAGCCTCAGGCGCTGCCTCAGCCTCTGGTGCTGCGTCAGCCTCGGGCGCTGCCTCGGCTTCTGGTGCTGCTTCAGCTTCGGGCGCTACCTCGGCCTCAGGCGCTGCCTCGGCTGCGACCTCTGGCTCGGTCGTCAGGCCGTCAACCTCAACCTCTGGCGCTTCCTCGAGCTCTGGCTCGACGACGGCCGCTGCATAGAGCAGGCCTGGCTCGACGATCTCTTCGGGCGTGTTGGAACGCTGCTCACGGACGCGAGCGCGCTTGCCGATGCGGTCGCGCAAGTAGTAGAGCTTGGCGCGACGTACATCGCCGCGAGCGGCGATCTCGATCCGCTCGATCTTTGGGGAGTGAACCGGGAAGGTCCGCTCCACGCCAACGCCGAAGGACTGCTTACGCACGGTGAACGTCTCGCGTACCCCGTTGCCCTGGCGCTTGATGACGATCCCCTCAAAGACTTGGGTGCGCTTGCGCGTTCCTTCAACCACTTGGAAGTGGACACGCACTCGGTCTCCAGGACCAAAGTCCGGGACGCGGCGCAGCTGTGCGCGTTCAAGGTTGTCGATAACTGTGCTCATGGCAGAAATATCCCGCGGGGCGTATTAAGCCGTCGCGGGTGGCCTATGGTAGCGGTCGCTCCCTCGCGGCGTCCCCACGTTGGCGACTCTGCTCAAAACGCCACTCTTTAATCCGCTCATGATGGCCCGATAGAAGCACCTCTGGGACCCCCCACTCACGGTATTGGGCTGGCCGTGTGTAGTGGGGATACTCAGGCGCTCCGCCGAGTGCGGCGCTAAAGGACTCCTCCATCACGGAGTCCTCGTGGCCGAGTGCTCCGGGAAGCTTTCGCATCACGGCGTCACAGACAACCATCGCCGCCAGCTCACCTCCAGCCAAGACATAGCGGCCGATCGAGATGGAATCGGTCGCGAGATGCTCGATGATGCGCTCGTCAAATCCCTCATAGCGACCACACAGCAGCGTCAGACTTGGCTCGCTGGCCAGTTCGTTGACTAGCTCCTCATCGAGCATGCGCCCGCCGGGGGTGAGCGCGACTACGCGCCTCGATTCGCTCAAAGTCACCGGATCACAGTCGTAGTGCGCCCGCAGTGCGGCGTCGACGACATCAACGCGCAAAACCATTCCTGCTCCGCCACCGAACGGCGTGTCATCAACCTGCCCGCCGGTAAGCGGAGTGTGGTCACGGTAGGAGACGCAGTTCAGAGTGCTCCCGCCCGCGACCGCGTTGGCGATATGGCGCTGAGTCCTAAACCACTCAAACCACTCAGGGAAGAGTGTGAAGACGTCGACCTCCATCAGTCGATCCCTAGGAATCGGAGATCGACGTCGATGCGCTGGCTTTCGAGATCAACATCGCGCACGGCATCTCGCACCAGTGGCACCAGCAGATAGCCGTCATGCAGTGTGGCGGCGCCGTCGAATCCATCAACAGTGCGCACCCGTAGCGCTTCGCAAGACGGCAGGCCAACCAGAGCGTGAACGACCCCAACCTCGCGCGCCCCATCGTGGACCGAGCAGCCCTCAAGGTCGGTAGCCCACCACTCGTCGCCGCCAAGCGGTGGCACCTCACCGCGGGCGACTAAGACCTCCTGGCCGCGCATGGCCTCAGCAGCATCTCGATCGTCGCAGCCTGAGATGCGAACAATCGGATGCGCGACAGTTCCATCGCAGCGTTGAACTTCACGATCAAGCTGCGCCACCCGCACGGCGGCTCCGACCGGCAGCAGCCCGGCCACCGCGGCGACCACATGGAATGACCCGTCGAGCCCATGCGGACGGCCGATGATCCCGGCGACAACGTGGCTTGACTCTTGCGACCCTTCCGTCATTACGGAGTCGGCCATCTCCACGACGTCCTACTCGACGATGTCGACAAGCACGCGGCGGTTCTCTTTAACCGCTGCGCCTTTGACGACGGTACGCAGAGCGTTGGCGGTACGACCACCGCGGCCGATTACTTTGCCGTAGTCGCCTTCACCGACCGAAAGTTCGAGCACCAGCGTGCCATCGTCGTCGTCAAACTCCTCGACTACGACCTCATCGGGGTGGTCAACCAGCGCCCGGGCGAGATATTCGAGGAGCTCCTTCACGACCGTGAGTGGCGGCTAAGCCGCGTCGATCCCTTGAATACGCATTAGCTTGGCGACGGTCGCAGTCGGCTGAGCGCCGCGGGCGATCCAAGCACGGATGCGCTCTTCGTCTAGGACGATCGTCGATGGGTCTGTCTGGGCGTTGTAGCGACCGACCGTCTCGATAACGCGACCATCGCGCGGCGAGCGTTGGTCGGCGACGACGACGCGCCAGATCGGATCCTTCTTCCCGCCAACGCGGGTGAGTCTAAGTCGGACAGCCATGAAGCCTTTCCAGAAAGTGAGTTAAAACTGCCGATCTTGAGCTTTCGCCCGATGACCGTAAGTTGTCAGGGTAGCGGGATGCGCGCAATAGTGTTGGGGCGAGGCCCTCAGCGACCTTGGCGCATCATCGCTGCCATGTCTGGGAGCTTGCCTTTTCCGAGCTGTTTCATCATCTTGCGCATCTGCGCGAACTGCTTGACGAGTTGATTGACGGCCTGGACGGTAGTGCCCGATCCTCGCGCAATTCGCAGCCGCCGCGAGCCGTTGATCTTTTCAGGCTTGCGCCGTTCTTCAGGTGTCATCGCCAAGATGATCGCCTCGATCCGGTCAAGCTCGGACTCGTCGACTTTGAGGTTCTTTAACTGGCTTGCCCCGAAGCCGGGAATCATTCCCATCAGTGAGGAGAGCGGGCCCATGCGACGGATCTGCTTTAGCTGGCCGAGGAAGTCCTCGAGCGAGAACTCGGAACTGAGCAGCTTGCGCTCCATCTCCTTGGCCGAGGCAGCGTCCATCTGTCCTTCGGCCTTCTCAATCAAGGTAAGGACATCCCCCATACCCAAGATCCGCTGAGCCATGCGATCGGGATGGAAGCGTTCAAACTGGTCGAGCTTCTCGCCGGTGGATGCGTAAAGAATTGGTTTGCCAGTAACCGCCTTGACCGAGAGCGCAGCTCCACCGCGGGCGTCGCCGTCGAGCTTCGTCATAACGACGCCGTCGAATTCAACCACGCGACCGAACTCCTGGGCGACGTTGACCGCATCTTGTCCAGTCATCGCATCGACCACAAGGAGGACCTGATGCGGCTTAACCACACGGCGGATCTCTGCGAGCTCGTCCATTAGGTCGCTATCGATATGAAGACGTCCTGCCGTATCGACTATCAGTACGTCAACGCCGTCCATCTTGGCGCGATCTAAGGCCCACGCGGCGATCTCAACTGGCTTGGCGTCACTGCCCTTCTCATAGACCTGGGCTCCTGCTTGAGTGCCAACCTTGATCAGTTGTTCTATGGCCGCAGGGCGGTAGACATCGCAGGCGGCCACCGATACCGACGAGCCATGTTTCTCGCGCAGATAGCGTGCCAGCTTGCCCGTAGCAGTCGTCTTACCAGAGCCCTGCAGACCGGCCATCAAGATCACCGTAGGCGGGCGAGGGGAGAAGGTGATCTCGCGCGAGGCGCCTCCCATTAGGGAAGTGAGCTCCTCGTTGACGATCTTGACCACCTGCTGGCCAGCGTCGAGTTGAGCCAGTACGCCGGTCCCTATGCAGCGCTCTTTTACAGTCGTCGTGAAGTTCTTGACAACCTTGAAGTTGACGTCGGCCTCCAGCAGTGCGAGGCGGATGTCACGCATTGCAGCGTCTACATCCTCTTCCCTCAAAGTTCCGCGCTGGCGCACGTCGGCGAGCGTCGACTGAAGCTTTTCCGATAGAGAATCAAACATCTAGACCACCAACGCAGTGGCGCCGCGAATCTCAACGATCTCGACGTGCTCACCGACTTCAATCGCGTATCCATGTTCGTAACAGCGCGCGGTCCATACCTCGCCGTTGCTTAGACGAATGGCTCCGACGGCATTTTCATTTACGACCCGTTCTACGACGATCGCCTGACGGCCCACGAGCGCCGCCGACCCCTTCCTGATCCGTGCTGAGGTCTTGACATGCGAGCGCGCTACTGGGCGCAGCACCAACAACAAAACCAGCGCGGTGATTACAAAAATCGCCCACGCTAGGATCGTGCCGGCTCCCACTGCCGAGACGAGAGCAGCAAGAAACGCGCCTCCCGCGAAGGGGGCGAGAAAGAAGCTGAGCGTCACCATCTCGGCTATTACGAGCACGATGGCGACGATGGTCCAGATGACCCAAGGGTCCATACCTCAGGCGAGTTTAGCTGAGCACGGCGACTAATCGGCCTCAGGCCAGCAGAGCGCGGGCGAACTCATCGGCGTCGAAGGGCCGAAGATCCTCGAGCGCCTCTCCTACTCCGATCAGCTTTACCGCAATCCCCAGCTCGCGCGCGATTGCTAATGCGATGCCGCCCTTTGCAGTGCCGTCGAGCTTGGTCAAGATAATGCCGTCCACGGCCACGGCCTCGGCAAAGAGTTGGGCTTGGCGCACCCCGTTTTGCCCAGTTGTGGCGTCAATAGTCAGCAGAGTCTCGTGCGGGGCGCCTGGCAGCTGCTTGGCAATCACGCGTCGAATCTTTGCCAGCTCGGCCATCAGGTCAGCCTGGGTGTGAAGCCGACCAGCGGTATCAATGATGGCGACATCTGCGCCAGTCGATCGCGCTTTGGTGATCGTCTCAAAGGCGACCGCTCCAGGATCTCCGCCTGGCGGACCGATCACAATGTCGCAGCCCGCGCGCTTAGCCCACTCTTCTAGCTGCTCCGCTGCTGCCGCTCGAAACGTATCGGCCGCGCCGATCACCACCTTCTTGGCGAGCTCCTGCTGAAGATGCCATGCCAACTTGCCAATCGAAGTCGTCTTTCCGGTCCCGTTGACTCCAACGACAAGGATCACTGTTGGCTCGGGCCTAAGGTCGATGCTAGCGTCGCTAACAGTTGCAACCTCGACTAGCAACTCGATCAAGCGCCGGTTGAGCGCTTCGGGCGAAGATAGATCGTCGTTATTGGCTTCGCGCTCGAGCCTTGCGACTACCTCAGCAGTAGTCGCTACGCCGACGTCGGCAGCGATCAGCGCCTCCTCAAGGCGTTCCCACCCCTCTTGATCAAGATCGCCCGCCTGAAGCGTCGCGCCTACTTCGGCCGCCAGCGCCTGGCGGGTCTTGCGGAGATTGTCGCGCAAGCGCGCGAACCTCCCACGTGGCTCGTCAGAGGGGCCGTCGGCGACCTCCTCGACGACAGGCGCAAGACTGAGGGCGTCGTCGGTTATAAAGAGTTCTTGCCAGCTACGGGCCATCGTCTGCCAACTTCCCGTCCAGCTTTAGGCGGCGCCGACTAACGGCTCTACGGCGACGATTGCGGGCAGTTTACGTGAGATTACCTTGGACACGCCATCGTCGGCCATCGAGATGCCATAGACGGTATCGGCGGCCTCCATCGTGCGCTTCTGGTGGGTCACGACGATGAACTGAGCGGTATCTGCGTGGGCTCGCAGGAGAGTTAGGAAGCGATCTATATTGAGGTCGTCCAACGCTGCCTCTACCTCGTCGAGCACATAGAAGGGGCATGGACGGGCAAGGAAGATCGCGAAGAGGAAGGCCAGAGCTGTCATTGATTTCTCTCCGCCGGAGAGCAGCGATAGACGCCTCATCGACTTTCCAGCCGGAGTCATCTCAATCTCGATACCGAGCAGATCTTCTTCATCAATAGCGCGCTCTTCTGCCTCGGCAGCAGCTTCATCGCCATCCTCGGATGCCGCTTGAGATTGAGCTTCTCCGCCGTCGTCAACGGACTCTCCGCCGAGCACTCGACGTTGGCTTGTCTCCTCACGGACAAGACGCAGGCGACCACGGCCACCGGGAAATAACTCTGAAACAACCTGTTCGAAGTTAGTTGCCGCCAAGGCAAAGGTCTCCTCAAAGGCCTCGCGGATGCGGCGGTCGGTGTCAGTTATCAACGACTGGAGTTCGCGTAACGCCGTTTCGAGGTCTTGCCGCTGGGTCTCAAGCTCTTCAACATGGGCCAACGCCTCTGCGTACTCGTCCTTAGCCAGTGGGTTGACCGGACCTAGCTGCTCACGCCGGCGTGCAAGGCGCTCTATACGTAAAGCCAACGCCTCGCGCTCGGCTTGGGGTAGCGGTTCAGTCGTCGCCTCTGCTGGCAGCTCTAGGGTCGCCGCCAGCCCATTGAGATCGCTGTCGGCTTCAGCGAGCTGATCGCGAGACTGTTGGGCAGCGACCTCGGCTGCGGTTAGGCCATCGGCGAGGGTACGCAGGCGACCTTGAAGTGCAGCCTCCTCCTGGGCACAGGTGCGTAGCGCGACTGCCAGCTGTTCGCCAGTGGCGCGATCCTGGTCGAGCTGAGCCTGGAGTGTCTGGGCGCGCTGGCCGATTACTTCAACGGCCGTGGTCAGCGCCTCAATCAGAAGCGCGGCGTCGGGAGCGAGGGCTGCGATTAGATCGATCCGCTCGCGTTCGCGCTGCAGTCGTAGGTCACGGGCCGCGCGCGAAGCCTCAGAGCGCTGGGCCAAGAGGCGCTCTGCCGCCAGTGCTGTATCGAGTTCAGCTCGACGAACCGCCATGGCGCTCTCGTCGGGCGCAACGCGGCGCTGCTCTTGAGCACGCGCTGCGCGGCGCTCCTCTTCAGCGGCGTCATCACGGCTACGCTGAGCGCCACGGTGTGCTGTGTTGGCGCCGTCACGGACTCCATCGGCTGCCGCGACGGCCGCGGATGCTGCCTCGACGGCAGCGATAGCTCCTTGCTCTGCGCTCACTGCGCTCGTGGTTTGAGCTACCAATTGCTCGCGGTGATTGCGCTGCTCGAGCACTCGATCTTCTCCGCCCGCGGGTACCTGGCGCAGCTCGCGCGAGGCCCCGAACCAGACGCGGCCAGCGACCGTTACCGCGGTGCCGCGAAAGCCATCCGGGAGGTCGTTGAGTGACTCGACTACCCAACTATCTGCCAATAGAGCGCTCGCCACGGCGAGCGCTTCGCTGCCGCCGCTGACGCGAGAGATCAGCGGCTGAGCGCCTGGCAGTGGCGGGGCGCCGAGGTCTGTCGTGGGTGTTGACCCAGGCTTAGGGGTGACAATCGCGCTGCCGCCATCGGCGCCGGCCTTGTCGAGTATCGCATCGCCATCTGCGATGTTGGCTGCAATTGCTGCGCGCAGCCGACCACCTAGTGCTGCTGCGAGGGCAAGCTCGTATCCTGGTTGGGCCTGGAGGTCGTCCGCTAGAGCTGGGGCGCCACCAGGAGCGCCACCGTGGAGGCGCAGGAACTGATTGACGGCCGCGAGGTCTGACCCGATCCGCGCAGATTCGCGACGGGCCGCCTCGGCCGTACGTTCGCTCTGGCGCAGGGCATCGCGCGCTGTCTCTGCGGCTAGATCGGCAACCTGCAGCGCCTTAAGACTCTCGCCCACTTCGACTTCACGCGCACCAAGCAGCTCAGCGGCCGTAGCCCTGCGGGCTTCGAGGCCGACGATATCGCGTGCGAGCTCAGCCTCACGATCGGCATCCAAGGCGATCAGTTCAGCCTCTAGGCCGGCGACTCGCACGACTGCCTGCTCGTCCGGCACGTCAGCGGCGATTTCAGCCTCTAGCGCCGCGATCGCTGCCGACGCATTTGCGCTGCTGCGTTCAAGAAACACCGCTGTGGCGCGGGTCTGCTCGAGGCGCATTGCGACTCTCTCGCTGGCCGATTTGGTTGCGAAGGCTACGCCTGAGCGCTGTTCGCGCTCTTCACTGCGGCGGGCCAGTGCTGACTCGGCCGCCTCACGTCGCTTCCCTACGCTGACCAGCTCAGCGTCGATCTCGTCGCGCTGGGTCCGTGCTGCGACGACTTGCGCCTGTGCTGCGGCCAGCTTCTCACGGCCCGAACGTACGTCGTCGCGAGCAAGGTCCCACCGTGCTTCGGCACTTTGACGCTGAAGGCGTTCGTGTAGCTCGGCGGATTCCGCCTGACGTTTAAGCGGCTTTAAGCGCGTGCGCGCCTCCCGCTCAACGTCAAGGCAACGATCGAGATTGTCTTGGGTGCGTGCGAGCTTAAGCTGGGCACGGTGGCGACGCTTGCGATGCTTGCCTAGCCCCGCGGCCTCCTCTACAAGCATGCGGCGATCGCGCGGCTTGGATGTCACGACGCCCTCTACACGCCCTTGGGAGACAACAGAGTGCATCTCCTTTCCTAGCCCGGTGTCGGACATCACCTCCAAGACGTCGACCAAACGACAGCGTGCCCCATTTAATCGGTACTCGCCCTCACCCGAGCGGTCTAGTCGCCTTGAAACAGAGATCTCAGAGAACTCACTATCTAGAGCTCCATCGCCGTTGTCGATGACGACTTCCACCTCGGCGCTATTACGGGCCTGCTGGCCGCGAGCGCCGGAGAAAATCACGTCCTGCATCGATTGGCCTCGCACCGCCAGCGGCGACTGCTCACCCAACGCCCAAAGCACAGCGTCAGTGACGTTGGACTTGCCCGAGCCGTTAGGGCCAACGATCACGCTGATGCCAGGACCGAACTCCAAGCGGGTTCTGTCGGGGAAGGACTTAAAGCCCTTGAGCGTGATCGACTTCAGATGCATAGCTTCACCTCGTGAGCCTATCCAGCGACTCGGCGGCTGCAGCTTGCTCGGCGTCTTTCTTGCTTCGACCGACACCTCGACCTAGCTCGCGATCGCCTACCGAGGCTGCTATTTCAAAGGACCGATCATGGGGAGGGCCATCTTCAGACTCGACCGTGTAGACCACGACTTCCCCTCGCCGAGCCAGCTGTTCTTGAAGGGCGGACTTGAAGTCCAGTGGATTCTCAAGTGCATCTTGGACCTCGCGAGCGAACGCCTCTACAACAGCCGCGGCGGTCGTTTCGAATCCGTGAACCAGATAACACCCACCGATGATTGCTTCCATCACCGACGCTAAGACCCGCTCCGTAGCGACCAGGTCTTCGACACTGCGCCCCCCACCAGTTGGAGCTGCCGCACGCAGACGATCAGCGACACCGAGTCGATCGGCCACTTCGCGACAGGCTCGTCCTGAGACGGCTTGGGCTCGAACCTTTGTGAGTCGACCAGCCCCATACTGATCGCGATCTAGGCTTGGGTAGAGACTCGTCGTCAGTGCAAGGCTCAGCACACTGTCGCCGAGAAAGGCTAAGCGCTCGTATGAATCGGCTCGGCGATCGGTCCACGAGGCGTGCGTGAAGACCTGCCGAACGAGATCGTCGGGGAGATCATTGAGCAGGGCCGCTAGGCGCTCCAGCGTTCAGAGCCTCATGCGGCGCCCGCCGCGCCGGCGGCGAGCACGAAGTCAATCGCTTGGCCAACCGTGAGGATCTTCGCCGCTTGATCGTCGGCCATTCTTACTCCGTAGGAATCCTCTAGCTCTTGGACCAGCGTGTATAGGTCGAGCGAGTCGGCCTCTAGGTCTTCCTTGAAACGCGTCGTTTCGGAGATCGATGCACCGTCAACCTCTAACTCGTCGACGAGGTGTTTACGGATCAGCTCTAAGACGGATTCACGGTCCATTAAGCGTCAACGCTAGAGCCATCCCCGGACGGGGACGACCGCAGCGCTCCAGCGGCCTCGAGCGCCGCGTGAGTGCGACCGACTAGGTCTTCGCGGACGCCGCGCTCAGCGAGCTCGATTGCGCGCGCGAAGCCGCGACGGGTGAAGCGACCGTGCGTGACGACACCCAAGCGGCGCAATCCCAGCATGTAGGCACCCCCCGTAGTCTCGGGATCGAGTTCGTCGCGCAACTCGCGTATGCCGGGTGCTAGCAGCAAGCCACCGGCCCTATCGCGCAGCGAACCCTTGCTGACGTCGCCTATCGCCTTGAGCATGGTCGCAAGCGACCCCTCCATTACCTTGAGAGTCACGTTGCCGGTGAAGCCATCCATAACAACAACGTCGGCGACCCCAGCGGTAACGTCGTTGCCTTCGATGTTGCCGATGAACTCTAGATCCGGCGCGCCAGCCATCAGGGTCGACAGCTGGTTATGAGCCTCGATCACCAACGGCGTGCCTTTGGTGGGCTCGCTGCCGTTGGAGAGCAGCCCCACGCGTGGACACGCTATGCCAAGAACGGCGCGGGAGAAGGCCACTCCCATAAACGCAAACTGGACGAGATATTCAGAGCGAACCTCAACGTTTGCCCCGACGTCGAGCAGGAGCGCTGGAGAGCCCGGGATGGGCATTGGGATGGCTAGGGCTGGGCGATAGATTCCCGCTGCCCTGCGAATATTAAAAAGTCCAGCTGCCAACGCAGTGCCAGTCGAACCGCCGGAGACCAGAGCATCGGCGTCGCCACACGCGACCGCCTTTGCAGCTTGAACAATCGACGACTCGGGCGTGCTGCGAGCGGCTCTCGCCGAATCTGAAGCCTTCGCGATCGAGACCGGGGCATCTACGACTTCGACGCCATCAGGGACCTCTCCGATCTCCTGGGCGGGTCCGAAGATGAGCACGCGTGTTCCACGTGCTGCTGCGACTGCAGCGCCAGCCGCAACCTCGCTTGGACCTAGGTCGGCGCCGTTGGCGTCAACCGCAACCGTGATTCTCTTAGCCATGTCCTTAAAAGACGCTAAGCGACAGCGTCGCCGTCGCCTGAAGGCGCGACGATCTCACGGCCGCCATACGTCCCACAAACCGAGCAGACCCGATGGGGCAGGCGGGGGCTGTGGCACTGGGGACACGCGTTAAATGCCGGCACAGCCATCTTGTGGTTGGCGCGGCGCTTGCGGGTGCGGGCTTTTGACTGTTTTTGCTTTGGGACTGCCATTAGACGCGCAAGGCTAGCAGCCGAGGCGCCGCGGCGGTCGTCTAGTCGTCGCGATCGACATTTAGATCGAGCTCGCTTAGCTTTGCCCAGCGAGGATCTGGCGGCGCTGGATGGGCGTGTTCGGGGTCGGCGTTGAGATTAACCCCACACTGCGTACACAGGCCAGCGCAAGCCGGGCGACAGAGGACTTGAGATGGCAGGGCTAGGCTAAGTGCTTCACGGACCCAGCTGTGGACGTCCAAGATGCCGTCAGCCAGATAGGGGCTAGTGAGCTCCTCCCCTCCCCCCGGCTGATCGATCTCGCGTATGTCGACTTCAAACGAAGGCTCGGCTGGCTCTAAGCAGCGCATGCACGGGCCATGAAGTGCCGCACTAAACCGCAGGCGGAAGGCGTAGCCGTAGCCGGTCGTACGATCTATATCGAGTCGAAAGCCGACGGGATCGGGAGCCACCTCGTAGCGATCGGCGCCGAGCTCAAAGAGGTCAACGCCCGTAAAAAGCTCGACGCTTCGGCTCTCGCCAGAGGTGAGCCTAAGTCGACCAATGTCATATTCGTCACTCAGCGATGCCATGGCCGCAATACCTTCTGGCCTTGACTACTTATCGCTGCTCTTGGCGCCGCTCTTGGCGCCGCGCCGACCCGCTATGTAGCCGACGCCGATTCCTAGCAAGAGCCCAATCACAATCACTACAAAAAGCGGCACGGTAATCGTAACGATCCAGAACTGGACGCTAACGTCGTCAAAGTTGGTCAGGGCGAACCAGATGACCAAACCAATGGCGATCAGCGCAGGAGCGGCTCCCTTGAGAGCACTGCCGGTTTTTTGGCCTACGGCCGTCTGGTCGTTCTCCGATGAGGTCATAGACAGATTCTAAGGCGTTATTGGTCCGCGCACCCCCTCCGGCTGGGTCAGTGGAGATTGCGCTTGAGAACCTTGCCCGTTGAGGTTCGCGGCAGCTGGTCAACAAAGACCACGTCGCGCGGCACTTTGTAACGGGCGAGATGACCCTTGACGTACTCCTTGACCTCGTCGGCGTCGAGAGTCATGCCAGGTCGAACCACCACAACCGCGCGCAGCCGCTGCCCAAAGGCCTCGTCGGGCACGCCCAGGA
Organism: Solirubrobacterales bacterium; assembly: GCA_947474595.1. Classification (GTDB taxonomy): domain Bacteria; phylum Actinomycetota; class Thermoleophilia; order Solirubrobacterales; family Solirubrobacteraceae; genus CANJIV01. Next base: position 52,402 of record CANJIV010000002.1, read on the forward strand.
CCGTGACATCAGCGACCCCGGGGTGACCAGTCAAGATCGCTTCGACCTCTTGAGGGAAGACGTTCTCGCCACCCGAGACGATCATGTCGTCGTCGCGGCCATCGACAAATAGCCGACCGTCTGCGTCAAAGTGACCGACGTCGCCCGTGGCCATCAAGCCTTCGATAACCGCCTTAGTACCCCCACCTGTATAGCCCTCAAACAACATGCCACTACCGACAAAAATACGACCCGTCAATCCCGTCTGCACAGGCCGATCACTGTCGTCAAAAAGCTTCACGACTGTACCTCGAGGGGGACGGCCTACCGTGCCGGGGGCTGCGCGCATATCGCCCGGCGTCGCAATCGCGGCAAAGGAGACCTCGGTCGAACCATAGAGGTTGTAGAGAATCTCTCCGAAGTGGTCCATTATCCGCGCTGAAAGCGGTCCCGATACCGCGGAACCACTCACAGCGATGATTCCTAGGGAGGAGATATCGTGGCGGTCGCGGCGCGCAGGATCGCACTCGAGCATCCGCTGGAGCATCACGGGTACGACGACTAGGGTGCTAGCACCGGTCCGGGCGACCATTTCAAGGGTTACCTCTGGATCGAAGTGACGGCGCAAAACGACGGTATCGCCGAGGCTTAGAGCGACGGCAAAGTTGGCAAATCCCCAAGCGTGAAACATCGGTGCCGCGATCACCATTGTCTGGCCACTGCGATAGGGGATCGCGGAGAGAAGCGCGATCAGCGACCCCATCGCTCCGGTCGTCTCACGTTGAGCCCCCTTGGGCGTGCCGGTGGTGCCTGATGTCAGGATGATCACCCGTCCAGCCCGTGTGGGAGTAGTGACGTTGGTGCCATCACTAGCGGCAATCAAGCTATCGAGCGTGGCGTCACTTAGCTGCTCTCCTGGCTCGTGCCAGGCGACAAAGCGCGGGCGGCCTGGGGCACCGATCTCAACTACTTCACGAAACTCTGAGTCGTAGATGATCACCTTGGCATCCTCTCTGGCAATCACGTCAACGAGCTGAGGGGCGGCAAAAGCGGTGTTGAGATAGAGCGCGTTGGACCCTAGCTTTGCGCAGGCCGCAGTAGCCTCGACGAAGCCGCTGTGGTTGCGGCACATAACCGCCACGCAATCGCCCTCCCTCACGCCGATGTCAAAGAGCGCTGAGGCCAGAGCGTTGGAGCGCTCGTCGAGCTCTGCCCAGGTGAGCGTGCCACGTTCGTCGATAATCGCTACCTCGTCGGGCCGTGCGATCGCGGCTGCAGCAAAGCCTGCGGCCGGTGTGGCCCCGTAGAGGCGCAGGGCGCCGATCACCTTCAGCAGTTTCTCGGGGCGTATCGGCCGCAAAAGCCCAGCCTCACCAAGTGACCGCACAGATCGCAGCGTGTCGGTGATCCGCTTCACAGCACCCAAATCTACACGCGACCGCTACCGCCGCCATCCAGGCCTGTCCAATATTTGCTTCTGCGCGGTATCTGTCAGGCCTGCCCCTTACTCTCAAGCCACTGATCATGGAGGCGGCCGCACCACTTCACACCCCACGCGTGCGCGTGGTTCCAGACGGCGTGCAGATCGACAATCTGCTCGTTGTCGATGAATGCGCCCTGCGGCTGGTTAGAGAGCGCCAAGAGGCCGGTGATGATCCAATCAAGGCGATCCTCGATGCGATCGAGATCGGTGCTCGCGTTCTTGACCGCGAGCAGACCGCCGCAAACGCTGAGTTCGTCAAAGCCGAATTCGAGAAGGTCTCGCGTAGCGTCGAAGCCGAGTTTGGTGAACGGGCACGAGCTGTTTCGGAGGGGCTTGAGCGCCAGATCTCTGAGGTCTTTGGCCCCGAGAACGGCCACCTTGCAAAGGCCTTCGAGCGCTACTTCTCCGACGAGAGCTCGGCCGCGGTGCAGCACCGCGTGCACGCGCTCGTCACCGAAGTGATGGCTAAGTCGCGCAACGACCTGCTCAAACAGTTCTCCGGAGACGACGCCGCCAATCCGCTAGCCGGCTTCCAGAAGGCGACGCTAGCGATCGTCCGTGACGCCTCTGATCGTCAGGACAAGCGTATGCAGGGAGTCATGGAGCAGATGACCGCCATCCAGCTCGAACTCCAACAGCTACGCGACGGCGAAGAGTCAGCAGCTGCACTTGCCCAAGAGCGCGAGCGTGGGACCGCCAAGGGCCGTACCTACGAGGAGGGCGTGCTCGACGCCATCGACGCGATCGCTGCCGCCCAAGGCGATAGCTGCGTCGGCGTCGGCGACACGCCGGGGGCCGATGGCAAGAAGGGTGACGTCATCGTTGAGATCGATGGCGCTCACGGACCAGCCCGCGGTCGGATCGTTTTTGAGGCTAAGAACAGCAAGCTCAGCAGGCCCGCTGCGCTACTCGAACTCGATGCCGCGATCGCTTCTCGCGACGCTGACTACGCCGTTCTCGTCGTCCCAAGCGAGGAACACCTCCCGGCCAAATCCCACCAGTTGCGCGAGCTCAATGGTGACAAGCTTTTTGTGATCTATGACCCCGCCGAAGATTCCGCTGGCAGGCTTGGTCTCGAAGTCGCCTACTCCTTAGCTCGAGCCAGAGTCACGGCCAAACGAGGCGGTTCCGAAGGTATCGATACCACTGCGATAGGCGAACTAGTCGAACGTGCAATCGCCAGCCTCGAGCAGGTACGTACGGTCAAAACACACCTAACCAAGGCCAAGGGCAGCATCGAGGATGCGCGAGGGCTGGTCGAGGCTATGTCAACGACGGTGCGCGAGCACCTAGACGAACTCGACCGCTTGGCACGGGTCGGGGTAGCTAGCCAGGATTAAAGTTCGACGCAGTCAGAGGCCCTGAAATCAGGCCTCGTCGTCGTCGTGACCAGCTAGACGTTCGCGACCGCGACCAACAGCAGCGATGAACTTCGAGAGATTAACCTCAAGCGTGCTAAGAATCTCATCGGCGTAGTCCTCGGCGCCGAGGCGGATCTCGCGCTCACGTCCACGCGCGTCTTCGATGATGTCTTCGGCTGCACGTTCGGCCTGCTTGGTGACCTCTTCGCCGGAGATCAGCTGGTCTTGGCGCTCACGCGCCTCCTTCAGGATTCGCTCGGCCTCGCGCTTGGCTTCGGCAAGCATCTCTTGACGCTCCTTGACGATCCAGCGAGCCTGCTTGATCTCCTCGGGGATCGTTGCGCGCATCTGGTCTAGGAGGTCGTATATCTCCTCCTTGTCGACCCTGACCTGATCGGTCAGCGGCACAGGCTTAGCGTTGTGGACAAGATCGTCCAATTTGTCGATGAGTACCAGAACATCCATAACGGCTACCTCAGTTCGTCAGCGACCTAGTTCTTCCTTCAAGCGGTTTGCAACTGTCAGCGGAACAAGTTGGTCGATCTTTCCTCCAAATGTAGCTAGCTCCTTGACTCCACTAGAACTCAAGAAACTGAACTGCGGAGAGGCCATAACATAGACAGACTCTATCTCTGGTGCTTGCAGGCGGTTGAGTTGGTTCATTTCGAACTCATATTCGAAGTCTGAAATAGCCCTTAGCCCCTTGACGATTGCCTTCGCTCCCTGCTCCCGAGCGAAGTCGACGACCAGGTTTGAAAATGGCAGCGGCCGCACGTTTGGCAGATGCGCCAAGGCCTCGGTGATGAAGGCGCAGCGCTCGTCGATGTCAAAGAGAGTCTTGCCTTTGCGGATCGGCAGGTTAACAACTCCGACTATGACCTGATCAAAAACGCTAGCGGCCCGAGTGATTACATCGATATGCCCATTCGTAAGTGGGTCATAGGAGCCTGGGCAGATCGCTATTCGTGGGCTTGGGTTCATTGAGCGGTGTAGATGCGTAGAAGGGTGTCGCCGTAACGGCGCTCACGGTCGAGCGAGAGGCTTAAATCAAGTGGCTCGCGGCGGTCGCTCTCACAGACTACCCGGGCGCCGTGCGCTAACACAGCAGGAAGAGTGTCTGCAAGCTCGCCCGCCAACACGCCAGCCTGACGATATGGAGGGTCTAGAAGGACCAGATCGTAGTCGCGGCCCATCCTTTGTGCTTTGTCGAGAAACTCCAAGGCGTCCCCGTGGATAACCTCGGACTGCAGTTCAAGCGCCGCCAAGTTAGCTTCGATAGCCGATATCGCAGCGCCAGCGCTATCGACGAATGTGCAGGTAGCCGCTCCGCGTGAGAGCGCCTCTATCCCTAGCGCGCCAGAGCCGGCGAAGAGATCTAAGACTCTGGCTGAGTCGATCTGCCCCAGCGCCGAGAAGAGCGCCTCGCGCACACGGTCAGAGGTTGGGCGGGTCACCGTACCGACCGCAGCTTGCAGCGTCCGCCCTCCGTAGCGTCCGGCGATGACCCTCATGCGGGGATCGGATCTAAGGCGCTCTCTCCAAATGCAGCCTCTAATGCATTTTGGAGAAGGATGTGCTCGGGGCCCGAGAGGTGCGGATCGACGTCCAGCAGCGCTTGAGCCTGAGCGCGCGCACGGTCTAAGAGCTCTGCATCCTGTGGCAGGCGGGCGACGCGGAAATCAGCCATACCCGACTGCCTAGTGCCGATCAGCTCCCCTTCTCCGCGCAGGCCCAAGTCGATCTCTGCAAGCTCAAAGCCGTCGTCGTGAGCGGCCAAGGCCCGCAGCCTCGGGGACTCCTTAGGGCCGAAAAGCAGGCAGATCGAAGGGTGCTCACCCCGCCCGACTCGGCCGCGTAGCTGGTGCAGCTGAGAGATCCCGAAGCGCTCTGCGTTCTCTACCAACATCACCGTCGCGTTGGGAACGTCGATGCCTACTTCAATGACCGAGGTAGCGACTAAGACGTCTGCCGAGCCGGCAGCAAATGCGGCCATCGCCGCCTGCTTCTCCTTCGTTGGCATCTGCCCGTGTAGCAAGACGACGCGAAAATCTTTGAACTCCGTCCGCGCAAGGCGCTCGTACTCGACCGTTGCTGCTGTTGCGGCTAGCGCCTCGGACTCTTCAACCAGGGGGCAGACGACAAAGGCCTGATGGCCGCCAAGAAGTTCTTCGCGGATCCTTTCATAGGCGCGCGCACGCTCGCGCTCGCCGGCAGCCAAGTAGGTCGTGATAGGGCGTCTACCTGCGGGGAGTTCGCGCAGAACCGTCACATCAAGATCGCCGTAGGCCGTCAGCGCGAGGGTGCGTGGGATCGGCGTAGCCGTGAGATGCAGGACGTGGGGTGTGTTGCGTCGCTCGTTGAGTTCGGAGCTCTTGCCATCGCGATCTTTTCCCGGACCCAACAACGGACCCTTGCGATCGAGTGCGGTCCGCTGACGCACCCCAAATCTATGTTGCTCATCAACGACCACGACTGCGAGCCTTGAAAAAACCACTGACTCCTCGATTAAAGCGTGCGTGCCAATCACGATCGAGAGCTCACCGCTTGCAAGCTTGCCCAAGATGTCGCGGCGCCGGGCTGCCGGCGTTGACCCTGTCAGTAGTGCAGCAGGGATTACTTCGCCAGGCATCAATCGATCGATCGTCGCAAGATGCTGCTCGGCCAATGTTTCGGTGGGCGCCATCAGGGCGGCCTGAGCGCCATGATCGACGGCACGCAGCATCGCCGCCAGCGCGACCACCGTCTTGCCTGATCCAACCTCTCCCATAAGTAGTCGTGCCATCGGGCGTGGGCGCCCAAGGTCGGCGGTGATCGCCTCGATCGCCTGGAGTTGATCAGCTGTCGGTGTGAATGGAAGCGACTGCGCCAACCAGCGACTGGTCTGCCCCTGGCCCTCTCCTTTTAAGATCTGTGCACTCCCAGCCTCCTGGCGATGGGCGCGTCTACGCAGCATCGCGAGTTGCAGTAGCAACAGCTCATCAAAGGCCAACCGGCGGCGCCCCTGATCGGCATCACCATCGCTTGAGGGAAAGTGCACGGCCGCCAAAGCTGATGGACGATCTGGCAGCCCCTCGGCTGCGCGCAGCAGGGCTGGCAGGGGCTCAACAGTGTCGCGCACGGCGTCGCGGTGCTCAAAAGCCAGCTCCCGCAGACGAGAGGGAGGTATTCCCTCGCTGGCTGGATATACGGGGACGAGGCCGGTGGAGTGACTGTCGCCCATGACTTGGGGGGACCCTGGGGTCGACGCACCTGAGGCCGGCTCGTAATCTGAGACTTTTATCTGCCGGCCGTCGACGCGGCCGTGAAGAATCACGCGGGTCCCCGGGGGGAGGCGTTTGACAACCCACGGCTGGTTAAACCAGACCGCCCGCATCGTGGCGGTCGCGTCGGCAACAGTCGCCTCCACTAGCGAGAAGCCACGCCGCCGGGTCGGACGCTGGGCGATAGCACGGATCTCGACGACTACCGTCACATCCGAGCCAGAGATGAGATCTGCCAGCGCGGTCGCCTCGCGGCGGTCCTCGTGGCGATATGGCAGATGTTCGATCAGGTCTCCAACGGTATTTAGGCCAAGCGTTTGGGCGGCCTGTGCAGCTTTCTTGCCGCCAACAACCAGTGGCGCATTCAGGCGCGATGGTCGTGGCATTGAGCGCAGATCAACCGCGGCGACTTCGGCGAGATCTAACGGCTCAGTACTGGCGAAGGCTCGAAGTGACATAGGCAGCATCCCTATCTGGCGGTTACCAGCCACCACTGGCCCGTGGCGCCTCCGGGCGCTGTGTCCGCTGCCCAGGGTCAGGTTCAGTGGTGACCATCGCGAGGCGCGCCTCTGGGTGGTTGCCCACAGATGTAGCGACTGTGCTAAATCGGAGCAGGGAGGGATCGGTCATTGCGGGTCCGGTCGATTCACCAACGCGCAGGCTAATACGTAGGGCGGAACTCTTACCGCCCGACCAGCTACTGAGCTTCGCGCTCAGAGTGCCTTGGTGACTTTGCCGGCCTTCAGGCAGCGAGTGCAGACGTACTCACGCCGGGCCGTACCCTTGACGTCAATGCGGACCTTCTGGAGGTTCGGATTGAAGCGCCGTTTAGTCGCAACCATCGAGTGGCTGCGACTCTGTCCGAAAGCCGGACCCTTCCCGCAGCTGATGCATACCTTGGCCATGAAGTAGGAGGATAGCCCAGAGGGCTATGTGAGCGCCTTGCGCATCGCAGCCATGGTTATTACTGCTTCGGCTGCATGGCGGCCTTGATCGCGCTTATCGCCGCCAGAACGCGCGATCGCTTGATCCATGTTCTCGACCGTTAGGACTCCAAATGAGCAGGGCACTCCGGTCTTCAGTGAGACATCCATGATCGCGCGAGCAGCCTCACCACATACGTAGTCGTAGTGCGTTGTTTGACCCCGTATTACGGCGCCGATACACGCTACCCCAGCAAACCGTCCTGACTGAGCCGCATAGCTTGCTGCCAGCGGCAGCTCATAGACACCAGGCACATCAAAGACTTCGACGTGTTCGACGCCAGCCTCAGAGAAGCAGGCTCGAGCACCGGCCAAAAGACGCTCAGCTAGATCCTCATAAAACCGCCCGACAGCGATCGCATAAGCCGGAGCGCTCATGCCTGCTCGCCCCTAGCACGGTCGCGCGCGTGCTCGGCGCTGAGCATCTCGTCGTCAACGGCAACTCCTTGGTGGTGGAGAGTGTGCCCCATCCGCTCGCGCTTGGCACGAAGATAGCCCTCGTTGTGAACGTTAGGCGCTGACTGGATCGGGACCTGCTCAGTAATCGAGAGGCCATAGCCCTCGAGCCCAAGTACCTTCTTGGGGTTGTTGGTCAGCAAGCGCAGCGAACTAAGCCCTAGATCTACAAGGATCTGTGCGCCGATTCCGTAGTCGCGCAGGTCGGCCGGAAGTCCAAGCTCTAGGTTGGCATCGACGGTGTCCAGGCCTCCCTCTTGGAGCTTGTAGGCGCGTAGTTTGTTGAGCAGGCCGATTCCGCGCCCCTCCTGGGAGAGGTAGAGCAGCACGCCTAGCCCCTCTTCCTCGATCGCCGCTAGGGCTGACTCCAGCTGCTCGCCGCAGTCGCAGCGCAGGGAGTGAAAAACATCCCCCGTCAGGCACTCAGAGTGAACGCGAACAAGCACGTCGGAGGCCTCAGAGACATCACCCTTAACCATCGCGACGTGGTGCTTGTCGTCGACCAACGAGCGGTAGCCGACGACCGTAAAGTCGCCAAATAGTGTCGGCAGAGCGGTTGAGACGACGCGTTCGATGAGCTTGTCGTGCTTGTGGCGGTAAGCGACTAGGTCGGCCACTGTGATCATCTTTAGGCCGTGGCGCTCGCAGTAGCCGACGAGGTCTGGAACGCGGGCCATCGTGCCGTCGTCATTCATGATCTCGCAGATCACGCCAGATGGATCGAGTCCGGCCATCCGTGCGAGGTCGACTGCAGCCTCGGTCTGACCGACACGTTCGAGAACCCCGCCGGCCTTAGCCTTAAGCGGGAAGACGTGGCCCGGTTGAACGAGATCACGCGGGGCTGACTCGGGGTCGATCGCTATCTGAATTGTACGAGCGCGGTCGTGGGCTGAGATCCCAGTGGTTACGCCCTCGCGAGCCTCGATCGAGACTGTAAATGCCGTCTCAAATGCAGACTCATTCTTGGCCGCCATCAGATCGAGGCCAAGCTCCTCGCAGCGCTCAGGCGTTAGCGTCAGGCAGATCAGGCCGCGGCCTTCCTTGGCCATGAAGTTGACCGACTCCGCCGTCACGAACTGCGCAGCCATTGTTAGGTCGCCCTCGTTCTCGCGGTCCTCGTCGTCACAAACAACAATCATTCTGCCTTCGCGGATCTCGTCGAGCGCCTCTTCGATCGTGGCAAACGGGCTAACTGTGCGCTGCGGACTCATCGCGGTGGCACCAGGCTCTCAACGTACTTTGCCAAGACGTCCACCTCGATATTGACCGTGGTGCCGATCGACGCTGACCCTAGGGTTGTGCGAGCAAGGGTCTCTGGGATTAGTGAAATCGAAAGTGACGCACCGTCTCGATCGATCGAAGCGACCGTCAAGGAGATGCCGTCGATTGCGATTGAACCCTTCTCAACGACATAGCGAAGTAGCTGGGGCTCAGTCGTGAGCGTGACAATGCGAGCGAAGCCATCTTCGCGCACCGCTGTGACCGTAGCGAGGCCGTCCACGTGACCTTGAACCACATGTCCACCTAGACGATCTGCTGCCCGTAGCGGTAGCTCAAGATTCACCACAGACCCTGCACCCAGCGCCCCTAGGGATGAGCAGCGAAGGGTCTCGGCCATCACGTCGGCGCTAAAGCTTGCACCTTGGATTTCGGTTGCCGTCAGGCAGACGCCGTTGACGGCGATCGAGTCGCCTAAGCCGAGCTCTGCGGTCAGCGTTGTCGTCACGCTGACACGGACCCCATCGTCGGTCTGCTCGATGGTGGCCACTGTGCCGAGGTCTTGGACGAGTCCCGTGAACACGCCGGCCCCCTCACCACTCCCGCAATCGAGCAGAGATCAGCAGGTCGTCGGCGCTGCGTTCGCACTCCAAGGTCAAGGCGCGCATGGCCTCGGCGATGCGCTCTGGCCCTTCGCCTTCAATTGGATCCCTAGCTCGGCGTCCACCGAGCACGATAGGAGCGATAAAGAACCGAATCTCGTCGATCTCTCCCGCGTCGAGGAAGGCTCCTGCTAGGTGCGGGCCTCCTTCTAGGAGGATTGAAGTGACGCCCTGTGCGCCAAGTTGCTCCAATGCCGAGCGCACGCGTGCCGGCTCATTCTCGCCTGTAGCGACGACTATCTCGGCACCGCTGGCAACCAGAGCCGCCGATGCTGTGCGCGGCGCGGCGCGCGAGATCACGACCGTCAGCGGAGTCTCGCTAGCGTCGCGCACAAGGTTTGAGTCCAGCGGTAGCCGCGCCAGCGAGTCAAAGACAACGCGCCGAGGCTGGTTGGCAACCCCCTCAATGCGAGCGGTCAGACGGGGATCGTCGGCCACTGCGGTGCCGATCCCGACAGCAACGGCGTCAAGCTCCCCCCGCCACCGGTGTGCCAGTGACCGGCTGGCCTCTCCCGAGATCCACTTGGAGTCACCGGTTTCGGTCGCAACCTTGCCGTCGAGGGTCATTGCAGACTTAAAGAGGATCCATGGGCGCCCGGTTCGGGCATGCTTGCGGAAGGGCTGATTGAGGCGGCGCGCCCGCTCGCAGAGATCGCCGTCGACCATCTCGACCTCCACTCCTTCGTCGCGCAAGATCCCTAGCCCCCGACCGCAAGCCTTTTCGGATGGATCATCGCTGGCGACGACCACTCGGCTGATCCCGGCGGCGAGAATCGCATCGGTGCACGGGGGCGTGCGCCCTTGGTGACAACAGGGCTCTAGTGAGACGTAGATCGTCGCTGCCGTTGCATCGCCAGCTGCTGTGAGTGCTTCGGCTTCGGCATGCGGACCACCGAGACGGTCGTGCCACCCTTCCCCCAGTACTTCTCCATCGCGGACGATCACGGCGCCGACGAGCGGATTGGGACTGACGCGTCCGCGACCGTGCTCGGCGAGCTCGATAGCGCGGGCCAAGTGGATCCGATCGGTGTCGGTGCTGACGGGCACGGGACTAAAGGATACGGCGCGCGAGCGATGGAGGCACTACGGTTGGGTACTTGACCCGGAGCACCTGCGGATGAAACTGATCATCCAGATCCCATGTCTAAATGAAGAGGACACCCTCCCGGCGGTGCTTGCTGAGCTGCCTCGCGAGGTGTCTGGCTTTGATGCTGTGGAGTGGTTAGTGATTGATGATGGCTCCACCGACGCCACCGCCGAAGTAGCCCGCGCCCACGGTGTCGACCACCTAGTCCGCCTCACCGGCCACCGCGGCCTCGCGGTGGCGTTCGGAGCCGGCATCGACGCTGCGCTCAAACTTGGGGCCGACGTGATCGTCAACACAGATGGCGACGGCCAATATCGGGGAGGCGACATCGGCCGCCTAACAGCCCCGATCTTGGCCGGAGAGGCCGACATGGTGGTGGGCGATCGCGGGGTCGCGACCAACGAGCAGATGTCGGGACCAAAGCGTCTCCTACAACGCCTGGGGTCGCGTGTCGTTCGGGCGACGTCCAACACCGACGTGACCGACGCAACATCTGGCTTTCGTGCCTACAACCGCGACTCTGCGATCGGCCTGGTGGTCATCTCCTCATTTACTTATACGCTTGAAACGATCATTCAGGCGGGACGCTCAGCGATGTCGATCGCGTCGGTCCCGATCGCCACCAATCCTCAGCGCCGACGATCTAGACTCTCTCCTTCAATGGCGCTCTACGTGCGGCGTAATGCTCTTTCAATATTTCGCGTCTACGCTCACTATGCGCCGCTACGACTGTTTTGGGGCGCAGCCATTTTGCTCTTGCTTATTGCTCTGGCAATCTGGGGACGCTTCGCCTATTTCCTGCTCTTTACCGCTGAAGGGGGGCGGGGTCATGTCCAATCGCTGATCTTGGGCGCGGTGCTGTTTAACGTTGCTGCGATCCTCGGCGCCTTGGGTGTCATCGCAGATCTCATCTACGCCCAACGCACTATCGCTCAGCGGACCTTGGAGCGAGTACGGCGGATCGAGCTAGCCCTCGGCGTCGAGCCATCGGGGATAGAGACGGGCCAGTCAGCTCTTGGCGACCAACATCAAGGCGCTACTAGGTGACCGTTCAGACGCCAGTCAGATGCCTAACCCCAACGTCTAGTCCGGTCGGCAATAGCTATGACAAGTACACCACGACCAACCCCTTGGCCCGACCGCTGGTCAACCGCTTTTGCGCCGCGGTCGATGAGCTCCTAGATCTCTGCGCACCGCTATCGGTGCTCGACGTCGGCTGCGGCGAAGGCGTCTTGACTCAACGCTGGGCGCGCCGCTATGCAGGCGCGGCAATTCTCGGGGTTGATCGCGAAGATCCACGGTGCCGCTCGCAGTGGCTTGGACGTCGAGAACCTAACCTCAGCTTTGAGGTCGCCGACGGCGCGGCGCTGCACTTTGAGGACTCCTCCTTTGATCTCGTCTGTGGGATCGAGGTGCTCGAACATGTGGCCAACCCGACCGCCGTCCTAGAGCAGATGCGCCGGTGTGCCCGCAAGGCGATCCTGATCTCAGTGCCGCGCGAGCCCTTGTGGCGGATCCTCAACGTCGCCAGAGGTACCTACTGGAGAGATTTTGGCAATACCCCGGGGCACCTACAGCACTGGTCTAAAACGTCACTCCTAACGCTCCTGCGAGGCTACGGAGAGATCACCGCGGTCCGCGCTGTGACTCCTTGGACGGTAGTGCTCGTCCAGATCTAGATCTAGATCTGAGCGCTACTCATGACTGAGTGCATCTAAGACGTTTAGCCTCGCCGCCCTTCGGGCCGGGAAGATCGCCGCAAGCACCCCGGCCAAGCCAGCGAGTACGAGCAAGACCAACAGAGTCGGCACAGGAAGAGCAAAGCGGAAGCCGTCATCCTTAAGCGCCTGGGCCATTACCGCCGCAAAAAAGATACCTAAGCAGAGGCCTAGGACCGCTCCAATAAGCGCCGTTATGACAGCCTCATAGCGCACGATCGTACGAACCTGGCGCCGCGACATTCCGATCGCGCGTAGAAGGCCTAGCTCGCGCGTGCGTTCGTGGATTGAGAGGGCAAGAGTGTTGACTATCCCGAAGAGCGAGACCACCACCGATAGCGAAAGCAAAACATAAAAGAATCCCAGCAACTGGTTGATTTGGCTCGCAATATTGTCGGAGAACTCCTGCTTGGTGAGCGCCTTAGTGGTCGGAAAGTTGACCTCTAAGAGCTTCTTGATCTCACTCTGGACCGCCGCTGGCGAAGCGGTAGCATCGATCCCGACGTATCCTGCCTGATCCTGAGTGACGCCAAAGGCATCCGTGATCGTCGCCAAGCTGACCGTAACGTCGTTGAGCAGCTGGGTGTCGTTGCCATAGATCCCGCGCACGGTGAGGCCTAGATGGTGACCGTCTGCAGTCGTCACGGCCATCTTGTCGCCTAGGGAAAGGTGATTTTCTTCTGCGAACTTCTTCGCAACTACGGCCTCAGTAGGCCTCAGCGTGGTCAGCGTGCTGTTCGATCCTTTGACCCAGTCGAACTTAAAGAGGCTTGTGACTGTCTCGGTGGTGACCCCCGAAACCCCCACTGTTCCGACCCCGGCAACCTTGGCCTTAGTTTCTCTAGATTCAGCCACGCTCGAAACCCCTTCTACGCTCGCGATCGCCTTGGCCGCCTGCGGAGCGATCGTGGACCGTCCGTCCGTACTCTGCACCACGAAGGCGCCGACAAAACCTTTATTGATCGCATCGCTTATCGAGGCCTTGGCTCCCGCGGCGAAGATGCTCACGAAGGTCACCAGTGCAAGACCGATCATCAGCGCAGCAGCGGTCGATGCGGTTCGACTTGGGTTGCGTGTGGCATTCTCGCGAGCGATCCGACCGGTCACGCCACGCAGGCGCTCCATAACGGCGCCGATCACGCTCGCCAACGGCTTTACGACGTAAGGCGAGGACATCGCTACGCCGATGAAGATAATCGCTGCCCCAGCGCCTACCAATCCGAGTGCCCCTGAGCCGGCCAAGCCCAACACCAACAGCGCCACTCCCAAGACGGTAATCGCGACCGCTAGCGGCAGCCGTAATGCCGCGAAGCGCCCGCGCGGCAGCACGGCCCCCTCATGTAAAGCGGCAAGCGGCGCGACGCGGGTAGCCCGCAGGGCCGGAGAGAGGCTCGCTACCACCGTAAGTACCGTGCCTACAACCATTGCGACCACTACCGTGCGTGGCAGCAAGACCGTTCCTTGGGCTGGCAGATCGGCGCCGAAAGCCTTAAAGAGAGCCTTCAGCGCGGGAGCAATTCCGACTCCAGCCAAGAGGCCTAATGCCGATGCCAAGAGGCCGATCAAGAGGGCCTCGCCAACAACCGAAATCAAGATTTGACGGCGTGAGGCGCCTAGCGTCCGCAGCAGCGCAAACTCGCGCGTCCGTTGCGCGGTTGTGATCGAAAAGGTGTTGAAGATCATGAAACCGCCGACAAAAAGTGCGATTCCTGCAAAGACCAAAAGGATGGTCGTCAAGAATGAGAGAGCAGACTTGGTGTCTTGGGCCTGCGCGGCAGCCTGCTGCTTGCCAGTGCGAACGGTCACCGTCGTGGGCATCACCTTTTTGAGAGCTAGCACCACAGACTCCGGCGTAGCTGAATCGGCGACCTCTATGTCTACGCCGCCGAGCCTGCCGACTTCGGCGAGCGCACGTTGGGCTTGGGGTAACGCCATGATCGCCACGCTCGCACCTGCCAGTGAATCGACGGCGCCAAATTGCGCTATGCCCACCAGCGTGTAGCTCTGCTTGGGACCAGCCCCGACTATGCCTACTTTGTCTCCGACCTTATAGCCGCCCTTGCTTGCTCCTAAGACGTCAAGGGCAACCTCATTATCTGTGCGTGGTGGCCGGCCGATCGTGTATCGGAACGGATTAAATGGAGCGGGCCGTGCTCCGGTGATAAACGTAGGAGCCCTTAACGAGAGACGTGTCCCATCCTTCTTCAAGATCACCGCAATCGCAAAGATGCTCCCCGCCGCCTGCTTCACACCAGGGACAGTTTTTGCCTCTGCCAAGACCGACTCAGGAAAAGTCGGCCTACTGCCCCTCTGGCTAATCACCTCTCGCGGCGACAAGCTGACATCGACACCCTTACTCGCCGTGGCAAATATCCCATCAAAGGAACGGCTGATGGTGTCGGTGAGAATGTAAGTTCCCGAGATCAGCGCGACGCCTAGAAAGACCGCGAAGGCAGTAAGAACGGTGCGCACCTTGCGGGTCGCAAGCCCACGAATAGTCAGGGAGAACATCAGTTAAACGCTACCGCGTGGGATCTCTGCCTAGGCGGCGGTCGCCGCCCTGGCGGCGCGAAGTAAGTCGCTGTAGGCCTCAGCGGGATCGCTAGCCCCCATCACAGCCGAGCCGGCTACGAGCAGCGTTGCCCCCGCGCCAACAACCCGCGGGGCGCTGTGGGCGTTGATGCCGCCGTCTACCTCGAGCACGACATGGTCGGGCAGTATCGCCCGCATCCGCTTAAGTTTGTCCAGAGAGCCTTCGATGAAGGCTTGCCCTCCCCAGCCGGGATTGACGCTCATACACAGCGCGATGTCGATTACGTCGGCGACCTCGGCGAGGGCCTGAGGTGATGTCGATGGCGTAATCGCAACTCCGGCGCGACATCCACCATCGTGGATCGCAGCGATCGCATAATCGATGTGCGGGGTCGCCTCTGCGTGGACGGTGATTGAGTCCGCCCCAGCGCTTATGAAGTCAGCGACAAACCGCTCGGGGCGCCTAACCATGAGGTGCACGTCGATCAAACCCCCGGCCGCGGATACCTGCTCGCGTAGAGCGCCAACGACGATCGGACCCATCGACAGGCGTGGAACAAAGTCACCGTCCATCACGTCGACATGGATCACGCGGGCACCTGCTGCCATTACCTCAGCAACCTGATCTCCCAGGCGAGCGAAGTCAGCCGACAACACCGATGGCGCAATCGTGACCTCGGTAGGGATGAGATCTGACATCAAAGCGCCCGCAGCATGCTCTGTTTGCAGTTGTTACAAGTGAGCGTCGCGGTGGAAGACATACGTACGATCGTAGAGTGCTCGCCACAGTTCTCGCAGTTAGAGGTCAACTCAAAGCGATGCAAGCAGTAGACGCAGCGGTAGCGCCCAGGTGTATTAGTAGGTCGCAGCCAAGGCTCCCCGCAGTCGGGGCAGGTGGGCCCTAGGTCTAGCGGCGATGAAGCCATCAGCCCCCGCTCAGACGCAGACGGCTGATCGAAAAGCCGTCGGTAGCGTGTCGGTGGGGCATCGTCGCTAAGTCCCTTACAGGCCCTTGCATCTCTCCATTCTCCCAGAGCGGGGCGGCGGCTTGCAGATCGTCTGGTGAGAGGGCCGGGTTCTGAGCAAGCAAAGAGTCGATCTGGTGGGCGCCTTCTGCGGCCGAGATCGTACAAACCGAGTAGACGAGCGTGCCACCAGGAGCCAAAGCGTCGGCTGCTTTGGTCAAGATCTGTGCCTGGACGCCAGCTAGCGCCGTGATCGTCTCAGCGGTTACTCGCCAGCGAAGATCAGGTCGTGACTGCAAGGTTCCAAGCCCGGAGCAGGGCGGGTCGACGAGAACACGATCGAACTTCCTCTGACTATCGCGCCCACGACCAGCGTCGCTAACTTCCACCCCGACGATGGTTGCTTGCATGCGCGCGCAGGTAGTCACTAGAGATCCAGCACGCCCGGCGTGGCGTTCGACAGCGACGATCTCACCCTCCCCTTCCATCAGGGCGGCAAGGTGGGTCGTCTTGGCTCCCGGAGCGGCACAGAGGTCTAGAACGCGCTCGCCCGGAGTAGGATCAACTAGGCGAGCAACGAGCATCGAAGCGCGCGACTGCGCCATCACCGCCCCTCTGGCCCAAAGCTCAGATCCATGGACGTCAAAGGCGTCGTCTAAGACGAGTCCCTCCGGCAGTCCTGTGGCCTCATGGCTGGCGACTCCTAGGGCTGTGAGTTCAGCGACGACCTCGTCTGCGCTAGCGACCAACGTATTGACGCGCAGTGCTGCTTCGGCTGGTTCGTTGACGACTGCTAGGAGATCCCTTGCTCCCTGAGCCCCAAGCTCATCCCACCATAGTTGGGCCAACCAGAGTGGCACCGAATGCTTGACCGCCGCGCGCTGCGGGGTCTCATCGCCGAGCGCATCGAGCAGCGCGGGACCCTCTCGACCAGCGCGTCGCAGGACCGCGTTTACTAGTCCGGCCCCATGGCTGGGCTTAGCGAGCTCGACAGATTCGTCGACTGCGGCATGACTTGGGATCCGATCTAGAAAGAGAATCTGAAAGAGGCCCAGGCGCAGCGCTGCGAGCACGCGGCCGTCGAATCGGTCAATCGCTCGACCCGTTAGTTCGGTAATCACGTAATCGAGCGTTGCGCGCCGCTGCACAGTCCCAAAGGCCAGCGTTGTGGCGAGGCCAAAATCACGTCCGCTTTGGACTCCCGCGGACTGAGCCTCAGCACGCAGCGCGCGATCGGTAAATGCATCTTGTTCAAACGTCCTGCGGATCGTTGCAAAGGCGACTGCCCTGGCTGGGGAGACACTCACGGCGTTGGCAGCCCATGGCCTCGAAGGAAATCTGCGCCGCTCATCGCGCGACCGCCCGCTGGAACCACCACACGGAGCTCGAGCACCCCTGGAGTGCAGCCCAACAAGAGGCGTCCAGAATCTTCTTTTAACTCTCCAGCTAAGGGATAGGACCGCTCTTGGCCACCGTCCTCGACGATCAGATCTGCGGACACAACGCCCAACATCGAGCCATCAGCGAGCGGCACTCGCCCACCGATATGAGGCGTCAACGCTCGCACCACGCGCTGGGCGTGGGCCGCAGAGCTACTGGTATCGAGGGTCCGATCGGCAGCCGTAATCTTCTCCGCGTAGGTGGCCTGGAGATCAGCTTGCTCGACAAAGCTTGGCTGCTCATCGAGCGCGCGCACGAGCAGCTCTGCGCCTAGGGTGGCGAGGCCTTGGGCTAGCGAACCGTAGGTGTCCTCTGCGGTGATTGCCTGTTCGGCCACGAGGCAGACCGGGCCGGCATCGAGCTCGGCCGCCAGGCGCATGATCGAGACACCGGTGGCTTGATCTCCGGCCATTATCGCGCGCTCGATAGGGGCAGCTCCACGCCAGCGCGGAAGAAGCGATGGATGAACATTAAAGGTCGGCCACGTTGACAGCAGGGGCTCCGCCACAACGGCGCCATAGGCGCACAGCACCAACGCCTGAGGTGCGAAATCTTGAATCTGATCAAAGACCTCTTGGTCGTTGATCGATTCAGGAGCTATCAGCGCGATCCCTAGATCGTTAGCTAAGTCGGCCACGGGCGTCGGTGAGATCTGTCGCCCGCGGCCGCGCGGGCGTTCTGGCCGAGTGACCACTAGTCCCGGACGATGCTCGCTTTGGGCAAGACGTCCGAGCACGACTGCGGCGAACTCCGATGTTCCTATGTAGACCGTGCGCACGTGTGAGCTAGACCGTGTAGGCGCCCTGTTGCTCGCGCAAGGTTCGCATCGCCTGTTTGCGCTGATCACGCGGTGCACGATCGAGAATCAGGACGCCGTCGAGATGGTCGATCTCATGCAATATGACCCTGGCCTCCAAGCCGGAAGCCTCGACCACAACGACCTCGCCGTGGCCGTCACAGGCGCGGACGCGGACGTGGATTGGGCGCTCGACGTCGACGTGAACGCCGGGCAGGCTCAGACATCCCTCCTCTGAGGGCTCCTTCTCTTTCCCTTGCCACTCTATCTCGGGGTTAATTAGAGCGACCAGTGGCGCATCGCCACCGACCCTATAGACCAATACCTTGTGCAGAACGCCGAGCTGCGTTGCGGCAAGGCCGATGCCAAAACTGTCCTCCATGATCTGCCCCATGCGCGTGATTTCAGCGCGCAGCGTCTCATCGAAGCGCTCGACTTCGAGCGCTTTCGCACGGAGAACCGGATCGCCAAACTTGCGTACCAGCGAAAGTGCAGCGTCACGGCGCGCCTGAGCCTCGGGGTCAAGCGAAGGAGCATCTTCTTGATCAAGCTCGGCTGTATGAAGATCTAAGGATTCGTCGCTCATATACGCGATCAGTCTACTTTGGCCAAGCGTTCAGCTGACATTACTGAGGGTCGACGTCAACGCTGAAGCTGGCCTGGCGGTGATCTCGCCCAGCCGCGACACTCTCAACCACGGCTCCCACTGCCGCAACCGCGGCCGCGCGATCTGAGGCCTTAATGACTATCTGGCTGCGCTCACGTCCGCGCAAACGAAAGAGCGGAGCCGGGCCTAGTACGCGTGCGTCAGGGGGCGCCAACTCGGCGCGGACTGCCGCTGCCGCGCTCGCGGCAGCGCCGGGGACCGTCGAAGAGCAGACGATCCGAATTAGGTTCGTAAATGGTGGGTAACTCAACTCTTGGCGACGAACTAGCTCTCCTTCAAGAAACCCATCGGCGTCATGGGCGGCGGCGTGGATAATCGAAGGAGCTTCGGGGGCAATCGTCTGAACTAAGACCCTACCGCCCTGTGCGCTGCGCCCAGCGCGTCCGGCGAGTTGAGCCACCAGCGCAAAGGTTCGCTCTTCAGCGCGAAAGTCTGGAAAGCGCAGCGTCGCATCGGCATCTAAGACGACAGCGAGTGTGACATCAGGGAAGTCGTGACCCTTAGCGACCATCTGAGTCCCCAGCAGCACTCCGGCAGGTGCCTCATCGAAGCGCGCGAGGAGTTGGGCGACTTTTTCTCGCCCAGCAGCCGCTATATCGGAGTCTAAGCGGAAGACCGGAAAATCACCGCCGGGGCCGCCAAGCGCCTCGTTGAGCTCATGCTCAAGGCGTTCAGTACCGACACCATGCCGTGCGACCGACAGCGACCCACACGCGTCACACGACGTCGGCACTGGCTCACGATGACCACAGTGATGGCACGCCAGCGCCCCCTCTGAATGGTGAAGGATGAGGGCCACGTCGCAGTCTGGGCACTTCCATACCTGCCCGCACGATCGACAGGAGAGAAAGTTTGACCAACCGCGTCGATTTAGCAAGACGATTGCCTTGCGGCCGGCACGGCGAACCTCGTCGAGCGCTTCGCGCGTCAGTGGATGTAGTGCGCGAGGCGCCTCACGCATGTCAACTATCGTCACCTTAGGCATCGACTGGCCGTCAACTCGGCTCAACATCCGCAGCCGCCGCAGCCGCTGCACGCTCTCAAGTCGAGGGGTCGCGCTCCCGGCGATCAACACTGCGCCACTGGTCTCGGCGCGCCGCTCGGCGACATGGCGGGCGTCGTAGCGAGGATCGCCTTCGTTCTTATATGAAGGGTCATGCTCTTCATCGACAACGATCAAGCCGAGATCTGCGACCGGAGCGAAGACGGCTGAACGTGGCCCAACGCAGACTCGAGCCTCACCCCTGCGCAGCCGATTCCATTCGTCATAGCGCTCACCCGCACTTAGCTGCGAGTGCAAGACCGCGATCTGATCGCCAAAACGGTCTTGGAAGCGGCCAACTATCTGTGGCGTCAGGGCGATCTCTGGCACCAGCACTATCGCCCCTTTGCCATCCTCGAGCGCAGCGGCGGCAGCCTGTAGATAAACCTCGGTCTTGCCCGATCCCGTAACCCCATGCAGCAGGAATCTCCGCTGCGCCGCCGGGATGGCAGGGGCCTTGAGCGCCGCTGTGATCTCGCCAAGCACAGCACTCTGTTCGGCGGTCAAACGCGGTGCGACGATCTGACGGGCGCCAACTCGCCTCTGAACCGGACGACGACCCTTTACTTGACTCTCAAGCTCCACAAGACCCCGTGCCTGAAGACGGCGCAGCGTGCCGTGATCGAGACCTTCGCTACTAGCCCCTATCGGCTCGCCTTTGTCGCGCAGGACGCTTAATGCTGCTCGTTGACGCTCCCCTAGCCGAATTTCACGATCATCGATGGCACTGCTGCCTGCTGCTGTGATTGTGGCCACAAGCACGCGCCGCTCTGAGACCCTCGGACGAGTACCACTGCCGATGCCAGGCGGGAGCACCAAACTGAGTCCACGGGCTGGGGTTGAGCAGTACTCATCAGCGATCCACCCGGCGAGAGCAACAAGATCGGCCTCGATGCTTAGATCTAGGATCGAGATCGGAGCGGCGAGCCGCTCGGGCTCTATCGCCGACTCTTGAGCTAGCCCAACCACCACTCCGAGGACGCGTCGACGGGCGAAGGGCACGACCAGAAGGGATCCGACCCTAACCCCCGCCAGCTCTTCTGGAATCCGGTAATCGAATGGGCCGCGCAGGGAGCGGGCCGTCGTCATCGGTTCTACTTTGGCGATCGCGGGCACGCCCTTCAAGCTAGCCGGTCTCTCGGCGGCCCCTTGACTAGCCAGAGCTACCTACACGCGATAGATTCTGGCGATGAACTACGAAAAAGACGAAACGATCATCTACCAGGGACATCCCTGCTGGCGGGGAATCTTGAGCTTCTACGTTAGGGGCGCAGGCATCGTGATCCTGATCGCTTTGATCGCAGCCTTAGTCACGCGGGTAGCAGGCGATTCGATCGACTGGCTAACCGTGATTGTCGTAGCGGCGATCGGGGCCGGCATCGTGGTCTTTGCTGGCCTAGTCAAGCGCCTGACTACGACCTACACAATCTCAAACCGCCGCCTTTATATACGCCGCGGGATCCTCTCCAAGAAGGTGCAGCAGACAAACCTCGCGCGCGTGCAAAACGTCAATACATTGCAGTCGCCCGTCGATCGCATCCTGCGCGTTGGCAAAGTCGACTTTGACACCGCCGGCTCTGACGACTCAGATTTCACGTTTATCGCTATCGCTAACCCCAGCGCCGTAGTCGACGCCGTACACAAAGCTCAACGCGAAGGTGAGCGCATTGCAGTGACGCCGGCTGGCGCCACCGATGGTCTTTAGGCGAGTACGGCGCGAGAATCCAAGTGGGTTCCGACCTTACGCTTGACGCGCTGGAGTGCGTTGTCGACGGTCTTCGCCTCACAGCCCAAGCGCTCACCGATCTCCTGGTAGCTGCGACCGTCGAGATAGAGACCCAAGACGCCAGACTCAAGCTCTGACAAAACGCTACCTAGGCAGCCGATCAGCGCTTGAAGTTCTTCGGTCGAGATCGCCTGATTGGCCGGATCGTTAGCCGTGGGGCCGGGCAGCACCTCGTCGAGGGTCGTCTCTGAGTCAGACGAGCTACCTGCTGGCGACGTCGAGAATGAGACGTAGCGGTTAAGGGGTGTGTGCTTATTACGCGTTGCGGTCTTGACCGCAGTGATGATCTGACGCGTTATACACAGCTCAGCGAAGTTACGAAAGCTTGACTCTCTGTCAGTTCGGAAGTCGCGTACGGCCTTATAGAGGCCAACCAACCCCTCTTGGATCAGATCGTCGCTATCGCCTCCGGCAAGAAAGTACGACGACGCCTTGAGGCGTACGAAGCCGTGATAACGGCGGATAATCGCATCGTAGGCAGGCGAGCTGCCGGTTTTGGCGAGCGCGACGAGATATCCGTCGTCGAGCTGACCCTCTGCATGAGATTTTTGGGAGAAACGTGCCATGAGCTGCTCCTTCCACGAGCCTGGCAGGCCCGTAGAGCTCAGTGACGCACTCCTCCCCTGGCGTCATCTTTCCCGAACCCTCGAGTTGACTAACCCTCAAGTTCAGCGTGATGTTGAGTGCAATCTTGCACAGTTATGGCTACCTGTCAAATAGAAGTTCGCCGCTGCAGGACCTCGTACAGCAAAACTGCCGCCGTTGCCGAGACATTTAGCGAACTGATTTGGCCGTGCAAGGGCAGGGAAATCAGCTCATCGCAGGCCGCAGCAACGCGTGGTCGCAGCCCTTTACCCTCTGAGCCAAGGACACAGACAACGCCGCCACGGTAGTCAGGCTGGTCATAGGTCATGCGCGCCTCGGCCGCCGCACCATAAACCCAACACTGCGCTGCCTTAGCGTCTGCGAGGAAGTCAGCCAAGTTGCGCACGACCGCTACGGCCAGATGTTCGACGGCCCCAGCAGACGCCTTACAGACGGCGGCGGTAACTAGTGCCGAGCGCCGCTCCGGTATGACGACTGCGGTGGCGCCAACACACTCAGCGGTGCGGCAGATCGCCCCAAGGTTCTGGGGGTCTTGGATCTCATCGAGAGCCATAATCAGCGGAGCCTCTGCCGTCAACAACACCCTAGCGTCAGCGTAGATGTACTGCGATGCCTCTGCGCAGACACCTTGATGATCGCTGGATCCGCAGAGTCCCTCAATCTCGCCACCATCGGCGAGCTCAAGCTCGCACCCTTTAATACCGACTAGCCACTCCTCACGGGCAGTGCGACTTGTCGCCCACAGCCGGCTAACCGTACGTGGTCCACGTAGGAGCTCTCGCACTGCGTTGCGTCCGTAGACGATCACGGCGCGGGAACCAGCTCTGATCCACCAGGTCCGTCACGGACCTCCCAGCCCGACTCCTTAAGCGCATCACGGAGGCGATCGGCTTCACTGAAATCACCGGCGCCCCTAGCCGCGTCTCGAGCCACCAGCATCGCTGCAGCGCAATCATCAGGGACGCCACCAACTCCTGCCACTCCAGCCCCATCGGCAGCCGTCAGGAGGTTCTCCAGCCCCAAAAGTCCGAGCATTTTGCGTAGGTCGGAGTCTCCTGTGGCCTGCCCCCCGTCGGCGCGACGGTTAGCCTCGCGGACCCAGTCAAAGAGTGCTCCGAGTGCGCTGGCAGTATTGAAGTCAGTAGCCAATCCATCGAGAAAACGCTCGAGCAGTGGCGCGAGCTCTGCTGGGCTCTCCCCTACCTCTAGACGCCTGCCAGCTTCGCGGATGCGAGCAACCCGAGCCACAGCCTCGCTGAGACGCTCTGCGGAGAAGTCCAAAGGCTGACGGTAGTGGCCGCCGCAGAAATACATCACAAGAGCGTCGCGGCCGTACTCCTCGATGGCACCGTGCAAGAGACGGATGTTGCCCACGGACTTGGCCATCTTCTCGCTGCCCATGCGAACCATCCCATTGTGCATCCAAACGCGCGCCAACCCCACGCCGTGGGCTGCGCAAGTTTGGGCAGCCTCATTCTCGTGATGGGGAAAGACTAGGTCCGAGCCGCCGCCGTGGATATCGAAGTCCAATCCGAGAATCTCTTGAGCCATCGCCGAGCATTCGATGTGCCAACCCGGGCGCCCCTTGCCCCAGGGTGAATCCCAACTTGTGTCCTCACCCGGCTTACCTGCCTTCCAGAGAGCAAAGTCCAGCGGGTCCTCTTTGCGCCCAGCGCCCTCGACTCCCTCTCCTTGATCCATCTCATCGATAATCCGGTGGGATATCTCGCCGTACTGAGGATATGAGCGGACGCGGAAATAGACATCTCCATCGACGGCGTAGGCGTGACCTGAATCGACCAAGGTCGTGATCAGATCGACTATTGGACCAATCGTCTGACTCGCAAGCGGCTCGTAGTCGGGGCGCCCAAGCTCTAGCGCATCGGTATCGGCGACATAGTGGCCAGCCATCTCAGAGGCGAGGTCGCCACTGGGCACCCCGGCGGCAACGGCGGCGGCGTAAATCTTGTCATTTACGTCGGTGATATTGACGACGAACGTGACATTGAGTCCCTCGTGCTCGAGGAAGCGCTTGAGTTGGGAGAAGACGACGAATGGTCGTGCATTGCCTACGTGGATACGCCCGTAGACGGTGGGGCCACAGGCGTAAATGCCGACTTGGCCTGGGTCCCGGGGTTCAAGCACCCGTCGTTGCCCCGACCTTGTGTCGTGAATAGTGATCTCGCGCACGGTTGAACACCCACTCTAACCAGCCGCAGCCGAGTGTAAGGTCTCGATCGCATTGTTAGGCCGCTCCAAACAGCCAGATCGCCTAGCGGCGGTCGAGCAGGCATTCCGCATGCTTCCCGAGCGCTACCTCGGTGCGCACGGCAGTTTTGACGCCACTTACCACGTCCGCTTAGGCGACATCGGCCAAACTTGGGAGATCCGCGCGACCGTCCACGGAGTCCGCGTGCGTCGCGGCGTTACTAGTCGCCAACCAGATGTTGTGATTGGAACCGATGCAGCCACGTGGCTTGCTCTGCGCAGCGGCAAAATCACGGGCATCGAGGCGTTCTCCCAGCGCACCCTCTATGCACGAGGAAATCTTGATCTAGCCGTCGGCTTCGAGGGACTATTTCGACTTCCAAACGGACGTGACCCGCGTCAGCGTGTGCGCGAGATTGAGGTCGGTCGACACCGAATCTCAACTCTAACAATGGGTGACGGGCCAGATGTCCTTCTGATTCACGGACTCGGAGCGACGAAAGCATCCTTCTTTGAAACGGCAGCTGCACTCCACGGCGAACATCGGATCCACGCGATCGACCTACCTGGCTTCGGCTCGTCTAGCAAACCTTTAAGGGGTGCTTACGACGCTGAATTCTTTGCCGATTGCGTGATCGGCCTGATGGACCGCCTAGAGATCGACAGCGCCCACATAGTCGGCAACTCGATGGGTGGGCGAGTAGCGATCGAGGTCGGTCTTCGCCAGCCCGATCGTGTGCGCGGCCTTGGCCTGCTGTGTCCGGCGGTGGCATTCGTACGGCGAGACCTACATCCCGTCGTGCGTGCACTGCGGCCGGAGCTAGGACTGATTCCCCACACATTTGGCCGTAGGGCCATCGAAAGCCAGTTCTGGAGCCTATTTTCGGACAAGGACTCAATCGACCCGAGCCTCGCCGATATTGTTGTTGACGAGTTTCAGAACACCTACCGCTCGCCAGGCGCTCGCATCGCCTTCCTCTCGGCCGCACGCAATATCTACCTTGAGAGGCCGTTCGGTGACGGAGGGTTCTATCCACGCCTGGCCCAATTGGAGCCTGCGGCGCTTTTTATCTGGGGTAGTGACGACAGGCTCATCCCCCCCGCCTTCGCACGCCACGTTGCTAAGTGGCTTCCGAGCGCTTCGCAGATCGTTTTAGAGGGCTGCGGACACGTGCCCCAGGTGGAGCGCGCCCAACAGACCAGCGACCTCCTGCGTAGCTTCTTTGGCGATATTGACGCCCTCAGCACACAGCCGCGCGCCGCCAGCCACCGACGCGCGGCATAGCCCGACATCTAAACCACCGCGTTAGCGGACTACCATCTATCTCGATGAGCACGATCGAGACGGAGACCGGCCTTAACGTCAGCGCACCAAGCCGCCCGAGCGGCGCCAAAGCTAAAACCAAGGCCAAAGCAAAGACAAAGACAAAGGCAAAGGCCACCAAGACCAAGCCGACGCGGCGTTCCACACCGCCGCCGAAGGCCGCGCTAGCCCTCCCTCTACTCAAAGCACTTGCTCGCGAGGTCAGCAGACGGATTCCAGTCGCCAACCTTGACGACCGCGACCCCGACTACATCCGAGCGAGCCTTCCTCGCGCATGGCTGCTCTCGTCGCTTTGGTTTCGCGGCGAGGTCAGAGGGCTGGGAAACATCCCCGAGAGCGGCCCCGTCCTACTGGTCGGCAACCACTCAGGCGGGAATCTGACGCCTGACACTATCGTCTTCACACTCGCCTTCAGTACCTACTTTGGCGTCGAACGAGCCTTCTACCAACTCGCCCATAACCTAGTGATGTCAGCCCCCGGACTGGGCTTCCTGCGTAAGTTCGGCACCGTCGCCGCTTCGAGTGAAAACGCCAAACGCGCCCTTGATAGCGGCGCCGTTCTGCTTGTGTACCCAGGCGGAGACCACGAAGTCCACAGGCCAATTTGGGAGGCAAACCGGATCGACTTTGGCGGGCGTAAAGGATTTATCCGCCAGGCGCTAGCCCACGATGTGCCGATCGTCCCCGTGGTCTCGATTGGCGGACAAGAGACATCTCTCTTCCTCTCGCGGGGTAGCGGCCTTGCAAAACTCCTTGGCCTTGATCGCTCCTTACGCCTAAAGGTGCTGCCAATCTCCCTAGCCCTTCCGTGGGGGATTAACGTCGGCGACTTCCTTGGCCATATCCCACTGCCATCTAAAATAACGATCGAGACCCTCGCGCCGATCAACTTGCGCCAAGAGTTCGGTGACGATCCCGACGTTGATGAGATCTACTCCCACATCACGCGATTGATGCAAGAGACTCTCGACGCGCTAGCCGGCGAGCGACGCTTTCCTGTGATCGGATGAAGGTCCTTGAAAGAGTCGATGTATCTGCGCCGCCTGAAGTCATCTGGAACTACGTTGGCGACCCGGCCAGCTATCTGCACTTCATCTCTGGGATCACTCGCTGGGAGGTACAAGGTGATCAACAGAGCGGTCTCGGAGCGCGCTACCGGATGCTGATGAGAGTGAGATCGGCTGAGATTGGGGGCCTGATTGAAGTCGTCGAATACGCTGAGTTAGCCGACCTTGCATGGTCGTCAGTGACAGGACTCGACCAGCGCGGACGCTGGCGTCTGCGCGAGCGGCCTGATGGACTCACCCGCGTTGAACTTGCCCTGGCTTATGGAGTTGCTGGTTCAGGCCTAGCAGGATGGTTGTCTGAGCGGATCGCTGCGCCAACTATTAGGGGTCATCTGCGGCGTTCGCTGCAACAGTTAAAGCGGCTGGCCGAGCACGATCAGCTGCGTGATCTTGCCGCCCAACGTCGCGAAAACCGCTCGCCAGCGACATAGGCCGGGCCTGTCGGAGGCTAGGTCGTGGCGACCTTGACGATAGAAGCGACAGCCGTGACTGCAACACCCTCGCCGCGCCCAACGAAGCCCATCCCTTCGCCAGTCGACGCCTTAACACCAACGTCGCCAACTGTCACACCTAACGCGCGGGACAACACAAGCCGAATTTGATCGCTATGGGGAGCAAGCTTGGGCTCCTCCATCATCACGACCGCATCGACGTTGACGACCTCATAACCCTCACCCGCAAGCTTCCCAACGGCAACGCGAAGGAGTTCCATTGAATCTGCGTCTTGATAGGCAACGTCGGTATCTGGGAAGTGTTGGCCGATGTCGCCTAGGCCCGCCGCGCCCAGCAGTGCGTCGATAATTGCGTGGGTCAGCACATCGGCGTCGGAGTGGCCATCGAGGCCGCGGTCGAAGGGGATCTGGACCCCGCCGATAATTAATGGTCGCCCCTGCACAAGTCGGTGGGAGTCCCAGCCGATACCGGTCCTGACGCTCATGACGTCGCTCCGATCTCAGCCCGACGCCGCTGGCGACGCTCAAACACAGCCAACTCTTTGACTCCAAGGCCGTCCAATAGAGCGAGAGCGTCTTCGTAGCGGAAGCCGACCTGCTCGGGAACATGCGCATCACTAGAGAGGGCGATCGGATTGCCAGCATCTACGACCATTTCAAGAAAGCTTAGCGCTGGATAGATCTCCGCCGCCGGCTTGCGTAAGCCAGCAGTCGAAACCTCAACCGCGATTCCAGAGTCGGCGATAGCGTCCATGGCTAGCTCGTAGAAGCGACGCAAGTCACCCTCGGGGGTCGGCCGTGACGGCCCCCAAACCTTGATCAGATCCGGGTGGGCAAGGATGTCGAAGAGCCCGCTGCGCGCTGCTTCCCCGAGCGTCTCGAAGTAGCGGCGCCAAACCCGATCAACATCGGGTCCCCCATCCCAGACGTCCCAGCCATCGTGGTCAACGGCCTGTTGGCCGAGGAAGTGAACGGAGCCGACAACGTAATCCCAATCACGGGCTTCGAGGAACGTCGCAGTACGGTCCTCGCGACCAGGCAGGAAGTCAACCTCAATGCCTAGGCGCAGATCGGTCTCTTGGCGGACAAACTCGCAGTAGGCATCAACATCGTCAACGGCTTCGCGTTTCCACAGCTCGTGATCCCAGATCTCTAGCGACTGGGCAAAGCGGTGGATATGTTCAGCAACCCCAAGCTCGGTGATCTCGCGCTCGCTAGCTGCCTGGCGATAGCGCTGGGCGTTAGCGGCCGTGAAGTAGCGCTCGGCCGGCGTGTCGGGATCATCTGGACGTAGGTGTACGTGATAGTCGGTCAGCATCACTCAAACGACCCGCTCTGCGAGGAGGAGTTGGGCGACCTGGAGATCAAGCGCCGTCGTAACCTTGAGATTCTCACGCGGCGCAGCAACGACGCGAACTCGGCCGCCAGCAGCCTCTACCAAGGATGCATCGTCGGTAGCGGCGGCCAACTCATCATCGCTGCCCGATAGCGCGGCCTCTAGCGCAGCGCGCCGGAATACCTGTGGCGTCTGGACTGCCCACAAGGTCGATCGATCTAACGTCCGCCTCACCTCTCCATCGTGACCTACTTCTTTGACCGTATCGGTCAGCGGCGCCGCTGCTACTACGGCATCACAGGCATGCTTCTTGAGCTGTTCTAGTGCCTCCACGAAGAGCTGTGTACTAGCAAGTGGTCGTGCGGCGTCATGGACGATGACCTCATCAGCAAAGGGTGCTACAGCCAGGGCCGCGGCTACAGAGGCGCAACGCGAGGCTCCACCGAGAACTCCAACCGTCCCTCGGGGGGCGGCTGCGCCAGGGGGCAGAGCGACAACGATCGCGGTGACTGCCGGGACTGCCTGCAGGGCTTCGATACTCCATTCGATCATTGGGCGACCGCCAAGCAAAACAAACGCCTTAGGACACTCTGCCCCAAGGCGCTCGCCGCTACCAGCGGCCACGATCAACGCGACCGCCATGCCAATCTCGTTCCGCTCAGCTCGCCAAGGCGATGTCGTCGGGAGCGCTCTGAAGCAGGAGTTCATCGAGGTGCGCCTCGGCCTCCTCTTCGCCCATCTCAAGCGCGTACATCAGCTCGGAGGCAAGGACCTTCTTGGTCCTTGTGAACATCTGCTTCTCGCCTGTCGAGAGGCCCTTGTCCTGTTCGCGAATAGCCAAGTTGCGGACTACCTCTGCCAGCTCATAGATGTCGCCGGTCTTAATCTTGTCCCGGTTGTGCTTGAAGCGGCGGTTCCAGTTCTTTGGCATGTCGGAGATTTCGTCCTGTAGAACGAAGAGCACCTTCTTGACCGTCTCCTCATCAATCACGCGGCGCAGACCAGCGATGCCAGCGTTTTCGCATGGCACCATCACGGTCATGTTGTTGTGGAGGATCTTGATCGTCAGGTAGTCGCGGGTCTCGCCAAAGACCTCTTTGCTCTCCTTTTTTAAGACCTTGCCGGCCCCGTGGTGTGGGTACACGACGTTATCCCCAATCACGAACTCGATGTTCTCGATCTCGCGCACGATCACGATGTCGTCTAGCTGATCTTCAATTGTGTCCGGAATGATGCCCTCCTTCTAAGAGCCTTTGATCCGCGTCCTGCGGGCCATTTGCGCTAGGTCTGCAAGTATCTGTCCACGAGGTTGATCTCTTGTAAGCGGCGAAGTCCCTCGCGGATATCCTTCGCCCTAATTTCGCCGACACCCTCGACCATCTCAAGCTCGGCGTCACTGGCGCCGAGCATCTCGTCGAGGCGTCCAAACTCGCGTACGATCTCGGCGACAACCAGCTTCGGTAGCCGTGGAATACGGCCAAGAATCCGATATCCCCTAGGTGAAACTGGGTAGTCAAGCGTGTTGAGCTTACGGTCGTAGCCCAGTAGTTCAGCTAGGCGGCCGAAATCGAGTAGATCTTGATGGGCAAGCCGCGCAAACTGATCTAGGGCGCCAGCAAATGCCTCCTCGGAGTCATCGGTGATGTAGTCATGGACGAGCGCTGCCTTGTCGGACGAGACGCTGACCATCGTCTCGTCTAGCTGCATCTCAATCAGCCGACCCTCTGTGCCCAGCTCAACAATGTAGCGCTCGATCTCTACAGCCATACGCGTAACGAGCTCGGCGCGTTGAAGAACGGTGAGTACGTCGTGAAGAGTCGCACCGCCCTCGAACTCAAGCGCCGTTAAGCGAGTTGATACCTGGTCAAGGCGAGTGCGGTATTTATCGAGTGTAGCGTGTGCCTGATTGGCCTTAGCAAGCACAACCGGGATGTCGGCCAAGATGTATTTGCCGCCGTCTACGTAAAGCGATACAACCTCGCGACGCTGGGAAAGTGCGATCACTAAAGCATCGGTCTGCTTGGAGACCCGCTCGGCGGTGCGGTGGCGTGTGCCTGTCTCTAGCGAGAGAATCGTGGGATCTGGCATTAGTTGAACATTGGTCCACACGATCTTGGTGCAGTTGGCGTTGAGGACAATCGCACCGTCCATCTTGGCAACTTGGTAGAGCAGAGCAGGCGAGTAGTCCACATCAACCTTGATGCCCCCGGAGTAGAGGAATGCAAGATCGTCGGGGTCGCCGATAATGATCAACCCACCAGTCTTAGCGTGAAGAACGTTGTCAATACCCTCACGCAGTGCAGTACCGGGAGCCACCATCTCGAGCGACTTGATCAGCCGTGGCTCTTGTCTGGAATCAAGCTCTCTGAGATCTTCCCCGGTTTGTGACGCCATACTCCACCTATTGTAGCGGGATTAGCGCTGAGTTTTCCCCTGCAAATCGGGCTATTTTGCGGAGGTGGTGGCGCTAGAGTCAAGCTGCCGCACGACGAGCCGTGCCAAATGCCGCCGTCAGTGCCTCCCGCAGCGTCGCAACTTCTACCGTGCCCGCCAGAGGCTGGCCGCTGCTCTCTCCACGCGCGACGATGATTGGTGACAGTCCAAATTTGGCTGCCTCGGTGAGTCGCCTATCGGCATGAGCCACCGGACGCAACTCGCCAGTCAGCCCCAACTCGCCGAAACAGGCCGGCGGTGCGGCGGCGCTTGGGTCTCCTAGGGCGATGCCGCGAACGGCTCCGGCAACGGCTAGGGCGATCGCGAGATCAGCCCCTGGCTCATCGACCCGAATACCGCCGACCACATTTACGAAGACGTCGGCTGACCCGACGGCGATCGATCCATGTCGAGCGAGCACTGCGAGAACCAAGGCCAGTCGATTGCGATCGATGCCGCTTACGACTCTTCGCGGCGGCACGATCTCCGACGGCGAGACGAGTGCTTGAACCTCTACTAGTAGCGGCCTTGAGCCTTCCATCGCGGCTAGAACAGCGCTACCGGGCGCCCGCGTTGCCGCCCCGACAAACCGAGCCGACGCATCTAGCACCTCGACTAAACCTTCGTCGCGCATCTCAAAGACTCCGACGTCGTTAGTTGATCCGAAGCGGTTCTTGAGCGCACGCAGGGTGCGGTAGGTGCGCTCACGCTCGCCCTCGAACTGTAGGACGCAGTCAACGGCGTGCTCGAGCACGCGCGGCCCGGCCAGCGACCCCTCTTTGGTCACGTGTCCAACCAGCAATACAGCTATATCGCGCGCCTTGGCAACGCGGGTTATGCGATCAGCTACCTCCCGCACCTGCCCAACCGACCCCGGAGCGCCTGAGAGATCTGCGCAGTGCAGGGTCTGGACGGAGTCGATCACGCAGACCTCTGGCACCTCGTGTTCAAGTGTCGCGACAACGGTGTCGAGATCTGTCTCGGCCAGAACTGGCACAGCCAACGCCTCGCCACCTAAGCGTTGTGCCCGCAGACGGATCTGAGCCGGAGACTCCTCGCCGGATACGTAAAGAGTCCTGCGGCCGGCTGCGACAAGATTGCCTAGGGCCATCGCAGTGAGGGTAGATTTTCCGATCCCCGGCGAGCCACCGATCAAGACCAACGAGCCAGGCACAATTCCTCCGCCTAGTACACGGTCAAACTCAGCGATGCCAGTTAGAAGCCGATCGGCGGCGACGGTCTCGACCTCGCTTAGGCGACGAGGTTTGCCGGGGGCAACCCCACGCCTAGGCCCGTTGCGCGCCCCAACGCTTGCTGCTGGGGCCGCTGGGATCTCCTCAACCATCGTGTTCCAGGCGTCGCAGCCCGGGCATTGTCCGCACCAGCGGGGAGTCTGGTGCCCGCAGTCAGAGCAGACATGGATAGTTGTAGCGCGCGCCATCTTATGATCGAGAGTACGGGCTGCACCCGACGGCACCGGCCGAATGGTCGATTATTAAACAGATATTGGGGTGTATCAATACACCCCAATAGCACGCCCTCCGTCAGTGTCTCCTTCGAGACGGGGCTAAGAGGTTTCGGTCGTCGTCTCGTCGTCAGGAGACGAATCTGACTGGACTGACTCTTCTGCATCGCCATCGCCACCTTCGGCTCCGACGCCGACTGGGACCGCGACCGGCTTAGGCTCGATGACGCTGAGAATGACTTCACGCTCGTCACCCTCTGGTGCGGGCTCGACAACAACAGTCGAACCAGGCTTAAGCTCGGAGCGCAGCACGAAGTCAGCCAGCGGATCCTCGATATAGCGCTGAATCGCTCGCCGCAGAGGCCTGGCGCCCATCGTTGGATCCCAGCCCTTCTCAACTAGGAGATCCTTGGCGGCATCGCCAACCTCGAGTTGTAGCTCACGCTCTGCCATCGACTTGCGGATCCGCAGCAGCAGGAGGTCAACGATCTCCTTGATCTCGGCCTTCTGGAGCTTGTGGAAGACGATCACGTCGTCAATACGGTTGAGAAACTCCGGCCGGAACACCTTCTTGAGCTCACTCATGATGCGACCCTTCATGTCGTCATAGGTGATACCCATCTCGTCTTCGGAGATCGAGAAGCCCAGCGGCGTCCCACGTGCAATCTCCTGTGCCCCGATATTTGAAGTCATGATCACAATCGCATGGCGGAAATCAACAGTGCGCCCTTGGGCGTCGGTGAGGCGGCCATCCTCGAGGATCTGTAGAAGGATGTTGAAGACGTCAGGGTGGGCCTTCTCGATCTCGTCGAGTAGCAGCACTGAGTAGGGCTTGCGGCGCACGGCCTCGGTTAGTTGACCGCCCTCGTCGTAGCCGACATAGCCAGGAGGCGAGCCGACCAGACGCGACACGGCGTGCTTCTCCATGTACTCAGACATATCGATGCGGACCATTGCGTCCTCATCGCCAAAGAGGAACTCAGCAAGGGTACGAGCGAGCTCTGTCTTGCCGACGCCAGATGGGCCAAGGAAGATAAATGAACCGGTTGGACGCTTTGGATCTTTGAGGCCCGCCCGTGAGCGACGCATCGCCTTAGAGATGACTTCGACGGCAGCGTGCTGGCCGATCACTCGCTTATGCAGCTCATCTTCCATCCGCATCAGCTTGGCTGTCTCGGCCTCGGTTAGCTTAAAGACTGGGATCCCCGTCCACATCGAGACGATGTCGGCAATCTCCTCTTCACCGATCGACGGGCGTTCAACGCCCTCGCCGGCCTCCCACTGCTCTTCGAGCTCACGCTTGCGGTTGGTCAGGCGACGCTCGTTGTCGCGTAAGTTTGCGGCCTTCTCAAACTCTTGGGCCTCGATCGCAACCTCCTTGTCGCGCCGCGTCGTCTCGATCTCCTCCTCGAGCTCTCGGTGGACAGGGGGAGAGGTCATCGACCGGATGCGCATCCGCGCCGCTGCCTCATCGATCAGATCGATCGCCTTGTCGGGCAGGAAGCGATCAGAGATGTAGCGATCGGATAGCTCAGCTGCTGCCTTAAGCGCCTCGTCAGTGATCTCGATCTTGTGGTGATCTTCGTAGCGCTCGCGCAGACCTTTGAGGATCTGCTCGGTCTCGTCGATCGACGGCGGCTCAACCCGAATCTGCTGGAAGCGGCGCTCGAGCGCCGCGTCGCGCTCAAGGTACTTGCGGTACTCGTCAAGCGTGGTCGCACCGATTGTCTGCAGCTCGCCGCGTGCTAGCGCTGGCTTAAGGATTGAGGCCGCGTCGATCGCGCCCTCGGCTGCACCAGCTCCAACGAGGTTGTGGAGCTCGTCGATGAACAAGATGATGTCGCCTCGCTGGGTGATCTCCTTCATCACTTTCTTAAGGCGCTCCTCGAACTCTCCGCGGTACTTCGAGCCAGCAACTAATGCTGCGAGATCGAGTGTGTAGATCTGCTTGCCCTTGAGTAGCTCAGGTACATCAGAGTTGATGATGCGCTGGGCAAGGCCTTCGACGACCGCAGTCTTGCCGACTCCAGGCTCGCCGATCAGAACTGGGTTGTTCTTCTGCCTGCGCGAGAGGATCTGCATGATCCGCTCGATCTCTGTTTCGCGCCCAATCACGGGGTCGAGCTTGCCTTCGGAGGCTAGCTTCGTGAGATTGCGCCCGAACTGGTCGAGCAGCTTGGAGGACTTCTTAGCGTCGGTTTGTGGCCCGAGGTCTAGTGCCGATGAGCCAGCAGCTCCCTGTCGGCGGCCGCCTGGGCCAGACAACATGCGGATGACTTCATTGCGGATCTTCTCGGAGTCAGCGTCGAAATCAAGCAGGATGCGCGCTGCCACGCCTTCGTTCTCGCGCACAAGGCCGAGCAGAATGTGCTCTGTGCCAATGTAGTTGTGACCCAATGAGAGGGCTTCGCGCAGGGCTAGCTCTAGGACCTTCTTGGCTCGAGGCGTGAATGGAATCTGGCCCGAAGTGACCTCTTCTCCGGAGCCGACGATCCGTACGACCTGCGCGCGCACACGCTCGACGGTGATATCGAGACTCTCCAGAACTCGCGCTGCGAGCCCCTCCTCTTCGCGCAGCAGCCCGAGCAGGATGTGCTCGGTTCCGATGTAGTTGTGCTTTAGGGTGCGAGCCTCTTCTTGGGCGAGCACGACGACCTGGCGGGCGCGTTCGGTAAATCGCTCAAACATTGACGGAGCCTTCCTTCCCGACGGTCGATGAAACCTGCCCAACGCCACTTATGCCTACGGCTAGGTGGCAAGGCATGAGACGGTGATTTTGGTTAGTCGCTGGCATCTCTACTTTTACTCTCATCCTTATATTCGACTTGGCGGGTCGGATGGATGAGTGACTGCGGGTCGGATTGGCAAAGTTTGCGGCCATGAGGCAGTCTAGCAACCACCCACGCTGGGCTGACGCAGGTCATCGGACGCGATCGACATGCCATTTTCTGACGCCAGCTCGACGACCCTGCCAAGCACCCTAGCTAGGCTTCGCGCATTGCAGGGAAGAGCACGACCTCGCGAATTGACTGACGGCCGGTCAGCAGCATCACAAGGCGATCGATCCCGATCCCGATCCCACCAGTTGGCGGCATCCCGAGCTCTAGGGCCTCAAGGTAGGACTCGTCAAATGGCTGGCTCTCGTCATCGCCCGCCGCAGCTGCCGCACGCTGGGTCTCAAAGCGCGCGCGTTGCTCGTCTGGATCGTTGAGCTCGCTAAAGGCGTTGGCGATCTCCATGCCACCGCAGTAGGCCTCGAACCTCTCAACCAGACCTGGCTCGCTGCGATGGCGCTTGGCAAATGGCGAGAGCTCGACGGGATAGTCGACCAGGAAGGTTGGTTGGATCAGGGTCGGCTCGACGTGCTTAGTTAGAAGTTCGTCGACCAGTTGTGCCCAGCTGTCGTTGGGTGCCACATCAAACCCGCGCTGCTTGATCGCAGCGGCTAATTCGTCACGTTCGCGGTGTTCGATAACGTCAATCCCGCAGCCATCAAGGATCGCCTGGCGCAGCGTCAGTCGCCGCCAAGGCGGAGAGAAGTCTAGGTCCCCTGAGTAATTAGCTGCGGACGCTGCGGTCGCCACAAGGCGCTCACAGCGCGCGGCGACATCCTCATAATCGGAGTGGGCTTCGTACCACTCAAGCATCGTAAATTCAGGGTTGTGCTTAGTTGAAAGACCTTCATTGCGGAAGTCTTTGCCTAACTCGTAGACCCGTTCAAGGCCGCCGACGATGCAGCGCTTGAGATAGAGCTCGGTAGCTATCCGTAGATAAAAGTCGCTGTCGAGTGCGTTGAAGTGCGTTGTGAACGGACGCGCCGCAGCGCCGCCGTAGAGGGGCTGCAATACCGGTGTCTCGACCTCGATAAAGCCGTCCTCGTCG
Source organism: Solirubrobacterales bacterium (assembly GCA_947474595.1). Taxonomy (GTDB): domain Bacteria; phylum Actinomycetota; class Thermoleophilia; order Solirubrobacterales; family Solirubrobacteraceae; genus CANJIV01. The sequence goes on from CANJIV010000002.1 coordinate 88,610, forward strand.
AGAAACTTACGCACCGATGCAATGATCTTGGCCCGGGTCATAAAGAGCTCGCGAGTCTCCTCGTTGGCAACCAGATCAAGCTCGCGCTTGCGGTAGCGAGTCTCGACGTCTTGAAGGCCGTGATGCTTGTCGGGTGGTGGCCTGAGGGACTTAGCCAGCATCGTCACCGCGTCGGTGCGAACCGACAGCTCACCGCGTCGGGTACGCATCATCGTTCCGTCGACTCCGATCAAATCGCCGAGATCCAGCGACAAGACACGCTCATAGGCATCCTCGCCGAGGAGATCGATGCGGGCGTGGACCTGGAGGCGTCCAGAGCGGTCGACTACGTCGAGGAAGGCCGCCTTGCCGCTGCCACGGCGAGCTGCGAGACGACCAGCGATCCGAACTCGCTCTTGACCCTCTTCTCCAGCGTCCAGCCGTCCTTCGTAGCTTGATCGCAGAGCGCCGATGCTTTGAGCGCCGTCGAAGTCGTGTGGAAATGGCTCAATTCCTTGAGCGCGCAGGCGATCAAGCTTCGCCCTGCGCATCCCAAGATGGTCGGTCGCGGTCTCCTGGACTTCTTCGTCCGTGCTCGCGCTGACCTCGGCCGGGTCGGAGCCAGACATCGCGCCTAGCTACTTAAGTCCGACTTCGATCTTGGTGATCTTAAATTTACGAACCGGTCCGCGCGGGACCGTTACAGAGACGATTGCGTTGCGTTTTTGACCGAGCAAAGCCCGACCAACTGGCGATTCGTTGGAGAGCTTACGCTCAGCTGGCTGCGCCTCGGCCGAACCCACGATTGTGTAGCTGACCGACTTGCCAGTCTTCTGATCCTTGACGTGAACCACAGAGCCGACGCGGACGATGTCAGTGGAGAGCTCAGATGGATCGATCACCAAGGCCGCCCGCAGGCGATCTTCTAGCTGGGCGATCTTGGTCTCAAGCATCGCCTGCTCGTTCTTTGCATCGTCGAACTCCGCATTCTCGGAGATATCACCGAAGTCGCGCGCCGTCTTGATCCGCTCGGCCACCTCGCGGCGGCGTTGCGTGGATAAGAACGCGAGATCAACCTTGAGCTTCTCGAGACCTTCGGCGGTTAAGATTACGTCCTTCTGCATGGCAGTACCTTGGCTATGGGGGAATCGTCGGAACCGAAAGCAAAACCCGCCGCTGTGGCGGGATCGGCGCGACTGGCTCGGTTGAGCGAGTCGGAAGTATAGCGCCGCCTCGCGTCAGCTTCTAGGTTGGCTCAAGCAGGGGCGAAAACCCGTAGGTCGGCGAGGATCTGGCGCGCGTGCGCAAGATCGTCGCTTCGCTGCAGCGAGTTTTGAGTTTCTGGGCCAAGTCCGAGCCGAGCGACGTACCAAGGATAAAACTTGCGTAGATAGCGTCCCGCGCGCTCCTCCCCCATGTGCGCGACAGCTTGATCGGCGACCCAATCGAGCTCATCAAGGACCTCGTCGACCGTTGGATCGTCTGTTCGGACGCCAAGAACTTGCTCAAATAGCCACGGGTTTCCTAGTGATCCACGCGCCAACATCACCGCAGCGGCACCCGTGTAGTCAAAGGTTGTGCGGACTGCCTCGACGTCGAGTAGGCCACCGGAGAGGATGACCGGTGTCGGATGCAGCGCTTCGACTAGCTCGCGGGCAAGTTCAAGATCTGGCTTTCCGCGGTGCTGCTGGGAGGCGTGGCGCGGATGGAAGGCAATGCCAGCGACTCCAGCTTCCTCGACTAGGCGCAGTGCAAGATCGACGCCGTCGCGCTCACCTGGTCGCTGGCCAGGGCGTAACTTGACCGTGACGGGGAGTCCGCTGCCTTGGGCAGCAGCGCGGGCGATTGCCACGGCCCGATCGGGGTCGCCAAGCAGTGCGGCGCCGGCTCCCGTCTTGCATACCTTAGGAACTGGGCAGCCCATGTTTAAGTCGATAATGTCGGCGCCCGCTTGGGCCACAGTTTCTGCTGCCGAACGCATCACCTCGGGATCGTGTCCAAAGAGCTGGATAGCTACTGGGTGCTCGCCGGGGTCGATACGCAACATCTCTTTGCATGTGCGCTCGTTGCCGTAGTGGACGCCGAAGCTCGAGACCATCTCTGAAACCACAAATCCCGCCCCGTAGCGCTTGGCCTGAAGCCGAACAAACCAGTTGCCGATACCAGCAAGGGGCGCGAGGATCACACGGTTAGGGATGCTCACGTCGCCGAGCGTCCAAGAGTCTGTGAGCGATCTCATCAGTCGAGGGTATCGCTACTAATGATTGCGTTCGTGGATCAGACGCAGCCCCGTAAGGGTGAGCAGATCATCTATCTCTTCGATGCTCTGAGTAAATGGAACGATCGCATGAGCCAAGCCGCCAGTTGCGAGCGTCGCCGTCTCCTGGCCGAGCTCCTCTCGCATACGCCCGACGATTCCATCTACCTGCCCCGCAAACCCATAAATAACACCTGACCGGATCGCCTCCACGGTTGATTTTCCGATTAAGGCGTCGGGAGGATTGAGGTCGATCCGGGGCAACTTAGCTGCCCGCTCGGTAAGGGCTTGGACTGAGATTTCAACACCCGGAGCTATCACCCCTCCTAGATAGTCGCCGTTGGCCGAGATCGCGTCGTAGGTGTTAGCGGTCCCAAAATCCACAACGATGCATGCGCCTCCAATGCGCTCGTAGGCAGCTACCGCATTGACGAGACGATCTGCCCCGAGCTCATCGGGGTTGTTAATGCGAATCGCCATCCCCGTTCGTACCCCCGGACCGACAACGAGCATTTCGTGACCGAGGTAACTACGGGCAACGCCTGCCCACTCTGGGCTCAGCTGTGGAACTGTGGAGGAGACCGTCGAGGCGTCGAGGTCATCAAAGGCTAGTCCGCGCAGTGCTAAGAGATTGCGCAGCGCGGCCCCGAGCTCATCCGAGGTTGACTCTCTTACGGTCGCAAAACGCCAGTCCTGAACCAACTCCCCACCGCGAAAGGTGCCGATGTGAGTCTGGGTATTTCCAACGTCTACTGTCAGCAGCATCTGGCGATTATCCCGATTGGCGCAGATCAGGTCGCACAAGGACGCCCAGATTTGGGCTGGGAGAGTGTTCTCGACCTCGATCCCAGCAGCAGAGCGAGGCTCCTAACTAACAGTCGCACACTCAGTTGCGTCGACGGCGGCGCAGGTGGATGCCGGCGATCACCTCGCCGGCGATAGCACCAGTTAGGGATCCGATAACGACGTCGCCGGGATAGTGCACGCCAGCGTGGATGCGTGAGTAAGCAATCGTCGCAGCCAGCAGGCGCAGCGGAACCGAGGACGCTGGCGATAGCTGGCCGACGGCGGTAGAGAAAGCAAACGCTGAGGCAGAGTGCCCTGAGGGAAACGAAGAAGACGAGGGCATGCGGACGTGGCGAGCCTGGGGAACGCCGGCGCCCACACGGTCGGGGCGACGCCGTCGCCAAAGTGGCTTGAGGCCGATGTTGACGGTGACCGAGGCTAAGCCGATCGCTGCGACTCCAGCTGCAGCCGCGCGGCGCCCGCGTGGGCCACCACTTAGGGACATTCCTGCCGCAATAGCAAGCCATATTCGCGAGTGGTTTGCCGAATCCGATAGATCACCCAAGGCCAGATCTAGAGTCGGCGTAAGGGTCCGCGCGACTGCCACGTAAACGGCGTTATCTATGCGCTCTAGCTCCGACCTCACAGCATGCGTCCAGGCCCCTGTCGCAGCTGGCGCTATCTTGGGTTGCCCTGTCATGACCACGGCGATCCTAGTCGGTGCGAGGCGCTACCGTAGCTAGTGCAGTGCACCCTGAGGCGTCCACCTCCACGTCACCCTCCGTTGGCCCCTCGCCACTTCGGCGTGTTGCGGCTGCTCTAGCTCTTCTATTTGCCGTCGTGGCGATTGGTGTTGTATTGGCCTTCACGGTGATTGCCTATCCGGATGGCATTCTTGCAACCGTAGCGACCCTCCTAGCACTAGCCGTCGCACTGCTCGCCGTTGTTCGCCGTGGCTTCATGCGTTGGTTGGGATTCGCGATCGCAATCTCGTTATTGGTCTTCGCAGCCGTTCTGCTGATCGACAACGGCGTTCTTCTTTGGTCACTTGCTTTCTTCGCATCGGCTGCCTGCGCAGCTGGCTATGCCCGAATCGCCCACGGCGCAGATCGGCGGACCCTGCGAGCCGCGGCCACGCCCGGGATTCGAGCGCCCGCGGCGAACCATCCGGCGCTGATCATCAACCCGTGGTCAGGTAACTCCACGATGGAGCGCACTGGGCTGGTTAAGGCCGCTCTTGATCGCGGGATTGAGACGGTCGTGTTAGCCCAAGGCGACGATCTACGTGAACTCGCAGTCGGGCTTCTAGACGGCGGCGCTGATGCGATCGGCATGGCCGGCGGCGACGGCTCCCAGGCCATAGTTGCCAGCGTCGCAGCTGAGCGAAATGTGCCTTTTGTATGCGTCCCAGCAGGAACCCGCAACCACCTTGCTCTCGATCTTGGCGTCGACCGTGCGGATGTGATCGGCGCCCTAGACGCCTTCCACGATGGCGTTGAACGCCGTATCGACCTAGCGACGGTCAACGGTCACACCTTCGTCAACAACGTCTCGCTGGGCATCTACGCGAACATCGTCTCTGCGGAGGGGTACCGCGACGCCAAACTTGGGACCACTGTTCGGCTGCTGCCAGAGATGCTTGGACCCCAAGGGGAGCCGTTTGACCTGCAATTCCACGGCCCTGACGGCACCAAACACGAGGTGGCAAACGTCATCCTTGTTTCCAATAATCCGTATTCATTGGACCCGCTAGACCCGCTCGGCGGCTTCGGTTCGCGTCCGACCATTGCAAGTGGTCAGTTGGGGATATCTATTCGCGCGCCACAGCCCGCAGTCACCGTCAGCGAACAGAGTCGAAGGCGAACGTTGGGCAGGCAGCGCCGCCGTTCAATCGTCTGGATGGCAGATGATTTCGTAGTGGCCTCAGGCGGACCAGTTGAGGCCGGGGTCGACGGAGAGGCGATCACGTTCGAACCACCACTGCGGTTCGCAATCATCCCCAAGGCCCTGCGCGTCCTAGTCGCAAGGAGTCATCCGGGAGTGTCTCCCTCCGCATCGCACGTTAAATATTCAGGCTCGCACTTTGGCCGCCTTGTGCGAATTGCCCTAGGCAGCTACCCGAGCTGAAGTGACAGTGGCGGACCTGCCAGGCGGACGTCCTGGCCTGTCAGAGACGCCAGTGCGTCGGCGGCTCGTACTCCGTCTGGAGTGACCAGCCCTGGCTCGAGCTCAAGGAGCGGCATGAGCACAAAGCGACGCGAAGTGACCTCTCGATGCGGCAGAGACAAGCGATCGGAGGTATATCGAAGATCTCCCAAAAGAAGGAGATCGACATCGATCGAGCGGGGGCCGTGATGCACACCACCCGCGGCTCGGCCAAGTTCGCGCTCGACCGCCTTACAGACATCGAGCAACGCCTCGGGGTCAAGGTCAGTACTCACGCGCAGACAAGCGTTGAAGAACTCTGGCTGATCTAACACTTCGCCGACGGGCTCGGTTTCATAAACCGAAGAGGCGCCGATCACCGCCACGCCGTAGTTTGGCAGGGTCGAGGTAGCCGCCTGGAGGTTGTCGCGGCGGTTGCCGACGTTGGACCCCAAGCCGAGGTAGCCGACCCGTTCAACAGCTTCCATTATTGGCAGCGGCCTCGTTTGGTTGCTCTCTGGACCACGACGTCGGCCCTACGCGGACTCGCGCCAAAGCTCAACAGCGACGCCTTCGACCATCAGCGCGATCGGCGGCTCCGGCTTGACAGCCTTGACCCACACCCGCTCGACGGCAAAGTCATCAAGGATCCGATCCGCTATCGCGGCACAGAGACGCTCAAGAGTCTTATAAGAGCGTTGCTGTGCCACCAGAGCCACCAGCTGACAGACCTCTCCATAATCGACGGTGTCATCAATTCGATCGGTCAGCGTTGCGTCACACTCGCCCACGTCCAAGCGCAAGTCGATTATCAGCCGCTGGCCAACCTCCCGCTCGGCCTCAGATATTCCGTGGTGGGTGTAGATCGACAGGCCGGATATCTCTACCGTGACTTCGGTTTCGCTGCCACCATCAACACTATCGAAGCTCTCGTCGAGCTCCTCGTCATCTGGGCTGTTATCGGTCATCCTGCGAAGGTAGCAGCAGCGACGGTGAGAGCGCTTCTTACCGGACCAACGTCGTGGACACGAAAGACGCGTGCTCCGCGTTCGAGAGCCAAGACGTTTGTCGCGATCGTGCCGGGCAGGCGCAGGTCAGGGGCCGCTCCGCCCATTAGTTCGCCTATGAAAGCCTTACGGGAGGTGCCGATCACCACGGGCCGTCCGATCGCGACGATCTCGGGCAGTCGCCTGAGCAGCTCAAGGTTGTGCTCTACGCTCTTGCCGAAACCAATCCCGGGATCGAGGGAGATCTTGCTCTCTGCGATCCCCTCGCCCACCGCGTAGGCCAGCCGCTGCTCTAGGAAGGCGCGCACATCGTCGACGACGTCTTCGTAGTGGGGGCTGTCCTGCATCGTGCCCGGCTCTCCCAGCATGTGCATAAGGCAGCAGTCAGCGCCCGTGCTGGCCACCAGCCCAGCCAGATCAGGCGACCCCCGCAAGGCCGTCACGTCGTTGACGTATGTCGCTCCAGCGAGCAGAGCGGCTTGGGCGACCTCAAACTTAGAGGTGTCGATCGAAAGCTGGGCGCCAGTTAGGGCTTCAGCCACGCGCTCTATCACGGGGATTACGCGAGCCATCTCCTGCTCGGGCGTGATTGGCTGCGAGCCCGGGCGGGTCGACTCGGCGCCGAAATCGACGATGTCAGCACCTTGAGCCCTGAGTTCAATCGCGTGATCTACCGCGGCGTCAACGTCAAGATAGAGGCCGCCATCAGAGAATGAGTCGGGCGTTACGTTCACGACGCCCATCACGCTAAATGGCGACATCGCCGGCGGGCTCATACCGCACCCCTGCACGGCTCAGGCGAAGTCTGGCTTCTCGGGGTTCTCGAGGCCCGACATCTCGGCTGCGCCACCGCCAGCGAGTCCGGGTCGCGGCAGCGGTCGTGGGACTTCACGTCCGGGCAGATCGGCGGCCGTAGGTGGAGAAGATGGCGGCTCAAGGTCAACGATTGGCTCATCTGGGCCAAAAGCCTCTTCTTCGCTCTTGCCAAGCAAGAGAGCCTCAAATTCTTCCTTCTCTATCGTCTCGCGCCGCAGCAGGATCTCAGAGGTCCTAACCAACGTCTCGCGGTGCTCACTGAGCAGATCCTTTGCGTGCTGATGGGCCGTCTCAACGATGCGACGAATCTCATCGTCAATCTCGCGCGCAATCTCATCGGAGTAGTCGGGCTGAGCGTTGAACTCTCGCCCTAAAAATGGCTGGCTGTGGTCGGAACCAAAGACGCGTGGGCCGAGTTTGTCGGACATGCCAAATCGCATCACCATCTGCTTAGCCGTCGCTGTCACCTTTTCAATGTCATTGGAGGCGCCGGTGGTGATCTCATCGAAGATGATCTCCTCGGCAGCACGCCCGCCTAAGGTCATCGCCAGCGAGTCCGTCAGCTCCGCCCGCGTAGTGAGGAATCGGTCTTCGGTGGGCATTGAGATCGTATAGCCCAGCGCTTGACCGCGAGAGATGATCGAAATCTTGTGGACCGGGTCCGAGTTAGGCAGGTAGTGACCCACGATCGCGTGACCCATCTCGTGATAGGCGGTAACCATGCGCTCCTTGTCGCTCATCACACGCGTCTTCTTCTCAGGACCCGCGATTACACGCATGATCCCCTCTTCTAGCTCCACCTGAGTGATCTCACGTTTGCCGTTGCGGGCTGCGAGTAGTGCTGCCTCGTTGACAAGGTTGGCTAGGTCGGCTCCGGTAAACCCAGCGGTCTGACCCGCGAGCGCATCGATCTCGATTACGCGGGCCAGCGGCTTTCCACGCGTGTGAACCGACAGGATCTTCGCCCGACCCTTGCGGTCTGGGCGATCGACGACGATCTGACGATCGAAGCGCCCTGGACGCAGTAGCGCAGGATCGAGAATATCTGGCCGGTTGGTGGCAGCTATCAGGATCACGTTGTCGGTCATCGTGAAGCCGTCCATCTCGACTAGCAGCTGGTTGAGCGTCTGCTCGCGCTCGTCGTGGCCTCCGCCCATGCCGGCGCCACGGTGGCGACCAACGGCGTCGATCTCGTCGATGAAGATGATGCATGGGGAGTTCTGCTTTGCCTGCTCGAAGAGGTCGCGAACGCGGCTTGCGCCAACGCCAACAAACATCTCAACGAAGTCCGAGCCAGAGATCGAAAAGAAGGGTACGCCAGCCTCTCCGGCCACCGCTCGGGCGAGCAGAGTCTTGCCGGTGCCGGGCGGCCCGAACAGGAGGACGCCTTTAGGAATTCGGGCCCCAAGAGCCTGGAACTTCTTCGGATTCTCCAGAAACTCTTTGATCTCATGGAGCTCTTCAACCGCCTCATCAACCCCAGCGACGTCGCGGAAGGTGATCTTGGGTGCGTCAACGCTCATCCGCTTAGCCTTGGACTTGCCAAAGCTCATTACCTTCGACCCACCGCCCTGCATCTGATTCATTAAGAAGATCCAGAAGCCGATGAAGAGAAGAAACGGCAGAACGTAGGTCAGGAGCGAGAGCCAACCGTTGGACTGCTTGCCTTCAACGTTAAAGCTGGCAACGTTCTTGGCCTCGAGTTTGTTGACGAGCTCCTGGCCGTAATCGACCGGATAGCCGACCTCATACTTCTGCCCATTGGTGCGTGTGACGCTGACGATGTTGTCTTTTGTTTTTAGCGTCGCTGTCTTGACCTGATTGCTGTCGATCTGAGTCAGGAACTGTGAGAAGGTCGGCGCAGGAGTGTCCGTACCGGGTGAGATCAACTTCTGAGCGAAGAACGCAAGCACGACTACGATCAGAATTGGGAAGGCTGCGCTCTTAAAGAACCTGCTCATGCAAGGTTCCTACAGTTCGCGCCTAGGGATGTGAGAGCTACCGACAAGACCGACGATGCTAGCAGGAGGGCCGCATCGGCCAACCTAGTACCTAGCGGGGCAGGCAAGGGTTGGGGCCTTGCCCATCGCCGACAACCACGGATCGCGACGGCGGCTGCGTCTGGCCTTATTCGCAGCCAAAGCTACGGCTGCTCGAGGGCGGCGACGTAAGGAAGATTGCGAAAACGCTCCATATAGTCGAGCCCGTAGCCAATTGCGAAGCGGTTGGGAATCTCAAAACCCACATACCGAGTCGGTAGATCGACCTTCAGTCGGTCGGGCTTTGTGAGCAGGGCGCAGACCTCTAACGAGGCCGGCCGGCGCGCTCCTAGGCTGCGCAAGAGATATTGCAGCGTCAGGCCTGAGTCAACGATGTCCTCAACGATTAGAACGTCGCGCCCCTCGATCGAAGCGTCAAGATCCTTGAGGATTCTCACGACCCCAGATGAGTCGGTCGACGAGCCATATGAGGCGACAGCCATGAAATCGAGTTCACAGGGAGTATCGATGCTGCGCATCAGGTCAGAGATGAAAAAGACGGCGCCCTTTAAGACTCCAACCAGCACAAGATCTCGCTGAGCGTAGTCGCGTGTAATCTCAGCTCCAAGCTCGCGCACGCGGTGCACTAGCTCGTCATGTTGGACGAGGATCTCGCCAATTTCAGGATCGCGCACTAACCGCAGTCTATGCCTTAATCGGACGCCAGACACTTCGCCGACAGCCGGGTGGTTGCCGTGGTGGAGGTAGTCACCACGAAGGGTTCCGCGACAGCGACACCTGCGATCCAGACGATCTCATCGCCAGCGACCACTACGGGGACGCTACCCCGGCGAGCCCGCGGCACCCGCCGATCAGTGAAAAGGTCTTGCAAGGAGCGTGTTCCGCCGACTCCTACGGGGCGCATGCGATCACCGTGGCGCCATGGGCGCACAAGGAGATCCGTTCCAAGTGCGCTTGCGTCAAGAGTCACTGACCACGGGCCGTCCTCATCCTCGCGAGCTTGGCCTCCACTCGGGAGTTGACCGCTCACGCTTCCAACCGAACTCATCACCTCATAGCCACCCAACCTCACCGACCCGGGCACCGCGAGGAGCACCTGCTCTAACGGTGCCTGGGCGCTATCTAACGGGGTGGTGGCGAACCGCAGGACGCCGTACTCGATATGAGCTCGCAGACCAGCACCAACATCAAGGGCAGCGCTCCCAGGGCGTCCCGACAAGGCGATCAGGTCATCGAGCCGACGGGCGACGCCAGCTGCAGGATGGCCGGCGGCCTGCTCGGCTAGGCGCCGGACAACCAGACGCGCCAGTGCTGGCTCGAGCCCTGCCAATCGAGCAAGTTCAATCGAACTTGCACCTTCGAGCACCTGATTTACCGCGGAGTCTAGGACGACACTCTCGTCGCGCAGTAAGCGTGCAGTTTCGACCACATTGGCCTCGGCCGCTGGGTGGATCGCTCGCAGTGCTGGCAGCAGGCCAGTGCGCAGCCGCCCGCGCGCAAATCGATCGCTTTCATTGCTGGGGTCATCGCGCCAGCTAAGGCCGCGCGCCGCGCAGTAGTCGCCAGTCTGTTCACGGGTTAGTTCTAGGAGCGGTCGGATTAGGAGGCCGTCGCGCGGACTCATCCCTAGCAACGCCCGACGCCCGGGCGAGGCCGCTAGGCGGTAGAGAACCGTCTCAGCCTGATCGCTAGCGGTGTGTCCGGTCGCGATCGTGGCACCGGAGCCTAGTGCGAGGACCGCCGCGCGGGCATAACGCAGATCCCGAGCCCAGGCCTGAAGATTGCCCTTGATCGGCGCCTGGACGTGCTCGACTGCGAGATCAACCCCGAGCCGCGAGCACAGCTCGATGCAGTGTCGTTCGTCGTCGTCGGCACCGTCGCGCAAGCCGTAGTTGACGTGTAGCGCCGTGACATCGGGACAGCCGACAAGGCGGACCGCTAAATCAAGCAAACAGACCGAGTCGCGACCGCCCGAGAGCAGCACGAGTACCCCAGCGCCGGGTGAGAGTAGGCCTCCCTGCTTGACCGTTGCCAGAGTACAAGCCTGAACCCCATCGGCCCCGTCGTCACGATTCACAGCCTCTCCTCCTCGGCCAAGTGAGCCAGAAATAGCTCGGTTGGATCCTTAAAGCCCTTGAGACGAACCTTGCCAATCATCTCGAACTCAAGGTTAGCTCCGGCCGCCTCGACGACCGTTCGCGTCACTAGCACCTCACCTCCGGCAGCACGCGTGGCAACCCGCGCTGCGCGATTTACCTCGCTCCCAAAGTAATCACCATCCCTGTAGAGCGTCGCACCGTAGTGCATCCCGATCCGTGGCTGAGGTCGATCCGGCATAAGCACCTGAAAGCCGATCGCCCAGTCAGTTAGAGCTGCGCAGTCAGAGCCAACAACCATTACGCCGTCGCCGATCGTCTTAATCACACGGGCATCCTCCGGTAGCGTGACTTGGACCGCGGAGACAAAACGTTCGACCACATCAACAGCAGCCTCGTCGCCTAGCTCATCGGTCAGCCGGGTGTATCCGGCTAGATCTACGAATGCAATCGCAACTCGTAAGCTGCCAAGTTCCAACGGCACCTGCTCCAGATCTGCCTCCATGTGGCCGATCACATCCTGCTCAACGAACTGACGCAAATGGCGCCGGTGGAGTTCGTTCATCACCGGAGCGGCAAGCGGCAGTAGCTCGCTGGCGAGGCCCTCCATCTGCTCGGCAATCTCGATCCCTGAGATGCCATCTCGCATCAACGGCTCGTGTACATAGAGGTGAAAGAGTCGGACCTCAGCGTCGGCTATTTGCGCAAGCGCCTGGCTGTAAACCCGGACTAATTGCAGAAATGCCACGAGCGGGAAGCCAGCATCCAAGACTGCTGCGCTATAGCGCAGCAGATCTAGGTCATCTTGAGTCAAAGCCTCTTGAGCGGCGCCAAGGCCCAAAGCCTGGATCATCCGCTCGATTAGGGCTGGCTCTAGCCCTGTCTGCTTTGCTCCATCAGCAAGTGTCAGCGGTTCCCTCGTGACGGCAAAGAGATCTTCGATGTAGCCGAAGGCCAGCTGTCCGCTCTGCCCAGCTAGCTTGATATCGGCTAGAGCGTGTCCTTTGGAACGCAGTCGCGCAACCATACGAGCGTAGGTAGCGACGATTGGAGTCCACGTCCCGTCGTAGTGAGGGATGACTCCACCCTTTGCCCAGCGCTGGAGCGTGGCTGGCGATACGCCAGCTCGGCGAGCCGCCTCCTTAAGCGACAGCTCAGACGTCGGGCCAGCGGTCGCCATCTTCAGCAGTCGCTAGCCATTTAGACGAGAAGGTGTGGATATTCGTCTGCAAGCATCGCCCGGAAAGGAGCAAAGATCCCCTTGGTAATCGGGATTAGCGAGAGCGATGCTGCGACGTCGCCACCGGCCTTAATCCTGCGCCGAGCTATCGCCATAGCCACGTTCTCTTTTCCTTGGAAGTACTTGTTAGCCGTCTCAGACGACATCGTCATCTTCACGCGCGGCTCCCAATCTACGTCGTCACCCCAAACCCATACGAGGTTGGCGTCCTCATCCTCGCGGCCGGCGCGAACATTGACGACTAAATCCAAGTCATCAAATTCAAAACGCTGCGGCACATCGGCGTCGCGTAGCTTTGGGCCCATCTCAGGGTCTTCGCTCATCATCGTCCAGACGCGATCCATCACGGCACGAAACTCCTTCGACGATGAAAACTCTGCAGCCATCAGCGTTGCCTTCCTTTCAATCAATCAATCAATCAAATGGTGGCGCTGTGGCCGATCGCTCCCAGCGACACCCAATCTCCTGCGGAACACCTTACACCGCAAGCCCGCCCGCCTTTGAGGCAAGCATGACTGTTTAGTCGGCCGCTGCTAGGAAGGGGGCCTTGCCCAGCGTCTCTAACCCTTAAGTAGAGGGTTAGGGTTTGGCATCACTACGCTTGATCGGTATCCGACCAACGATCGCTAGGGCGTTCTTGGGCGCAAAGGCGGCACAAGGACCCGCGCGAGACGTTACTATTGACACTGTCGAACATCGATATTCGAATCTACAGCTGAGGCCTCAACTGTCGGATCTTCTGATTCGGATTCGAGATTGCGCGACTTCACCGATTTTTAGCAGGAGTGGGTTCTTAGATTGAAATAGTAAGGACGCCAGATAGCACCACACCAAAGTAGCCTTCAAGACCACAGTCCAACCGTTCGGTATTTAGCCGACGGGACAGATTTATCGCAGGGAGATGTTCAGGCGGAATGAACTACCGGAAGTTATCCATAGGCCTGCTAGTCGCACTCGCGCTGTCATTTGGTGCGGGCGCTTCGGTCCTGCCCTCCTCGGCCAACAACATCCTTCTCTCGTCCATCAACGGAGTAGTACTGACGCCGCCGATACCTCAGAACGGCCTCATTACCCTGACCTTTGCCTCGCTGGAAACGGTCACGATCCCCTCCCTTGTCCCGTGCTCGGCGACACCGATCCCGCCGCAGCGTGAAGAGATCCTCCTGATCACTTGTCCGCTAGACCAACCTGGCGCAGAGCCACCGGCACTCCCCGAGCTTAACCCTGACCCAGCCCTAGTTGGAACCCCCATCACCCCTCCTACTCCAGAGCCGACCCCCACCACTCCTAATCCAGATCCCAAGCCGACCCCAAAGCCGACCCCAAAGCCGACCCCAAAGCCGACCCCAAAGCCTAAACCCAAGCCTGAGGGTAGCAACGGGCTCGCGATCGGCGGTAAAGAGGTCGAGAGCGCCCAGCCTGTCCTCCAGCGTCCAGTCCTCCAGCGTCCAAGCAAGACTCCGAAGGTCAAGCCTGCCAAGCCACTGCTCCCAGCGGTAGGTAGTGCCGCAAACGAGATCTTCGGATCGGCGCCGCTCGGAGTCCCGAACTTCTTCATTGAAAAGTTTCGCATCCCCCCGTTTCTGCTCGGCATCTACCAAGCAGCGGGAATCGAGTACGCAGTGCCGTGGCAGGTACTCGCGGCGATCAACGAAATCGAGACCGACTACGGGCGTAATCTGAATATCTCCTCGGCAGGCGCTCTGGGGTGGATGCAGTTCATGCCCGCTAGCTGGGCCGCTTACGGAGTTGACGCCAACAGCGACGGGCGCAAAGACCCATTCAACCCAGTCGATGCCATCTTCGCTGCTGGGCGCTACCTCAAGGCAGCAGGTGCAGCCACAGATCTTCGCGGCGCAATCTTCGCCTACAACCATGCCGATTGGTACGTAGACAGCGTGCTCTTGAGGGCTCGCCTAATTGGCGGCCTTCCCGCCGATCTAGTGGGTGCCTTGACTGGGTTGACCTCTGGTCGCTTTCCAATCGGAGCCGCCGCCCGCTACGCCGACAATCTGACTGCATCTGAAACACGCAAACGGGTCAAGCAGGGCAACGTAGCCCAGCCGATCGAGTCCAACGCCAATCGCGATGCGATCAACATCTACGCCAAGCCAGGCTCTCCAATTATCGCTGTTCAGGACGGGGTGGTTCGTGAGATTGGAGAGTCAAAGAAACTTGGCGCCTACGTCGTGCTCGAAGACGTCTACGGAAACCACTACACCTACTCCCACATCGGCAAGCTTGCCCAGAGTTACCCATCGCCAAAGGTTAAGTCCGTTAGCAGTGCCCAGATCAAATCCGAGCTGGCTCGACCACGAACCGATCCCAAGCCGCGTAGCGCTGCCTCAGCAGGCAGCCAAACCATCGCAAAAACTGACCGTCTAACTAAATCTAGCACTGCGTCAGCAAAGCTTTCCGGGGCGAAGGGCGCGACCCCATCTGCTGCTGCCATAACCAAAGAACGCCTCTTCGCTCACCCCGATCGCGCCCACAAAGCAACCAGCGATGATGGCGCTCAACTGGTTGCAATTGGCAGGCCGGTGGCAGGGTATGAGTCCTATGACGCCTACTTCAAGCAAGTGCTCGGGCTCAAGCGTTCGGAGGTAGAGCTTAAGCCGCTAGTGGCAGGAGCACGAGTGATCGGCGGGACCGTCCTAGGCCGCGTTGACAAGGTCTCGCCAACCGAGAAGCGTACCCACCTGACCTTCAGGATCCGTCCGGTTGGCGATGGTTCACCACTGATCGATCCCAAACCGATCCTTGATGGATGGCGCCTACTGGCATCGACTGCGATCTACCGCTCTCAAGGCGACAATCAGTACTTCGGGCCCGGCGCTAAGAATCCAACAATCGGCCAGATTCTTCTGATGAGTAAGGAGTCCCTAGAGCGTCGCGTGCTCGCCGACCCCGACATTCAGATCTACGAATGCGGCCGACGCGATATCCGCTCAGGCCAGATCAACCGCCGCGTGCTAGCGACGCTTGCCTACCTAAGTTCGGCTGGCTTGAAGGTGGCCGTGAGCGCACTTAAATGTGGTCATACCTACTACTCAACTGCGGGCACAGTCTCTGAGCACAGCTCAGGTAACGGCGTTGACATCGCGGCGATAAACGGAGTTGCGATCTACGGTCACCAAGGCGCTGGCTCAGTAACTGACGTAACAATCCGGCGCCTGCTGAATCTACAAGGCACGATGAAGCCACACCAGATCATCTCCCTGATGAAATACCAGAACACCGACAACACTTTGGTTCTCTCCGATCACGCCGACCACATCCACGTCGGCTTCTACCCCGGGTTCTCCGACCTGACCAAGCTTGACATCCAGGCCAACTCAGTACTTAAGCCCGAGCAGTGGACCAAGCTAATTGCCCGCATCGGAGAGATCGAAAACCCCAAGGTGTCCGCTAAGCCATCGAAGTACAGCATCAAGACCAGCACCGGCGCCAAATCCGGCGCTGGCAAGTAACCGCCCTCGCGCGGTACTCTCGATCGCGGTGAGTGGCTCCGCGCAGATCTTCGGCTTCGTGCAGTTCGAGTTTCCGTGGGTCCTAGGACCTGAGCCCGGCCGCTACGTGCTGCGCGACTCCAGCACGACCGACCCAACCCAAGTCCTCGTGATCGCCACGCTCGGCGCTGCTCCACGCCGTCGAATTGGCGCCAAGCGGACCCGCCGTTCCGAGCCCGAACCTGCGCCAGTGGCGGTCACAACGACGAGAGCTACGGCAATTCCAGCC
Organism: Solirubrobacterales bacterium; assembly: GCA_947474595.1. Taxonomy (GTDB): domain Bacteria; phylum Actinomycetota; class Thermoleophilia; order Solirubrobacterales; family Solirubrobacteraceae; genus CANJIV01. Next base: position 104,674 of record CANJIV010000002.1, read on the forward strand.
ACGCCGCTGGACGGAGCGACGGCCGCAATCGCCTGGATGGCCGCCACGCGGCGTGATCCCGGGCCAGCGATCGCCGTTGCCGTTAGCGCCGTAAACCGGGCCATCCATGCCCACAGAATCGCTATCGCCGACAGCGCCCTGCGCGAGGTCTCGCGAGAGCGGGCGATCGTGGTGCGCATCGGGTATGGCCGCGGCGAGGAAGTAGCCGACGGCCTCTGGAGCGAAGCCGTAGATATCCCGAGCGTCCATCCATCGCGCAGGCGCCGTAGTGCAGCGCTTCGTCCACAAGAGAGAGTCGCCGCGATGCTTGGTGGCCGCGATCATCCACTCGTATGCGAAGAACTCACGCTACGTGCGCGCGCTGACGTCGACAACGGCCGCCTGCGCGAAGGCGCTATCCAGTTGCGAGCCGCGCTGCTGACCGCTATTGGCGAGCTAGCTGCCACGCCTGGAGCGGCGCCGGACATGGCCCAGCGCGTTGCTGAGCTAGGCGAATTGATGGGGTCTATCGATGCCGTCGCCGACGATGCGATCGGTGGGGTATTTAGCGAGGCGTCAGCGCAGAGTGTGGTCGCCGCACTCCAACGCCTAGAGGCAGCCCTGCGTGCTCGCTCGGCCGCTGGATTAGCCTCGCCTTAAAGCGCCGCTACCAGCGCCCCTAGCTCGCTAACGACATCGCCGTCGAGCTTGACGGCGGCGTCTTTGTCATACGGCGTTGGACCCTGGGTGACGAGGGCCACCTTGCCTCCAGCGCCCAGCGTTAAAGCAGGCAGGTTGGCAACGGGATAGACCTCCAGCGAGGAGCCGACACACAACAGGACGCCAGCGCCCAGCGCCAACGTGCTCGCCTCGAGCATCGGCTGCGGCGCGAGCATCTCCCCAAAGAGCACGACGCCTGGCTTTAGGGGCTTCGCGCAATCGCAGAGTGGCACCCCGTCGTCGCTGATGGCTATACGTCGCGTAGTCTCGGAGAGGTCGAACTCTGAGCCACATCTGAGGCAGATGGCCTCTGCGATCGATCCGTGCACCTCTATTAGGTTGCGTGTGCCAGCCTTGCGGTGAAGACAGTCCACGTTCTGGGTGATCACTGCACTCAAGATTCCCCGCTGCTCAAGCTCAACCAGAGCGCCGTGCGCCGCGTTGGGCTTTTTATCGTCAAGGGTCGCGAAGCGCGCACCGTAGAAGTGCCAGAACCGTTGTGGGTCGCGATGAAATACATCGATGTGGGCGACCTCCATCGGATCGATGCCCTCCCATAACCCTGTCCCTGGCGAGCGGAAATCAGGAATCCCCGAGGGGACCGAGATTCCTGCGCCCGTCAGTGCCACTACCGAGTCGGCATCTGCGATCAGCTCTGCAAGCTGATCTGTGCGCGAGCTACTTGGGGCGTTCACCGTCCTTGAAAACGAGCGGGGCGTTTGTCTAAGAAGGCCCCGATGCCCTCACGCGCATCCTCTGAGGCAAAGACAGCAGAGAAGCCGTCCTTCTCTGCCTCGATACCGGTGTCGAGGTCGCCTTGGCCTGAGACCCGCTTGATCTGCTCGATCGCTAGGGGCGCTTGTGTGGCCATCTTGCGCGCCCACGCAACTGCGGTGTCAAGCAGTTCGTGGTCGTCGACTACGACGTTGACTAATCCAAACTCATAGGCCTCCACAGCGTCAACTGCGTCACCGGTGAGATTCATCTCCAGAGCTTTTGCTGACCCGACTAGTCGCGGTAGTCGCTGCGTGCCGCCGAAGCCCGGAATAATTCCGAGGTTGATCTCAGGCTGGCCGAACGTCGCTGACTGCGCGGCAATACGAATATCGCAGGCCATCGCCAGCTCGCAGCCGCCCCCCAATGCGAGAGCGTTGACTGCAGCAATCGTGACAACGCTCGAGCGCCCAAACTCCCTAAACAGATCATGTGTGGTGTCGAGCAACTGACGACCGCCGGCAGCGTCCATCTTCGTAAAGGCCTTGATATCGGCGCCAGCGCAGAAGATCTGGGGGTTAGAAGATGCGATTACCAGCGCCCGGATAGCTGGATCACTTTGGACCGCCAGCCAGACTTGGCTGAGTGCCTCAACGACCGTCGGTGAAATCGAGTTCGCCGGCGGATTGGCCAGCCAGGCGATCGCGAAATCTCCCCGGCTCTCTAGCGAGACCGGCGCCTGAGCAAACGCTGCATCAGGACGAGCATAAGGAAAGAATCCTTGACCTGACTTCTGTCCCAGGCGGCCTTGAGCTACGAGTCGCCGCAGGATTGCCGGTGGCTCGTAATCCTCCCCCCACTCAACTTGGGCGCGCTCGAGGTCGGCTAATACCTGATCGAGGCCGATCGCATCGGCGCGCGCGAACGGCGGCGGAACAATTCCAGCTCCGGCCATCATTGCGAGATCGATGTCTTTGATCGTCGCGACCCCCTCCTCCAGCACTAGGCACGCTTCGACTAAAGCCTTAAGCGCGAATCGCTGTACGTAGCGCTCGGTACGTGGGTCGAGATCAGCTGGCGTGCTCATAAAATCCTTTCTGCGTCTTTCGCCCGAGATTGCCGGCGTCAACTAGCTCTCGCATGCCTTGGTGAACATAGAAGCGGTCCCCGTATGAATCTTGTAGATACTCAGCCACTTTAAGGACGGTATCTAGGCCGACCAAGTCGGCAAGATAGAAGGGGCCCATCGGCGCGGCCTTTGATTCAGCGACGATGGCATCGATCTCGCCAACCTCAACGCCCTCCTCCTCTTGGATCTTCCACAGTTCTGAAACCGCTGAGTTCAGGATGCGATTTACAACAAAGCCGGGGACCTCACTACAGCGAATCGGCGCCTTGCGGATCAACTGCGCAAAGGCTGTCGCACTCTGAAGGGTCTGCGACGATGTCTCATCCCCTTCGATGACTTCAACTAAGCGCATCACTGAGGCTGGATAGAAGAAATGAAAACCAACAACCCTGTCGGGTCGGCTCGTCGCATAGGCGATCTCTGAGATCGATAGCGCCGAAGTGTTTGTAGCCAGGATTGCATGACCCGGCGTGCAGATATCGAGCTGAGCAAAGACGGACTGCTTGATCTCCATCTGCTCGGGTACAGCCTCAATCACGAAATCAACATCGCTGAACTCATCGTAGGAGGTGGTTGGGGTGATGCGCCCAATGATCTCCTGTGCGCGCTCTTGAGCCTGCTCTTGGGTGATCTTCTCCTTCTTGACTAGGCTCGCCAGCTGCGCCGCGGTTACCTCGCGGGCCTTGTCGAGTCCCCGGTCGACCGAGCCCTGGTCGACATCTTTAAGCACAACCGGAACGTCGGCTGCTGCGATCGCTTGGGCGATCTCGCCTCCCATCGTTCCTGCGCCTACAACCGCCGCCTTAAAAACGAACATATTGGTCATCGATCCTTTGCCGGGGTGAATCCACGAGAGTGGTCAATATCAATTAGCTCTAAGTCTTGGAGGCTAGCGCAGTAGGTCGCGATCGGAGTCAAGCTCGCGCCCGAACCGTGCCAGCGTGCGGCCCAATGACTCTGCAATAGCTCGACGGACAAAAAGTAGATCCAAGAGACCCTTTAGCGGATTGGAAGAGATAAGCCGGTAGTCGAGCTCAAGCGCTACTACCGTGCCGTCTTCGACCGCAGCGAAGGAGACCGACTGAACGCCGTAGAGCTGGTCGTCTTGGACCTCGACTGACTGACCAGCGTGTGGCTCGTATCTGATCACGGTTTCGCTGACGCGTCCACGCCCTTGAGGGCCAGAGCGCCAGATGAGCGTCGAGCCAACCAGTGGCCAATCCTCTCCGCACTCAACCACCGCTGCAAAGCCATCGATGAACGCTGAGCGCCGCGACGAGTCATTCCAGAGCCGCTCAGCATCGCTGGGGCTCGCGTTGACCTCAAGCACAACGCGAGCCTTTCCCATTTACTCAGCGCTCGCAGCTGTGCTCATCGGTTAGATGATGACAGCGCGCCGACCTGCTAGCCGACACTCTTTATTTAGCGCTGGGGGCCTGCGCCCGACTTGGCATCAATGTCTCGCGTGCGATCACAAGGCGCTGGATCTGGGCCGTGCCTTCGTAGATCTGCATCAACTTGGCATCGCGCATCAGCTTCTCAACTGGATATTCCTTGATGTAGCCATACCCGCCGTAGACCTGAACTGCGTCTGTGGCCGCCTTCATCGCTGCGTCGGCAGCAAACCGCTTGGCGTGCGAGGAGGCCAGAGTGTTGCTGCGTCCTTGGTCGAGCAGCGACGCTGACTGCCACGTCAGCAGGCGCGCAGCCTCAACGTCAGTTGCCATGTCGGCGATGATGAACTGAATCGCCTGATGCATCGCGATCGGGACCCCGAATTGAACGCGCTCTTTGGAGTATTCGATCGCAAACTCCAAGGCCGCCCTAGCAATTCCGACAGCTATTGCCGCCACGCCTGGGCGCGTACGGTCAAGCGTTGTCATCGCCAGCTTAAACCCGGCATTCTCCTGCGCGAGCAGGTTCGCAGCCGGAACCTCGGTCTCATTGAATGTGATGGTCGCGGTGTTCGAAGCCCGCTGGCCCATCTTGTCCTCCTTCTTGTCCACGGTAACCGTGTCATCGCGGGGGACGACGAAAGCTGAAATGCCGCGATGGCCGGCATCTTTGTCGGTCTTGGCGTAAACGGTGTAGAAGGAGGCGTAAGCGCCATTAGTGATGAAGCACTTTGACCCGTTGAGGACGTACTTATCGCCCTTGCGAACGGCCGTTGTGCGCATCCCTGAAACGTCTGATCCAGCGTCAGGCTCGGTTAGGCAAAACGAGGCGAATAGTGGCTCTTCGGTCAGCATCCCGAGATACTTCTTCTTGGTCTCCTCCGAGCCACCGATCGTAATCGGCATTGCGGCCAATCCATTACAGGCGATCGATGTTCCGATGCCTGAGCATCCCCATCCAAGCTCTTCTTCGATCAAGATGCCCTCGAAATGGGAGGCGCCCGGCCCCCCATACTGCTCAGGGATGCCGGAATTCATAATGCCGACTTCCCAAGCCTTCTTTAGTACCTCAGCCGGCCATGTGCCTTCCTTGTCGTACTCCCACGCGACGGGACGGATCTCTTTTGTCGCGAAGTCATGGGCCATCTCCTGCAGAGCTTTCTGTTCATCGGTGAGGGTGAAATCAACCACGGTAGAGCTCCTTGTTTCGATAAAAGGTGGACTAATGCGGGCCGGAAAGAATCGCCAACAGCCGCTGCACATTGCGGCTTCAGTTTAGATTGACTGATCAGTCAATCTTCGCAATGCTAGCGCTTGGGGCTGTCGTTAGCAGCAAAGACAACCGGAATTGACATCTAGCCCGAGCAGATCTAGCCGCCGGGGCTACTCAAATTGCTCGAGGTAGGTAGGCTGGCGCGATGGCTGACGACCGCACTCTGCGCCGCTTTGAGCTTGAAGAGCTAGTTCTGCGACCCGGCACCTACTTCAACCCGCAGACCGAGATCCTGCTCACCGTCGATGACTCGTCCGAGATTGACACCGAAGTCTTCACCAAAAGCAAGCTTGCGGGAGCCGACTGGATCCTCGTGGCCGACGACCTAGCGGTAGACGAAACGCGACGAGACGAGATGCTCGACAGCTTTGCCAGCCAGTCTCAGCACACCTCGGCCAGCTCCACTGGCTTCGAGTCCGGTGACGATGAGCTCGACGATGATCTCGATCTCGACGAACTAGAGCCCGACGAGTTCGAGTCAGAGGGCCTAGGGTCCGAGCTCGACGATCTAAACGACGACGAGTAGGCAAGCGGCGATCGCCCTAGTCAGCAAAACCCTAAGCCGAGTCCGCTAGGCGAAGAAGAAGGCGACTGCCAAGACCAAGTAGCAGGCCAGTAGCTGAATGCCCTCAAACCAGGTCGACTCGCCTCTGTTTGTGATGTTGATTGCGATCAGGACCGAGAGCAGTAGCGCTCCGAGCTCGAAGCCGTTAAAGACGAGTGCCATCGGATGGGGGCCGATCAGGAACGAAGCCACCACCACTACAGGAGCGGCGAAGAGTGCTATCTGAGCGCCTGAACCAATCGCGATATTGACAGCAAGGTCCATCTTGTCCTTAGCCGCGACAGCGACCGCCACCCAGTGCTCTGCTGCGTTGCCAACGATGGCGATCACGATGGCGCCGATGAAGAACTCACTGAGGCCGATCGAAGAAGAGGCCGCCGAGACTGACCCTACGAGGATCTCCGACATCACCCCGACGCCGGCACCTGCGATTGCCAAGGCGCCCACGGACTTACGAACCGACCACGGCCCCCCTCGCCCCTTATCGTCGGCTTCCTCTAACACTGCAGCTGCGGGATTAAACAGGTCACGGTGAGTTCTAAGCGAGAAGATCAAGCCGGCAATGTAAGTCAAGATCAAGACGCCTGCCACGCCAAGGGAGAGGTACTCGACATCGGAGCCGAAGTTCACTATCTCGTCGCTGGGCGATGGCAACCCCTGCCCGTCTACTAGCTCAAAGATCGCCGGCATCGCCAAGGCCACAACAGCCAAGAGCAGCATCGACGACTGTGCGCCGGCGGCGGCTCGGTTAAAGAACTGGCGCTCGCGGCCAAGGCCACCGATAAACATCGCGGCGCCTAGGACGAGCAAGATGTTGCCTAGAATTGAGCCTATTAGAGAGGCTTTTACGACCTCTTGAAGGCCAGCCTCCAATGCGAATAGACAGATAATCAGCTCTGGAGCGTTACCGAACGTGACATTGAGTAGTCCGCCTATCCCGGGCCCGGCGCGCTCGGCAAGCTCCTCGGTCGCCCGGCCCATCAACGCCGCAGTCGGTATTACTCCAGCAGCAGAGATAAAAAAGATCAGCACAGGGCCAGCATTTGCTAGGTCAAGCAGAATCGCGAGCGGAATGGCTGGAACCAACAAATATGGCCAGCCGCTGCCACTAAGCAAGAAGCCAGCAAGGCCAGAACGCCCCTCAGGTGTCTTATTCACTTTTCGCCGCGCACTATGGATTTAGTAGATCGGCGCCATCTTTGGGCCTTGGTGATGCGATTGCGGGCACTGCCGAAAGAGGCCAAATCTGAATAGTGCACTTCAGCACCGCTTTATCCGCCGCTGCCTTCCAAGGCTCCCGTGAGACCGCCGAGGCCGATCGTCTTGAGCACGCCGGAGAGGTCTGAGAATGGCTTGGCGTTAGCAGGAGCCTTAATCGTCTGAGGAACATTGACCTCGCTGAGATCGACCGTTACGCCCAAGGCCCCCACTCTTCCCTTGGAATCCTTGACCTCGATCTCAATCACGAGTCGCCGCAGAATCTTGTCGTCCTTGCCGGTGTAAACGTCAAATGTCGCGCTAGTGATCGCCTTTTGTAGTGCAGAGAGCTCTTGGGCGCTCAAGCTTTGTGGTATCTGCTCGATCGCTCCCGTGACCGAGGAGGCCTTGCCCAACACAGTAGTTAGACCGTTGAGCAGCTTGGGAATGTCGATCGCTGCGTTAACCTGAATCGTCTCGGTGTCGCCGATCGTTTTGTTGCCCTTAACCGTCGCATCCTTAAGCCAGTCACGGGGGTCTATGCCAAGCGTCGCGAGAATCTGATTGCTTTTGGTCTTGTCGGCTTGGGCTTGGGACTGGGCGAACCCTTTTTCAAACGATGCGAAGGTCTTTGGACTCAGCTCGTAGCTCTGCCCGCCGAAGCTCACAAACGCACCGTCGCCGGTTGATAGGAGGCCGACCCCGATTGATTGGCCTGACATCCCGAGCGTGATTTTAAAGTCAAACTTTGGAAGCTTGTTCTCGCCCTGCCCCTCGAACGGTCCGGCAAGCTTGATCTTCAGCGGCCCGTTGATACCTGCGGTACCTTTGGAATCGACCGCGATCAAAATGCCAAGCTTGCCGCTCTTGATTGGCGCCTTTGACCCGAACGTCTGATCGATCAGTTTCGTTGGATCCTCACTAGCACCGCAACCGCTAGAAGCGATCGCCGCGACCGCCCCTATTAAGGCGAGTGCGACTGGGAACTGGCGGAGATGTCGGAGCACGAGTTTTGATTCTCTCAGATGCGGCAGACCTAAGCAGATCAATCAGAAGAGTTTCTAATAACTGCCGTGCTACAGACGTCGCACGCGTACCATTAGCCTCGTGCGTTTGATTCACAGTGCAGCGCTCGCGCTCATCCTCGCCCTCGCCGCTCCTGGCGCTGCCCTTGGTGATCGCGTCACTGTGCTCGATGGCCCCGGTCTGACCCATCTGCGCAACGACCCTTTCTTGACGTCGACACCCGAGCCGCCGCCCCCTTGGGACGCGATATCCAGCTCGCCCGCTTCAGCTAAATATTCGCGGGTCAACTTGGGCCCGTCGATCCCAATAGCGCTGGCCAAGCTGCGCGACTCTTCGGCAATCAGCGCAGCCGAGTACGCCTCGCGCATAGCCTCTTACAACAAAGCGTTGCGTAGTCGCGACACCCTCTCTGGCACGCGCCGCCAAGAACTCCAGTCAGTCCTCAACAACACCGACTTCCTGGCTTCGTCTGGTCGGCTGATTGCGTCGAGGTTGCCCGCAGTCTTTCTAACACTCGATCGCAACCGTGAGTGGTGGACCTCGGGAACCTTGCTCCACAGCGGCGATCGCATCAGCTTCAAAGGGAGCCCGCTGATCTTTCAGTACTACCCTGGGGAGGGAGTCCAACTCCAAGTATTGGCCAACTTTGGTCGAGCCAATGGCCTCTGGGAGGGCGGGTTCAACGACTCGCTACGAGAGTTGTTAGACGATCTCCTACCGCTCGCCGCCAAGCGCGGCGGGGGTATCGCTTGGGAGTACTACTTTCACTTCGGCGGCGGACGGCCGCCTTGGGTCAGTGGGATGGCTCAAGGGACGGCGATCCAAGCCCTTTCACGCGCAGCAGTGAGGCTGTCGCAACCCGCTTATCTCGAGGCCGCCAAACAGGCGTTACCCCTCTTCTCTGTTGATGCTCCAACCGGGGTTCGTGTCCGCATCGGTGATGGGGTCCACTACGCGCTCTACTCCTTCGCCCCCGAATATCGAGTGATCAACGGCTTCCTGCAGGCATTGGTTGGTCTCCATGACATGGCGACGATCGGCCAAAGCAAGCAGGCCTTGGCGCTCTTTGAAATCGGTGACCGCGAGGCTCGGCGTGAGTTACCTAATTACAACACTGGCTCTTGGTCGATGTATGACCAGGTCAGTGAATCCGACCTCGCCTACCACGAGTTGGTTACTGGCTTCCTCACAAACCTCTGTACTCGTACCGCTACACCGCTCTACTGCTCTACCGCTACCGCGTTCACTCGATACGAGCATCAGCCGCCGAAATTGGCACTGATAACCAGCCACGCTAAGCCGGGTAGCGCTGGTCGCCTCTACTTCCGCGTCTCAAAAGTCTCCCGCGTCTCGATGACAGTGCAACGCGGGAAGAAAGTCTTTCTGTCGACGAGCGCCAAAGTGTCGGGCGGGAGCCACTTCTACACTTGGAAGGCGCCTGCGGGAAGAGGTACCGCTACGGTCCGCATGACCGCTACGGATCTAGCTGGCAATCGATACAGCACCACAGCGCTCCTGCCCATCAGGTAATACTCAAAGGTGATGGCAGCCTCCTTCAACGCCCCACCGCGGACGATCCTCTATATGGGAAAGGGGGGCGTAGGAAAGACTTCTGTTGCTGCGGCGACTGCCCGGCGCTGCGCGGCCAGCGGCCTACGCACCCTGATCCTCTCAACCGACCCCGCTCACAGCCTCTCCGACGCGTTGGAGGTCGAGTTAAGCGACCTCCCAGCAGAGATCGGCGACCGCCTCTGGGGGCAGGAGATCCATTCCCAAGCTCAGATCGATCGCAACTGGGCGGCAGCTAGCTCGTGGCTAAGTCAGATCCTCATCCAACAAGGAGTTAATCCGATCGCGGCAGGGGAGCTGGCGGTCCCGCCTGGCGCAGACGAACTCTTCGCCCTACTGGCGCTAAAAAGTCATCATGAGAGCGGCGAATACGACGTAATCGTCGTCGACTGCGCACCGACCGGCGAGACTCTGCGGCTGCTCTCATTTCCAGATGTCGCCAGTTGGTGGACGGAGAAGCTCTCTCGCGGTGATCGCCAGATCTTTGGCTCCGCTCGGCCTTTTATCCAGAGCATGCTCGATATTCGCCTACCTGACCAGGAGGTACTCGCCGACGTTCACAGGCTCGTGGGCAATCTCGTCGCTATGAATGAGATCCTGCGCGACCGCCAACACGCCTCTATTCGACTTGTTATGACGCCCGAGAGAATGGTGATAAGCGAGGCGATGCGCACTTTCACCTACCTGAACCTATATGGGTTCCTCACCGATGCGGTGATAGTCAACCGCGTTTTTCCGGTCGAAGTTGATGGGACCTACTTTGCAGCGTGGCGTGGGCGCCAGCAAGAGCAGCTCTCATCAGTCCAATCAGGCTTCACCCCTGTGCCAATTTTGCATGCCCCTTACTTCGCCGAAGAGGTCGTAGGCGTCGAGATGCTTGACCGCCTTGGAGATGTGCTTTTTGGCGACCGCGACGCTGCCGGCGTAATGCACGACTCACCTGGGCGTGAACTGACCATCGGCGCCGACTCTGCGACTCTGCGACTGGATCTTCCTTTCGCCGAGCGCGAGCAAATCTCACTAAAGAAGATCGGCGCCCAGCTAATTGTCAGCGCCGGCGAGCAGAGGCGAACTATCATGCTGCCACCCGCATTGGCAGGCCACACCGCCACCGAAGCAAAGTTTGCCGATGGCGCCCTACTGGTGACACTTCATGACCCCAACCGAGCAACCAAAGATGGCTAAAGACAACGCCAACTCCTCTGTAGATCAAGCCGACCTACTTCGCAAGAGCATTCAGGCTGCCACCGACGCCGCCCAACGCCTCGCCGACAGCGTGACCGGCGGTGAGTGGGATCCAGGCAGACCGCCACGGCGCGGCTACGCGGTGCCTGATCAAGACCAGACCTCTACCCCCACAGATTCACTCGCGGCATTTCTAGAGATCGCGCGGCTATCGCTACCGCCCGATCTCGCCGCGCAGTTCGCCGAGCTCATCAAGGAGCTGCTCTTGGCGCTTAAGGCTCTAGCCGAATGGGCTCTCGATAGCCTCTCCCAAGGGACCGACGCCGCTGCCGACATACAGGAGATACCGATCACCTAAAAGCGACCCTGTCGCAGCGACGGGTCGCCCGCTTACAATCGCAGTTGGAATGAGTGAAGGCGCCGAGCGAATTAGAACCCTGCTACTACGGGCAGACAACGTCCTCAAGCATGCTGGGTCAGCGAACGGCCAAATCTCCCAAGCCCGTCTCGTTCGGGCTCGCGAGGCGTTATTAGAGGCGCAGTCGGTAGCAACACAACCAGGTGTCGACCTGAGGGTCGCTGAGCTCGTGCAACGGCGACTAGCTGGACTCGATGCGCTAGAAGGACGCGAGCTTAATGGCGAGTGAGATCAACGAAGAGTCCCGCAGTGGAGGATTGGCGAGGATTCGGCGCGCATGGGACGTCCTAATCACCGAACAGCGCCTAGCCGGTGGCGCAGCGGTCGCCCTCTTTCTAACGATGCTGTTGCCGTGGTATTCGAAGAGCTACTTCTTTAACGGCAAGATCTCCGACGACAGCATGAGTGCCTTTGGAGCCTTCTCATTCGTCGAGGCCGCCGTGCTCTTAGTCGCTAGCTTTGTCTTAGTGCTGCTCTTTGCCCGCGGAGAGCGCAGGGCCTTTCACCTACCGGGTGGCGACGGGACAGTAATTATGGGAGCGGGAGCGTGGGCTGCTTGCTTGATCGCCTACCGCCTTTTTGACTTGCCCGAGGTGAAAGGAACGGCAAAGGTCGGCGCCAGCGTCGGCTTGCAGTGGGGGATCTTCGTGGCCCTTGTGGCTGCCATCGTGCTGGCGTATGCGGGCTGGTTAATACGCGGCGCTCACCGTCCGGAGCCGCCCCTACCTGCCGCCAGGCCCGACCCATGGATTGGAAGCGACTTCGCCGAGGATCGCACCGGTGCCACGGTCCGCGTTCCCCGCGACGCGATGGTCACCGAGCGGATCGCCCACGACCTCGAAATCGATGATCCACCAACTCCTACGCCACCCCCCTCTTCTAACCCAGGAGGCCGCGCTCCACGGCCGCGCCGCGCGGGCCAACAACCTCCGGCTGGGCAGTCCCAGATACCCGGACTCGACGACTAGCCCTCAACCACCTTTGGCTATATAGACGCCCAGCGGCAGGACAAAGGTTCCAAGGAAAATCAAGCCAATGCCTAAGGCCACGGTGGTCTTGGACTTGATGATGTGACCGAACACACCAACCACGAAGCCGACCAGCATCAGCGCAATAAATGGCTTTGGATTCGCCCCGAACTCCGGAGTCGGATCGGGGAACCAATTAGCAAGGGTCGTCACCAGCACGGAGCGAGTATCCCCCACAACCTATGCTTTAGCGATCAATGTCCGCCCTGCCGACATCCGTCGAAGAGATCTCTACCGGCCTGCGCGAGGTCGGCTACCTGCCAGATAGCTCAACCGCACTCGTTGCCTATCTGGCCACCAAACTTGGCAAGCCGGTCCTCGTCGAGGGGCCAGCTGGCGTTGGCAAGACCGAATTAGCCAAGGCGCTTGCTAAGTACCTTGGACGCGAACTCGTACGCCTGCAGTGCTACGAAGGCCTAGACGAAGCCAAGGCTCTATATGAGTGGAACTACCGCAAACAGCTTCTGCGCATTCAGGCAGAGGGACGTGGAAGCGGCTGGGAAGACGTCCAAGAGGACATCTTCTCCTCCGAGTTTTTGCTTCAGCGGCCACTGATGACGGCGATCGCATCCCCCGAGCCGGTCGTGCTTTTGATCGACGAGATCGACAAGACCGACCAAGAGTTTGAGGCGATGTTGCTCGAGCTACTCTCAGACTTTCAGATCTCGATCCCTGAGCTGGGCAGAGTAGAGGCAACGACCCACCCCGTTGTGGTTCTAACCTCAAATAACTCCCGTGAACTGACCGAGGCTCTCAAACGTCGCTGCCTATATCTCTGGCTCGACTATCCCTCGATTGAACACGAGCTTGAGATCGTGATGCTGCACTCACCCGAGCTACCAGAAGTTGTAGCGCGAAAGCTCGTCGACGTAATCAGCCAAGTTAGGGAGCTTGACTTAAAAAAGCCGCCCTCTATCGCTGAGTCGATCGACTGGGCGCGCGCGCTCCTACTGCTGGGCGCAGACGACATCGACCGATCAGTTTTCACTGCAACGATGAGCGTCATCATTAAGCACCGTACCGATCTCGACATCGTCGCCGAACGGGTCGGGCTCAAGCTGGATGGGCCAGGCGATGCAGCGAGTCCAACAGCCACCGTCTAGCACTCCCGGATTCACCGGGAGCATCCTTGCCTTCGGCCAAGAGCTGCGCGACGAGGGAGTTGCAGTCGGGACCTCAGAGCTGCTCGACGCCTATGCCGCCTTAGAAGAAGTGCCCTGGACGTCGCGAAATGACGTCCGCGAAGCGCTCTCGGCGACGCTCGCTAAGTCGCCCGAAGATCGCCGCGTCTTTGAGCTCGTCTTCGACCGATTCTTCTTCCGGGCTCCCGAGGCCCAAGCGGTGCGGCTCGAGGTCCGAGAAGGCGATGGCAGCGTGCGTCAGGGCGAGGCCGGGCAGGTCGATATTGAATCCTTGATAGCCCAGATTGCCGCCGCCCTACGCGACGGAGACGAGAGCGCGATGCGCGACTTGGCCCGCTTAGCTATTGCTGCATTTAGCCGTCAAGGCCAAGGCTCTGGGGTGATCGGGGTTGACGTCCAACGGATCCGACGTGCACTGGGCCTACGGGTAGAGCCACAGCCTGACCTCGCGCCCGATGATCCGCGTGCCGCTGGGCTGCCGCGAGACGCGATTAGACGGTTCGAAGAGATCCTGCGGCGCGAACTCGACCGCGCCTTAATCGAGCGCACACAGCGCCTCCCCCCCTCTCGACCCCTCAACGAGCTCGACAGAGCCCTACCAAGCGGACAGCTCCAAGATCTCGCCGCCGTTCATAGAATTGTGATCGGCCTCAAGCGTCGCCTTGCTACCCAAGGCCAAGAGCAACGTGGATCCAAACGCCATGCCCACGTCGATGTCCGCCGCACGATGCGGGCCTCGCTACAGACAGGCGGCGTGCCCGTCGATCTGCGCTACCGCCCCAAGCGGCCACGTCGACCTGAGATCTATGTGCTCTGCGACGTTTCGACTAGCGTCACCTCAGCGTCGCTGTTCTTTTTATCGGTCCTCCACGCCCTCCATGACTCCTTCCGCAAGCTGCGTTCATTTGTCTTCATTGAGAGGATCTCTGAGGTAACCGAGATCTTCGAACGCGAACGCGACTTCAAGGCCATTCATGAAGCGATCGGACGCGATGCTGGGGTCGCTGATGTCTCTGGCTACACCGACTATGGGCGCGTCTGGGAAGAGTTCCTCGTCGAGGTCAAAGACGATCTACATCCACGCGCCACCGTGATCGTGCTTGGTGATGCTCGCACCAACGGGCGTGATCCTCGCGCTGAGATCTTCGGTGCGATCGCAGCTCGTGCTGGCCGTACGTTCTGGCTAAACCCTGAGCCCAGGCTCTACTGGAACTACGGCGACTCCGTGATCTCGGCATACGAAGATCACTGTGAGGCCTTCGAGTGTTGGACTGTGCGTCAACTCGAAGAGTTCGTCAAGGCGCTAATTCAGCCGATTACCCCTGGCTAGGGCCCGTAGAACCGACCCTAGTGCTAGCCTGAGCGCGCAGAAGGTATTAGGGGGGCTGGCGGGCAGGCCGGCTGAGATAGCGTCCACGGGAATCCTCCCCGGCGCTGACCCTTCGAACCTGTGGGGTAATGCCCGCGAAGGGAAACCTATGACGGCCAAAACAGTTGCCAAGCCATCTCACAGAGAAGTAAACGGCTCCGCCGAAATAAGCCTTAACGACGTCGCACGATCCTACGCCGGTCGCAACGGTCAGGTCCAAGCACTCGACGGTCTCTCTCTCCACGTTGGCGCCGGAGAGGTTGTTGCTGTTGTCGGGCCTAGCGGGTGCGGGAAGTCAACCCTCTTAGAGCTCGTCTGCGGCCTGCAATCGCCCGACCGCGGAACAGTAAGCGCGGGGCCTGCGGTACTTATGCCCCAGCGCGACCTGCTGTTGCCGTGGGCCTGCGCCTTAGACAACGCGGCGCTGCCGCTGCGGATCGCTGGCATGGGCCGTGACCAAGCGCGCGATCAGGCGCGTCCTCTCTTTGAGGCCTTGGGGCTCGAAGGCTTCGAGCGCTCCCGACCCGACGAGCTCTCTGGCGGAATGCGCCAGCGCGTGGCCTTCGTCCGTACCTTGATGTCAGGCAAGCCGATCCTTGCCCTAGACGAGCCCTTCGCGGGACTAGACGCGCTTACCCGCCAAGATGCCCAAGCGTGGCTGGTAGACGCCCTCACTGCACAGCCAAGGACCGTATTGCTAGTCACCCACGACGTTGAGGAAGCGGTAGTTCTGGCCGACCGTGTCGTGGTCCTCTCTCCTCGGCCGGGCCACCAGATAGCAGCCCTGCCGATCGCACTCCAAAGGCCACGCAAACGTACCGACCCAGCACTCGTAGCACTGAGGGAAGAGGCATTGATCGCCCTCGGAGTCGATCGCTGATGCGCGCGTTTCTACTCGCGTTGGTGCTTTTGGTGGCCTGGCAGGCATACGCCAAGCTCGGTGGTATCGACGACTTCCTACTGCCAGCGCCGACCGAGATCGCCACGGCGATGTTCGACGATGCGGGGCTGCTCTGGAGCGACTTCCAGGTCACGGCGGCAGAGGTACTGCTCGGCATTTTGGTAGCCATCTTCTTGGGCGTCGCCTGTGCGCTGTCGATTCATCTCTCCCAAACATTGCGCCAGACCGTCTACCCGTTGCTAATCGCCTCTCAGACGATTCCGATTGTGATCATCGCCCCCCTCCTCGTGGCGTGGCTGGGGTATGACCTTGCCCCCAAACTCGCAATCATCGCCCTGGTCTGTTTCTTCCCCGTCACCGTCACTGCGCTTGACGGACTGCGATCAGTCGACCCGGAAGTGCGCAAGTTAATGCGGACACTCGATGCCTCGCGGCTCGAAGTTCTGCGGCGGGTCGAGCTGCCGTGGGCGCTCCCGGCAATCTTTAGCGGAGCGCGCATCGCTGTGACCGTAGCCGTCATCGCTGCAGTTCTCGCAGAACAGGCAGGCTCTAGTCGGGGGCTTGGGCACCTCATACTCCAAGCAATCCCGCAGTTTGAAACCGCACGCGCGTACGCCGCCGTAGTCATACTGGCAGCGTTCGCAGTAGTCCTATTTAGCCTCCTGACAGCCGCAGAGCGCCTAGCGCTCCCCTGGGCCCATCGATCACAAGTAGAAGGAGAACGTTCGTGAAGAAGTCCACCGCACTGCTAGCCGCAACCCTAATCTTGGCGACGCTTCTTGCGGCCGTCGGCTGCGGTGGCAAGCAGGATTCAACGTCACCTCCGCCGCTGGAAAAGCTTGATCTCGTCCTAGACTTCTTCCCCAACGCCGACCACGTGGGGATCTACGCGGCGATAGCAAACGGAGAATTTGCCAAAGTCGGACTCGATGTTACGCCGCGCGCGCCGTCGGACCCAGCAGCGCCACTGAAGCTACTCGCTGCCGGCCAGGCCGACCTCGCAATATCCTATGAACCCGAACTACTTCTGGCTCGCGATAAAGGCCTGCGGTTGGTCTCGGTTGGCGCTATCGTCCAGAAGCCGCTGACCTCAATAATCGCGCTCGGATCGGCAAAGATTGGCTCGGCAAAAGACCTGACTGGCAAGACCGTCGGCACAGCAGGGATTCCCTACCAAACTGCCTATCTCAAGACGATCATGGAGCAAGCCGGAAGCGATGCCTCCTCAGTGCGAGAGATCAACGTCGGCTTCAACCTCGTACCCGCGCTGCTCTCGCGCAAGGTTGCCGCCACGCTCGGTGGATTCTGGAACTACGAAGGCGTCCAGCTCCAGTTAGCCAAACGTAACCCGACGATCATTCCCGTAGATCAAGCTGGCGTTCCTACCTACCAAGAGCTAATAGTCGTCGCCCGCCAAGACGACCTTCTCAAGAAGGGTGGCGCCAAAATCAGGCGCTTCATGAGGGCATTAGCGATCGGCTACGGCTCCGCGCGTACAGATCCGTTAAAGGCCACCCAACAGCTCGTCAAAGCCAACCCAGACCTTGAGTTCAAGCTCCAGTTGGCCAGCGTGCGGGCGACCTTGCCGGTCTTCTTCCCAGCGAATTCCAAGCAGCCATTCGGATGGCAGGATGGATCTCAGTGGGCCCGCTACGGTGCTTGGATGTTTAGCAACGGCCTCGTTAATCGCCCGCCTGATGCGGGCTCCGCTTCAACGAATGAGTTTCTTCCAGGGGAAGGCCTCTAAAGGCGATGCGGCGACTGCTACTTGCGGTCGATCAGGTGCACGTCGACTAGGAAGGATTTCGAGGCAACTACCTGAACGGCATCGGCGGCCTTCTTGGAGCGTCGTCTTTTGCCAGAAGAGAGCTGGCGCGCGCTGCTCACGCGGCGTAGTACGACGACCGTGGCAGCACCCGCGACGAAGGTTGTCGCGGCAAGCGCGGCCGCCTGAACGGTTGGTGATGCTCCAAACCTTGGCGCTATCGCACGGCTCGTCGGCGCGGCAGGAACAAACTCCGACGACTCCTCTTGGGGCTGGCCGCCATCGTCAAGCTCTTCGGCACTGCCATTTAGGGTTGGTCCTGTCATCTGGCGAGGAGTTTACCCCTAGCCGGCGGGAGCAGGTGGAAATGGTGGCGGATGTGGATGAGTGCTAGGCAGATCCACCCCGTAGAGGCGGTAGCGGCGGACAATCTTGCCTCCCATCGCCTCCATCCCTCGATTCATCGACCGGTTTGTCTCGAGTATCCAACCCATCTCACCACCGCTTTGCGGCGTGCGAGCAGCGGCTTCAAAGTGCATCTCATAGAAGCGAGCCGCAACCCCGGTGTGCTGATACTCGGGCTTGACGCCAAGTGCGAAGACGCGGATTCGATCGATCTTCTTTCGCCATCTGAGGAACTTAATCCAACCAAACGGCAGGATCCGCCCCTTCATGTGGATGAGTGCTTGGTTGAAATCTGGGACGGTTAGCGCCGCGCCAACAACCTCGCCATCCCTACCCTCGGCGATATAGGCCCAGTTCTCATCGAGAAACGGCTTGAGCTCCTTGGCGTACTGACGGATCTCTGCCTCTGTGAGCGGAACGAACCCCCAATTCTTCTCCCAGGCGGCGTTATAGACCTCCAGAAAACGGCCAATTTCATTCTCGAGATCCGACTTGCGCATCGGCCGACAGGTGATGCCGTATTTGCTCTGGGACTCACTCGCCAGCCGCCAAATTATCGGCCTGACCTTCTCACGGTCACCGATGTAGAGCTCCCACATCAAGAGGTCCATGGCCTTATCTAGGCCCGCGCCTTCAATCAGTCGCGGATAGTAGAGGTGCGACCAAGGGGTCAGGATGATCGGGGTCCGCTCGTGGCCTTCAATCAAGACTCCACACTCATCGTTAGTTGTGAAGTCCATGGGGCCGACCATGCGATCACGGCCGCGCTCGGTTAGCCACGCCTGAGCCGTGCCGAGTAGGGCGGCAGCTGCCTCTTGATCGTCTTCGCATTCGAAAAATCCGAACATCCCCCAGTCGTTGGACTGGAACTCGTTGAAGTTGCGATCGATCTGTGCGCTGATGCGGCCCACGACTCGCCCTTGACGTCTGGCGAGGAAGTACTCGGCCTCAGCGTGCTCGAAGAATGGGTTGTGCGAGCGATCTAAGCGCCGCTTTAGATCTAGGGTCAGCGGCGCCACCCAGTTAACCTCGTTACGATAGAGACGGTGCGGCAGCTTGATGAACGCGTTGAGGTCGCGCCTCCCGACGACCGGCCGAATCTCTAGAGTCATATTTCAGCACCCTATATGCAGACCACAGTCGACGTATTCGCCAAGACCCGCGGCCATGAGCGCGCCGAGCAGCTTCGTGCTGCGCGCGATGCTGATCTGCTGCCCTACTTCCGCAAGCTTGAGTCGCCGTCGGCTCCAGTGGTCGATATGGAAGGGGCCAAGCGGATCATGCTCGGCTCCAACAACTACCTTGGACTGACCGGCGACGCACGCGTCAAGCAGGCCGCACACGACGCCTTGGACCGTTTTGGGACCGGCCTCACAGGGTCACGCCTGCTCAACGGAACCATCGACCTGCACCTTGAGCTAGAGCACGAGCTGGCGGCCTTCATGGGCACAGAAGAGGCCCTCGTATTTACAACGGGCCACCAAGCCAACCTCGGCTGCCTCGGCGCACTGCTAGAGCCCGGTGACACAGTTGTAATCGACTCGGGTGACCACGCATCCATTCTTGATGGTGTGATTCTCTCGCGTGCAAAGATGCGGGCCTTCCGCCACAATCGCATCGACAAGCTAGAGCGCGCACTCGAGCGTGCGGCTGGCGACGGCGGTGGCATCTTGGTGGTTGTTGATGGCGTCTTCTCGATGGAAGGCGACGTAGCCCCGCTGCCCGAGATCGTAACCCTCTGTCAGCGCTTTGGCGCGCGACTTATGGTCGACGAAGCCCACGGCGTCGGCGTGCTTGGCGCACGCGGAGCCGGTGCGAGCGAGCTACTCGGCGTCGAAGATCGTGTCGACC
This sequence comes from Solirubrobacterales bacterium, assembly GCA_947474595.1. Classification (GTDB taxonomy): domain Bacteria; phylum Actinomycetota; class Thermoleophilia; order Solirubrobacterales; family Solirubrobacteraceae; genus CANJIV01. The sequence goes on from CANJIV010000002.1 coordinate 124,304, forward strand.
TACGAGGGGGCACCTTCTCTAAGTCGCTGGCATCCTGCGGGGGCTTCATCGCCGGCCCCTCAGATGTAATTGATTACATGAGGGTCTCGGCTCGATCCTTCCTGTTCACGGCCGCGGGCGTCCCAGCCGCTGTCGGTGCCGCACTCGCCGCGCTGCGGATCATGGCATCCGACGAGGGACCTCAGCTGTTTGAGCAGCTGCTGGCCAACGCCGCCTATCTTCACGCGGGACTTCACGACCTAGGCTTCCACGTGGTCCCGCCAACTCGACTCGCCGATGGCACCGAGATCGTCACCCCGATCGTTCCTGTCCTCGTCGGAGACGACTGGAAGGCGGCGCTGTTGTGGCGCTCTCTCTATGACCGCGGCGTATACATCAACGTTGCCATTCACCCAGCGGTTCAGCCCAACGGAGCACTGCTCCGTACCAGCGTGATGGCGACCCACGATCGCGACGTCTTAGACCGCGCTATAGATATCTTCGGCTCAGTCAAGCGTGACTTTGAGGCCGAGCACGGACCGCTTCCGTCGGCCTAGATTAACTCCGTCTCGACTACGAAAATATCGCTAACAGCGGGCGATCTGACTTGACCCCCGTTGACGCCCTACCACCCGCTGCATAGTATCGAGCTACGTTGTAGTTCCGAGGGTCTTTCCGGGTATCTAGTACTCCAAAGATGGGCTGAGTGTTGACTTAGGCATTGGCTGAAGTCATCGGGGAAGGCTCGTCTGAGAGCGTACGCGAGTGCGTCCTAGGGACGTTCATCCACACTACTTAATGAGAATTTTAAGAGCGATTCGCAGTGATCGTTCAGGAGGAGATATGACTTCAATGCCCGCAACCGACCTCGCACAGCAGCCACAGGCCCAGCACATGCGTGCGCTTGACCTTGCCAACAGGGTCCGTCTTGCACGGGCTCAGCTTAAGCGTCAGGTCTGCGACTCAGAGATCACGGCGGCTGAGGTCATCATCGACTGTCCCTGGGAGGCGGAAAGCATGTCTATCTCAGACCTACTGCTCAGCCAGCGCCGTTGGGGGACGACGCGCTGCCGTAAGTTCCTAGCCTCTATCCCGATGACCGAGACAAAGACTTTAGGATCGATGACCGATCGCCAGCGCCAGACACTCGCGGCAATGCTGACCGCAGGAGGGTCCGCCGTAGAACGTCCTAGGCAGGCGACGTCTCTGGCTTACGCCGCTGCCCAGAGCGCACAGGCGTAAGCCCTTCCTCCTCCCAGCCCCGAAGGATGCTCTTACGAGGGCGCGAACCCAGGCCCACGTGTAGCGAGCTCGACGATGTGGCCGTCTGGATCGCGAATATAGATCGAGCTGAACTGGCCGCGATCGTGCACCTCTGTGCACTGGACTCCATGCTCTCGCAGGTAGTCGCGCCAGGCCGCTTGCTCGTCGGCTGAATCGACCGTAAAGGCGATGTGGTGGGTTGACCCCACTCCGACAACACCAGCTTGCAGGGTCGAGTACTCGAGGAATGAGATCAACGTTCCTGGCGAGCCATCCGCGTCGCCGAACCAGAAGTGACGTGATCCAGGGTCATCATCATTGTTGCCTTGTTGCACAAGGGCTAGGCCTAAGAGGTCGCGATAAAAGGCTGTAGTGGCAGCAAGGCTGCTGCAGATCAACGTGACGTGGTGCAGGCCGCGAAGCGACATCCGCTCTGGCTCGGACGGATTGATGTTCAGATCATCGCCTAGGTCATCGTTGATGCTCACTAGGCGAGGATAGCGAGAGTGCCTAGGTTCACCGGAATCCGCTGCCACCAGAGCGCCGCTTAAAGATCTCGCGCAGGGCGAAGAACGCTGTGGCGAATACAGCCGCAGCGATGGGGAGCATCAGCAGGCTTGAGACTCCGGCAAAGAAGAGGACCGCCAACGTAAGCACCGCGATGCCTCCGGCGATTACCGTGCTGTGAGATCGAAAGCCAGCCATGTGCTCTCGCAGCGAAAGCTCTAGTCCGGCCAGTGATCCTAGGACGGCAGCGCAGGCAATTAGGATCTTCCCTTCGCGCCCGCCGGTCAGCAGTCCTGTGACACCAAGCAGTAGGGCGAATAGGACGCTTACCTCAGCAAGCGGAAACGAGCCCCAAGGAGCCGGCGGGGGCTCTCCGTAGCGCGATCGTCGAGTCGGTCGAGGGGCCTTTGGTGGCCGCTTGGCCGAGCGCCCACTGTCCTTAGCGGTAGTCGCCGCAGGCGCGGGTGGCTGACTCCTAGCTGGCGCACTGCTGCGGTTGCGGCTACGGCGTCCCATTGTGGAGTCCTAACCAGACGCGGCACTCGTCATCAAGCGAGCGCTCTTGGAAGTTGGGCAGATACCGTTGTGTCCCGGGCGTTTTGAAAAAGCACTCGCGCCAACTCAAGCGGCGAGTCTAGCAATCGACGCCATGCCATCTCTGCCCTGCGCTGCCGCGGCCAGTAGCGTTTGCCAGCCGTTAGTAACATCATCTTGGAGAGGAGCCCGACGCCCGCTCTAAAGCATCTATCTGCGCGGTCAACTCGCGCTCGCCAAGCAGCCCGACCGTTGTCTTACTCACGAGACGGCCTGGCTTAGAGAACGTCACCGTCGGGCAGACCCCAACCCCGTATAGGTTTGCCACCTGTCCATCTCGGTCGTAGCCAACGGCAAACCCCCAGTGATGGTCTCGGATTAAACGGCGAAGCTCCTCCCGGTTGCCCTTGACTGAGACAGCCGCGAAGCGGACGTTGGGATAGCTGGGCCTGACTTTCTCGATTAGATCTAGCTGCTGTTGGCAGACCCGCCCAGAGCGGTCAAAGAGAAACACCAAAACGACGGGATGGCCTTCGGCGAGTTCACAGATGTTGAGAATCTGCGGACCACGAACGCTACAGGCCGGTCGCTTACCAGCCGCTCCCTGGTCTGACCTTGTCGCCACATTGGCGTCGCCGTCTAACCGCGACAGCCCAAGCGGAATGGCAAACGCGGGCATCTGGTCACCTGCCACCAGGCCGGTCGCCCCGGGTCCTGTGGTTGAAAGCGTGTTGATCGCGATATAGGCCAGTGCGATCACACCGAGCGCCCCTACCAGCCACCCATAGCGCCGGCTTGGCCCACGGTCGGTCGGCGCTTGCTCGTGCTCGGCGCTCATCTCGCGCTTTGATCTCGCAGCCGTGGTCTAAGCGATCTGGGCCTTCCCTTGGGCCTCTTATCGCCGGCAGTGGCCAGCAAACCTCGGCGTTCGGCCAACAAGAGCACCGCTGGCAGCACGAGCATCACGCCGATTAGGGTCACTACGAGGTCGATCACCGTGACGGCTCCGAAGTCTCGCAGCATGCGGATATCAGAGAGCATTAGGACGGCAAACCCTGCAATCGCGGTAACGCCTGATGCTAGGACGGCCAGTCCAGTTGATTGGTAAGTCCGAGCGAGGGCGAGCTCCGGCCCATGGCCATCAGACCGCTCCTGCTGATAACGAGCCACTAAGAGCACGCTGAACTCGGTTGCAATCGCGATCACCAGCGCCCCAAGGGTCACTGACATTGGATTGAGCGGAATGCGGCTTATAAAGATCACCAGTGCAGACCATCCCGTGGCAGCGACAATCGGTACCAACGGCACCAACGCTCGCCCAGGGCGGCGGTAAACGATTAAGAGGACCAACGCAACGGCCAGCAAACTCGCTGCCAAGGTCAGCGCACGACGCCACGGCGATGAGACGGCAGCGTTTGCCTCTGCGGCGAGGACAGGAATCCCCGAAAGCTGGGCGCGAACTCCGGGAGGTGGCCTTAGACGCGAGCGCATCTCCTGGAAGAGGGCTTGTTGCTGTTCAAGCGCCATCAGCTTCACACCGAATGCCATCGAAGCCACGTGACGATCAGGCGTTATCACTGCCTGGGAAAAGTAAGCAGGAACGGCGTCAAGGAGCGCTCGTACGTTTGCACGGTTAGCCGTCGATGCGGTGGTGCGGAAGAGGTCAGGTAACGAAAGTGCTGGACAGAGCTGCGCTGTACCGCAGCCACGTGCCGCCGAGTAGCCGTAGCGTTTGAGCAACCCACTCTGATAGGCGCTCATCCAACGGATGACACGTGGATCACTGATGTCCTTAGCCTCGACCGTTACATCAACCTCGCCGAAGACACCCGTGGAGCGCTGCAGCTGAGTGACATCACGTAGCGCGCCCAGCGATGGCGGCACGAGTTGCTGCACGTCAGAGACCACCTTGGTCTGTGTATCGAGCCCAAATCCAACCACCGTAAGGAGCGCCGCGACCGCTAGCGTCCGGCCTGGACGCGCCACAGAAATCCGCAAAGCACCGCGCCAGGCTGCCGCAACTATCCGCTTGGCCCAAGAAAAAACCGCCGCTGGTCGGTGGCGCAGGAGTGACCCCACGCCGCTTGCCGCGCTGTGGCCAATATCACGAGCGCCGCGTCCTGCTGCGGCAACTGCCGCTAGACACCGACCTAGGGGGCGAGGCAGCACCTCGCCCGCAGAAGCCCACAACACCAAGGCGCCAAAACCGGCCGTCAGCGCGCAGGCGAACGCTAAAGCAATCCCGACCACTAGCAACAGGCCAAAATCACGCACCATTGGAACCGGTGAAAGCAGAAGGGCGAGGACTCCAGCCATCGTCGCTAGGCCTGCGGTGGCGATCGTTGGCCCACCCGCGCTGGCCGCCAACACTGCGGCTCGCCCCGGCAGATGCCCATCTCCTACCGACTCGTCATACCGCGACTGGAACTGAATCGCATAGTCCACTCCGAGGCCAACCAAAACGGGCAGTACAGCCACAGCACCCACAGTCAACGACATTCCCACAATTGCCATTGCGCCAAAAAGCATTCCTGTTGCGGCGAGCGCTACCCCTAGCGGGAGTAGCCGAGGTCGGCTGCGAAAGACCAATAGCAGCGCGAGCGCCATCACCACGACCACGCCAATCAAGAGCACCACGATCGCCGATGCGATGCTGTCGGCTAGGCCAGCCGCCAAGACGGGTGCGCCCGTCACGGTGTATGTCCCTCCATTTACAAGCTGGAATGCAGGTAGCCGCGTGGCCTCTGCGATCAGCTCGATAGCCTTGCGTCGCTGCTCCTCGCTCAAGCCCGGGCGCAGCCTAACCTGCACCAGCGCGTTGTTGGAGTTGGGGAACAGATAGGCGAAACGAGCCTTAGGAACGTTGGCACCTCGCGCGGGATCAAAGACCACTGTGGAAACGAATGCCGGATCGCTGATCGTCGGCAGCGATTTGATCCCGTACTTGAGCGCCATCTGTAAGGAATCACGCAGGAAGCTGGCCTGCACGAGAGCCTTGGCTTCGGCAACTATCTTGTCCTGTTCTTGGACCGACGCACCTTCGGCCTTAGCTAACGCTCGCGCTGCCGTCCCAGCTCTGACCTCGCGTTGGCTAGAAGCGGTCTGACGCCTGGAGAACTCGGCCTCAATCTGACGCGCGGCCTCATTGATGAAGGTACCTGGGCCGTAGACAACCTGGACAAAGCGGCTCTTTGCAAAGGCTGCACATGGTCCACTGGGGCCACCTGGCACCTTGGCGCCGCGCGGAATATTGCCCGATACACACCCTTCTAGAGAGACCAGGCGAGCGAGATCGGCTGTCAAGAGAAGCCTTGTCAACTCGCCTCTGACAAGGATCAAAATTGCGTCGTCGCCGAAGTTCTGCTGAAAGCGCTCTCCCGCCTGATAGCTCGGCGACCCACGATCGACGAGTGTGTCGGCTGCGGCACTCGGCTTGAGGACCGATAGCGCAAGGACCGCGGCGGCGACAGCTATCAGAGCCACTGCGCTGACTACAGTCAGCGGGCGCCGCACAGAAAGGCCGACGATACGCTCGAACGCTCGCGAAACCTTCACTGGGGCGTCAATGTACGGGGGTCGGCGCCTGGGCGCGGTTGTTGGCCCGGCGGGCAGATGGAGCGCACCCCATCACGGCGCAGTGGGTGACGCCTGGCGGACCTGGGGATAGGTGGTGAGGCCTTGAAGGCTGGGTATCAGAGGGAACTGCGCCTGCTGCACACACCCTGGAGCAGCGTTGACACCAAGACCGTTGCCGGCATAGCCAAAGGAGTAGTCAAGAATCAGCTGGCGCATCTCCTCACTTACGATCCCCGGCACTGCCGGACCCAATGTCGGAACCGTCCGCCCGGCGCTGCACTGACGGGTCTCATAAGACTTAAATCCTGCAGCGTAAGTTGACGCTTTAGGATCTGAATAGGCCGAAGTCCGGTTAACTGGCAGTCGCTGCTGGTAGGCGGCTTGACCCTCCAGATTGACTGGATTGGTTGTCCGCAGGTAGTGGACGGGGCCCGGAGCCTTTGGCGGTGTATCGGTGGCCTGCGTCGCGGCCACACTATTAGCGAAGAAGGCCGTCAACTCTGGAATGAAGTATGAGAGCCCTTCTAAGGCGGGGTTGAGGTTACGCAAGAACGGATCGAGCTGAGCCAGCAGCGGCCTGGTGTCAGTAAGGAACGAGCTCAGCGCCGGGAAGCCCTTGACTGAGGCGTTTTCTAAGTTGTTAAAGCCGACGAAAAATGAGTTCAGCTCAGGCGCAAGGGCGGCTACTCCAGCCGAAAGCGGAGCCAACTGCTTAGCGGCAGGACGCAACTGCGTAATAAGTGGATCCGTAGCTACAGCGAAGGCCTCAAGACGACGTTCGGTTAGGGCTGACTCTTTCTCAAAGGTAGGTAGGGCGACAAAGGTCTCGGCGAGCTGGCGGTCACGCGCAGCGGTCGTGGCAAAGACCTGATTAGAGTTTGTGATCAGTGAGGAGAGCTGATCACCGCGCTCACTTAACGCCCCGAACACGACTCCAGTATTGCTGACAAGCCTCGATACGACGCCCTGCTGCGAGTTCAGTAGGCGCAAGAGATCGGTCGCATCCGAGCTAAAGGCGGGGAGCGTGCCGAAGGCGGTATTGATGTCTTGGGCTCGTCCATCGGTAGCTTGGGCCTGAGCTTCCATCCACACCCTAAAAGCAGCACGCGTCGGCGCATCGAAGGCTTCAAATATCTGATCTAGAGCGACCGACTGAGCCACATTGCCCTTCGCCAGCGAGCCTCCGTCAGGCAGCATTGGAGATGTCTGAGAGCCGGGGGTCAGCTCCACATAGGTCTCTCCTAGCAGCGTCTTTTGCCTCAGAATTGCGCGGGCATTAGAGGGAAGTGGCGCATATCGGCCATCTAGCTGAATAGTGACGTTGGAGTTGCCATCAGGTGACAGATCGATCGTCTTTACCTTGCCAACCGAAACGCCACTGATGCGGACATCGGCCTCCGTGGCTAGCTGTCCCACCTGCGAGAACTGCGCCGAGATTCGATAGCCCTTGGGCTGTAGTGGAATCGCTCCACCAAAGGCCAGCCAGAGGAACAGCAGAAGCCCAAAGCACGACAGCGCGAAGCCGACCATTACCAACAAGCGGCCGAGTGTTGGAGCCTGCTTCTGCACTACTTGCCCCCTCCGCTGACCGTTGACGTTAGTGGCGGCGGGCACTGGGAGCTGTTGATCGCTAGGTTCGAGTTGAGAATCACGTTATTTAGGTTCGGATTGACGGCTCCGATCGTTGGCAGGATGTTGAGGGCTTCACAGGTGGCGACGATGAGTCCGCGCCGCTCAGGGCCGTGGGCGTCCTGGAATGAGAAAAGCGATGCCGCCGTGTGGGCACCCCAAGCGAAGTAGAAGAGATAACCCTCCTCTGCCCCAGGGGGGTTGTAGGCAAGGTCATTGAAGGTGTAGTTGAGGACCTTGGCTGAGGTTGTCGTCTCAGGGGTTATCTGAGCAAGGCCTTTGGCCACCGGAGTCAGCTTGGTAACGATCGGCAGTGTGTCGGCGACAAACGGCCGTATCTGGCTCTTGATTGGGGTGACGGTCTTAAGGAATAGATCTTGCGCCGAAGTATTGGCCGATGCAAGCGCGCGCGCACCTGGACGCAAGGCCTCAAGAGTCGGACCAGCTGCCGTCGCAAATGTGTCAACTTCTTTGAGCGCGCTATTGGTTTGCGTCAGCGCGTCGGGGAGTAAAGCTAGCGTCGCGCGCAGGTTGGCATCTTGGTTGGCAAAGAGCTTAAAGACCGCGTTAGAGCTAACAACGAACTGGCTAAGCTGCTCGTCCTTCTGCGACAGCGCACTGGTCAACAGTTGGGTGTTGTGGATCACCCGCCGAAGGCTTTCTTGCCTGTGCACGAGCTCTGAGGTGATCAAAGCTAGGTCGCGACTTGTCGGCTCAAATCGCCGCAAAGTGGACGACAAGGTCTCACCTTGATTCTTTAAGCCCCTTCCGGCGCCTGCCAAAAGCACCTTGAGGTACTGGCGCGTATCGGTATCTAGCGAGGCCAAAAACTCATCAGGATTGACGTCTGGCAGGGAATTCTCAATCGGCAACGTCTCCCCCGTCTTAACCCGTGGAGAATCCGCCGAACCGGGATTAATCTGCACGACCATGTCCTTGAGCCCAGTCTTGGGACGCAGCAGCAGCGTCGCATTGTGCCTGATGCGAGAAGCCTTCTTGGGGTCTATCGCCATCGTCACAACGGCACGACCGTTTTTGAGATTGACCTGCGTTATCTCGCCGATCTTCACGCCAGCGATATTCACTGACTGACCTTGACCCGGAGTCACTGCCTGGGCGGTCTGGAACTCTGCGCTTAGCTCAAAAGTCTCGGTGCCAATCACCGGCACCCAATTGGGCAGCCTAAACCCTTGATGGCTGAGAATATAACCGCCAACTAAGGCCGCTATGACCACCAGCCCGACCAAAGCAGCGAAGTCCTTGAAGTGCTTAGCGATCGCCAGTTTCACTCTCCACCACCACCAGAAGCCACAGGAGTGGCCTGCTTGTCTGAGGCGAAGGGGTTTAGGCCGACACCGAGCTTCTCGCCACCGGAAGAGTGTGGACCATCAAGGGACCCAAGGCCCTCTGAGCTTTTCAAAGCCGCTGCCGCAATTGAGGCGGCGGCCGGCGTAGAGAGCGATCCGCTCGGCGCCGCGGTCGACGTAAATGAGTAGTCCGCTGGCCCAGGCCCTGACTGGGGGCCGTTTAGGTCTGGTAGTTGCTGCTGATAACAGAGAGCGGTCGGCTTGAGGGGCGGCAGAGAGCTGGGCTTAATTGGCCTATTTCCTAGTGGCGCGACAACCGCGTTGCCGACAAGCTTGCCGCCAGCGTAGTTTGACTCACCCGTCACAACAGTCTGGTCTCCTCCGGCCACATTGAGCCGCACCATGGCGCCGTTGGCATCGAAGTTCTCAGCCTCACCGGAAAGCCCAACGAGGGCGTAGAAGAACTCTTTGTAGTTTTCAACCCCCGTCGAGAGCGTTCCGTCGTCGAGGAAGACGTTGCCGTTAGGTAGGAGCACGCGCGAGGCGCAGCGGCTGAGGTTGTTGATCTGCGGCAAGAGCTCTATCTGAGCTGCAGTAGTTTGGGCCAGCGCCTCTCCGGTTGGCTGCAGTTGGGCAGCGTATGCACCCAGCTCACCCTTTGCCAAGAGCGCCGTTGTCTGACTGATCCATGGAAACGAAGCCTCAATCATTGCGGCCGTGTTCTGGACCCCAGGCAAGATCTCTTTCGCGAAGGCTCTCGTCGGCGGGAAGGAGGCATTGAGTGCGTCTAGGGCACCGTTGGCTGTCTGTAAGGTCGGTCCAAGCTGGCGCACCGTCGACTGGAGATTGGCGCTCTCGTCGCCGAGAGCGGCCATCGTCGTATTGAAATTAGTGACCAAATCAGCCAGAACGGTCTCGTTACGCGCCAGCGCTCCGCTGACCTTGCCGACCGAGTCGACCAGCTTTGAAAGGTCGTTGGGCTCTGTGCCTAGCAGTGCTTGGTTTACGAGTGCGCCGTCCTTGAAGGCGTCGGCACTGTAGGTGAGCGCGCCATTGAGCGCGTCAGCCCCAGTCTTGCCCTTAACGTCGGGGTCTTGTCCAATATTGTCGGCCGCGGTCGGCTGGTAGAGCAGCGCGGTACCAAATCCCTGCAACGTGTCTTGGAGGTCGGCTCGGCTATCGGACTGCAGCGCGGTCAGTAGCTCGTCGAGCTGAACCGGGGCTGCGGTCTGGGTTATCGGCAATGTGTCACCGTCTTGGAGCGTCGGCGCCGATGGCGTGCCGGGCTTTAAGTCGGCAAAAAAGTTGCCCTCCAAGAAGATCCGCGGCCGGATCTTGATTGTGGCGTCTTTGTGGATCGGCAGACCAACGTCTGCGATCTCCATCGTCACGATCGCAGCCTGCTGATCGCCGACGCCGTCGACCTTCATAACCTTGCCCACGTTGACGCCAGCGATGCGCACTGGAGATCCCGGCCGGATTGAGTTAGCCGACTGGAAAACCGCCTTAAGCTGATATCCCTGAGTAAATGGAATGTGCTTTGTGAAGCCGAAGTAAGTCACCGCAATGACAGCCGCCAGCACGCCTAATCCGACCTTTACCGGCGACCAGCCGTGGCGGTCCTTGCGCAATGCACGGGGCTTTTTCACGCTCGCCACTACTTGCTCCAATCCGTATTGGTGCCCTGATTACCGGACGGATTAGTGAGCACGGTCTTGCCAATTGCGTACGTCTCGTTGGCGGCCTCGCACTCCTTGGGCTGCCCTGGTGCCGCGGTGTTCGGATAGGGGTTGGCATGGAGGTGATTCTTTACCTCTGGGCCATTGGCCGGCGCTGACGATGGGCTACCTTCGTTGTTCTTGCCCGTCGGGGTCGGAATGATGATGAACCTCTGGAAGGTTCCTTTAGAGTCGCCTTCGCTTAGGAGGCTCGCGGCGTTGCGGAAGAAGAGCGCCAAGTAGTTGCAGGTGACCTGAGTTGGCGCCAGCGCCGCGATCGTTGGATTTAGCTGGGTGAAGGTCTCGGTTAGGTCATCGAGGCCGATCGCCACGACCGGGTCATTGCTCCATACCTTTAGTGTGTTGCCAACAGCCACGAGCCGAGCGTCAAGGGCGGGGGCCTTGAGCAGTGCGGGGATCGCTGCGGTCGTGGCATCGGCCAAGACCTCCGCAGACGCGTTGAGATTGACAGCCGTCGGCTGCAGCTCAGTAAACAGGGCTTCTGTGTTGGCAAGAAATGGTCTTATCACCGGGAAGGTCTCGATCGCAGCCTCAAGCGATGCAGGCCCGCCGGAAATTGACTCCTGGATGAATGGCCGCGCGACAGTAGCTAACGCCGCAAAGGTGGTATCGAGGTTGCTAAAGAGAGCCGCTTGCTGCTGGGCCACCGGGGCCACTATTGCCGCCGTACGACCTAGTTGGTAGAAGAACTGATCGAGTCGAGTCTGGTCGGATGCGAGGTTACGCATCACTGGCTCTAGGTTTCGTAGCAGAGCCGGAAGATTGCCAATCGTCTCGTTTAGGTCGCTGCCACGGCCCGCTAAAGAGTTGCCAAACGCATCCGTGTTAAGACGCACATTGACCCGCGTCTTAGTGTCAAACATGTTGAAGATCTCATCGATCTCGACGGGGATCGGCGTGGCGTTGGCCAGCGGCATGGTCGCGCCACTGGCAAAGCCCTGCGGATCGGTGCCCTTGGTTATCTGGACGTACTTCAGCCCCAATGCCGAAATAGGTCGAATCCAGACAGTCGAATCCTTTGGCAGTGGGTCAACGCTCGTCTTGAGCTTGAGCCGCAAGACGGCGGTCGTTGATCCATCTGGATGACTAACTGGTGATATCGCGCTAACTAAGCCAACGCGAGTACCGGCGATCCGAACGTCGTTGCCCTTGACGAGATTGTCGGCGTTGGGCACCTGAACATTTATTTCATAGCTCGGCACGAAGGGCAGTCCATCGTTGGCGTTGTAGGCGAGGAAGACCGCCACGATCAATACCAGCGTCGTTGCAGCACCGATCAGAACCGAGTTAGCCGCCACCGTTGTCCTGCCGCGGCGCCTCATGACTGGGGTCCCAATAGATAGTCAAATAGGCCCGAGCGAGGGTCTTGTTTGGTTGTGGCGCTCGGCGCCGGCTTGGCAGTTTTTGCGGTTGGCTTGGAGGCCCCAGATTGGAGTTGGTTGGGAAGCGTCGTTTTGGGAGCGCCAAGCTTGGTTGGGTCGTTATTACTGTTGGCACCAACCGTTGTCTTCGCAAAAGGTCCGGTGAAGACACTCTGAGAGCTTGCGCCTGCGATCAGCTGCTGAGTGGGCGAAAGTGGCTGATTAGCTGCCGCCGAGGAGTCTTGAAAGTTTGCTGAGCATCCGCCGCGCGTCGAGGTGGCGTAGTCCGAACATAAGTTCACCAGCAGCGCCGCGCGTAGGTAGTGGCTGTACTGGTCGTAGCCGTTGGTGGTTGTCGTCGTGTAGAGCAGAAACTGCATGAGGCGGTCAACGCCGCCGTTTTTCTTGAAGCTGGCCAAGAGGTTTGCAAGGTCTGTAGTGGCAGGCAAGCCAGCCGTTGTTAGCTTCGAGAGATCGGTAATGCGAGGACTAAAGGCCTCCAAATCGGCCTGCAGTGGCGCAGCGGAGTCACCGAGCGTGATCAGCGCTGGAATAGCCGCCTGATTAAGTGGAGTTAGATTTTCGATCGTCTTACTAATCGCCGGAGCGACCGGCAGCAGGTTCTCAAAGACAGGCGTGGCGGCCCCGGCAAGCCCGCCGATACGCTCCATCGTCGGCGTTAGTTGGGTCAGGAAGGAGGGCAGCAACTCAAGGTTGCGCTCAAAGGCCGCCCCACGCTCGGCGACGGCTTGGTTAACGTTATTGGCGTTAACGATGAAGCCGACAACCCGCTCACGATCGCGCGCTAATGGCGCCAGCACTGTGTCTGAGTTAGTGGCAAGCTCAGCGAGGATCTTGTTTTGGGACGCGAGGATCTTGAGCACCTCGTCGGTCTGGGCAAGCGCAGGATTAGAGCGCCTGATGGCTTCGCGCAAGTTGGTCCCCTGTCCGGCCACTGCGGTGCCAAATTCATCGAGCAGGATTGACAGGCGCTCGCGGTAAGGCAGCCGCCAGATGTTGTCGATCAGATCGAGGTCAACTGGCGTCGAGGTCTGTGTGACCGGGACGAGATGCTGCCCTTTGCCGGGACCGCTTTTGATCACGGGTGACTCAGGCGGTGGCGCTACGCCAACGGGTCTCGCCAGCGTCGGCGTGCATTCCACGTATCGGTCGCCGATCAGTGACTGTGGACGGATCGTGCAGGTGGCGTCTTGGCGGAAGTCTTTGAATCCATCGTCGGTGATGTCGAGCACGATCGCGGCGGTGTTCTGAGCGGTCAGATCGACCGACGAGATCACTCCGACGTTAACCCCGGCTACGCGGACGTCCTCCCCATTGATGGCGAAACCAGCGTTACTGAAGATCGCCCGCACTTGGTAGCTCTTGGTGTCGCCGGATCCGCTCAGGGCGAGCGCGATCGACGCAGCAGCAATCAAAACGACCGCTATCAGTGCGACGCGCTTCATGGGCCTGGGGGGAGGAGGGTTGGATTACAGTCACTGGCGCCAAGCTGGCCATCGTCGAGAAACGGAGCAGAGCCGTCGGCCGGAGCTTGGCTTGCAGTACCCGGACACCTCTTAACTATCCCCTTATAAATCTCCTCAAAGCGTGCCGCGGGTGTGATCGCATTGAGGACATTCCCCGCCCCTAACGTGTAGTTGTTGAAGATCGGCTGGACACGCGCGTAGTGCCCATTTGCGTCGTAGGCAGCGGTCCCTTGGCCGAAGTCTCTAAACCAGCCAACGAGCTCAGGCGTGTACGGCCGAGCGAACTCCAAGACCGGCTGGGCCTTCTTCAGTGCGGTGACCGAGTTGCTAAACGCGGGGCCAGCGAGAGTCGCCAGCTGTGGGAAGTTCTTCGTCGCATCGGTCAGATCGTTGTTGGCACCGACTTTGTTGACCAGCAGTGCGAGATCGCTAAAGGTTGGCAGGGCGTTGTCGACGAGCGGACGCAGGTCGGCGAAGAACCGTGCCAACTCTTTTGTCGCTGGCTTGGACGCAGCGACCAAGGGGGCTAGATCATCGAGCGTCGCGCGCAAGTTGACGAAGGTGGCGCTGGCCTTGTTCAACGTCCCGGGCAGAAGACTTAGTGCCTGGTCGAGCGAGCTACTCTCGGAAGCCACAGCGGATGCTGCGCGGTTGGCGTTGGTGACTAGATCTGTCAGCTGCGTACTGCGGGAGGCCAGTGTGGTGACTAACTTTTCGGACTCCACTAAGAAGTTAGTAAATGCGCCCTGATCTTTAAGCAGTTGCTTGAATAAGACATCAGTCGTCGAGAGTGCCGGCGCGAAATACTTTGCCGATTGGTTTGCCTGCTCTCCTTTGCCCGCATACCAACGGGCGCCGCCCTGGATGAACTCTCGTAGTCCCTTTCGCGTGCTGGCATCGAACGTGTCAAAGAGCTGATCTAGGTCGACTATCGAAGTCGTCTTATCGGTACCCAGAGTCGCCCCGTCGGCTAGCTCAGGCCGATTGTTGGGTCCGAGCGTGAGTGCGATATAGCGGTTGGCGATCCCGGATAGAGATGTCGCGCGGATTACCGCGACGGTCCCCTCATGTAAGGGTGCATATCCGTCATCGACCTCGACCTTTATCTCGGCCTGGTTGTTCTGTGTCAGCACGATCTCCTGCACCGACCCGATGCGGCGCCCACCAACCTGAACGTCATCTCCGGTAACCAGCTGCCCAGAGTTCTGGAAGATGATCGTGTACGGAGTCGCGCCGGAACCGCCGAACAAGACTACGAAGAGCACGACTACTCCCGCAAACAGCGCGCCGAGCGCGGCAATACGCGAGATTGAGCCTCTCTGTTTTCCAGAGATCACGGTAGCCCCGTGGCCTTGCTCGGATGCTGTTCGTGGAGTGGACAGTTAATCGCTACAGGCGACATGAGTCGCGCCTCACTCCATACCCAACGGACCATCGGATGCGCCGGTCAGGAACTGGCGCACGAAGGCATTGTCGGAGCCAAAGAGCTCGTCGGCCGGCCCGGACTCCACGATGCGCCCGCGCCAGAGTACTGCGATGTACTCGGCTACACGGCGGGCGCTGGCAATATCGTGGGTAATCACGCAGTAAGCCCCACCGTTCTCGTCGTGGACCTCTTGGATTAGCTCGCACAGCAGTGCCGTACGGACTGGATCGAGCCCTGAGTCGGGCTCATCAAAGAGCACGATGTCGGGGTCGAGGACCAGCGCGCGAGCAAATCCAGCCCGCTTGCGCATGCCGCCGGAGAGCTCGTTGGGCATCTTGTCGCCAGCGTCTACGAGCCCGACCTCCTGAAGTCGTCGCATGACGATCTCGAGAATCTCATCCTCGCCCTTGTCAGTGTGCTGGCGCAGCGGAAATGCGACGTTGTCAAGCAGGTTCATCGAACCGAAAAGCGCACCATCCTGAAAGAGCACGCCGAACTTCTTTCGCATCTCAAAGAGTTCGGCATCTTCGAGATTAGGCACCGACTGCCCATGAACGAGCACGTCGCCGGCGTCGGGATAGAGCAGGCCGACCATATGCTTGATGCAGACAGACTTCCCCGTTCCCGATGGACCAAGAATCATCGAGATTTTACCTTCGGGGAGGCCCATATTGAGTCCGCGCAAGATGTGATTGCGACCAAAGGACTTATGGACATCGATGAACTCGATCGCATCTGGCACTCCGGTCGGGCGCTTGAGCCCGGTGTGCCATTGGTATTCGTCGTCTTCGTCGGACGGAGGCGGCTCAAAGGTGACGGCGGCGCTCGCGGCGGCGCCAGCTAGCGGCTCGCTAATTTCACCCTGGGTGACCTCGGCCTCAATGCGCGCCTCTATCTCGGGAGTGATCCCAGCCAGCTCGCCATCGCCAGGTAGCTCGGAGTCGTCGTGTTTTGGCTCTTGATCCATATTTGATTCCTTACCCTCCGATTGGAGCGCGCGGGTTGGCTCCCCAGAAAACCTGGGTTCCCAACATTCCGATTAGATGGACTAAGACGATGTTTAAGACCATGGATTTGGCCGTGGCAGTGCCTACGCCGACCGGTCCACCGCTCGCGGTATAGCCGTAATAGCAGCCGACGAGAACAATCACGGTAGCCATAGACATCGCTTTGATCATGCTGAATATAAGGTCTGGCGGATTCTGAAATTGCCAGAAGATCAAGAAGAAGCCACCCGATGAGACCTCGCCTATCTGCTCGACCACCGCCAAGTAGGACGCGAAAAACCCTGCGCCTACGGCAGCCAGATACATAAAGGGGAGCACCATCCAGGAGGCCAACAACTTGGTTGCGCACAGAAACAGCATCGAGTCGATACCCATTACTTCGAGTGCGTCGATCTCGTCAGAGATCCTCATCGAACCCAACTCGGCCACGATTCCAGTTCCTACCTTGGCGGCCATCATGTAGCCAAAGGCGTAAGGAACTAACTCGCGCAGGTCACACCAAGCCGAGAACACTCCCGCATAGGCCGGAGCCCCGACCGAGCGGTTGAAGTAGGCCCCTTCGATGCCGCATTGCAGGCCGATGATGAAGACCAGCCCCCAGATAACGATCGTTGAGGAGAGGATCAGGATTCCGGCCTGCCGTAGCGACTCGCCAAAAAACTTAAAAACCCGCAGGCCATAGACATCGCCCAACATCCGACCAGCAAACTTCGCAATCCCGCCGAAGTTGGCGACCCAATCGCGTGGAACGCTCAGCCAGTCCATCGCTACTTGATCACCGTAATCTCAGGGTGGGTCGCCAGCAGCGTCTGTGTGAAGACGTAGTTGAAGGCGAATACGCCAAGAAACGCAATAACGACGGCTTGGTTGACTGCGCGACCGACGCCCTCTGCGCCGCCTGACGCCGTCATCCCCTTGTAGCAGCAGACGATCGCGATGATCGCGCCAAACATTGTGCATTTGAGGACAGACCCCCAGAGGTCCGTCGTCGATGCATTGGTGAAGAAGGTCGCCCAGAAGGGGCCAAGTGGCGCCCCGTTAACAAGCGTTGCGAGGATGCCACCAAAGACGCCAAAGATGACCGCGTAGATGTCAAAGAGCCCAGTCACCAGCATTAGGGCCAAGAACCGTGGCACAACGAGGTTCTTGATCGGATCCACACCAAGCACTTGGAGCGCATCTAGCTCTTCGCGGATTTTGCGCGCCCCGAGATCGGCCGTGATCGCTGTTCCCGCTACCCCGGCAAGGACGATAGCCGTTACGAATGGGGCAAACTCGCGAATTGAAGCGAGCACAAAAAACCCGCCCAAACGGTCGATCGCGCCGAACAGAACGAGGAAATTTGCCGCCTGCAGGCCAGGGGCTCCGTAGCCAAAGGCGACGGTTGAGATCAGCAGCGGGAACCAGCAAAGTCGGATCGCGAAGAGGAACTGCGAGACGAACTCGCCGCCGTATGGATACGGCGCGCGAACGGCGGAGACGATCGTCTTGCCGGTAAGGATTATCATGTCCCCTACCTCTTCGAGCACGTTCTTCGTCGGAAGAAACACTCGATCGGCGATGCTTCGGACCATGCTCCTCCTTTTTGTTGCCATTGGCGTTCGTCATCTGCTCCGAACACGCCCACTTAGGATATGCGAACCGGGCATCGGCTGCCAACCGCCAAAGGGTCAGATTGAAGGGTCCACAAGGCGATCCTTAGCGCCAAACCTCCAGAGCTTGGTAAGGTCGGCCACGTGAGGGGCAAAAGGCCAAGCGTGAGCGCAGCCGCAGTCGTCGCGGTGATGGCACTTGGCGTCTCCGCTTGCGGCGGCGCAACGTCGCAGGATTCAAGCGAAAAAGCTAGCTCCTATCCGGTCGAAATCACCAAGGTTTCATTCCCACCTAGGCAGGATCTCGCCCAACCAACGTTCTTCACGATCGTGGTGCGTAACTCCGGAGAGCAGTCGATCCCCAATATCGCTGTCACGATCCTCAACGCAGACACCAAGACCCAAGGCGTTGCTGAGGCATTCGGCTACAGCACGCAGCAGGACGGTGTGGCTGATAGATCTAGGCCACTGTTCGTAATCGACCAACAGCCAACCGCCGGGCAGACTGCCTACGTAAATACATGGGCTATGGGCGAACTGGCCCCCGGCGCCAGCCAGACGTTCACTTGG
This sequence comes from Solirubrobacterales bacterium, assembly GCA_947474595.1. Classification (GTDB taxonomy): domain Bacteria; phylum Actinomycetota; class Thermoleophilia; order Solirubrobacterales; family Solirubrobacteraceae; genus CANJIV01. Next base: position 142,281 of record CANJIV010000002.1, read on the forward strand.
AAGGTGACCGCCACGCGCGCCGGAGTTTTCGCGATCAAATACCAGGTCGCACCAGACCTCAACGGCAGAGCCAAGGCTAAACTCGCCGACGGTGGTGCTGCTCAGGGGACGGTCACGGTTCGAGTGCTAAAGGCCGCGCCCAACACAACAGTAGGACCCGACGGCGAGGTAATCCGATCCCACAAGCCCCCGCAATGACCCTAAGCCAAGCGGTCGCCGATAAGATGCCAACGCCAGCCGAGGCAGCACCGCTTCGTAGATACGAACACTTAAGCGCGTGAGAAACACTTAAACCAATAACGACAGGAGACGTAAAGCGATGCAACTTGGAATGGTTGGACTCGGTCGAATGGGAGCGAACATCGTCCGTCGCCTGATGCGCGACGGGCACGACTGCGTCGTCTATGACGTCAACGAGGCCTCGATCGCCGAGCTAGAAGCCGAAGGCGCAGTTGGCGCCCGCACGCTTGAGGAGTTTGCCGCCAAGCTTGACGCCCCACGCGCAGCTTGGGTGATGGTACCCGCTGCTTTTACAGGCCAGACAGTCGACGACCTGGCTGCTGCATTTGACTCCGGCGACATCATCATCGACGGTGGCAACAGCTACTACCGCGACGATATCGAGCGGGCAAAGTCAGTCTCGGCCAAGGGCATCCACTACGTCGACTGCGGAACTAGTGGCGGCGTCTTCGGCCTTGAGAGAGGCTACTGCCTGATGATCGGCGGAGAGGCTGACACCGTGGCCCACCTAGATCCGATCTTTAAGACGATCGCGCCGGGAATGGGCGACGAGGCCGACCGCACGCCTGGCCTTAGTGGGCCGCCTTCGGCAGCCGAGAATGGCTACCTTCACTGTGGTCCTCACGGAGCTGGTCACTTTGTCAAGATGGTCCACAACGGCATCGAATACGGGATTATGGCGGCCTATGCCGAGGGTCTCAACATCCTCAACCACGCCGATGCGGGCCTTCATCAACGCGAAGAGGATGCCGAGACGACGCCCCTACGCGATCCCGAGTACTACCAATACGACATGGATATTCCAGCGATCGCCGAAGTCTGGCGACGCGGTAGCGTGGTCGCCTCGTGGCTGCTTGATCTCACCGCTAGCGCACTAGCAGCCTCTCCTACGCTGGACGGATTCAGCGGCCGAGTCTCAGACTCCGGAGAAGGACGGTGGACCGTGCTGGCAGCTGTCGATGTCGGCGCGCCAGCCCACATTCTGACCTCAGCGCTCTACGACCGCTTCGAGTCGCGTGGCGAATCGGATTTTGCCGACAAGCTGATGTCGGCGATGCGCAAGGAGTTTGGCGGCCACGACGAGAAGCCCAGCTGATCCAAGAAGCGCTCCACGCTCGCCAGCGTGGAGCGCGTCGCAGTGGCGTTAGCCCAGCCCTGAGCCCACCCTCAGGCCGGCAGCGCCACGGCGGCGGTCTCCTGGAGCTCTGGGAAGTAGTCGTAGCTCGCGGGCGAAGCTCTGGGCGGCAGCGAGATAGACAGCTTGGCGAAGTGTTACCCGCAGCGAGGCGTGAACCATCTCCACGCTGCTCGTCTCCACGACCGGTGCGCCGGCTGAGCTTGGATCGCTGGCGTCGCTGCTAATACCCGCGCCCATTGATCCATCTTGGCTAACGCCAACAGCCGCCAACACCTCAACGTCTTCTAATGCGAGCACCGTGGAGCCAGGCTGGTCGCCGATGCCATCTTTGGTCACTAAGACGTCGACGCGACCACCTGGAGCGACCAGTTCCAGCGGCCCGCTGGCGACGACCTCGGCTACCCGTTCGCCGAGACCAACAGGCGCGCCAGATTGCTGCTTGGCGCTCCCGTCGCCAACCTGACCCACGGTAATTGTCGCTCCGGCAGGGATACCGACCGCGGCCCGAAGCCCAACCAGCCCACCTTTGGACCCCAAAGATCCCCCAGGGGCGAACTTTGCCGGAATCTCGCGGATTGTCATATTTGAATCACTTAATGCAGTGCCAGCGGGGATCTCAATTCGCGCCACCACCACTCCAACCGGCGATCCGAAGCTGCTGGTTAGCGCGGACTCACGGCGAGAGACTTCGGCAGCGGCGAGCCCGCCGAGCAGAGTGGAGAGACCGAAGAGCAGCACGGCGCGTCGTCGACGCGTCATGCCGCAGTTAGATTGCTAACGGTAGGAAGATCAATTGCCACCCGTGCTCCTCGCGTATTGGGAATACTGGCCAACTGGCCACCGTGACGGTGGGCTATCTCAGCGACAATCGCTAACCCTCTACCACGACTTCCCCGCCCTGATCGTGGCCTTCGCGTCAGCTCAGCCATAGACGCAGGCAGCCCCGGGCCGTCATCAGAGACTTCGATCCTGATCCGGTCATCGACAGCAACCGCGCATAGCTGAACCTGGCCGCTGCCGTGTTCGATTGCGTTAGCCAGCAAATTGCCGCAAGCCTGAGATAGGCGAACCCGATCACCGCTGACTGCCGGACAGCCGACTGGCAGTCGCAGCTCAAGATCGCCCCCGGCAGCCAGCGCCACTGGCCGCCAAGCGACCGCCGAGCTGCGCAGTAAGTCCCCGATGTCAACCGTAGTGCGGGCGTCTAGAGCCCGCCGCCCAAAACGGGCCGCATCGAGGTCGGCCAATGCAAGCGTGGTCCTGCGTAGCTCTAGGTCTACCGCGGCAGCTCGCGCTGGCGAGCCCGCTCTCTTGGATTCGTCGCGGGCGATTAGATGTATGCCAAGCCGAGCGGCAAAGAGTGGCCCACGTATCTCATGCGCCGCGCGCGCAACGAGCTCCATCCGTGCCTCAGAGCGCCTCAGGCTCAGGATCGCCGTCGCGATAACCACGACCGCGAAGGCCCAACCCGACATCGCTAAGGCGATCCACTGGCCGTGATCCACCGGTGCCACGCTCATGCCGCGACCTCCCCGGCACCGCTTAGCGCTATCGACTCCGCGGGTCCATCTACTAGGCGATAACCAACGCCCCAGACATTAACCACGAAGCGGTCGCCATGCAGCGAGAGTTTGTTGCGCAATCGGCAAGCGTGAGAGTCAAGTGTCCGCGTTGAGCCGATCGAGCGAAAACCCCAGACGCCCCTCAGCAGCTCTTCTTTGGTGAAGACTCGCGTCGGATCGGTAGCGAGGGTGCGCAGCAACGCAAACTCTTTTTGAGAGAGCTCCACGCGATCGTTGCCTAGGCGTACTTCGCGCGAGGCTGGATCGAGCTCAAGCTCTCCCGTGCGCAGCCGACCACGGCGGGCCCGGCGATCGCACCGTCGTAAGAGGGCAGAGACGCGACCGCGCAGCTCGGGGTAGCTAAAGGGCTTCACAAGGTAGTCGTCGCAGCCGCGCTCAAAGCCGCGTACCCGATCAAGCTCACTAGCTCGACCACTGATGACCAAGACGGGAATATCGGGATTAATCCTGCTCGCCAGCCCATCGGCCTCGCGTATGCGACTTACGAGATCGAGCCCATCACCATCGGGCAGTCCGAGGTCAACTAGAACTACGTCGGGATACTTGGTCTCAAGCAGACGCAAGGCGTCACGAACGCAGTCGGCGACGAAGAGGTTGTAGCCGTCGGCGGTTAGGTTGTCGGCCAGAAACGTGCGCGTTGCCGCGTCGTCCTCGACCACGAGGATGGTGGGGCGATCATTTGTCATGCCCCTCTTAGGGGTTCGGTCGGCGATACTCGCCCCCCCTGCGATCGGCGCCCTCGGTGGCGCAGCTGAACAAGACCGAGCGGTGAGGCTCCGAGCGGACGCTATGCAATTTCGCTTGCAGTACGGGTACTCGGGAAGGAGAGCGACATAAGATGGCGACGCCCCGAGTAGCTCAACCCTCGGGGCTAAATTTTTCTATGGACACCACACGACGCGAAAACTACGACTCGGGCCAAGACTTCGTATTGGAGTACGGCGAGCTGCGCTTTACCTTTAACGAAGTCGACTTCTCCGAGCGCTGCGAGCAGGCCGCTCTAAAGGTTGGCTTCGTTGGCTCTCGCCTCGGTGAGGAAGAGGTCGAAGATCTCGTCAACCTGGTCGTCAACGGCGAAGTTCAAGATCCAGCTTCGGCCTTAGGTGAGCACGTCAACGACTGCTGGCCTGACCTCGCTGGCCCATCAGAGCGTTCACTCGTGCACTGGCTGCGTCGCCTTGTCTTCCGTGGCGCCTGGCTAGACCAGCGCGTGATGGAGGGCGAACTAGACATCGACTTCGACTGGGAGGGCAACTCGTTCTCCTACGTCCAGCCCGATCGCGACGGTGAGGCGATCGAGCTAGCCCCTGAGCCCTCGTGGGGGCGCGTCGCATACACGCCCCGCTGAGGGATCCCGGGCTGGCCGCTTTGGCTAGGAGTTAAGTGCGTCGGCGCGAGCCTTAGCTATCGCCTCGGCTCCACTATCGCCAACTAGCAACGCTGGGCGGATGGTTCCGCTGGCCGCTAGGTCAAGGGCTGGGAAGCGTCCGGCTTGAGCCATAGCCGCATCAAGCATCACGACCGTGCTCTCCCCGCCGAAAGGTGCCAACGCCGTGGCAATCACTGTTAGTGATCCACCGTCAACGATATTGCGAGCAGCGCCGAGTGCCTTGCGAGCAGCCGCCGGGGCTAGACCGTCTAGTCCGTCGATCAGAACCACGGCATCCGCACCACGAGCTGCGACGCGGCGGGCACGCTCAACTGCAGCCTCAACAACCTGTGCTTGAGCATCTGGCGATGTCCCCAACGCAGCAGCGCCAACGACCTCAACTGCGCCATCGCGCCATGCCGATAGCTCCTCAGGCCGAACGCCAGCAAGCGCCACCGATAGCTCGAGCCCCTCTTGGCTGGCAAGCGCCGCCGCGATCGCCATCAGTGCTTCGCTCTTACCCGAACGCGCCTGGCCGGCGATAGTCACTCGTGAGCCACGGCCAAATGGCGTCAGCCATTCGATCGCCTTGAGTGTCGCATCGTCGCTACCAAGCGCGAGGCGCTCGGTTGGATATGTCGCTGCGAGATCGTCGAAGCGGATGACTTCGCTGGAGACTTCGTCTGCCGAAGTGCCATTGATGGTGTCAACGCGCACCAGCGATGGGTAGCGCTCCGAGCGCCTTGGGGCACGCACCGGACCGGTGACCTTGTCGCCAGAGACCAGTTCACAGCGGCGGATCTGGGCAGCCGAGATATAGGCGTCCTTATCGGAAGGGTCAGGCGGCGAAACGCGGACGAATCCCGATCCATTGCCTAGTAGCTCGACCGTACCTTCAACGTTGACGACCGGTGCCGAGCTCTCAGTGGAGCCGTTGCGATCGCGGTCTTCGCCGCGAGAGCGACGACCACTGCCACCACCACTACTGGCACGGCGCGATGAGGACCGCGCCGGAGGCCTGCTTTGAGCGCTGGCCTGAGCCTGAGCTGCCTCTTCTTCGGTTTCAAAGTCACTGACATCTTCTGGCCGTACGGCAGCACGTGAGCGAGTGCGTACGCCACGACGGCGTTGGGGACGACTTGGCGAATCAGAGTCCGAAGTGGAATCAACTGCGGTCTCAGTGGAGCTGTCTTGGCTCTGACTACCGTCAGAGTCAGAGGAGTCCACCGTGGACTCTCCTCCCTGGCTTACGACAATCTTGTCGACGAGTGCGGCCTTGCGCAGGCGGCGAAATCCATCTAGCCCAAGCTCTGTAGCGATAGCGTGCAGGTCAGCGAGTGGTGAGGCCTCTAGGGCCTCGCGGTCCAGTGCGGACATTTTGATTCTCCTTGCGTTGTTTGCGATCGGTCGGCGTCCAGCCGCGTTGGTCAGCGGCCGGCGACCGCGCATCTGTTAGTCGATGCGCTGTGGCTAGGGTAGCGAAGGTCCAGGCGTAACGGTCGGCTCGCGGCGCAACTCCTCTGCGAGACGGACGTCGGCGCCAATTGGCCTCTGACCATTTAGGACCGCCCGTACGGCCAAATAGTCGGCAGCGTCGGCGATATCGTGCATGCGGAAGATCTGTCCTCCCTGCTCGACTCCGTGGCCTAAGGCCGCCAGCGTTCCAGCCAACCGTTCACGCGGCGCGCGACCGGTTATGGCTCCCACGAAATCCTTGCGTGAGATCGCTAGGAGAATAGGCCTACCGAGTTCATGTAGGTAGCTCAGATCACTTAAGAGATCGACCGTCTGAGAGGGAATTTTGCCGAAGTCCGGGCCGGGGTCGACGATGATCTGTTCGATCGCAACTCCGCGTGAGAGCGCTAGATCGATGCGCGCAGTCAGAAATTCGGCCACCTCGGCGCAGATATCTCCATAGACCACGTTGTGACCTTGAACTTTAGGTGGCATTGGCGTGTGCATAACAACGAGCCCAGCTCCAGTGCTTGCGCAGATATCAGCCAGGCCAGGATCGCGTAGTCCGCTTACGTCGTTGATGATCTCGGCACCCGCCGCTATCGCCGCAGCAGCGACTTCGGGCTTGTAGGTATCGACGGAGACCACAGCACCAAGCTCTTCGACCACGCGCTTAATGAGAGGGACCACGCGCTCAATTTCCTCTGCGGCAGCGACGGCCGGGCGATTTGTGACTCCGGATTCGCCGCCTATGTCAATGATCTCTGCACCCGCTGCCAACAGCTCGCGGGCAAGATCGACACGGGCATCAACTGTGGCGTAGCGGCCACCATCAGAGAATGAATCGGGCGTCGCATTAACGATCCCCATCAACCACGGCCGCTCACCTAAGGCTAGCTCTCGTGTGGCAGTCTTGAGCTTGAAGGTCATCGAGGAGATCCTACGCGGCCTACAGGCGTTTGGATGGGCCGATAGCAGTCGCTAGGACTCCCTCCCTAGCTGCATCCAAGCGCCACCCGTCTAACTCCCTCTGCACCCGGGCTAGATCCCAACCCAGCTCTGGGGCGATCGCAGCCGCCACGCGGCGCGGAGCATCGCTACCAGGGTCAAGCAGCTCGGGAGCGGCGAGGATCCCTAGCCGCGTCCGTCGCAGAAGGACATCTGAGAGGCAACGGACCTGCTCGTGGCGGGCCGCAAAGACCGCCTCGGCAAGGATGTCGGGGAGGTCGCAGACGATTGGTTTGGTTAAGTCGCTGTTCTCAGCGGCAACTTCTAACACCGCTATGGCCTCATGGCCGTAGCGGTTTGCTAGCGCCACGTAGGCCTCCGGCGCGACACCTTCTACGCGAACCAGATCCTCGGGCGCTACGACTTGGCCTAGAGGTATCTCATGCGTTCGACAGGGAGCGTCGCGGCCGTCGCGTTCAACGATCGAGTCGACCGCCATTGCGGCCATTCGCCGCCATGTGGTCAACTTGCCGCCGGTAATTGTGACCATTCCACTTGAAGTCTCATAGAGCTCGGCTCTACGCGAGATATCAACAGACTTCTTGGGATCTCCAGTGGCGATCAGCGGGCGAACCCCTGCGAAAGATCCGGTGAGATCTGCGACAGTCAGCTCGGTAAGGAAGTAGAGGTTGACGGCGTCAAGCAGGTAGTCAATGTCGGAGAGTTCTGGCGCCACAGCATCTATGTCGCCTTCATAGTCGTTGTCGGTCGTGCCCACCAAAGTACGCCCGAGCCACGGCAGAGCAAAGATTGAGCGGCCCTCCCCTGCCGGTACGATCGCGCCCGATATCAGCGGCAAGCTGCTGTGTGGAAGCGTTATGTGCGTCCCTCGACTGGGACTTATCCGCGGTATCTCGGCCTCGTCGAAGAGCTCATCGGGTCGGATGCGATCGGCCCAGACGCCTGTGGCGTTGACTACGTTGTGGCCGCGAACAGTAAAACTATCCCCCGTATCTACATCTCGTACAGCGACCCCAGTTGCGCGCCCACCGGACTCAACAAGGTCGGTTACCTCAACTCCGTTGGCAGCTACAGCGCCAAATCGCTGCGCCTCAGCGAGCACCGTCAATACCAGGCGCGAGTCGTCGGTCTGGCAGTCGTAAAAGAGGTAGCCACCGGTCGGCTGCCGTGCCCCCAGTGCCGGAAGATGTTCGAGCACTTCCTCGCCCGTAATCATGCGATGGCGCTCGGGAGCCCACTCCTCACTCTCATCGCGCTCGCTCTCCCCACCCTTTCCACGGCGGCCACGGCGGCGGCGCTTGTCGATCGAAAGAACGTCGTACATATTGAGCCCTAAGCCAACCATGCGATCTGGCCGCTGGCCCTCAAATGCAGCAACTACAAGCGGGAGCGGGTGAACGAGGTGTGGCGCTAATGCAACCATCAACTGGCGCTCAAGCAAGGCCTCGCGTACAAGCCCGAGGTCGAACTGCTGCAGGTAACGCAGACCGCCGTGAACGAGCTTGCTCGATCGGCTGCTAGTGCCCGAGGCGTAATCGCCCTTTTCGACAAGACCCACGCTGTAACCGCGCGAGGCTGCGTCGAGCGCGACCCCTGCTCCGGTGATACCGCCGCCGATCACCACAACATCAAACTCTTGTGACGCAAGTGCTGCGATGGCCTCTGCGCGCGCGATCATGATTAGTCGAGGTAGGTTACGAAGCTAGACGGCTGCGCACGAGCCGGCGGCTCCTGGGACTGTCGCGGGCGCCCGAGGTAGATCAAACCGACGACATGCTCGCTGGCCTCAAGCCCTAGCGCTGCTCGTCCCTCTGGAGTTCGTAGGACCGCAGGGGTGCGCCAGTAGCCGGCCAAGCCTCGGGAGTGAGCGGCGATCAGGATGTTGTAGACCGCACAACAAGTCGCCGCGATCTCCTCTTGATCGACCAGATCGTCGCCCGTCAACACAGCCGTGGCGACAACTAGCGTGGGCGCGCGGTCGAGCTTGGCTGCGCCATCGAGGGGCGCAGCTGCCTTTAATGCCTCCAGCGCGGTAGGTCCGATCACACGAAAGCGCCACGGATTAGTTAAGTGGTGATTTGGCGCCCAGCGAGCGAGCTCAAAGAGTTCATCGAGTACGGCTCGGGAGAGCGGGGCCGGATCGAAGGCCTTTACCGTGCGGCGACTGCGGATAGCTTCCTCGACGTTCACTACCCAAGAGGCTACCGCGGCCCGCTTGGCGCGGCGTAAAGCCTAAAGTGCCTTGAGCTCCTCGGTGATCGCGCCCACCGACGCCTTAGCATCACCAAACAGCATCGCTGTCTTGGGATTGGTGAAGAGAGGATTCTCTATTCCGGCGAATCCCGATGCCATCGAACGCTTGAGCACAATCACCGACTCGCTCTCGTCAACGTTGAGAATCGGCATGCCAAAGATTGGCGAGTCGGTCTTCTTGCGTGCGTCGGGATTGGTGACGTCGTTGGCGCCGATCACAAGAGAGACCTGCGTACGAGAGAACTCACCGTTGATGTCGTCCATCTCCTTGAGCTGCTCGTAGGGGACGTCAGCTTCAGCTAGCAGCACGTTCATATGACCAGGCATGCGGCCAGCGACTGGGTGGATAGCGAACTTCACCTCGACGCCTTTGGCTTCGAGCATCTGGGAGAGCTCTCTGACTGCGTGCTGGGCTTGAGCAACGGCCATCCCGTAGCCCGGTACCACGACTACTAGTCGCGCATAGGCCATCTGAATCGCCGCGTCGGCTGCCGTCGTCGAGCGAACGGTGCCACCGTCAGCGCCTGTTGCGCCCGCTACCGCGGCTACCTCGCCGCCAAAACCGCCGGCAACGATAGATGGGATCGTACGGTTCATCGCCTCGGCCATCTGTCGGGTCAGGATCGTGCCTGAGGCGCCGACGATCATTCCAGCAACGATCAGAGCAGTGTTGTCGAGTGCGATTCCCGTCGCGGCCGCCGAGAGGCCGGTGAGTGCATTGAGCAGGCTGATTACAACGGGCATATCGGCGCCGCCGATCGGCAGCACTACGAAGATCCCCAGCAGCCCCGCCGAAACCAAGACGCCGATGATCAGCAGCTCCGAACTACCACCGGCGCAGATCAGGACCGACAGCCCGACAGCGATAAGCAAGAGCAAGAGGTTGATCAACTGCTGTAGCGGGCCGAGGCTGATCGGCTTGCTTGGGAGCAACTCTTGGAGTTTGCCGAAGGCGATATTCGAGCCCCAGAAGGAGATCGAGCCGATCACTGCCGCAAACATCGAGGCGATCACAATGTAGAGAGCAAAGCCGTCGAACCCGCCGGATTCACGGAATTCGACCCAAGCGATCAGCGCCACGGCGCCACCGCCGACCCCGTTAAAGAGGGCCACCATCTGCGGGACCGCTGTCATCTTCACGTTGCGTGCCGCCGGAACACCAACGACCGTGCCAATTACGACGCCAAGAGCGATCAGTCCCCAGTTTCCGATCCCTGGAGTCAGCAGTGTGACGATCACGGCTAGGGCCATACCGACTGCGGCGATCTTGTTGCCGCGGACCGCTGTACGCGGACCGGTCAGCCCCATCAGGCCGTAGATGAAGAGCCCGAAAGCGACGATGTAACAGACCTTGATGAAGTTCTCGTCCTGGAAAAAAGAGGTCGCTAGAACGGTCATGATTTACCGCTCTGAGAATCCTCGGGTGGCTTCTCCTTGGGCTCAGGCTTTGATTTGAACATCCCCAGCATCCGATCCGTGACAAGAAATCCACCTACGACGTTGATCGTCCCGAAGATGATCGCGACCACCAGCAGTGCCTTGTTGAGCACTCCGTCGCCCGATAGCCCCAAAACAATCAAGCCGGCCAAGACAACGATTCCATGGATCGCGTTGGTCCCCGACATCAACGGCGTATGAAGTGTGTTGGGAACCTTGGAGATCACCGCGAAGCCGACGAAACCAGCTAGCACCAGGATCGCAAGGTTTGTGACGAGTGTCGAGGACATCAGACTAGGCTCCACTCGCTGGCGTTGAAGTTGCGCCGGCGGCTGCCTTAGCGCCCTGATGGACGATCTCGCCGCCTCGCGTTACACACGCGCCGACGATAATTTCATCATCGAAGTCCAAGCTAAGTGAGCCCTCTTCCGATGTCATCAGTTCGAGTAGGGCGAGAATATTGCGAGCGTAGAGCTGGGATGCATGCTCGGCCATCATCGAGGGTAGATTCGGCGGCGCAGCGATCGTAACGTCGTGCACTACGACAGTTTCACCCGGGACCGTGACTGCGCAGTTTCCGCCGGCTGAGCCAGCTAGGTCGATCACGACACTGCCGGGCTTCATCCCTCTAACGGCATCCTCGGTTACTAGCAGCGGTGCGGGGCGCCCAGGGATCAAAGCAGTGGTTATGACGACGTCACAGTCGGCGATCGCCTGGGCCAAGAGGGTGCGCTGAAGCTCCTGTTGGTCAGCTGTGAGCTCCTTGGCATAGCCGCCCTCGCCCTCGCCGTCGCCGCCAAGATCAAGCTCAAGAAAGACGGCTCCAAGCGATTGCACCTGCTCTTTAACAGCCGCTCGTACATCAAAGCCCAAGACAACGGCGCCCAATCGGCGTGCGGTCGCGATCGCTTGTAGTCCTGCCACACCAGCGCCTAAAACCAAGACCTTCGCCGGACGGATCGTGCCCGCAGCTGTCATCAACATCGGGTAGAAGCGTTGCATCAGAGTCGCCCCTAGCAGCGCCGCGCGATAGCCCGCCACGTTGGACTGAGAAGAGAGCGCATCCATCGACTGCGCTCGCGATATCCGCGGCACAGCTTCTAGGGCGAAGGCCGTGGCTCCAGAGTCGGCCACCGCCTTCACGCCGGCCCCGTTTGTGAGCGGCTCCAAGAAGCTGATCAAGGTGACGCTGCTGTTGAGAAGGAGGGCCTCTTGCACCGTCGGCGGAGCTACTTTGGCAACTAGGTCTGCACTCCACAAACTCTCTATGTCGGCGGTTATCTGAGCGCCTGCTTCGACGAATAGCTGATCGGGAATCAGCGCGCCCGCGCCCGCACCACTCTGAACAAATACCTGATGACCTTTGGCCGTCAACTTAGCGACGACCTCTGGCACCAATGCCACGCGGGCCTCATCAGCGACGGTCTCTTTAGGGACAGCGATCTTCATTTCAAGCGGCAACGCTACTGACTTCTAGCCCAACAGGGCCAACAGCATGCCGACGAAGGCGCCGGCCCAACGAGCGAGCTCGATCATCTGCGAGCTCTCAGCCTCGGCGGCCGATGCTTTGACCGGGCTAGGTTCGGCTGGGGTTACAGCTGCCGGCCTGACTACTACGCGTGTGGTGGTCGCCCGCATGCTTGGTTTAGCTAGCTTCGATGGTGGCGCAGCCGTCACCGTCGGCCGGGGCGCGCGAACTTCGCTGCGGGCAGGCATTGGAATCGGGAATGGACGCTGGGCTAGGGCGGCCACGACTTGTGCCGTTACCCAGACGGGCGTTTGCGAGCTGGTTTTCGAATAAGAGACCGCGCCGTTACTAGCCGTCAGCGACCGTAGATATTTAAGCGGCGACTGACCGGCGCCGTGTCTGATGAGCGCCGGATCACGGCCCAAGGCGCTAAAGGCTTGGATCGCCCAGGCTGTCGATTGGGCGTTTGATGCAGCGCCAGGGGTTAGCGGGAACCCCCCATCGTCGTTCTGATTGCGCGCGAGGAAGGCCGCTGCTCGGCTGACTGCAACCGACCCACTGCCAGAGGAAGCGAGCATCGCTTGGATTGGGGCGCTCGTATCATCGATCCCACTCGCTCCACCTCGACCTGAAAATGCCCAGCCGCCGTCGGAGTTCTGCTCTCTGACGAGAAAAGCGACTCCATCCCTCACCGATCGTGACGAGGGCGCTAGCCCCGAGGCGCGTAGAGCCATCACTCCAAACGCCGTCAGATTCACTAGGCCATCGAAGGAGCCGTCCCGTCGTCGATGACGGGCTAGCTCCGCAACGAGATTGCGCCCGGCAAACGCCCGTGGCGACATCCCCGCTGCAGCGAGGACCAAGATCGTGCGTTCGAGATCGCCGACCTCAACGATGGCGGCCGCGTCACGGCGCAGAAAGTCCAGCGGCGTGGCCTGGAGCCGGCTTACATCGAGAGGATTCGTTCCAGCCCCAGCGAGTCCAAGAGCTACCCAACCGGTGTCTGCGGATGTCGAGTTACGCCCCGGCGCCGGCCCAAATCCACCATCGCTGTTTTGGGCTCTCTGGAGATAAGAGATGCTCGTAGACGAGGCGCGCGCAGAAGATGGCACAACTGTCAGCGCACCCGCACACATAACGAGCGCTACAACCACAGCGGCAACCGACTGTCCTGAAATAAGACCGCCTGCAATGGGACGCTCGTCCACCGGGGCCACAGTGTTTGGTGCTGGGCTTGGTGGGGAGATCCAGCGGACATCCATGCGCGAGCGAAACCGAAGTAAGGAGCGCAGTAAGGCCGGTCCAAACGCGAGGGCGAAGACTATGTTGCCGACCGCGTGAGCGATATCGAAGGGAAGGGCCGCTCCACTGAGCGCCAAGAGCTCGCCAAAGGTCTGTCCGCCCGTGAAGGTCACCCAGATCGAGAGATTCATAACCACGCCGAACCCCAGCCCGGCGACGGCGCAGGCAGCTGCCAGTCCCACCCGGCCAATCCGGTCACGGAGGCGGTGGCCTAGAGCGGCGCCAAAAAGGCCCACGGCGCCCCAAGCGAACATCTGCCACGGAGTCCAAGTTCCCTGCCCAAAGAAGACGTTAGAGGCTAGGGCAGCGACTGCGCCAACGACGAACCCAGGCGCTCCGCCCAGGGCCATCCCAGCGATCAGGACAATGTCGGTAGTCGGCTTAACATTAGGAATCGGCGCGAAAGCGATCCGCCCGAGCGCCGCTAGCGCTGCAAGCGTCGCAACTAGGGCCACGATCTTGGGTGACGGTCGAGATCTTTCATACCAGACGAATCCCACCGCCAGCGCGCAGGCAAGAATCAGCAGCGAGGCCACCGACCAACTCACGGAGCAACCTTCAGTTCCAGCGGGGCCTTAGCGAGACGTGATCGCAGCAGCGACGCCCCGTCGGCAGGCAAGAGAGCGTCTCCGGCACCGCCGAGCACCCGAGCTGTCTCGGTAGCGAAGTACCAACCTGATCCTAAAATCGCGGCAACGCTCCCATCGGCGACGACCACCCCGTCACCGACCAAAATGACGCGATCAGCAAAGGCCGCGGCCAGCTCTGGGTCATGGGTTGCCACCAGCACAGCGCTTCCACGATCACCAAAGTCTCTTAGTTGAGCGACGAGCTCGGCCCGGTGACCGTGGTCCATTCCCCGAGTAGGCTCGTCGAGACAGATGGCACCAAGCGCAGCGGTCGCCGTCGCAGGTTCTGCCGTAACGATCGCTAACGCCAGCCGTTGCCTCTCTCCACCCGAGAGGTCGCGCGGGTGACGATCGACAAGATGATCAAGTCCAGCGCCACGCAGAGCCTCAATCTCTAGTTCATCACCGACGCATTCATGGACTAAGTAGTCCCCGGGGTTCTGCAACAGCAGGGCGACACGGCCATCAACGTTGACCGAGCCTCGTGTCGGCTTCATCAGCCCCGCCGCGTGGCGCAGCAGGGTCGACTTTCCTGCGCCGTTGGCGCCCATAAGAGCGACCATCTCGCCTGCAGCGATAGAGAGGCAGACGTCACGTATAACCGTTGGTCCGTTACGGATCTCATGCCAGACGTGTTTGAATTCAATCGCTGGGTTGGCCTTCAGCGAGCGCCTCCAAGGCCGACGCCGCGGAGTGCCGTTGACCTCCAACTCAGATTGGGCCTCGGGGGAGGCCGACGGCGTCAGCAATCCGTGAGCGGCCAGCGTCGCGCGGGCGGCCTTCACCCCAGTCGGCGGCGGACCGATGCCGGCAGACCCCAACAACTCAGCAGCGGGGGTCTGTAGCGCTTTGCAGCTGCGCCCAGCCCAGACGAGAAACTCTGCTGGCGTCGCATCACAGACAATGCGCCCGGCGTCCATCACGACAACGCGATCGGCGGCCGCCAAACACCGCTCGATGCGCTGCTCGGCCAATATGACAGCCGTCCCCCACTGCTCGTTTAAACGTCGCACCAGCCAGATCAGCTCGTCGCCGGCGACCGGATCGAGTTGCGAGGTCGGCTCGTCGAGGACGACGAGCCCTGGACGCCCGACAAGCGCTGCGCCGAGGGCAACGCGTTGCAACTCGCCGCCAGATAGCTCGTGAGTAGCCCTCTCTAGCAGTGGGGCGATGCCGAGAGCCAGCGCTACCTCCTGGACCTCGCGAGCAACTGCCGTCGCGCCTAATCCCCGGTTCTCTAACCCAAAGGCCAGCTCCGAGGCCACGGTTGCCATCACGATCTGGGTCTCGGGATCCTGGAGCAGGGTCCCACAGACCGCCGCTAGATCGCCTGGACCGTGCTCGCGTGTGTCCATCCCACCAACGACAACTCGGCCGGCCATTTCGCCGCCGTGAAAGTGTGGTACTAGGCCACTAGCTGCCCTTAGCAGCGTCGACTTGCCAGATCCCGACAGACCGGCGACCACGACTAGCTCTCCGGCTGCAACCGACAGACTGACTTCATCTAAGGCAGGTTTAGAAGGCGATCTACTAGCGTAGGAGTAGCTCACCGATTCCATGCTTAAGATCGTGATCGCGCCACCCCCCGTCGATCTAGGAAAGGCAGCCAACAGACAGCGATGATCGCCGCTGCCAATAAGAGTTCCTCGACACCAAGTGCGATCCGTAGTTGCGGGTAGGCGCCGAACTCTGCCAACGCATAGATCCTCGACACTGCCACGAGGCCGACCAAGCCGATTGCCGAAGCGGTGAAGGCAAGGTCGTGGCGCGACCACCTGCGGCGCTCGCGAGGCGGGCGGCGCGCTACTCCGTAGCCGCGAAGCTCCAGCGTCGCTGCTACATCAACCGCGCGGTCTAGCGCGTTAGTGGCGACCGCACGAACTACTGCCGTGCGTCCTGGTGGTGCCCCCGGTCGACAGCGTTGAGCATCGGCCATACGCCGCGCGTCACGACTCAAGACAGGAACCATTCGCGTCGCCAGCGTCGCTGTCAGCGCCGACCTTAGCGACAGACGCCGAAAGAGACGTAGAACCTCATCGGGATCGACTGCTGCCGCATAAAGGGCGCAGGCTAGGATCACCACGAGCGCGCGTAGACCCAAGATGGCGCCGTAGACCACGGCCTCAAGCGTAATGTCTAGTTGACCCAGTGGACCAACTTCGCCGAAGCGAGCGATCACCGTCAGTCCCTCTCTTGCCACCAACGGGTTAATCACGGCGATCAGCAGCGCTAGCGGGACGGCAAGTAGCGCAGCGTGACGAATCTCCCGTCCAACACCGGCCGCCACGGCAGCTCCCACCACACCAGCAAGGATCGCGACTAGAACAACAGGGCTATCACTTACCAGCGAGCCGAGGGCTAGGGCGCCGCAGTAAGCCATCCCGGCCGCCGCGCGGCTGGCGTGTAGCGGGCTACTACAGCGCCGGTAGTTCACCCTGCTCCTTCCGGAACGCGCAGATGCCTTCCTCCGGGGGCAAGCGCTAGGGCGAAGTGACCGGCCAAGGCGGCTTTAGTAAGCATGCGAGCTGCCGCCAGCACGCCTGCGTCGTCGGTACCGGTCACGATCCAAGTTGGAGCTTGCTCTCCAATCGACGTCGCAGCCACTAGGCCTGCTCCGGCGCCGAGCGTCTCTGTGACTTGGCCGCTGGGGTTGAGAATCTCCAGCCGCTTCCCATCAGCAGTAAAGCGAGCGAAGACGCCGCTCGCGCCTGGGCCACGGTCAAGTTGGGAGGTTGCGTTGTCGCGGCGGACGTCCGGCCATAGCCCGACGAGAATTCGCAAAATGTCAAGGTTGGAACGTTCGCCAAGAGCGGCAGTTGCCGGCTTGGCGCCGGCGCTAGACATCCGCGCCGAGACCTCGTCGCAGGCCGCCTTGGAACCCTCTCCACATTCAATTCGCAGCGGCACGCGACGGCCTCCACGGCCGTGAATAAACGGCTCAGGGAATGCCCCGACTACTGCGGGGATGTGTATCGCTGCTCCCCAATCGTGGTGATCCCACCAGACGCTGTCGCCGTCGTTGAGCTTAGTTGCAGCCGCGCCACTGGGAGCCTCAATCCCATTGATGTAGTAACTCCAATCAAAAGCCCGACCGCCGACCCTGCCGCCCGAAATACCATTGATGGACTGCACGAAGCCGCCGCCATAGCGGGTGGCGACCTTGAAATTTCGCTGCAAGAATCGCATTACCGTCTCTCCCCCGGGCACTTGCTTAACCGCTGTCGAGCCGACCTCTACGGCGCCGAAGTCCCGCGTGATAAGTATCGAAGCCCCGCCCGGGCTCTCGCCCGACCCAAGACCGCAGCCGGAGGCCGCTGCGCCAATTAGGCAGACAGCGACCAGCAGCTGTGGCGGTGGGCGCCTCATCAGATCTCAGCGCAGCGCGACCTTCACCGTGTTAGACCGCGTGGCAGCCTTCTTGGTGGCCCGCAGTATCTGCTGATCGCCAGTAGACATTACGACGGTGGCATAACCTGCACTATTACTGCTGACGCCAGCTACGGTTGCGCCCGCAACGGCTGCCCCGCTAGCCCCGTTAGTCACGCGTACGCGCAATGCCTGCCCTTTGCGAGCACTTCTAGCAGCCGTCAAGCGCAAAGGCGGAGTCGCACCGTCCGAGATCGCCCAGAGCACCTCATCGTTCGGCTTGAGAGAGATCCCGCAGCCGCCGCTCTCGGCGACTTTCCAGTTAACCGAGAGCTCCCAGTACTTCTTGCCCGATGGCCGCTGGCCCCCGATTGAAATCACGAGAAAATCGGTAAATGATTCGTACCATTGGAGCGACAGTGGCGACAGGGACCTGCCAGCGGCGCTCTGAGATGCCAAAAAGAGCGCCCTAGTCGGCGTCGCAATCGGTGTGCTTTTTCCGCTGCTATTGCAGCTATGAGTGCCGATCCCACTGCCTACGGTCGACGTCAGGGAGCCGTGGGTTGTCTCTACGGCACCATCGAAGAGCGTATTAGCAGCCCCTTCGACGCGGACGTTGATAGTGGTCGCGGCTGCGGCCGAAGCTGCCGTAGCCAGAGTCAGCGCAACTGCTAATGCAAGCGCGCGCAGCGGTAGATGAATAGACATTAAGCAATCCCTTTCCTCGAGGATCTATGTGTGCTTTTGGTCGGAGGCAGGTCTCCTGGCTCCCGGGACTACTCTGCCGCGCCTTCCCAGATCTACCTTTAGATCCAGTGGCTGCACCCTGCGGTGCGTGCGAAGAACTTGCCCGGTTACAGTGGCGGGTCCGCGTCGGATTTTCACCGGCTTCCCTTAACCACCGACCTTGAAATGATCATCCTACAGTTACGCCGGACGGTAGGCAAACGCGCTGGCTGGGTAGTTGCGCCTCGCCGCGATTCTTGATCGCGCCCAATGGCCCGCACATAAGCCCAGCACCATCACCTAGAATCACTGACAAGCCATGACAATAAATCTAACTCGCATTTATACAAAGCTCGGCGACACCGGCGAGACCCACCTAGGCGACATGAGTCGAGTGGCGAAGACGGACCCGCGAATCGAGGCCTACGGGACCGTCGACGAGTTAAACGCCCAAATCGGCGTCGCTCTCGCCACGGCCGGCATGCCTGCCCCTTACCGTGACGTGCTTACACGGATCCAAAATGACCTATTTGACGTCGGTGCCGACGTATGTGTCCCTGAGGGTGGCAAGGGAGAGAGTGACCGCCTGCGCGTGATTGACACTCAGACCACTTGGCTAGAGAAGCAGTGCGACGAGGTCAACGACACGCTTGCGCCGCTGACGTCGTTCGTACTGCCTGGCGGCACCGCCGCTGCGGCACAGCTTCACGTCTGTCGGACGGTCTGCCGCCGGGCTGAGAGGCGCACGCTTGCGCTTGGAGCCGCGGTCAATCCTGAGGTCATCCGCTACCTCAACCGCCTCTCGGATCTGCTCTTCATTCTTAGTCGTGGCTGTAATGGCGCAAATGAACCCTTGTGGAAACCTGGCGCCAACAGGTAGGTTCGCATAAGAGTTCGGTGACCAACCCCAAGCGCGCCCTCTCCCCCCGCATCCCGCCGCTCAGTACGGATGAGTGGAATGCGGCCGTAGCAGGGAGACTCGCCAGTGTCACGGGGATGATGGATGGCGACGAGCGTCCGCTAAATATCTTCGCTACCCTCGCCCGCCACGCCGACTTATTTCAGGCGTGGGTCGACTTCGGCGCGATGCTGCTAATCGGCGGCGAGCTTCCAGCACGCGAGCGCGAGTTGGTAATCCTCAGGGTGGGATGGCACTGCCAATCCCCATACGAGTGGGGACAGCACGCAACTATCGGAGCCGATATAGGTCTCACCGAAGCAGAGATCGCCCGCGTTCCCCTTGGTCCTCAAAGCGGTGGCTGGAGCGATACCGAGAAACTCGTCCTGCGCGCAACAGACGAGCTCCATGCGGTCGCTAAAATCTCTGACTCGACCTGGGCCCTGCTCTGCGAGCACTTCAATGAGCACCAGCTGATCGAACTGCCGATCCTAGTCGGCCAGTACTTTTTGATCTGCTTTGCGATGAACTCTTTTGGCGTCGAATCCGAGCCGGGGCTTCCTAGCCTTCCGCCTAGCGTTAGCTAGAGCTCGTCTAATCAAGGGGCCAGCCGTCGCTTAACGCTGGACGTACCACTTGCCGTGCGCCGGGCCATCTGCGAGGTCACGAAAGACAGTGAGGTTGCGGCCACTGTCGGTGACGACCTCCCAGTAGCGGCGACGCAGTGGCCTCTGAGTCCACCAGCGGTCCTCAAGCAGCCACGACTCACGAACCGCATCGACGTGATGGCCATCGACACTCAACGGCCGGCCATTAGGGCCAGCACTGACTCTGGCCGACCTAGGAGTTGCCAAGCGACGTGGTCTGCTCATGGCGTACCCCTCCTCCTTTCGTAGGGCGCAAGAACGACGCGTCGCTCAGGGATGCGGCTCTGTGGATCGACCGTCAACACGCGCAGGGCAGCATCTGGCCCAGCCGCCGACCGCGCTTGCTCGACGGCCTCGCCGAGTCGCCCATCGCGCTCGGCACTGCTCCCGCGCTCGTCAAGCAGGGCGCGTTGATCGCCTACAGGTGGCCCGAAGCTCTCTACAACGATTCGTAATCTTTGAGCAGGAGAGGGCAACTTGGCCAGCCGTGAGCCTAGGACGAGACGCATTCGGATCGGATCAGAGAGCGCCTCACGAAAAGTAACGCGCTCGCGCCATGTTCCACCTTCCACGAGAACTGCCGAGAGTGCCACTGCTCGTAGAGTCCTGCCTCTGCGCTCGCGCCGGGCAACCAGACGGTCTATCAGCAATCCTAGGATGTAGTGGAGCTGCTGGCCAGAGGCAGACTCTTCTAGCTCCAGCGACTCTTCCAACCGCTCGGCGGGAAGCCGTACAAAGAGCGACTCATCGCGACCGCAGGCTAGGTCGTGAGCGCTGAGACCGGCCCTGCCGAAGCGATCGGCTAGCGCAGATCGTGGCAAGGCGGATAGCTCTCCGAGCGTAGCGATACCCAAGCGCTCTAATGGCTCAACCAAGACCGCCGTAGCGCGACGGGTGCGCAGGAGGCAGACCGGCAGACCGGCGAGATAATCACGCGCTCCTTGACTCCCACCTGAGATCACTTGCGCTCGTCGCGACCTAGCTTTGACCGCAGCAGCCAACGCACAGAATGCCGTCGTCGCCGCCCCGATGCGCGCCGGATGACCCACCACCGCACGTGCGGCATCAATTACTCGCTCAAGCGTCCCTCCGTGGAGCGTGACCAACCCTTGCGCCGCGAAGTAGGCGACCCCCGCACGCTCAGAGGCAACGGCTGCACCAATCCCCTCCAATCGCGACAGGACAAGCTCCCATGCATCCGCGACGCCTTCTGGGTCTGGTGAGATTAGGAGCAGCTGTGGGCAACGAGCCAAGGCCTCTCCCAAACGCATTCCCCCTTCAATCCCAAAAGCCTCCGCTGCTGGGGACACCTCCCCCACCTCCTGTGAGCCTGAACCTGGCGCGGGAGCCAGCGCGACCGGGCCGCGCAGCAACGCGCTGCGGTCACCGGCGGCAGTAAGCAGCTCAAAGCGGGGAAGTAGAACACATACAATCAAAGCGAACATATGTTCGCATCAAGACGGTTACGGTGCAAGGCCGACGTGATAGGTCAGGCCGCGTCGCTTTCGCCCTCAGTCCTCTCCTACTGGCCGTTCCAAAAGAAAACGTTGGGCTGAATATTCGTCAATGCGGTGTTAGCTTTAATTACTTGGGCCAGCGTGGTGCGACGGACCTGGTCAAGCTGTGCACCGCCAAGCGAGCGCTCGTAAAAGAGCCGGTCACCATCACGGAGCCGAGTGAATTGATCGGCGATAATTCTCGAAAATAACGGCCCCAAAGAGCCCTGCGCCGTATGGTTTTCAGCAAGCCCTCCAACCCACAGATCGATATTGGCGACCGACCCGTAGGCCGCCTGGAGCGCCGCGACAACGCCGGCGTCGGAACTGATCTGAGAGAAGCTCCTAACTCGTGGGAGACCGTAGGCAGCCCGGACCGTGTTGTAGTCGGCCAAGCCGTGGTCGCGCCCGCGTTGAATGTTCAGCGCGGCCAAGTCAAAGCCACCCGCCCCAGGTTGCCCGAAGAGAAAGTTCCGTACGTCATCGACGACTTTGAGGTCAACTTCTTGCGCGTTTCCGCTGGCTGCTGCCTTCAGAAACGGATCGATATCGCCCTGGTGATTAGGCAAGGTCGCATCAAAGACCGTCGGATTAAAGAAGGCGTCGCGCAGGGCAATCGGCCCCTGCGGGGTTTCGGTTCCGTCGTTGTTGAGTCTGCCAATCTCGCCATCCAGCTGAGTGTGGCCAAATCGGAAAGCAGCGGCCGAAAACTCGTTTGCGATACCTGGGTTTACTGCTGGCCTATAGCCGCCATAGGCGGCGATAGCGCCCCTACCTAGGAGGGCGGGCAAGAACTCTTGATAGGTGATCGCCTGAAGCTCGCCAATCACGATCGCCCTAGCGCGCTGGAATATCTGCTCGTCGCTCATCCTCGGGTTGCGAGCTGCGATCGCAACTGCTTGCCGATTGTGCTCGCGCATGAATAGCGTCTGCAGCGAGGTCAGCTCGACGTTCTCGTTGGCACGCACATCTCCGGCCAGAAAGAGGCTGGCGTCACCGACGACGTGGGCATCGTTGGCATTCGGTAGGCCGTCGGTGTTAAACGGGAGCATATTTCCAGCGCTGACCTTGAGCTTGCCCGCAACGAAACTGCGCAAGGCGCTAGCTCTAACTGCATCCGAGCCATAGATCTGAGAGCCGTCGATGAAGGCAGTCACGACATTGGGCTGCTGACGAGCGCCTGTGGTGCCGGTGGCGGGGTTAAATGTCGATCGCGTAAGCCTAATACTCCTGGTGCCAGTGCCGGTCGGATCAAAAGATGGATCGCCGATTGGAACCGAGATCGGGAATGCCTGGCCAGAGTTCGCCGTGGTGAGGCCAATATCGTGATCAAGGAACTGCCCGAAAACATAGACGTAGTCAGACATTTGGCGGTTGTTTTCGCTGTCCTCGGTCTGTGCGCTCAATGCGTTTGACAGTGCCCGGGCGCTGAGCCTATCGCTGCCAGCTGGTGCCGATAGGCCATCTTGGTAGGCCGAGGGCGAACGCCGCAGGAGGTCAACGCCAGCGGCGCCCCACCTAAGGTTGGCGAGATTGTTGCCCACTCCGGTAATTGAATAGAAGGCCAGAGGAGCCCAGCGGGGCGGAGAGTTCCAGCGGGGCGGAGGAGGTGGACTGTGGCGTAACGGCTGATGGCGTAACGGCTGATGGCTAGCGCTACTGATGCCAGCGTTGGCGGAGGGGGCTAGGAGCAACAAGGCTGCTGCAGCTGCAGCAGCCAGCACCGCATGGATGCTAGGAGCGCTAGCTACTGACGATGAGCGCAAGAGGTGCCGGGACCGTTTGAGAATGACCGCTACTTCCTTTCGTGCCAACCGTGATTACTGCTCGACGGTGGATTGGATTGGTTAGGAGATCGAGCCAATGAACACAGAAGCGTGCGGCAAAGTTTCGTTCCAACCCAAAAAAGAAATAGAACGAGCCCCTTGCGGGGCCCGTTCCTTAGCAGGCACATAAGCCGGATCCTGTCGAGAGCAACCATCCTTCTGAGCGGCCTACCTGGACCTCGGCGGGCAGCCTACAAGCGGTCCTACTCGGCCTTGCATCGGGTGGGGTTTGCCTTGACGCGCCGCGTCACCGCGACACCGGTGCGCTCTTACCGCACCATTTCACCCTTACCCGTTTGAGCTCACGTGTGGCCCAAACGTCGGCGGTTTATTTTCTGTGGCACTTTCCCGCGAGTTTCCCCGGGTCGGCGTTACCGACCACCCTGCCCTTTGATGTCCGGACTTTCCTCGAAGACAAACGCCTCCGCGGCTGCTCGTCCTGCACTCCTAGGGTAGCGCGCTGCTGGCATTTGGTCTAGCCGCCTGCCACACAGCGCCTCGAAAACGCCGACGAAGCTAGGCCACTTTGCGCATCAGGCCTACAACCTGTCCAAGAATGCGGACATCTTTAGAGCGGATCGGCTCCATTGATTGGTTCTCGGGCTGCAGCCTGATGTGGTCCTTCTCACGGAAGAAGCGCTTCACCGTCGCCTCTTCGCCGACTAGAGCAACGACGATATCGCCATCACGAGCGCCATCTTGGGGACGGACGACGACAAAGTCTCCCGCCAGAATGCCCGCGTCTTTCATCGACTCACCGCGCACGCGAAGGACGTACTCGCCGCTATCGCCGCCAGCCACCTCAGGCACGTCTATGTACTCCTCGATGTTCTCTTCAGCCAGGGTTGGCTGGCCGGCTGCGACCTGACCGACGAGCGGAAGGCCGTTGGGTCGCACGATGTTCTTGACATTGTCAACGGCGCGATCGAGTAGCTCGATCGCCCGCGGCTTGGAAGCGTCGCGTCGCAACAACCCGATCTTCTCGAGGTTAGCGAGATGTGCGTGAACCGTCGAGGACGAGGCGAGCCCTACGGCCTTGCCGATCTCACGTACTGTCGGCGGGTAGCCGTGGATGGAGGAGTACTTCTTGATGAACTCTGAAATCTCCCGCTGGCGCTTAGTTAGGTTGAGGTCAACCATGCAGATCACACACTCCTAGTTGGTCGTAGCTGCGGTAGTTGTGGTTGCTATCGGGTTAGTAGGGCAGTAGCTGCTGCCAAGGTCGAACATGTGTTCGTAACGGTAGCGTACGCCGCTGACGGACTCAAGCTCAGCAGCCCGCAAGGTCGCCTGCCAACCCACACGGCTATACTCCGCGCGCCCCATGCGCCGGTGGCGGAATTGGTAGACGCGCCAGCTTGAGGGGCTGGTGGGCTTCGGCTCGTGGAGGTTCGAGTCCTCTTCGGCGCATTGCAAAACCCTTGCTTTAGCAGGGGTTTTGCTGTTTTATGATGAGGCTATGTGCCACCAGGCAGCGACCGGCCCCGTAGCCGAACACCGACTGGGGCAACTAGGAGCGACCTAATCGATGACCGAAAGCCAGATACCGAGTGAGTAGCGACGAGCTTCTGAGGATCGCAGAGCGTGCGCTTGAGTTGGCAACCACGCCTGAACAGACACAGGTGACCGTCATCAAAGAACGATCGCTGCTCGCGCACTTCTCTGACTCCAAAGGGATGCAGGTCGAAAGCTTTGGCGCCATAACAGTAGAGGCAATGTGTGTTGACAGCGGCCACACCGCTACCGCGACCACCGATAGCCCCGACGCCAAATCACTGACCTCGGTCGTCGCCGCTGCCGCCAACGCCGCGCAGGCCTTGGCGGCAAGTGGCGACGGCTCCTATCCTGGCCTGCCGGCTAGCTTGCAACCCCCACGCAGCCACAACGGCTGGGACGCCGCGACGGCAAGAGTCGATCAGGAGTCAGCTGCGGTAACTGGGCAGGTCGCACTGGAGATCGTCGGCGACCGTCAACTCCACGCCAACGGCCTCTGGTCGACAGGCGAGGTCACCACAGCGATCGTCTCGGGCGCTGGGATTAAGGTCACTGATGCCGTCACAGATGCCTACCTAGAGGTCCTCGCTAGTGACGGCCGCGGTCTCTGCGGTTACGCCTCGGCTGCCGCCAGCGCGATCGGCGAGATCAGTAGCGCTGCAATCGCCGAAGAGGCGACTTCAAGGATCCCTAGAGGAGAGCAAACAACTCTCGCACCCGGCGAGTACACCGTCGTTTTTGATGCCTGCGCAGTCGGCGTCTTGCTCGACTGCCTCGGACGCATGGCCTTTGGCGGGTTAGCCTTCGCCCAAGGCACCAGCGCGCTATGCGGTCGGCTCGGTACTCGCGTGGCGGCATCAGCGATAAACCTCTCTGATACTCCCCGCTTTGGCTCCACCCTGCCGCGCGCATTCGACGCTGAAGGGGTTGCCAAAGCACCAATTCCTTTGATCCAAGATGGAGTCGCCCACCGTGTCGTACACGACACAAGATCAGCTGGGATCCTCGGTGGTTCGGCGCGATCAACCGGCCATGCCTTAGCCGCTGGCGGGGCCCGGACCGGTCCAGCCCCGACTAACCTAGTGCTCGTCGGCGGCGGAGCCGCTTCGATTGAAGAGCTTACTCAGCCGATCAAACACGGGATCTACGTGACCCGCCTAGCCTCAATCAAGGCCGTCTCCCCCGAGCAGGCCTTAGTGACCTTCACGACACGTGACGGCAGCTTTCTAATCGAAGATGGCGAAATTACGCAGCCGATACGTGAGATTGAGTTCACCGACTCACTACTAAGCATCCTCAGTGGCGTGCAAGCGCTAGGAAGCCAGCCGCGACTTACTAGAGAGCCGCGCTTCACCAGGCCTCGTTTCGCAAGCGGCGTCGTCTGTCCTGCAATTCGCGTGGGCGGCTTGCACGTAACCGGCCTAGCTCAATAAGAGCGCCGCCTAGATCTTGAGCAAGATGATCGTGTTCACAAAGAACGCGATCGCAAAGCCGACGGTCCAGCGGTTGAGGTTGCGCTCAATGAGTGACCCGCCGCCAAGTGGGCCCGAGCCTGAACCAACGCCGAAGGCGCCTGATAGGCCGGCATCTTTACCCGAGTGCATGAGGATCAAGAAGATCATCACAACCGCGAGAAAGGCTTGGAGAATGCTCAGTAGTAACGTCATGACTACCAGAGCTTAGCGGTCTTCGGGCTGATCGCGAACCCCCAGAGCCTCTAGCTCTCGCAGAATCGAGACTGCTTCACGCCGCAGCTGACGATCGACCTCATTCCAATCCTCTTGCGAGAGCTTGCCAGTGCGCAGCTCCATCTCGGCGTCGCGGATCTCTAAGTACTTAGCTTCTTTGGCTGTCTCTAGGACTTCGATCTCGGCCTGAGCTCGATCTTGCTCGCCGGTCGGGCCCTCCCTCAGGGGACCGATGATCAACCACACAACGACCGCTAGGACGGCGAGGATCGCGATGAAAGCCAGCACTTTTCAGACCACCTCCGCTATGCGCGACCGAGATCGCGGGCCACGCGGGCAGCGGCCCCCGCCGATGCCCGCCTACGTGAAGACCTCGAAGCAGGCCACATCGCGATCAGCGCCCCTCCGACCACAATCAGGCCTCCGATCCAAATCCACATCACTAGCGGCGAGATGATGAAGCGAAACTGCGCTGGCGGTGGTTGGTTGAGATAGCGTTCGGTGAGAGCTGTGACCAGCAGCCCCTGCAGGTCCGGACCGGCCTTAGCGAACTTCTTATCCGCTTCGGCAATAAATGGCATCAGTGCGTTTAGGTCGGGTGAGACAGCCGTCCAGATATCGCGAGTCAATCCTGACTTGAGGCCAACTTCACTAGTCGCCTCGCCCTCGAAGAAGCGTCCGATCACGCCGAGGCCAGCGACGTCGCGCGAGGGGTAGTAGTTACGGCTGGGCTCTAGCCGCGCGACCTGCTTTCCGTCCTTACTTACATCAACGATCGCCCCTAGCGAGATCTTCTCGTTAGCCAAGTTGGTCGTCGGTCGCACATAGGTGATCTTGTAGCCGTCAACCTGCGCGCTCTGTCCGGGCGAGAGGCGCACGTCGCGCGGATGTGCAAACGCAGACGAAGCGGCTACGCCAACCATCAAGACAGCGAAACCTACGTGGACCGTGTAGCCCCCGTAACGCCTGCGGTTGCGTCGCACTAGCGAGACCAGCGCGACCGGCGGCGACTCGCCCGATATCACCCGCCGCGCTTTGACGCCGCGCACGAACTCCTGTCCGACGGCGCCAACCACAAAGGTCGCAAAGACAAACATCGCAAGCGCTAACGGCCGCTCCCCAACTCCGCTTAGTAACAGCACAACCATCACAGCAAGCGCAATCGCCGTTGGCGCGATAAAGCTGCGGCGCAGGTTGGCAACCGTTACGCGTCGCCATGCCAGCAACGGACCGACTCCAGATAAGAGCACGAGCACGAGCGCAAGTGGGACCGTGTAGCGGTTAAACCACGGCGGCCCAACCGAGGCCTTAGTACCTGTCACTGCCTCGGATATCAGCGGGAAAAAAGTCCCCCAGAAAACGACGAAAGCTAACGCGACCAAGATTAGGTTCTGGACGAAAAACACAGCCTCGCGTGAGAGCAGCGAATCGAGCCTGTGCTCGGAACGCAGAGCGCTGCGGCGGAGCACGACGAGGACGATAGAACCCACGGTCATCAGGCCGATCAAGATCAGAAATGGCGTCCCCAGCGTCGAGGCGCCGAAGGCGTGGATCGACTCCAATATCCCCGATCGCACGAGGAATGTTCCGAGGATTGCCAGCGTGCCGGTGGCGAGGACTAGGGAGGCGTTCCAGACCTTGAGCATCCCGCGCTTCTCTTGGATCATCACCGAGTGGATGAAGGCCGTCCCGATCAACCATGGCAACAACGACGCATTCTCCACCGGGTCCCAACCCCAGTAGCCGCCCCACCCCAGCTCCGAATAAGACCAGCGCGCTCCGAGCATGATTCCAATGCCGAGAAAGAACCAGGCGGCCAATGCAAAGCGACGAGTAAGTCGGATCCACTCGGCGTCAACGCGGCGCGTTATTAGCGCACCAACCGCGAAAGCGAAGGGGATTGTCCATAGCGTGTAGCCCGCGTAGAGCATCGGCGGATGGATCATCATCGCCGGGTTTCGTAAGAGTGGGTTTAGCCCCGACCCCTCGGCCGGGACCGGGCTGGTCATCCCGAAGGGGTTGACGTAGAGAACCAGTAGTCCGCAGAAGAAGACGGCGAAGCCCGCAAGAACTGCTGTCGCATAGGGAGCGATCTCACGTGCCCGATTACGAGTGAAGTAGAGAACGAGCGCAGACCACATCGACAGCAGCCAGACCCAAAGCAAGAGCGATCCATCCTGTGACGACCAGACCGCGGTTGCCTTGTAGAAGTTCGGAGTGATCGTCGACGAGTGGTTAGCAACGACTTCAAGTGAAAAATCTGAGGTTAGAAAGGCCGCCTCAAGGGTCGCAAAAGCAACCGAGAGGATGATGGCCAAAGCGTAGATCGCACGACGGCCTGAGGCGACCCAATCGCGGCGCCCCGCACGAGCCCCGTAGATCGATGCGGCGACCGAGTAGAGCGCAACTGCGAGCCCAAGCAGCATGCAGGCACGGCCCAGCGTCGCCATCAGGCCGTCAGCTCGACTTGTTCTGCTCGTTGGAGAACTTCGACGGACACTTAGTGACCAGCGAATCCTTCTCGCCGACGAATATCTCGCCCTGCTTGCGCACCGTAACGATTACCTCGCGACCTTCGCGAAATGGATCAGGCACCGCCCCTGTGTAGCGAACGGCGACAGAGTTGCTGCCGTTGCGGTCACGCACACGGAAGAGCAACGTGTTGCCCTCCCTGCTGACCGATCCGGCGGCAACCTTCCCGGTCAACTCATAAGACTGCCCAGCGTTGGCACTGCGAGCCAGTTGGCTTGGCTCTTTGGCCTCGCTAGAGGCAGAAAAGCTCGTGTAGACCAAGGCAGATGCCAGCAGTAGCGCCGCCGAAAGGGCGACGACGAGACGGATATGACGTTTGCGCGTCGGGTCCACTGCTACTGAAGTATCTCAGACAAGGCCCCCGAGCAATCTCTGGCGGCCACGACTACGGCCACAGCTATCCTGACTGTCGTGCCTAATCCGTCCAGCAAGCGAGCGACCGCAGTCCTGCTGATCGTGGCGATGGCGGCGGGCAGCCTGATGCTCTGGATTGGGATTCCGCTTGGCTGGCTTTACATCGTCTCCCAGCTGCAAGAGTCCACTGACCCCGATATGGGCGCCTACCTGTTGGTCATCGTCGGTATCGCCGTCTCAATGATTGCGATGGTCAAGGTCTTATCCATACTCAATCGGACCTACCTGCGCGTGACTGGCAACGATGGTTTAGCGCCCGTCCCTAAGCCATGGATGCGCAGCATGCGCGGCGAGCGCGGCTCAGGGCGTCAAGCCAGTGTCCTTGATGTCGTGATGATCACAACCGTCTTACTTGCCGCGACTGCTTTCGGGCTCTGGTTCTTCCTCTTTGCCGGTGCCCCATTTTAAGCAGTAGGACTCCCACCACCTTCAGCGGTAGATAGGAAAAGTACTGCGTCTCTCAGGGCTAGTTGTTTAGAGCGACGAAGCGCTTACTCAAGGCCACAAAAGCATCGACACCAGACCAAGATAGATGTAAACCGTCGCCGCTAAACCACCCCGGATGGCCTGCGTATGCGCTCACCCAATCGAGTACGCGCAGCCGCTTGGGCCAGCGCTTGGCAGCGGCACGGATGACACCTGCATCGCGCGGACGCGGAGTCACCATCACAAGTATCCGCTTCGGTCCGAGAGTCTCCAGAGCCTGTCGTATCTCAGATGAGCTCATCCCTGAGTTGGCGCCAAGATGCATCAAAACTAATTTCGGCAGACGGCGCTCTCGCCGCAGACGGTCGAGCAGGTCTAACCCCTCCCACATTGGCCGACAGCCGCGAGCATTGACCTCGAAGCCAACGGCCGCCAAGGGCTTCACGGCCAACAGCATCGTTGAATCGCCGATCGCCAACGGTGGACGGTGGCCAGGATCGATGTGCCCTTTCGGGACAGAGCGATTGACATCGCCACATGATGCGGCTGCCGGGGCGGCCACTAAGGCAAGCACGGCAAGCACTCCGATAGCCGCTGAGCCAAGCACTGCGAGAGCGCGTTTGTATCGTCCGGAGGTAGTCATTGGGCTTATTGATATCGCAGTAGGCCGACGTCAGGCAAGCGGGATACGGGAATCGAACCCGTCTCTCGAGCTTGGGAAGCTCGCGTTCTACCGATGAACTAATCCCGCACGGTGCCGCGACTTACGGCTGACCGTCAATGCTACCGCTGCTGCCCGACCCAAGTTCTCCCTTACGCTTAAGGGATGGCGCACCCAACAACCCTAAACACAACAGCTTTGCGTTGGATCGCTCTGCTTGCTTTGGCTTTGGTTCTAGGTCTGGCAGCAACCGCCACGGCGGCCGTCGCGCCCCAGACCTCGCTTCCTGACATTGAGGACGAAGTGATGTGCACCGTTTGTGGCGTCCCGCTTAACCTCGCGACCGACGCTCCCCAAGCCAACCGCGAGCGCGCCTTCATACGCTCACTAGTCGCACAAGGAGACTCCAAAGCGCAGATCAAAGACAAGCTCGCCCAAGAGTACGGACCAAACGTGCTGGCCCTGCCTGCGCGTTCGGGTTTCAACTTGGCCGTGTATCTAGTGCCAATCGGCCTGCTGCTAGCCGCCTTGGCTGCATTGGCTGTCCTACTGCCCCGCTGGCGTCGCCGGACTAGGCGCCAGAGCGACGCGGCCGATAGACCAGCTGGCCCAGAGCTCTCCAGCGCCGACGCGCAACGCCTCGCAGAAGACCTCGCGCGCTACGACATCTGATCGCCTAATGTGAAAGTCTGGTTTTCGGCCTTGCACATCGCGACGCCGCCCTACATGATCTCAGAGTAATACAGCCCAGTGGCGCTATCGTCGCAGGCCACCCATCAGCACGCCAGCCAAGTCAAGAGGAGTTCCAGCCAGCATGACCAACACCACCACCGCCCTCGACGCCCAGAACCTCGACGAGCTCTGCGTCAACACGATCCGAACCCTCTCGATGGATGGTGTCCAGAAGGCCAACTCGGGCCACCCAGGCACACCGATGGCGCTCGCTCCAATCGCTTATGTACTTTACACGCGAATCATGCGCCACAGCCCGCAGGAGCCACAGTGGCCAAACCGCGACCGCTTCGTGCTCTCCTGTGGACACGCCTCGATGCTGCTCTACTCGATGCTGCACCTGACTGGTTACGGACTCAAGCTTGAAGACCTAGAGAACTTCCGCCAGATCGGCAGTCCGACGGCCGGGCACCCCGAGTACCGCCACGCCGCCGGCATAGAGGCCACGACCGGACCGCTCGGCCAGGGCATCTCAATGTGCGTCGGAATGGCGATCGCCGAGCGGATGCTGGCAGCGCGCTTTAACACCGCCGACCAAGAGTTGATTGGCCA
Organism: Solirubrobacterales bacterium; assembly: GCA_947474595.1. Lineage (GTDB taxonomy): Bacteria > Actinomycetota > Thermoleophilia > Solirubrobacterales > Solirubrobacteraceae > CANJIV01. Next base: position 173,582 of record CANJIV010000002.1, read on the forward strand.
CCACACCTTCACGATCGCCTCCGATGGTGACATGGAAGAGGGAATTTCGGGCGAGGCTTGCTCGCTAGCCGGCCACCTCGGTCTCGGGCGTCTAATCGCCTTCTATGACGACAACCACATCTCGATCGAAGGCAACACAGAGGTCGCCTTCAGCGAGAATGTCGGCGCGCGCTTCGAGGCTTACGGCTGGCACGTTCAGAATTTGGCAGAGAACCTCAGCCTCGATGAAATTGAGGCCGCTACCCGTACGGCGATGGAAGTTACCGACCGCCCGTCGTTGATTATTTGCCGCACCCACATTGCTCCAGGCTCGCCCAATAAGCAGGACACGGCGGCGGCACACGGCTCACCGCTAGGCGACGAGGAGATCCGGCTAACTAAGGAGAACTACGGCTGGCCACCAGACAAGCAGTTCTACGTTCCCGACGAAGCGCTAGCCCACTTCCGCCAGTGCGTCACCCGCGGCGCGCAGCAGCAGGCACAGTGGGCCACCGAGGCCGATAGCTACGCAGCCGCGAACCCAGAGCTCTGGGAGCAGCTGCGCTTGATCGTCGACTGGAAGTTGCCCCAAGGGTTCGCCGACAACATGCCGGTCTTTGACCCCGCCGACAAGGCCGCCATCTCCACCCGACAGGCAGGCAACACTGTGATCCAGTGGGCCGCCGGTGCAGTCCCGCACCTAGTCGGCGGATCGGCCGACCTCGCACCTTCGACTCTGACCTTGATCAACGACGGCGGAAGCGTTGCCACGGGATCGTTTGGCGGGCGCAACTTCCACTTCGGCATTCGCGAACACGCGATGGGAGCGATCGTCAACGGCCTAACTCTTTCGGGCTTTAAGGCCTTTGGCGCTGGCTTCCTGATCTTCTCTGACTACATGCGAGGATCGATACGGCTCTCGGCCGTGATGGGGATTCCGGCGATCTTCGCCTTCACGCACGATTCAATCGGCCTTGGTGAGGATGGTCCAACCCACCAGCCGATCGAACAGATCGTCGGATTGCGCTCTGTGCCAGACCTCTATCTCGTCCGTCCCTCCGACGCCAACGAGACGGCACTGGCTTGGCGGTTTGCGCTCGAACAGACCAGGCACCCGGTCGCACTTGCCCTATCGCGCCAGAACCTCACCGTCTGGGAGCCAAGCAGGATCCCCGACGATGCGATCGACCGTGGCGCCTACGTGCTGCGCGACCCTTCAAATGGCGGCGAGCCGGACCTGATCCTGATCGCTACCGGGTCAGAGGTATCACTCTGTGATCTTGCTGCCGACGAGCTTGAGAAGAGTGGAATATCCACACGCGTGGTCAGCATGCCTTGCGTTGAGCGATTTGAAGAGCAAGACCAGTCCTACCGCGACGAGATCCTGCCCCCTGCGATACGCGCTCGCGTCTCGGTAGAGGCAGCCAGCCCGATCGGCTGGCACCGTTGGGTCGGAGACCTTGGAGAGGTAATCGCGATGACGACGTTTGGGGCCTCTGGCCCCGGCGATGCGGTCTACAAGCACTTCGGCTTTACGCCTGAGCGAGTCGCCGAAGCCGGCCGCAATGCGGTCGCGCGGGCGACGGCAAAATAAACATGAATAAGACGACAAAATCCCTAGGAGATAGACGATGAGCCCAACGGCACCGAAGGTCAATGAGCGCCTAGCCGCAATCACCGCCGCTGGCACGAGTGTCTGGCTAGACCAGATTGGTCGTGTACTGATCGAGTCCGGCGAGCTACGCGGACTGATGGAGACCAACTCGCTGCGTGGAGTGACCTCCAACCCGGCCATCTTCGAGAAGGCGATTATCGACAGCTCCGACTACGACGAGCCGCTCAAGGCGCTCGCTCAAGCCGGCCACAGTACGCCTGAAATCTATGAGGCGATCGTGGTCAAAGATGTCCAGCTGGGCACCGACGTCCTGCGCCCCGTTTGGGATAGCTCTGGCGGAGCCGACGGCTTTGTCTCGCTTGAAGTCGCACCCGATCTGGCTCGCAACACCCAAGCCACCATGGACCAGGCGCGGGAGTATTGGGGCCTCGTCGACCGACCAAACTTGATGATCAAGATCCCCGGCACCGACGAAGGGGCGCCTGCGATCGAGCAGATGATCTATGAGGGACGCAACATCAACGTAACGCTGCTCTTCGCAGTCTCGGCCTACGAGAAGATCGCCGAAGCGTTCATCCGCGGGCTCGAGCGCCGTCACGCCGAGGGCCTCTCGCTCGACGTCCACTCGGTCGCCTCGTTCTTCGTCTCGCGAGTTGACAGTGAAGCCGACACGAGATTGGCTGCGCTGGGTCGTGACGACCTCGCCGGCAAGGCTGGACTAGCCAACGCTAGGGCCGCCTACCGTCGCTTTAAGGAGATCTTCTACGGCGAGCGTTTCGCCGAACTGCGTGCCGCCGGAGCTGCGGTACAGCGTCCACTGTGGGCCTCGACTGGCGTCAAGAACCCCGCGTATTCCGACGTGATGTACGTAGATGGACTGATCGCCCCTGACACCGTCAACACGATGCCGATGGCGACACTAGAGGCAACGGCTGACCACTCTGAAGTCACCGGAGCTACCGCCGATATCGACCCGAGCAGCGACCTCGCAGAACTCGCCACAGCAGGACTCGATCTCGACGACGTGACCTCACTGCTTCTTAAGGAAGGCATCGATAAGTTCATCGATCCGATGAACTTGCTCCTAGCCGGCATAGAGGGCCGTCGCAAGGAGGCATTGGGTGAGCCAAGCTAACGGCCTACCTAGTCACTGTCGCTGAGCAACGATGGTTGAGAATCCACTAACTGAAGGGCTCGAGCGCAAGCCGGTCGATCCGACCACGCTAGTGATCTTCGGCGCGACCGGAGACCTAGCGAGGCGCAAGCTTCTGCCAGCGCTCTACAACCTCGCCAGTGATGGCGCTCTCCCGGAGCGCTTCAATCTGATCGGTGTCTCGCGGGCCGAACGCTCACACGACAGCTACCGAGAGATTGTGATCGACTCGGTGCGGCGCTTTTCGCGCCGCACCCCAGACGACAAGGTTCTCGACGCGCTCTTTGCCGACGTCCGCTATATCGCTGGAACCTTTGATGATCCCGAGGTCTACAGCAAGCTATCTACTGAACTCGACGGATTCGACCAATCCGCAAACATGGTCTTCAACCGCTCTTTCTACCTCTCAACAGCGCCAGAGTTCTTCCCCACGATCACCGAGGCCCTAGGAGCCCAAGGCCTTGCCCAGCACAGTGGTTGCGATGTGCGCATCATGATCGAGAAGCCATTTGGCACCAACCTCGCTGAAGCAACCGCTCTGAACCGCGAAGTGTTGTCGGTCTTCACTGAGCAGCAGGTCTTCCGCATCGATCACTACCTGGGCAAAGAGACCGTTCAGAACATGCTCGCCTTCCGTTTCGCAAACGCGATGTTCGAACCGATGTGGAACCGCAACTTCATCGACAACGTGCAGATAACGGCCGCGGAGGACCTAGGAATTGGTACTCGTGCCGGCTACTACGACCACGCTGGCGCGCTGCGCGACCTCGTTCAAAACCACATGCTCCAACTCCTCACCCTGCTGTGCATGGAGCCGCCGGTCTCATTCAGTGCCGACGATGTTCGCGGAGAGAAGGTCAAGGTTCTCCACGCGACGACCAAGCCGACCGCGGCGACTGCCGCCGAAATGAGCGTTCGTGGCCAGTACACGGCGGGCGTCAGCGGCGGCGAGGAAGTTGTTGGGTACCTAGACGAAGACGGAGTGCCACCAGATTCGCGTACCGCTACCTACGCCGCGCTGCGTCTCTCGGTTGACAACTGGCGGTGGGCTGGCGTGCCTTTCTACCTTCGCACCGGGAAGCGCCTTGCGCGCAAGGTGACCGAGATTGCCGTGACTCTCAAACCGGTCCCCCACTTGGCCTTTACGCAAGAGAACGGCGCCGGAGTGCAGCCGAACTTGCTCGTGCTCACGATGCAGCCAAACGAGGGTGTGACGCTGCGCTTGGGGGCAAAGATCCCTGGCACGCGGATGCGGATTCAACCGGTGAATATGGAGTTCCTTTACGGCACCAGCTTCCTCTCTCAGTCTCCAGAGGCATACGAGCGCCTGATCCTTGATGGGATGCGCGGCGACGCCACACTCTTCACCCGCAACGATGAGGCTGAGGCGCAGTGGCACATCTGCGATCCAATCTTGGAGGCGTGGGAGAGCGACACCACAACGCCCCTACCGACCTATGAATCCGGTAGCCCCGGCCCAGCAGATGCCGATCGGCTGATGCAGGGCGGGCAAGTTTGGCGCAACATCTAGTGGACGATCTTTGGTCGTCCAACGACGCCACGCCCTCGGATGTCGATGCAGCGCTCGGCGACCTTCTCAAAGCACGTCACCTCGACGCCTCTAACTACTCTCCGGCACGCATTCTTAACTTAGTCGTCATAGCCGACGGCGAATGGCGTGGAGAGATCCTCAACAGGCTCGAGCGGGTTGGGCGCTCCTATCCGTCACGGACGATCCTCTGCTGCGTCGAGGCAGGGCGCACCAACATCAGCGCCCGCGCTCAAGTTTCCAGTGACGAGAGCGCCTCGATCGATGGCCCAGTTGTGGGACACGAAAGCATCATCTTAGGAGTCGGCGAACACCAACTCTCCCACCTCAGGTCGATCGTCGACCCACTCCTAGTCTCAGACCTCCCGACGGTTGTCTGGTCCCCGCACGGCAACCCCGAAGGCGTCGATTCGCTTATCTCTCTGGCCGAGATAGTGATGCTTGACTCGCTCGACGACCCGGCTCCTGGGACCGCCCTGCAACGCGCCCAAGAGCTCAGTTCCAGGACCCATGTAGTCGACCTCTCGTGGCTGCGTGGAACTCCGTGGCGTGAGCGGATAGCTGGCACTTTTGACCCGCCCCAACGTCGCCATGAGCTTGAGCAAATAGCTTCGGTTACCGTGCGCCACCGTCCTGACTCAGCCGCTGCCGCCCTGCTCTTGCTCGGCTGGCTGGCCTCCCGACTTAACTGGACGACAGGCCCCCTGCTAGCTGATCATGGCTGCCATGTCGGCAAGGCTCGCGCCGGAAACCAAGAGGTGGTGCTAACTGTCGAACCACAAGGAGAGCAAGGAGTCCCAGGGCTGGCGGGCATCACGATTGAGATGACCGACGGCGGGTCGATCTCGCTTGACCGCGGTGAGGGCGGACTAACCAAGACTCGTCGCTACGTGGATGCCAAGACCGCGACTTGGACAGTCTTAGGAACCTCCCGCGGTGAAGCCGGTATTCTCGGCGAAGCGATCCGCCAAGCGATGTTGCGCGATGAGACATACGGACCTGCCCTTCACCAAGCACAGGCTATGACCAGATAATGGAACTGATAATTCTCGATGACCCCGCCGTCGAGGCGGCCCGCCGCTTGGCTGCCGCAGCGGCAGCTGGTGGACAGATCGCCCTAGCCGGCGGTTCGACACCACGAGCCGCCTACGCGATGGCAGCCGCAGCGCTGCCCGACTGGGGATCGGCGACCCTCTGGTTTGGCGATGAACGCGCCGTCGGACCTGACGATGAGCGCTCCAACTACGGCATGGCCCGCTCGGCCCTTCTAGATCAGATCAGTGGCAGCGCTCCGACCGTCGAGCGGATCAAAGGCGAGCTGGGGCATGAGGCGGCGGCCAGCGACTACGCAGACCGGCTGCGAGCCGCTTTTGGGGACGAGATGGCGCCGCTAGACCTCGTCCTACTTGGTATTGGCGACGACGGACACACGGCATCACTGTTCCCTGGCAAGCCAGCCGTCAAAGTTCACGACCGCTCAGTAGTCGGCGTTCCAGAGCCCGGTCTAGATCCGCGCGTGCCGCGCATCACTCTTACGGTTCCTGCGCTCTGCGCTGCACGGGCCGTGCTGTTTCTAATCCGCGGCGCCGACAAGGCCCCAGCGGTAGCGCGTGCCTTCGGTGGCGGTCCACCAGACGAGGCTACGCCGTCAAGCCTTATCCGCCCCACGGCCGGCTCACTTACTGTGCTCCTAGACCCAGCCGCAGCCGCCGATCTAAAGGACTCAAAATGAAACACCTTCTTGGCGACGTCACGGTAGGCGGCAGCCCCTTCCCGCCGATTGCCGACTACGGCTTTCTCTCTGACTGCGAGTCCACGGCACTCGTTGCGCCAAGCGGAAATATCGAATGGATGTGTCTTCCACGGATGGATTCGCCAAGCGTCTTTGGCGCCATCCTCGATCGGGACGCTGGTCACTTCCGAGTTGGCCCGGCCGACATTATGGTCCCGGCTGGTCGCCGCTACATCCCCGGCACCAACGTCCTAGAAACGACGTGGGGAACCGACTCGGGCTGGTGCATTGTGCGCGACGTTCTCTGTATCGGGCCTTGGCACCACGAGAACGATCGCTCCAATACCCACCGTCGCTCACCGACTGACTCCGATGCCGACCACGTCCTTCTGCGAACGATTCGGTGCGTCAATGGCTCGGTGGAGATAAACCTCGACTGCGAGCCTAAATTCGACTACGGCCGCGTGCCCGCATCCTGGCAGTACACCGGCGCCGGCTACCACGAGTGCCTAGCAACCGCGGAGGGCTCAGATCTCAAACTCAAACTTACCTCCGACCTGCGCATCGGCTTTGAGGGCTCGCGTGCAAGAGCGCGCACTCGGTTGCGTGACGGAGATACCGCCTTTGTCGCACTTTCGTGGTCTGATCACGGCACGCCCCAGACCTATGACGAGGCCTACGAGCGCCTAGTGGCTACCTCTGACTACTGGCACGAGTGGCTTACTCACGGACGCTTCCCCGACCACCCTTGGAGGACATACCTCCAACGCAGCGCACTGACCCTTAAGGGACTCAGCTACGCCCCTACCGGAGCGATGGTTGCCGCCTCTACTACCTCCCTACCCGAGACCCCAGGCGGCGAGCGCAACTGGGACTACCGCTATAGCTGGGTTCGGGACTCAACCTTCATGCTCGAAGGGCTCTACGAGCTGGGCTTTGACTGGGAAGCCAACGACTTCTTCTACTTCATCGCCGACGTCGCCTCCGGCGATCATGAGCTCCAAGTTATGTACGGAATTGGGGGCGAGCGCGAACTGACCGAGGGCACCCTCGACCACCTAGACGGTTACGAGGGAGCTAGGCCAGTACGCACTGGTAACGGGGCCTTCGACCAGCGCCAACACGACGTTTGGGGCGCGCTATTGGATTCGATCTACTTGCACACTAAGTCGCGTGACTACCTTGCCGAAGGCCACTGGGAGAACGTCAAGAAGGGCGTCGACTGCGCGATCAAATACTGGCGCGAGCCCGATCGCGGCATCTGGGAGATCCGCGGCGAGCCGAGGCACTTCACGCACTCCAAGATGATGTGTTGGGTTGCTTGCGATCGCGGCGCCAAGCTCGCCCGCATCCGCGAAGACGACGATCGCGTTGCTCTTTGGCAGGCGGCAGCAGACGAGATCCACGCCGACATCTGCGCCAACGGCGTCGACGGCCGCGGCGTCTTCGTCCAGCACTATGGCGGCGACGCACTCGACGCCTCGCTGCTGATGGCACCGCTGATTGGCTTCCTGCCCACCGACGATGTGCGCATCCGCGCAACCGTCTTGGCGATCGCCGACGAACTCACCGAGGAAGGCCTAGTCCTGCGCTATCGCACAGATGAAACCGACGACGGCCTCTCGGGAGAGGAGGGATCATTTGCGATCTGCTCGTTCTGGCTCGTCTCTGCTCTTGACGAGATCGGGGAGACGACGCGGGCACGAGTCTTGTGCGAGAAGATGCTCTCCTACGCCAGCCCGCTGCAGCTATACGCCGAGGAGATCGACCCTCGTACAGGCCGCCACCTTGGCAACTTCCCCCAGGCCTTCACTCACCTAGCCCTGATTAACGCCGTGATGCACGTAATCCGTGCTGATGAGAAGCTGGCCAATGCCGCATCTAACGCTCAAGGCGTACCGCCGGGGGTCTAGCCGATGTCGGAGTCTTTTATCGGTGTCGACATCGGCGGCACAAAGATCTCTGTCGCCGTGCTGTCTGGCGGCAAGTTATCTAAGCCCAAGCAGTGGCCGACCGATACGACCAGCACCACCCACCTGCTCGATCAGATAGTTGCCGCGATAGACGAGGTGCGTGGACCTGAGGTCGTCGGTGTTGGTGTGGGAGTCCCCTCGGTGGTGGACTTCGCAACCGGCACAATCCGCTCAAGCGTCAATATCCCGCTCCAAGGCATTCCCCTACGCCGCACCCTGCATGAGCGCGTAAACCTGCCCATCGTGGTCGACAACGACGCCAACGCGGCAGCCTTCGCCGAGGCCCATGATGACGCCGGGCGTCTGGTTGCTAGCGATCTCGTGATGTTCACGATCGGCACTGGCGTCGGTGGTGGCCTGGTTCTTGGAGGCAGAAGTTACCGCGGCGCCACTGGTGCAGCAGCAGAGTTTGGCCACACGATGATCGGTCTCGATCTCTCACTAACCGCAGCGCCTCCGCGCGGCTTTCCACAGCACGGGTCGCTGGAGTCCTTAGCCGCAGGGCGCGAGCTCGATCGTCTCGCCCAATCAACTGCTATTGCTGCGCCTGATTCGATGCTTGGGCGCCTTGCTTCCAAGGGTCAAACGATCTCGGGAAGCGACGCCGTTGAAGCCGCTCAGGCAGGCGATCAAGCAGCGATCCGAGCGCTGCGCCTACTTGGAGAGCGACTCGGCATTGGCATCGCTAACGCAATCAACACCTTTGACCCCGAGGTCGTCGCGATCGGCGGTGGCGTCTCCCGGGCGGGGGATCTACTCCTTCTTCCGGCACGCGATACAGCCGCCGGATACATTCTTCCCGGTGTTGGCACGCGAACTGAAATTAGACTCGCGCGCCATGGCACCGATGCAGGTGTGCTTGGCGCAGCACTAATGGCCAGATCTGAACTCGATAGCAGGGGAGATAGAAGATGAAGGTTGCTTGCGGCTTTGACCATGCCGGTTTCGCACTTAAAGAGGCCACGCTCGCGGCTGTCACTGCTGCCGGCCACGAGCCGATCGACTTGGGAACCAACTCGACCGACCCAGTCGACTACCCCGACTACGCACTGGCCGTCGGCCAAGCGGTAGTAGCTGGAGAGGCTGACCGCGGGATCATCGTCTGTGGTTCCGGCGCTGGCGTGGCGGTCGCCGCGGCCAAAATCCCGGGAATTAGAGCTTGCTGTATCCACGACCACTACACGGCCCACCAAGGCGTCGAACACGACGACGTCAACGTGCTGTGCTTGGGTGCGCGCGTGATCGGAGCGGTCACGGCCGCCGATGTCATCACCGCCTTCCTAGCTGCCAAGTTTTCCGGCGAAGAGCGTCACGTTCGCCGCCTGGGCAAAGTCCTCGCAATTGAACGCGATGGGCTCGGCGCTGAGATTTAGCGAAGGCCGCGTCAGCCGCGAATCTCTCTACTAATCCAAATAAAACCTAAAGGACGCCCATGGATCTCGTCATCGATACATCGACCGTGCCCCCGACTACAACGCTAGAAGATCCGACCGAGTTCGGATCGTTCAAAGTTACGCTTCGCTCTAGCGACCACGTCTACGTTCCAGTCGAGGATCTCATTCAGGCAGCCGGTGCCCACGCCGACGATCCACAGTGGCGAGCGGGTCTCGAGGCGATGCTTGCCTACGCGCAGGAGCACGGGTGGATCAAAGACGGCGCCATACGCGCCCATGTAGAGACCAGCTGACGCTCACCGTTCTCTGCAGGCGTAGCCCTACAAATCACATTACGTCGGGTGCGTCAACCGCTAACAACCCTAAGGCGCAGGCGATCACGCGCCTAGATGCCTCAGCGAGTCCGAGGCGGAAGCTCTCGGTTTCGACGGGCTGCACTCCGACTATCTGACAGTCGCGATAGAAGGCGGTGAACTCTTGTGCTAGTTCGAGGGCATAGGCGGCGATCCGGTGAGGTGCGCGGCGTGTCACCGCGTCATCGACTTCGCTGCTAAATGACAGCAGCTTGTGGATTAGCGCCCGCTCGGCGGGCTCGAGTGCCACGGCCGGCAGCGGTAGTAGCGCCGTAGCCTCGCCAACGCGAGCTACGTCGGCCTTGGTAAGTACCGAGACGATGCGGGCGTGGGCATATTGAACGTAGTAGACGGGATTCTCACTTGACTGCTCGCGCGCGAGGTCGAGGTCGAGGTCCACAGTTGAATCGTGTGAACGCTGAAGCATCAAAAACCGTGCCGCATCAACGCCGATCTCAGAGATCAAGTCCGAGAGCGTGATGAAGTCACCGCGACGCTTTGACATCGAAGCTCGCTCTCCGTGCTCGATAATGTTGACGAACTGCATGATCACGATCTCCAGCGCGTCGGGATCGTCCCCAAGTGCAGTAAATGCGGCCTTCATGCGCGCAACGTAGCCGTGGTGATCTGCTCCCCAAACATCGATCAACCGCTGAAAACCTCGGGCACGCTTGTCGAGGTGGTAGGCGATATCGGAGGCGAAGTAGGTGTCTTCACCGTTGGACCGCCGCAGCACACGGTCCTTGTCGTCGCCGTAGGCCGTCGTACGCAGCCAGGTTGCGTCATCTGAGGCAAATGTTGCTCCGCCCGCTTCGAGGGCCTTATATGCAGCCGAAATGGCCCCACCGTTCTCGTCTTGGTGCAGTGAGCGCTCTGAGAACCAGGTGTCAAAATCCACGCGGAAGCCGTGGAGGGTCTCGCGAATCCCGTCAACGATGATCGCCACGCCTTGCTCGGCGAGCGCGTCGGAGTCGGGCTCTGGATCCGTTGCATCGACTAGCTGTAGGGCGAGCTCGCTGACATATGCGCCTTCGTAGCCGCCTTCTGGAACATCCTCCCCTCGGGATCGAGCGACAATCGACGCCCCGAGCTTGGCGATCTGACTGCCGTGATCGTTGATGTAGTACTCGCGCTGCACATCGTGGCCAGCGAAGCTCAGCATTCGAGCCAGGGCATCACCGTAAGCAGCGTGGCGCCCACCAGCGGCGGTCAACGGACCGGTTGGATTAGCGGACACAAACTCGACAAGAATCCGCTCAGGCGCTCCAGACGCAGATCCGCCGCCGAACCCCTCGCCTTGATCAAGAACGTATGCGAGCGTATCCCTGTGCCAGTGATCCGCTAGGAAGATGTTTAAGAAGCCAGGTCCAGCAACCTCAAAACTCTTGAGGCTCTCGCCGAGGCGTTGCTCGAGTTGCTCGCCTAGCGCAACGGCGATCTCGCGTGGAGGCTTTTTGAGCTTGGGCGCCAACAACATCGCCGCGTTGGTGGAGTAGTCACCGAACTCTGGGCGCTTGGGCCTCTCCAAGGTCGCTACGAACGGCTCCTCCGCGGTCGCTTGCTGTCCTAGCGCTATTGCAGCGTCGGCGATTGCGGCTCGTAGTTGGTCAAGCGGGGTCACGACGTGGAGGGTACCCGAGCGCCGACCGCAGCCCACTTACCCCGGCCATGACTCCCCCATCTTTAAGCCACAATCGCTCAGTAGTGGTAGGACTCGCCAGCCAAAATCTTGTGGCTCCGATAAAGCTGCTCGAGCAGAACGACTCGCGCAAGCTGGTGCGGCAGTGTCATCGGCCCCAGCGAGAGCCGCAGATCTGGCGAAGCAAGGTCGAGGCCCTTGGGCCCGCCGACCACAAAGCAGAGATCAAGGCCCCGCTGGCGACGGTCTTCGAGGAACTCACTGAAGGCGATACTGTCGAAGCTGCGACCGCCGCTATCGAGCAAGACGACGAAGCTGCGTTGGGGTATCCGCGCTGCCACCTGCCCCTCTTCGCGGACCTCGATTAGCTCTAGGCGGGCATGGCCGGAGAGCAACCGCCGATAGTGCTCGACGTCGTCGGCGTATGGCGGACGTAGGCGGCCGACTGCGAGGACGATGATTCGCACGACTGCGATACTAGATGGATGAACTCCCAAGACGACAACGAGCGGCAAATTAACCTCCACTTCTCCCCCGAAATCATGGCTGGTCACTATGCGAACTTCGCCAATGTCAGTCACTCTGACTACGAGTTCACGGTCACTTTTGCCCGCGTGGATCACGAGGTCGAGGATGGAGAGGTTCCTGGCATAGTCGTTGCGCGGATGAATCTCTCGCCAGTCTTCATGCGTGAGCTGATCGACGCTATGGAGGACAACTACTCTAAGTGGCGCACTCGCGAAGGGATCAAGAACCTCCCGCAGTTCGACGATCCAACCGCCGGCGACCTCTCTGACTAGGACCCTCGCCCGCCCCTCTCCCCGCGATGAAAATAGCTGTCCTCTCTGACATACACGGCAACCGCCACGCCCTCCAAGCAGTCCTCACTGAGGTTAATAAAGAAGCAGTCGATGAGATCTGGTGCCTGGGAGACCTCGTCGGCTACGGCGGAGACCCCGACCTCTGCGTCGAGCTAGCGCGCGCTAACTTCGCGATCTGTCTCGCTGGCAACCATGATCTCGCGGCTCGTGGCGACCTTGCCTTTGAAGACTTCTCGGTTGGCGCCGAGCTAGCCGCTCGCTGGACCGCAGAGACGATGCGTCCAGACAACCTTGCCTACCTCAAGCAGCTTAAATCTGAGCGCATCGAAGAAGACCTTGCTCTCTATCACGCCAGCCCTCGAGATCCAATCTGGGAGTACGTTCTCTCCACGCTGCTCGCTGAACTCTGTCTCGATAGCCAGGCCCGACGAGTCGCCCTAATTGGACATTCGCACGTGGCGCTCTCCTTCAACCGCCCTGCAGGTGAGCCAGCTACCGGTGAAGCTCGGCGTGGCGGAAGTGAGGTGGATGTAGCCGAAGGAGAGTGGCTTTTGAACCCCGGTAGCGTTGGCCAGCCACGCGACGGCGACCCACGTGCTGCGTGGCTGATACTCGATAGCAGCAGGTGGTCGGCAGACTTCCGTCGAACGGAGTACGACGTAGAAGGTGCAGCTGCGGCGATCCGCGCGGCACGTCTACCGGAGTCATTAGCAGAGCGTCTAGCGTACGGTCAGTAGCTCCACTTTTCTTATGCGCCTACTTCCACTCATTTTAATCGCAGCAATACTCGGTATCGGAGGCTCCTTTCTGGTCGCTTGTGGCGATCGCAGCGGCCTCTTGCCGCGCAGTGATGCAAGCGCGCTAAACGAACAGTTCAGCTCCGTGCAGTCCGGCGTTGATTCACAGAACTGCAAGGTCGCTAACACAGCGGCAGCGAACGCCCAAAAGCGAGCGGCGGCCCTGCCAGCCACTGTCGACGCCGACCTACGCAAGCGACTCGAGCTAGGGATCTTGAACCTCCAGAGGCAGGCCGCCGAGCAGTGCCGCAAGCCCGATACGACACCTACCGCCCCTACAACCACGACGACAACCCAGCCAACGACTCCGACCGAGCCGACCACGCCGACAGAGCCGACCACGCCGACCGAGCCAACAACTCCGACCGAGCCGACCACGCCGACCGAGCCGACCACGCCGACCGAGCCAACAACTCCCACCGAGCCGACCACGCCGACAGTCCCGCCGACTCCAACCGACGGCACGGGCGGGCTCTCGCCTGATGGCGGCGCAACCGGCGGTACTGGCGGGGGAGTTACCCCATGATGACCGGCGAGATGATCGCTGGGCGCTACCGCCTCGACCGTCGCCTCGGGATCGGCGGAATGTCGACCGTCCAGCTAGCCGTTGATGAGCGCCTCGAACGCGAGGTCGCTGTAAAGCTGTTAGCCGAACACCTCGCAGAGGACCCAACGTTTGTATCGCGGTTCCAGCGCGAAGCTCTAGCGGCCGCCCGGCTCGTGCACCCAAACATCGTCCAAGTCTTTGACTACGGCCTCGACGAGATCAGCGACCGCCACTACATCGTGATGGAATTTGTCGACGGGCGCTCTTGCTCTGCGCTACTACGCGAGCGCGGCCACCTCGATATTGACGAGGCCCTCGACATCGTCATGCAGTCCTGTCGTGGCTTGGAGTACGCCCACCGTCACGGCGTTGTCCACCGTGATGTCAAGCCAGGGAACCTGCTTGTGGCCAATGACGCCAACGTTAAGCTGGCTGACTTCGGAATCGCTAAGGCAACCGAACAGGCGAGCATCACTCAGGTTGGCTCGGTTCTAGGTACAGCCGCATATCTTGCCCCTGAGCAGGCCAGAGGCCAAGAGGCAGGCCCTGCCTCTGACCTCTACTCACTCGGCGTTGTGACCTACCAACTGCTCAGCGGTCGCCTTCCCTATGAGGCCTCATCTTTAAGCGAGCTTGCTCTGATGCAACAGCGCGAGCTCCCTACGCCACTCGAAGCCTTTAATCCCAGCGTGCCGATAACGCTAGCCCGCGCTGTCGCACGTGCTCTATCGATTAACCCCGAGGACCGCTACGAAACAGCACTCGAAATGGGCGATGCTCTAACCGCCGGTGCGCGCGGCATTGATCCTGACGAATACGACGACCTCTCTGAGCCTAAAACCGACGAGACACGGATCGTCTCGGGAGCCGTGCTAGCCGGGGCTGGCGCGGCGAGCGCGGCTGCCAGCCTAACTGTGGATCCCGATGACTCGGAGTTTGGCGACGAGTACGCCCCGCGCAGGCCGCGCACCCGTGGCGCTACGCCCGCCGCGTCGAACTACGGCGCTGGAGGCCCTGGCGGCAGGGCCTCAACTACCGCCTCCCAAGGACAGCAACCAAGCCCCAACCGCGCCTTACGCATCTTCATCTTGCTCTTAGTTTTAGTCGGGATTGGAGCCGCCGGCGGCGTCTTGATCTCCAGCCAGTTTGACAACAGTCCGCAGCTGCAGCGGGTTATCTACAACGATGTAAACCAATCGGTCGAAGGCCTCAAGGGGCTCGTCGACAGCAATACGCGCTAGGCGCGCTCGGGACCGCTCAGCGCCCCTGGAGCCGCGCCACCTCGCAACGCCGTCGCGGTAGCAGCAAGCGTGCCGCGATGAATGGCCGAGCGTAGATCTTGCATCAGGCGCGCAACGAAAGAAAGGTTGTGAAGCGTGACTAGGCGCATCCCGGTCAGCTCGTGACTGCGCAGCAGGTAGCGTAGATATCCACGGCTAAACCCTTGTGAACATGCTGGGCAAGGACACCCCTCTAGGATCGTCTCGCGGTCATCGGCAAACCGTGCCGCTGCCAAGTTGACCCGCCAGCGTCCTTCGGGGTCGGGCACCAACGCCATGCCGTGACGACCAAGCCGCGTCGGCATCGCGCAGTCGAAAGTATCGATTCCCAGCTCGACACCTCGAATCAGGTCATCGACGTCGCCGATCCCAAGTAGATGACGTGGACGGTCTTCGGGGAGCTCATCGACGGCCCAATCGACCACTTCATACATCTGATCTTTGTTCTCCCCCAGCGAGCCTCCGATCGCTATCCCCCCGGCGCGGCTGGCCGCGATCACCTGTGCCGAAGCGCGCCGCAACTCTTCGTGAACGCCGCCTTGAATGATTCCGTATACGAGTTGGCGCGAGTTGCCATCTCCATCGCGCGGGCCGTTGTTCTCATGCCAGCTCAGGCAGCGTTCAAGCCAGCGATGGGTCCGTTCGGTCGAGGCCGCGGTGTAGTCGCGCGAGACATTAAAGGGCGTACATTCGTCGAAGACCAAGGCGATGTCAGAGCCGAGCGCGGCCTGCACCTCCATTGAAGTCTCAGGTGAGAGGAACCGCTCGCTGCCGTCCACATAAGAGCGAAAGCGCACGCCATCTTCCTCTATCTCAATGATTGCCCCGCGCCTGTCGGCTCCTTTGGCGGCCCGACCTTTGATCTCATCAGCAACGGTCCCATGGCCCATCGAGAAGACCTGAAAGCCGCCGGAGTCAGTGATGATCGGGCCATCCCAGCGCATGAACTCATGAAGGCCTCCAAACTTAGCCACGAGCTCGTGACCTGGGGTAAGAAAGAGATGAAAGGTGTTGCCTAGCACCATCTCAAAGCCCAGCGCAGCGACCTCGCGTGGCTCGAGACCCTTGACGGTCCCCTTCGTCGCCAGTGGAACAAATGCCGGCGTCTGCACGGTTCCGTGAGCGAGCTTCAAGGTACCGGCGCGCGCACGGCTCTTAGGGTCACGAGCTTCGATCTTTAGTGATGACGGCACTGCCCCACCTTACGTTGCTCTGGCGATCAGACGCCTTCTGGCGCTCAGATCAACCGATCAGCGATTGGCCGGTCATCTCGCTCGGCTGCTCAATCGCCAGTAACTCCAAGACGGTCGGAGCGACGTCGGCGAGGATGCCACGATCGCGTAAGGCCAGCCCTGCGACGGTCACAATCAGTGGCACCGGATTAAGTGAGTGGGCCGTATTAGGCGATCCGTCAGGCTCAAGCATGTGGTCGGCATTGCCGTGATCGGCAGTTATCACACAAACTCCGCCCGTCTCCTCGACGGCGGCGCAAACGGCGCCAAGGCACGTGTCGACGGTTTCAATTGCCGTCACTGCGGCAGGGATAACACCAGTGTGGCCGACCATGTCAGGGTTAGCGAAATTGATGATCGCGAACGCCGGCTGATACTCGCGCCACCGTTCTACGAGGACCTCCGCCGCAGCCGCGGCACTCATCTGAGGGCGAAGGTCATAGGTCGCTACATCTCGCGCAGAGGCGACCACCTCGCGCTCCTCGCCGGCGACCATAGCTTCTTGGCCGCCGTTAAAGAAGTAGGTCACATGGGCGTACTTCTCGGTCTCTGCGACATGTAGCTGGCGTCGCCCTGCGTCAGCTACTACGGTCGTCAGCGTCACAGACGGGCGGTCAGGCAGAAATGCCACCGGATAGGGAAAGTCGTCCTCATACACAGTCATCGTGGCCAAGCGCGCCACGCAATCGCCGCCCTCGCGGTCGAAGCCGTCAAAGTCTGGCTGGGCAAGGGCTCGGACAATCTCTCGCATGCGATCAGGGCGGAAGTTGAAGCAGAAGACTGAATCCTCTGGAGCGATCCGGGCGTCGTCACCGACCGTCGTCGGGCGCACAAACTCATCGCTCTCCCCTCTTGCGTAAGCGGCTGCGATCGCCTCGTCCACGGTTGCATAGTGGTGCTCGCCACGACCGTGGGCAAGCAGGTTATAAGCGATCTCGACGCGGTCCCAGCGACGGTCGCGGTCCATCGCAAAGTAGCGTCCGACGATCGTTGCGACTCGGGCATTAGGAGCGGCCTTGCACCACTCGCTCACCCTTTGAAGATAGCCAGCGCCGTTGTGGGGCAGCGTGTCGCGTCCATCGGTGAAGGCGTGAACGATTACCTCGCTCTGCGAAACCCGACCCGCGAGCGCGATCAACTCGCCCAGCTGCTCAAGGCTTGAGTGCACCCCGCCGTCAGAGACTAGGCCGATCAGGTGGATACGTGGAGCGTTACGGAAGGCGTCCCCGATAACCGGGTTGTCTTCAAAGGTCCCGTCGGCCATCGCGTCGTCGATGCGAGTGAGATCTTGACGCACGATCGCCCCAGCCCCGAGGTTTAGATGGCCTACCTCAGAGTTGCCCATCTGTCCATCCGGCAGGCCGACTGCGCGGCCACAGGCGGTCAGCTGTGTGTGTGGATATCGCTGCCAGAGTGAGTCAAAGACGGGCGTATTTGCTAGGGCAACCGCGTTTCCAGGCCCATCGGGACCAAGCCCCCAGCCGTCAAGCACGACTAGACAGACAGCCGCTGCGGGTAGCGCCTGGGAGTTGGCGGGACCTTCGCTCATCCGGCTCCAGCTGCGTCGATGATCGCCGCCAAGGTGTCGGCTTCAAGGCTCGCGCCTCCAACCAGCGCGCCATCAACATCAGGCAGCGACATTAGTGCGACGGCGTTATCGGGCTTGACACTTCCGCCGTATAGAACGCGCGTGCGCTCGGCCTGTTGCGGATCTCGGTCAGCGACAAGTGCGCGTACGAAGCCGCAGATATCTTGGGCTTGATCGGGAGTTGCAACCTTGCCGGTGCCGATCGCCCATATCGGCTCATAGGCGATCACTACGTCGCCTAGCTGCTCGTCGGCGACATCGCCAAGCCCTTCTTGAATCTGGTGACGCAACTTACGTTGGGTATCACCGTCGCCGTGCTCGGCTTCGGTCTCACCAATGCAGAGAATTGGCATCAGACCTGCGGCTAGCGCGGCGGGGACTTTTGCCCTCAACGCATGATCGCTCTCGCCATAGAACTCGCGGCGCTCAGAGTGGCCTAAGACGACTCCAAAGACGTCTATCTCACTCAACATCGGCGCAGATATCTCGCCCGTGAATGGGCCGCTGTCGCCCGCGTGCATTGTCTGAGCGAAGATCTCAACGCGCGAGCCTCGTGTCGAGTCGACTAATGCCTGAAGCGCTGTGAATGGGGCGCAGATTGCGACCTCTACCCCTTCGCAGCTAGAGACCTTCGGCAACAGGGCCTGAATGTAGGCCTCAGCTTCGGCGATCGTCTTATGCATCTTCCAGTTGCCCGCGATTAACGGGATCCTCTGTGAGTTCACGACAGTGCCTCCACTCCAGGCAGTGACTTCCCCTCAAGTAGTTCGAGGAAGGCGCCACCGCCCGTCGATAGGTGAGTAACGCGGTCTGAGAAACCGAACTGCACGAGCGCTGCGACAGAGTCGCCACCTCCAACCACAGTGACACCTTTAGCGTCGGCTACGGCTTGCGCCACCGCCAGTGTCCCTGCGGCGAACGGTGCCAGCTCGAAGGCGCCCATCGGGCCGTTCCACAAGACGCTCCCTGCGCCAGCGATCTCGGCAGCGTAGAGAGCGCGCGTGCGAGGACCGACGTCTAGGCCCATCCAGCCGTCAGGAACATCGATCCCATCTAGCTCGCGGACCGTAGTTTGAGCGTCGAAGCGCTCTCCTAGTACAAGATCGACGGGCAACTCTAAGCGGCACCCACTCGCGCTAGCTGCCTCTAGTGCTCGCAGGGCAGGCTCAATGCCCTCGGGCTCGCAGAGCGAGGCTCCGACGCCATGGCCTTGAGCAGCAAAGAATGGAAAACACATCGCTCCGCCGATCGCGATTACGTCGGCAATCTCTAAGAATCGATCGATCACATCGATCTTGTCGGTCACTTTCGCGCCGCCAACCACAGCGACTAGCGGCCGGTCTGGAGCGTCGAAGATAGCGTTTAGGGTCTGCACCTCCCGCTGGAGCAGCAGGCCTGCGGCCGAGGCTTGGACATGGTGTGTGACGCCCTCTGTACTGGCATGGGCTCGGTGGGCGGCGCCGAAGGCATCGTTGACGTAGACGTCTGCGAGTTCGGCCAGGCTGCGTGCCAGAGTGTCATCGTTGACGGTCTCTCCCGGCTCATAGCGAACGTTCTCAAGCATCAAAATCCCGCCGGGCTCAAGCTGATGAGATTGCTCTAAAACCGCAGGGCCAACGACTGATCCGGCCCGCAACACTGGAGCTCCGATTAACTCCTCTAGACGACGGGCCACTGGCTCGGTGCTCAGAGATGGATCCTCACCCTTCGGACGCCCGAGATGTGTCACCAAAATCAGCCTTGCGCCACGCTCGCGCAGCGCCATCAGGGTTGGCAGCGCCGCACGAATCCTCGTGTCGTCGGTAATTACTGCGCCGTCAAGTGGGACGTTGAAGTCGACACGGACGAGGACTCGCTTGCCATCGACCTCAACGTCATCGAGCGTCCTCACAGGATGCGCTGCACCAAATCGACAACACGGTTTGAGTAGCCCCACTCATTGTCGTACCAGGAGACAACCTTCACCATCGTGCCATCGATCACAGAGGTCAGCTCGGCGTCAAAGATCGACGAGTAGGAAGACTTGATGATGTCGCTGGATACGATCGGATCCTCGGTGTAGGAGAGGATCCCCTTCAGCGCGCCACGGTCAGCGACCGCGGCGATACCGGCGTTGATCTCTTCCACAGATGTAGCGCGCTCGACTTCAACCGTGAGGTCGACGACCGATCCCGTCGGGACGGGTGCGCGGATAGCGAAG
Organism: Solirubrobacterales bacterium; assembly: GCA_947474595.1. Classification (GTDB taxonomy): domain Bacteria; phylum Actinomycetota; class Thermoleophilia; order Solirubrobacterales; family Solirubrobacteraceae; genus CANJIV01. The sequence continues at coordinate 193,434 of CANJIV010000002.1, forward strand.
CCGTGGAGTTTGCCGTTGAGCTCCGGAATAACAATTCCAATCGCCTTCGCTGCGCCAGTTGATGCTGGGATCAGGTTGACCGCAGCGGCACGTGCGCGGCGCAGGTCGCTGTGTGGCATGTCTTGGAGACGCTGATCGGCCGTATAGGCATGGATCGTCGTCATCAAGCCGTGCTTAATCCCAACTAGGTCGTGCAGCACCCGCGCAACAGGACCAAGGCAGTTGGTCGTGCACGATGCATTGGAGATGACATGGTGAGCGCTTGAGTCATAGACCTCGTCGAAGTTGACTCCCAGCACAACCGTCACATCTGGCTCCGTTGCCGGAGCTGAAATGACAACCTTCTTGGCGCCCGCTTGAAGGTGTTTGGCGGCATCGTCGCGCTTAGTGAAGTGGCCCGTTGACTCAATCACGACCTCGGCCCCGAGATCTCCCCAAGGAAGCTTGGCTGGGTCGGTCTCGGCGAAAACCCTCACCTCTTCCCCATTGACGAGAATCCCAGTCTCGGTCGCCTCAACCGTTCCGGGAAACGGCCCATAGGTGGAGTCGTACTTAAGAAGATGGGCGAGTGTGGCGGGATCGGTTAGGTCGTTGACACCAACCCATTCGATATCGGCGCCCTGTTCGTGAGCGGCGCGGAAGACATTGCGGCCAATTCGGCCGAAGCCGTTAATTCCGACGCGTACAGACATGCGGTCCATTTCCTCCTGGGATGAGTTTGAGTGCCAGGCTCAAGACCGTCCTAACTTCGGCCTAGCGAAGATGCCTAGGCTATCAGCGGCCCGAGGTCTAGCGACTCCCGCAGACCAGCTCTACTCTCAGCTTGTCGGGGTCGCGCAGATAGGCAGAGTAGTAGTTGGGCCCATAAGCCGGACGCGCAGACGGCTCGCCATCGCTGGATCCGCCATTCGCCATCCCAGCCCCATAGGCCGCACGGACCGCCGCCTTGCCCGCCGCGGCCAGCGCAATATGACCATATGCCGGAGCGGGATCTGACCGCGAAGTGATCCAAAACGTTGGCCCGTTGACTCCCCAAGCAATCCCAAAGTCGCCGCTATGCATGCGGCGAGCGCCTAGGGCGTAGAAGACGGCATCGTAAAAATGAGCAGAACGTTGTAGGTCAGAGACCTCGAAACCAATGTGATCGATCATCGCAGCGTGAATCTAGGGGCGTAGCGGTCAGGCCCTACTTGCCTGATCGATGTCCCGATGGCTAACGGTTACATCGTAGTCAGCTGACGATCCATAGTTGACGCCTAAGTGTTCAGCGATCGCCACAGAGCGATGTCGACCGCCAGTGCAGCCGATCGCAACAACCAAGTGGGCCTTGCCTTCATCTAAATACTTGGGCAAGAGGTAGTCCAAGAGTGGTAGTAGTCGAGCGTAGAACTCATCTAAGACCCCGTCTCGCGCGACGTATGACACAACCTTTGGATCGAGCCCCGTCAGCGGGCGCAGATCGGCGTCATAGTGGGGATTGGGGAGAAAACGCACGTCGAAGGAGAGGTCAGCCTCTCGGATCGGCCCGTTTTTGTGGCCGAAACTCATGAAGGTTATGGCCAACTTAGTCGGGTGCTCCTGGCTGAGAAACTCCTCGGCAAGCCGCTGACGCAGCGCGACTTCTGTAAGCCCGGCGGTGTCGATCACAAGATCGGCGCGCTGCTTAAACGGTGCTACGAGCTCGCGCTCGGTGGCTATACCGGCTGCGACCGTCCCTGCCGGAGAGAGTGGGTGGCGCCTACGCGTCTCTTTGTAGCGAGTTAAAAGCGTCTGATCGTCGGCCTCTAAGAAGACGACTCGAGCGGGCACGCCGCTTCCTTCAAGATCGTCTAGGGCAGCCATCAAGCCGTCGAAGTACCCGCCTCCACGAACATCGCAGACGATCGCAGCGAACTCGACCTTTGACCCCTCGTGCATGAAGAGTTCAACCAGCGAAGCGATCATCTCCGGCGGAAGGTTGTCGACACAGAAGTAGCCGGCGTCCTCAAAGACGTCCATCGCGGTCGACTTGCCCGCACCCGATACGCCAGTGATCACGACGAGGTCGCTAAGGCTTGAAGCCGCCGGATCGCTGGAGGCCGCGCTCATTGCCCACCGATTGTGGCGGTTGGCGCGGACAATCACGTGCCTTTACTGTTAACGGCCCGTCTTGTTCAGTGCCGTGTATAGATCCCTAGCGACCTTGCCTGGCAGGCCGGGAACGGCCTCCAACTCTTCGCGCGATGCAGCCACGACAGACTCCGGCGAGCCAAAGTGGGTCAGCAATGCCCGCTTGCGAGCTGGCCCGATTGAAGGAAGGTCGTCGAAGATTGAGGCCTTCATTGCTTTGTCTCGACGGCTGCGGTGGTGGGTAACTGCGAAGCGGTGGGCCTCATCTCGGATTCGCTGTAGCAGTTGAAGCTCAGCCGTTTCATGGTCGAGCACCAGCGGCGCCGAGCTACCGGGTATGAAGACTTCTTCGATCCGCTTGGCCAGCGAAATCACAGCTACCCCACGATCACGAAACGGCCCTAGCGCTGCGATCGCACTTGAGAGCTGTCCTTTGCCACCGTCTACGACGATCAGGTTGGGGAGAGTGGCGAAGCTGGCGTCACGTTCGCTGTCGTGTGGAGAGAGGTCATGGATGCGCTCCCACTGAGACAAGCGTCTCGTGAGCACCTCATTCATCGACGCAAAGTCATCCGATCCTTCGACGCTACGGATCGTAAAGCGCCGGTAGTCACTCTTTTTGGCTACGCCAGCTTCGAAGACAACCATCGAGGCAACCGTGTGCGTTCCGCCTAGATTAGAGATGTCAAAGCACTCGATCCGCAGCGGAACAGCCTCTAGATTAAGCGCGCGCGCAAGGCCGTCGAGAGCTTGTGCGCGGCGCTGATGGCGGCGCTCCTCCTTGAGCCGATCCTGATCAAGCGAGAGTGTCGCGTTACGTTGAGCAAGCTCAAGGATGCGCCGCTTGTCGCCACGTTCAGCCGCGCGAATCTCAACCGGTCCGCCGCGGCGATGTGCGAGAGCCTCGCCTAGCGCAGGTGATAGCTCCAGTCCGCGCTGAACGACGATCTGTGGCGGAATCGCTGCTGATGTCGCGTAGTACTGCAAGAGAAACTCCTCCACAACCGTCGAGATATCTCCTCTGCCTTGATTCTCTAAATAGAAGGACTGGCGATCTGAGAGCGCGCCCTCTCTAACTTGGAAGACCTGCGCGTTTGCATCCACGCCGTCGAGTGCGACCGCCACGGCATCAACCGTCCCGACCGAAGTGTTGGTCACATGCTGGCGTTCGAGCAACGAACGCACGGCGTTGAGACGGTTACGTTCAACTGCTGCCTGCTCGAACTCTTGGGCCGCCGAGGCCTGCTCCATCCGTGCCTGGAGATCGCGCTCGATCTGTCGATAGCGCCCGGAAAGGAAGTCCACCACACCGTCGATCTGACTGCGGTATTGGGCCTGATCGACGTAGTCCACGCACGGTGCCGTGCACCGCTTAATGTGATAATCGAGACACGGCGAACCACTGCGCCTACCGGGCGCCTCTGCTTCACACGATCGGAAGAGAAAGATCTTTTGGAGCAGATCGAGAGTGCCTCTCACGCGCCTTGCGCTCGAGTAGGGACCAAAGTAGGAGCGGCCTTTGCGGTGGCGCTCGCGCGTGAAGTAAACGCGTGGATAGCGCTCGTCGAGCGAGACGGCGATATAGGGGTAAGACTTATCGTCGCGCAAGCGGATGTTGAAGCGCGGCCTGTACTGCTTGATGAAGTTCTGCTCAACGAGCAGTGCCTCGGCCTCGGTAGCGACTACAACAGACTCGATTGTGTCCACCTCCCCGATGAACTCCGAGCCGCCTCCATGGCGCATCGGGTTAGAGAAGTGCGAAGCGACACGCTGTCGCAGTGACTTGGCCTTACCGACGTAGATCACCCTCCCGCGAGCGTCACGAAAGAGATAGACGCCAGGCTGGGCAGGCAGCGCGCGTCGTTGTTCTGTCAAACGCTCGATGCGTGTTTGAGAGGCCACTGACCGAGGATACGCGCCACGAGGTCAAACCGACGATTTATCTGCCGATGCTGTGGGCGGCGCTACGATGCCTGCTAGATGAAATCGAGGGCGAGAATGGCTAGTGACCAAACAGTCTCGAGCGACCCACGCGAGACAGTCACGACTTACCGCACATGTCCCCTGTGTGAAGCGACCTGTGGCCTAGCGATCAAGACCTCTGGTGACGAGGTATTGGCGGTAGGCCCTGACCACGACGACGTCTTTAGTCGGGGCTTCATCTGCCCCAAGGGAGTTAGCCTCAAGCAGCTCCACGACGACCCCGACCGCCTGCGCACTCCGATGCTGCGCCAGCCCGACGGCAGCTTCGCCCCGGCAAGCTGGGACGAAGCCTTCGAGGAGATCAACCGGCGCCTGCCGCCTATTCTCGAGGCCCACGGGCGCGACTCTGTCGGCACCTATCTAGGCAATCCAGCAGCCCACAACCTCGCGCCCGTCATCTATGGCCGCGTTCTCTTGCGTGCTTTGGGGTCAAAAAACATCTTCTCCGCCAGCACCGTCGATCAGATGCCCAAACACCTCTCCGCCGGGCTGATGTTCGGCGGCCCCTACCGGATCCCGGTGCCCGATCTTGACCGCACACACCACCTTTTAATTTTTGGAGCCAACCCGCTGACCTCTAACGGGAGCCTGATGACGGCCCCAAACGTCCGCGGACGTCTACGCGACATCCAATCCCGCGGCGGCAAGATTGTTGTCTTTGACCCGCGTCGCAGTCGCACCGCTGAGATGGCCGACGAGCACCACTTCATCCGTCCGGGAACCGACGCCCATCTCTTATTGGCGCTCCTGCACGTCCTCTTTGAGGAGGGACTAGCCTCTCCTGGAGCCCTCGCTAATCACTGCAACGGCATAGACGAGGTCCGCCGCTGCGCCAAGGTCTTTTCACCTGAGGCCGTCGCCGAGATTTGTGGGATCTCAGCGCCCGAGATCCGTCGCATAGCGCGCGATCTGGCTGATGCCCCGTCGGCTGCGGTCTACGGACGGATCGGAACCTGCACGCAGGAGTTCGGCACAGTGGCCAGCTGGTTAATCGACGTCGTCAACGTTGTTACGGGCAACCTTGACCGACCCGGTGGGGCACTGTTTCCCCGTCCGGTGGCAGGCGGCGCTGGCGCGCGTGACACTCCGGGGCCTGGTCGCGGGACGCTCTTTGGACGCTGGCAAAGCCGCGTACGTGGCCTCAACGAAATGCTCGGCGAACTGCCAGTCTCCTGCCTCGCTGAAGAGATTCAAACGCCTGGCCAGGGCCAGATCCGCGCGCTCATCACGATCGCTGGCAACCCGGCCCTGAGTACCCCCAACTCAGCTCGCGTCGATCTCGCGTTGGACTCGTTGGAGTTCATGGTCAGCATCGACATCTACCTCAACGAGACCTCTCGCCACGCCGACGTGATCCTGCCCGCGCCCTCTCCGCTAGAACGCTCCCACTACGACCTTGCGCTCTACCAATTCGCCGTGCGCAGCGTTGCCAACTACTCGCCAGCGATATTAGAGACTGACATGCCAGCCGAGTGGCAGACCCTGTTGCGCCTGGCCGGTGTCGTGGCAGGCCAGGGTTCTGACGTCGACATTGAGGCGTTGGACGACCTCGTAGCGCACGAAATGACACGTCGCGAGGCCGTCGCCCCCGGGTCACCTATCGCCGATCGTGACCTCGCTGAGATTATGGGCGCGCTGGAGCCAAGAGTTGGCCCCGAGCGAATTCTGGACATGTTGATTCGCGTAGGTCCGTTTGGCGATGGCTTCGGGCAAGACCCCGATGGCCTTACGCTGACAACGCTCGAGGAGAGCCCGCACGGCGTCGACTGCGGGCCTCTAACCTCGCGCATCCCCGACGTCTTAATTACGCCAACCGCCAAGATCGAACTGGCTCCCGAAGCGATCGTGGCTGACGTGGCGCGCCTTGAAGCCTCGCTGCATCGCCATGTAAACGGATCGATGGTGTTGATCGGCCGCCGCGATCTGCGCTCAAACAACTCTTGGATGCACAACCTGCCGCTGTTGGTGAGTGGCAAGCCAGCGTGCACGGCCCATCTTCATCCAGCTGACGCTAAGCGGTTTAGTCTCCGGGATGGGGGGCTTGTTCGGGTCACCTCGCGCACAGGCACCGTCGAAGTTACGGTTGAGGTCACTGACTCCATCATGGCTGGCGTAATCAGCATTCCCCACGGCTGGGGACACGATGGTGAAGGGGTCCAAATGGCGGTAGCGACCGCTCAAACCGGCGCCAACTCGAACATCTTGGCCGACGAGTGCTCCGTCGATGCGCTCTCAGGCAACGCGATCCTCAACGGCATTCCGGTGGAGATCGAGGCAGTCCTCTAACTACCTGCTCTACCCAATCAGCCTCACCGTAAACGCCGCGGCCAGCCCGGAACTGTCGCCCGCTCCGCCGAGCAGGCCCAAGACCCTAGAAACGTAGCCTCGGGTCTCTGGCAAGGATGGAATACAGCCACACCCTGCGACCGCGCCGGCGCCAGCGTTATAGGCAGCTAACGCGAGCGGGACGGATCCAAACTGGCGCATTAGGTCGTGCATCAGGTGGGCTTGGGCGTTGATCGCAGCGGCTGCATTAAACGGGTCCAAAAGGCCGTAGCGCCCAGCGGTGTCAGCCATGAACTGCGCGATCCCTTTCGCCCCGGTGGGTGATACTGCCGCCGGGTTGAAGTTCGATTCGGCGTAAAGCTGAGCCGAGAGCAGTGCGGCGCCTACGTTCCAGCGCTGCGCTGCAGCAGAGATCGCTGGCGCAAATTGCGGCGGCACGAAGCTTGGGATCGCCGTCTTACCGTCACCACCTTGGCCGCCGAAACCGACCGAGGTGCTGCCGGCGTTTCGCGAATATCCAAAGTGCCACGCCTCCCAAGCGTACCTTTTGACAAAGCCGAATCTGGCAGCGTTGGCTGCCAGCCAGCCGTATGCTGGCCCTGGTCCGAGATCTAGCTCTGTGCCCAGGCGGTGCAGTGATTGGCCAGGCGGCGCGACCCACTTTGGATCAGGATGGCGCGCCCACAGCGCCGCCTGTTCTGCGTCGTTGCGAAAGCCGCTGGCCACGATCAGGCCCAGTCCATCTGCCTGGGCGGCCTGCTGCATACGATCAAAGGCGATCGCGACATCCGGTCGCATGGGCTTGCCTTGGCGGTAGGCGAGCGGCCCGCTATAGCCGCCGCCAGATCCAAAGTTCAACAAGGATGGTGGACCGAGCTCCGCCTCGGCGCGTGCAACGTCACTCAAACTCCGGCGCTTACCGCCGGCCTCGACCTTAACCCGATCATGAACGGTGACCCGGATACGGACCGGCGCGAACGAGAGTACGTCTGGAAAGCTCACCACCGTGGCGACCGCGCCATTTGCCACTGCAGCCGCCATCGCTGCGCCTAGGCCTAGCGCAAGATATGCAGGCTTTGAGAGGTGGCGAGGGTTAGGCACGTTGCCGATGAATGCCGGTTCAAAGAGCCGTTCATAGTTAGCGCGCATTCGGCTTGCGCCTGAGAGCGCTGCAAGATCGGCCGCGCGTTGATGAGTTCCCCGGACTCCGACTCCACGCGCCACAGCGCCCAACACGAAGGCTCCCACCAGCACGGCCGCGAGCAGCCCTATCATCAAGATGGCTGCTTGGCCGCATTGGCCGTGCAACACGTTCCCTGGCTTTTCACGCCTGCGGTTCGTCCGCTCCGTGTATGACATTTGACCGAGACTGACGAAGCACACGTAACGCAACCAGACCTACCTGCAACAAAACAGTTCGGGGTTGCACACTCATTCACAAGGTCAGCTGATCGGTCAGTCGAAGTCACCGGCCATAGTCGGGCAGGCCGGAGCACAACCGGCACTGCAACAACCGGCCGGCGACTATGCGCACGGTACGACCCGCCCAACCCGCATCCAGACTTACCTGTGCAATCAGATCACTGGGCCAAAGCTCCGGCTCAGTGAGCCGCTGACGGCCAAGCCAGACCGCGCCATCACGGCCGTGGCTGGTCCGATCGAGACCTCTAGCGCACGCACCCTCCTATGGATCTGGGCCAGGCTGGTTTCGATCAGCGGGCCCAACGGTGGGTCCCAGCTGCTTGCATCAACGACCGTCGCCACGACGTCACATCTCTGCAATAAGCCATCTAATGCCATATTGCGAGGCCCGGCCAAGACAAGAACGAAGGGCGTATCACCGGCAACGGATATAGCTCTAGAGATCTCAACAGCAGCCACCTGCGGATCCTGCGTCAGACCGACGCGAGCGATTCTCCCAGCAGTTGAAGCCTCTAGCCCGTGCGCAGAGAGTGCGTTGGCCAGGCGGCGAGCTGCGCGCGAGCTTGGCAGCCTGATGCCGCCACCGATTGCGCTCGACGGCCATAGGTATAGCGCCGCGCATGGCACTCGATGGCGGCGGGCCAGTAGTAGTGCCATTGCGGACCCCGCCGTCAGCGCGTCCCTTGACTCACAGAGCAGCCCGACCGAGACCGCGCTAACGGCGGCGGCCCGATCTGCGACCGACGGGGAGCTCGGAACGACAAATAGCCCTCCGATCCGTTCGAGCATCTCGATCATGGGGCTCCAGCCACTGCGTGAGAGGTCGCTGTTAGGCGCTCGGCAAGCGGCCCGATAACAACTGGAGAGCGCATGCGCACATTTACTCGACGGCCGTAAACCGAAACTTCCATGCCACCGCGCGACCAACCTGGGACTGACTCACGCGCTGCGCGGCTCGGATCGCGGTTCTGCATTAGGGCGATCGCACCGGCCTCGGCGGCATGGCTGGCCATCTCAGCGGCTAGGCCAGCGGCGAAGACCTGCAGCATCGCCAAGGCGACGATCCCAACCAGTGGCAGCAGCGCCACCAGTTCAACCGTCGCCTGCCCACCTGACCGTCGCATATCGATCCTCATACTTGTGGCTCAAATCGTGCTTTGGAATCGACCGTGCCCAAGCGCGAGGGCCCTATAACAGCGGGGATGGAAACCGCAACCGTTACTGACCCATCCTTGGTCACCGAGACGCGCATGCCTTGCTCTAGCCGGGCCGGAAGCACGCTACGCGCAGCAGCGCCAGGATCGAGGCCCACCGCGTGCGCTCGAGCCGCCGCTCGAGCAGCAGAGCCCACTAGCCACATCGCCTGTCCTGCCACTGCCAACTGCCAGACAGAGCCGATCACGAGCACGATAATCGGCAGGATCGCTACGAGTTCAACCGCCGCTTGGCCGCGTTGGGATCCGATTATGCGCATGACCGTCAGCTTGGCGGCGCAGTTGTGACGAAACTAGACACATGAGTATCAAGATCACGCAGAGTCGCTACCAACTTGACGACCACCAGCCCTACGGCCTCGTCGAGACCCCCCTCGGGAATCCAAGGGTCTCCTCCATCTACGCAAAGCGAGTAGGCATGAAGTTTGTCGACCTCGAAGGCTTCCCAGGCGAGTACACCAACTGGCAAAACTCAGCCTTTCCGAAGGCGACTGCTTTCATCGCTGAGTTCTCGACCAAGCCGACGACCGCGGCGGCGGCGCTACACGTAGCCGCAGTGCGCGGTGCCCTTACGCCGATCGATAGGACCCGGATAACGCCGTAACCGCTGGCGATAACCTCGCCGATGCTAGGGCGCCAACGGCAGGTTGACACTCCAATCGAAGTCTCGCTAAGTTCCATGGATGCGCTCGCCTGTTTTCCTTTTACCGCTGATCACAGCTCTGGTCGTCGGCTGTGGCCCTGTCGGCGACGGTCCAACGGCCAGCATCGAGAGATCGATGACGAAGGCCCTAGAGAGCCAACTCAATGCCGACGCGCCTCTCTCCCAGATTAGAACCGTTGACTGCGCCGAGACTCGACCAAACGTCACCTGCGATATCCAAATCGGGATCGCCAACATGGTCCTATCACTTAAGTACGACGTGACGGTCGCAGAAGACGGCTGCTGGCAAGCAGCTACAAAGTCGGTCGCAGTGATCGGCTCAGGCGCCAATCGCGAGCCGCTGGGCAAGCTTTCAAGGTCGAGTGACCTCAAGGGCTGCCTCGAATGAGCGCGACCCCCTTCGACCCATTTACGCGGACCATCTTCGGCCAGCCACGCTCGCTAGCAACGCTCTTTCTAACCGAGATGTGGGAGCGATTCTCCTACTACGGCATGCGCGCGCTGCTCGTGCTGTTCATGATCGCTCCGACCTCAGATGGTGGGATGGGACTTGGCGCGCCAGAGGCAGCAGGGATCTACGCGGTCTACATCGCACTCGTCTACCTGACGCCGCTACCGGGTGGATGGATAGGAGATCGTGTGCTCGGCGCGCGTCGGACAGTTTTCCTCGGCGGAGCGATAATCGCCTCTGGGCATATTGTGCTGGCGATACTCGGTGGCGACGGGCTCTTCCCCGCGCTCTTTTTGATCATCATTGGGACCGGCCTGCTCAAGCCAAATATGACCGCCATGGTCGGCTCGTTATATGCAAGCCGGGAAGAGTTGCGAGACGCTGGCTTCTCCATTTACTACATGGGCATCAACCTTGGAGCCTTCCTCTCACCCTTAATCTGCGGCTACCTCGGACAGCAGGTCTCGTGGGAGCTGGGCTTCGGCGCTGCCGCAATCGGGATGATCTTTGCCCTGATTCAGTACGCGATCGGTACCCGCGGCATGGGGGCGATCGGAGTGGCTCCATCAAACCCGCTATCGCCTTCAGAGCGCCGCCACTACGGAATCTGCAGTGCCGTTGGAGCGGCCGCTGCGGTAGCGCTCGTCGTGCTCGACCTAACTGTTTTCAAGATTCAAGCAGACTCGATTGAGCTGGGAATCACCGTGATAATCCTGATCGTCCCAATCGTATGGTTCACACGGACACTGCGATCCGAGCGCTCCAACCGGCCGCAGTTTAACCGCGTGATCATGCTCTTGGTCCTATTTGTCGCTGCTGCAGTGTTCTGGATGGTCTATGACCAGGCCGGTTCGACTGTCGCGATTTTTGCCCAAAACAACACCGACCATGCGCTCTTGGGGATCGACTTCCCGTCGAGCTGGTTTCAGTCAGTAAATCCGCTGCTCATAATCGTTCTCGCACCCGTGATGGCGGGAATCTGGACGGCGCTGGGCGTGCGGGGTAAGCAGCCAGGGACCCCATACAAGTTTGCCGGAGGCCTCTTCCTTATCGCGGCATCGATGGGCGTGATGGTGCTCGCAGCTCAAGCCTCAATCGATGGCAAAGTTGTCGCCATGTGGCTGATCGCAGTCTTCGCTATCCAGACCGTCGGCGAGCTGATGCTTAGTCCGGTAGGGATGGCTGCCGCGACCCGTCTCTCTCCCCCAGACCGTGTATCCCAGACCCTCGGGGTGTGGTTCTTGGCGACAAGTGTTGGGGATGCAATCGGAGGGCGTCTGGCGGGCTACTACGACTCACTCGGCCAGTCGGCATTTTTCGCGATGCTCGGCGTGATCGCACTCGTCGCAGCGTTGATGATGCTCGCAATCGCGCGTCCGATGAGAAGGCTGGTGCCCGACTAGGAGCGAGTAGCTCAATAGGCGCGGTAGGCCAAAATGGCTCGGTAAATCCCGTAGCCGCTGGCCAGAAGAAGGGCGATCCACGCGATCGATCCGGCGCCTGAGTTCCACATGCGATCGGTAGCCGTCAAAGTCACAAATCCGACTCCGATCGAGCCGTAAAGAATCAAGCGCGTGCGGTCCTCTAGACCTAAGAGATCGGCTTGAAAACGGCGGTAGAGCACTGCCGCAAACCAAGCCAGGGCGACTAGAAAAAGCGTCCCAAAGAGCCAGCCGATTAGGTTTGCAGCGATTCCGGCCGCCGGCAAGAAGGCCACCGCAGCGGCCAAGGCCAAGATGATGAAGACGTTGCGGACGGTTGCGTTCACGCTGAGAGCGTACCGGCTTCAGACAGTATGTCCGCAGCCTCGGTACTCAAGTCAACGCCGCTGCTGGGAGCAGCGCTCTGTGCGGCGGCCAGCCCCCGTGCGACCGACTCGGCTACAACTCCCTCGCCCGGCTCTGGAGCGAAGCGGTAGCCGATCCCGAAGTGTGTGTGGATGTAGAGCCACTGTGGTGATGCTCGTTCGAGCTTCTGGCGCAGCTTGCGGACGAAGACATCGACAGAGCGGTCGCCCCTAGCCATCGCATAGCCCCAGACACGCTGGTAGATCTCCTCGCGCTCGAGCACCTGCCCATCGGCTTCGGCAAGTAGCTGAATTAGCTCGTACTCGCGGCGAGTCAGATCGATCGAGGCTCCGTTAACGAAGGCTTGGAACTGATCGGGACGAATCTCGACCTCGCCGGTCACGGTTGCTTGGACGTCTGTGCGCGTCTCCGAGCGGCGCCGACGGCGAACAACGGCCTCGACGCGGGCGATCAACTCTTCCGGATGGCAAGGCTTGCTCATCCAATCATCGGCGCCGATCCGTAGTCCCCTGACGCGCTGAGCGACAGAGGATTGACCGGTGCAGACGATGATGCCCAAGCCGGGGAACTTCGCACATAGGGCTTCGAGATAGGTCCATCCTTGCGGACCGAGCGTTGCTATATCAACGACGATGGCGTTGAGGCGCATAGCCAAAACTGTTTCGAGCGGTACCGCGCTGGCCAAGACGTGGTACTGCCATCCGATCCGATCCAAGCGCTTGGTAAGAACCTGGAGGAATCCGCTGTCGGTATCGATGACCGCCATCCGGACAGAGCCCGGACCACGGTCGCCGGCCCAAGCCTCGCGCGAATCAGAGAAATCTGGCCCCAAAGTTAAATTACTCATCTGCGCCGCATTGTAAGGGGACAAGAGGCGTTATCTCTACTAAGACAAGGGTTAGTCACAGATTTTTCACAAGAGTAAGGTGGTCGACCGAGGTGCCCCGTAGCAGTAAATACTGGCTTTACAAGTGGGATCTGCCCGCCAATACGCCCTAATTTCCCAAAGACGCCAACGCGCCAACTGCGGTATGGCACCGCACATGCTTATGCCAGTAGGCTGCCTATCTAGTGATAGCTCGCATCGCCTTCCTAGCCTTCCCCGGCCTCACACTGCTAGATCTGGTCGGCGTCTATGACGCTCTGCGTCGAATCGCTGCGATGGGAATCGACCCCGACGTCAGCGTCCGCATAATTGGTACCAAGGCGACGATCCTCGACGACACCGGCGTGGCGATACTCCCTGACGCCGTCTATGAAGACCTACGCCCCTATGACCTACTGATCGTCCCCGGCGGGAGTGGAACTCGCGCGATGATGGCCGACGCGCAGTGCCTCGAGTACTTAAAAGGCTGGAAGGGAGGCTCCCCGATTGCCAGCGTCTGTACCGGTGCTCTGTTACTCGGGGCGGCGGGACATCTCAAAGGTAAGCGCGCGACCACCCACCACCTTGCACTAGATGCTCTCAAGCCCTACTGCAAGGAGGTCGTCTCTGATCAGCGAATCGTCGAAGACGGGCTCGTGACTACTGCCGCAGGTGTCACTTCGTCCTTAGACCTTGGCCTCTATATCGTCGAGCGATGGTGGGGCGTCCAAGCGCGCGAACGGATCGCCGACGTAATGGCATACCGCGGCTACGACCCTACCTAGCCAGGCAATCGCCTAGATGGTTGTAGGGGGCTGCTGATGAGAGGCGTCGTCGAACTCACGAAACAGCCCCGTCGCGACAAACGCAGCCTGCTCTCCAACATCGACTGCATTGTCACCAATCCGCTCCAGACAGCGAGCGGTGAGGATCATGAACATCGCCCACTCTCGGACATCGACCTTGTCGCCGATATCCAAGGCGCGAGTAAAGATCTGGCGGTTGAGTCGGTCAACCTCGTCGTCTTGGCGTACGAGGTCGAGAGAGAGCTCGGGATCGCGCAAGGCGAAGGCCTGCTTTGACTGGGCGACCATCGAGCGAGCCGTCTTGCCCATCCGATCGATCATCGCGAAGAGCTCAGCATCCCTGGGCGGCCCATGCCCTGAGAGTGGGATCAGCTTGGCGATATTGACGCACTGATCGCCCATTCTTTCGATGTGCTTAATCAGGTGCAGCAAAGCCGCCACCACTCGTAGGTCACCCGCGACCGGCGACTGCAGCGCCAGCAGCGTCAAGACACCTTGGTGGACCTCGAGGTAGCGACCATCAATACGGTCGTCGTCAGCGATCACGATCCCGGCCAGCTCCGTGTCGTGCTGCTCAAGGGCCTCCAAGGTCCGGTCAAGCGAAACAAGCACTAGATCTATGCCACCTAGGGCCTGGTCTTCAAGTACCCGAAGCTCCTCGCTAAACCGTTTGCGTCCTTCGGTCATCCAACCTTGCCCGTCACATAGGCTTCGGTCCGCGGATCAGACGGTGAAGTGAAGATCTTCTCTGTGGCGTCATATTCGACGACACGCCCAGTGCGGCTGTCATCTTGACCCAACTCGACTGTAAAGAAGGCAGTCATGTCAGAGACGCGTGCGGCCTGCTGCATATTGTGGGTCACGATCACGATCGAATAGTCGGCTCGAAGCTCGTCCATCAGATCCTCGATGCGGCCGGTCGAGATTGGATCCAGCGCCGAACAAGGCTCATCCATCAAAATCACATCTGGCTCGATTGCTAGAGCGCGCGCAATACAGAGACGCTGCTGCTGGCCGCCCGACATGCCAAAGGCGTTGGTCTTTAAGCGATCCTTGACCTCATCCCAGAGCGCCCCTTTGCGTAAGGCGGACTCGACGATACTGTCCATATCGCCTTTCATGCCGAGAACGCGCGGCCCAAATGCGATGTTGTCGTAGATCGACTTGGGGAAAGGGTTGGGCTTCTGAAAGACCATCCCAATCCGCTTTCTGACCTGTACTGGATCAACGGCCGAGTCATAGAGATCGATGTCGTGGTAGAAGACCTTGCCCTCAACTTTGGCGGTGGGAATCAGATCATTCATGCGGTTGAGTGCCCGTAGAAGCGTTGTCTTTCCGCACCCCGATGGCCCGATCAGCGCTGTGATCTCATTCTTATAGATCGGGAATGCGATATCGCGCACAGCAGCCTTTCCGCTGTAGCTGATCGTCACATCTTCGATCGAGAAGATCCGTTCACGCGAGGCGAGGTCAGTCGGTGCGGGTTCACGCACCTGTAATGCACGCGGCGTTATCGCGGCGTGGCCGGTTGACGTGTCGGGTGGGTCTAAGTCAGTCATGGGAGCTGTACTGGTCGCGGTTGTTGGGTCTTGCATTGAGTCATCACCTACCACTTCTGTTCGTAGCGATTACGGAGCCATACAGCAATCCCGTTCATCCCCGCGAGCATCACAAGCAGCACAATGATGCCAGCTGCAGCAAGCGTCTTGAACTCATCTTGGGGTTGGGAGAGCCAGTTAAAGATCTGCAAGGGCAAAGCGGTGAACGCCGAGTCCAGCCCGGAGGGGTTAAACGCCACGAAGGTGGCAGCGCCGACCAAGATCAACGGGGCCGTCTCACCGATCGCTCGTGAGATGGCAAGAATGACTCCAGTAGCCATCCCGGGGATCGACGCGGGCAGAACCTGCTTCCAGATCGTCTGCCACTGTGTGGCGCCCAGCGCCATCGATCCCTCTCGAATTGATGGTGGTACGGCGCGGATAGCTTCGCGGCCAGTGATGATCACAACTGGCAACACGAGTAGCCCCAGAGTGAGGCCGCCGGCGAGTACGGTGCGCCCAAGGCTGGCCGGCCCGCGGACCAAAAAGGCAAGTCCCAGAATGCCGTAAACGATTGAAGGGACTGCTGCAAGATTCTGAATGTTGACCTCGATCAGGCGATTCCACCAGCGGTTGCGATCGGCGTACTCCTCAAGATAGATCGCTGTCCCGACTCCCACCGGCACGATAAAGACGATCACGACGGCCATCAGCCACAACGTCCCCATCAAGGCAGACTGGAGCCCGGCCTTCGCCGGATTAAACGACGGGAAGTTGGCAAACAACGTGCCGGTCAGCCCAGGAATACCGTCGCGCAGAGTCTCAACCAGCAGCAGACACAGCAGCACGACTGACGCAGTTATGCAGAGCCACAGGACGATTTTGAACGCCTGTCCTCGCAGGCGCGATCCTGTGGATCCACTGCCTATCTGCTGTGTATTAGTAGCCAAGGTAATCCTTTTTTACTCGTAGACCTGTCGGTACTTACGCACGAAGCGGATCGAGACTGCGTTAAGTAAGAGGGTGATCACAAAGAGCGTGAAGCCAACGGCGAAGATCGTCTGGTAGCCGATGCTGCCCGTCGGTACGTCGCCCTTGCCGGTTGCCGCAATGAACGCGGTCATCGTCTCAAAGGCCTCGCGTGGATCGATCCCGGTATTAGGAATCTGGCCGCCGGCGATCAAAACGATCATCGTCTCGCCGATTGCCCGCGAGACGCCTAGGACGATTGCCGCAACAATCCCCGAGAGAGCGGCAGGGAAGACAATTCGCAGTGAGACTTGGAGCTTGGACGCGCCGAGGCCGTAGGCACCTTCACGCAGCGAGGCAGGCACGGCCGACATGCCATCC
Organism: Solirubrobacterales bacterium; assembly: GCA_947474595.1. Lineage (GTDB taxonomy): Bacteria > Actinomycetota > Thermoleophilia > Solirubrobacterales > Solirubrobacteraceae > CANJIV01. The sequence continues at coordinate 209,930 of CANJIV010000002.1, forward strand.
TCAGAGACCGACGCGATCGTCGGCAGCACCATGAAGCCCATGATGATGCCGGCAGAGAGAGCGTTGAAAGAGCCGACCTCAATGCCGAGAAACTGCTTGAGCACGACAGGCGTGAAGTAGGTGAGGGCGAAATAGCCAAAGACGATCGTCGGGATTCCGGCGAGAAGCTCCAAAAATGGCTTTATGGCCTTGCGGACCCGGCGGCTGGCGTACTCGCTTAGATAGATAGCGGTCCCTAATCCGAGCGGAATCGCTACAACCAAAGCAACCGCCGTGACCAACAACGTGCCGTTGACTAGCGGCCAGACTCCGAACTTCGGGTCAGAGAAGAGTGGTGACCATTCGCCGCCAGTTATGTAGTCCCAGATCGACACGACGTCGAAGAAATCGATCGTATTTCCCAGCAGCGAGACGATAATCCCGGTGGTCGTCAAAACGCTGACAAGCGCGAAGGCGAAGAGGATCACACGGATCAACTTCTCTCCATAACGCGGGCGGGCGGCGCCTAGGATCGCTGTCCTAGACGCCGCCTGCTGGCTACTTGCTTGAGTGGGATCCATCTTGGCCTACAACCAACCTCTAGCGACCTTGGCCGGTTTGCGGGCGAGCTGCAACATCAGCCGGTTGTTGTCGTGGCGCCAGAAGCGCCAGCCTCAGCCTTTGAGAGCGCGGCCTTAGCCTCGGTCTGCTGTGCGGGTGTCATCGCCACGATCTTGGCGTTCTTGGCGATCGCATCGGCATTGTCGACTACATAGCCCATGAACGCCTTGACTGCTGGCGTGAAATCGGCCTCATTGATGTACATAAACAGCGGGCGCGAAAGCGGCTTGTAGGAGCCGTCCTGCACCGTAGCGTCAGATGGAACGACACACCCTGAGCCGTCGTTGACAGCAACTAGGTTGAGCTTGTCGGTGTTGTCGGCATAGTAGGACAGGCCAAAGTAGCCGAGGCCACCCTTTTCGCCAGAGACACCTTGGACAGTCACGTTGTCGTCCTCGGTCGGCTGGTAGTCCTTGCGGGTGTCGCCCTTCTCGCCGTTGATCTCATCGGTGAAGAAGTCAAAGGTTCCCGAATCAGTGCCTGGACCGAAGAGGCTGACCTTAACGTCTGGGAATGATGGGTCGAGCTGCTTGTAGTTAGAGACCGTTGAGGTCTTGTTCCACAGCGCCTTGAGTTGGTCGGTCGTCATGCAGGTGATCTTTAAGTCTTTGTTGGTGACGATCGCGATGCCGTCGTTTGCGATCTGGACCTCGCTGTACTTGATTGACCCCTTCTTGCAGAGGGCGATCTCTTCGTCCTTGATCGAACGCGATGCATCAGCGATTTGAATCTCGCCATTACAGAACTTCTCAAATCCTCCGCCAGTTCCTGACTCGCCGACAGTGACCTTGGCGTCCGGGTTCTTGGTCTGAAACTCCTCCGCTGCCGCTTGGGCAAAGGGGAAGACGGTCGACGAGCCGTCGATCGCGATCGAGCCAGAAACGGCTGCTCCTGCATCCGTCGAAGCACTGCTGCTGGTATCAGAGCCACCGCAGGCGGTTACACCTACAGCAACAGTTGCGGTCGCTACGACCGTGATCAGGAAACGAGAGAGATTCACTTGCACTCCTTTGGTGAGATTGTTGTTACTGCTGAGAATCGCACCGTGGATGCAGAGTTTGTTACCGAGTTGTGGCGACTTTGTGAAAAAGATGTGAAGAATAGACTTCTACGGACCTCATACCCGTGTTAGCGCGGACTCTGATTCGGCAGAGAAGCGGTAGCCGAAACCTACGTGCGTGTGGATAAAGCGCCACTGTGGCAACGCCGTCTCAAGCTTGCCTCGCAGCTTGTGAACGTAGACGTCAGCCGATCGGTTATGAGGGCTTCTAGGTGTATTCCAGACCAATTCGAAGAGCTTGTCACGCGACACTATGCGATCAGTTCTGCTCGCTAGGGCGGCAAGAACTCCTTGCTCGCGAACAGAGAGCGACAGCGGGCGACCGTTGGCCAACACAAGATCTTCGTTGAGCCAGACTTCTAGCGGTCCGGCGCGAATGACCTCACCTTCAAATTGACTCTCCATCGCAGAGTAGAAAGTGCCTCGTATGGCCAAGGTGGTCAGTTACGTTTCTGTAAACGAGCCGTAAACACTCTGTGAAGCCGACACCATCGCGGCCTATTTACAGATATGGTTGCCAGAGCAATGAGAGCGTTCAAAACATCACGGATCGACCTCGCAATGTTCGACCTCTTTGAAGATTCAGGGCGCAACCTGCAACAGGCGAGCGTGATGCTCCACGACATGTTGACTGAGTTCCCCGACCGCTCTGGGCTTGCCCGCGACATCCTGCTCGCTGAGCAGCAGGGTGACCGCATTACCCACGACATTATTCACCGACTAAACGACAGCCGCCACGGTCGCCCGCCCCTGCTAGAAAGCGACGTCTATGAGTTAGCACGCTCCCTTGACGACATTGTTGACTACACCGAGCAGGCCGCTGACCAACTCGGGCTCTACGGTGTCGAGGCGACGATGGAGCAAGCGGTGGCTCTTTCGAGTGTTCTGGTTAGCTCGTGTGAAGAGGTCTCTCACGCCCTGCGTGCCTTGCGTACATCGTCTGATCTTTCGATCCATCTTGTCGAGATCCACCGCCTAGAGAACGAAGGCGATCGACTCGCCCGCGACGGCGTGGCCTCGCTCTTTATAAACGGCATCGACCCGATGACCGTAATCCGCTGGAAAGATATCTTTGAGTCCCTCGAACAGGCGATCGACGCGTGCGAGACCGTCGCCCATATCCTCGAAGGGATCACGCTACGGCGCGCTCGGCGCGGCTGAGTCAGCCCTTTGGGCCAGGGCGCTAGCCATCGTTAGTCTCAAAATCTTCTCCGGCTAGTCACCACTCCTTCACAGGATTCGTTAGTAGCAGCGCTTTACTTCGTCTCCTAGATTATGTTGCCGCCACTGCCAACTTTGGAGCCGGTCTTGGACGTCACACGGACCGCTAACCTTGAGATCCGAGCGACCGAGTATCAGCTGCTTGCCGACGATCTTCGAGTTGGTCTTACGGTGCGCGAATTCCAGATCTTTTACGTTCTAGCCGAGCACAGCGATCGGGTCGTACCGCGCGAGGCAATCTATAGCTTGGTGTGGGGCGCCCCTATGGTTCATCGCGACCGCAGCGTCGACGTATTTGTACGCAAAGTCCGTCGCAAGCTAACCGCGGTCGCCCCGGGCTGGGAGTACATCCACACTCACTTTGGCGTCGGTTACCGCTTCTGCCCCGAGCAGCTCGCAACCGCCTCGCCATCGAAGAACTAACCTCGCGAGAGGCCAGCCCTACCCGATCTCGCCGGGTGGTCCTTGTAGCTTGTCAAAGGCGCACCGAAAGTTCTCCGGCTGACCTATCGCCTTAGAACCAGCGAAGCCGCCGCGATCATGGTTGTCGTAAACCGTTACGTATTGGAGCGTCTCGGGCGAAGGATTGGCTGGCAGCGGTACGGGATCGGGCTCCCCTTGTTTAGGGTCCCCCTTAGAGCCTTCTGAGACGCCGATTGACCCGGCGGCGCTTGACCCGGCGGCGATCGTCACGAGCGTCGAACTCATCTCGCGGCGATCCTTTAGCCCGTCAGTTGGGTCTTGATCGATCGATGCAGTCAGGCGAGCGTCGTTGATTGTGGATGCAAGCTTTACGCGCCCCGCAGCGCCGATCAGCTGACCAGCGGTTGGTAGATAGCCACCTAGCTCTACGCACTTCTGCGTGGCATAAAAGTAGTTGTTCCTGCCGGCGTCCTCGTTCGGGACTGGATATGGGCTTGCAAGCAGGCACCATGTCCCAAGATCTACGGACTGGGCGTTGCAGTTGTCTTGGAGATCAGCGGCCCCTAGGCCTCCGACGGTGTCTGCCCGTCGGGCCGCGTAGACCTTTGGGATGGCCCGTGCCGGAAAGCGGCTTGATTGGTCTAGTCTGAGGATTCCGTAAGGCTTTGGCTGCGTGCTGGGCGAGGTTGGCAGGACTGCATTCTTGGCTGCATCTGCAAGCCCGGTAGTCGAGGCCACCAAGGCCAGCATCGAGATCGTCAAAGCGGCGGGAACGCCCAACCGTTTGGTCTTACTACTCATGGACGTCTCCTAGCGTTAGGGTTTGGACGAGTCGGATATTGGTAAGTCGTATCGATGCGAGCAGGACGTGCAACTGTGCGGGAACGGCCACGGCCACGCGGGCCAATGCGAATCGCGGCACCGGCACCAGCCGCAAGCACTATTAGCGCCAAATAGAGAGGAGCGCTAGGACCTGAGTGATCCTGTGGTCGGTATGTTGAAAAGGCTTGGGTGCTCTCTGGTGCGACCTCCTCCTGACGCTTCTCTTCAACTTGGAAAACCCGCGCGACGGCCCCACCTGGCGGGATCGGTCGGGCTGCCCCAGCGGCCGTAGGCGGTGGCGTACTAGGCGGACTAAATGGCTGGGCCGGTATTGGCGGGATCAATGCAGCGGCAGCCAGTGGCGCAGCCAGTACCGCTGCCGGCAGCGGCTGTACGACAGGTGCTGGTGTAGGGATTGGAAGTGGTGGGGGAACCAATGTTGGCGGCGGTGCTTGCGTCGGTGCTGGCGCTGGCGCTGGCGGCGGCGCGCTGGCTGGTACCGGTGCCACTACCGGAAAACGGCTCGGCGCCAGCGGCGTCGTCCCACAAGGTCGTTGGACGCTGCCAGCCTGAACGGTCACTTGCTGGGAGTAGGCGAGCCCCCCAGATGCCACGGTAACGGTCGTCGTTCCCGCGTTATACGCACAGAAGAGACCTGATGAGGGATCTGCGATCGGCTTATCGTCGCCACCAAGAAGAGGCTTGCGTGGGCTAGTGGACTCAGGGTCGACTTTGACGAACTCTCCAATATCGGTGTCTGATGAAGAAAACCGGTACTCGGGCGTGACTCGTGTCGAACAGCCAGCAGCCAAGCAAACTGCGGGCGGGAGCGTAATGTAGGGATCGCCGCCCGGCGGGTTGGGAGTGCCGTCACCGGTAACGGGGCCCCAACGATCGCCCGCAATCGGCCTGCGTCCAATGCCTTGAAAGAGGGCGACACGGCTACGGCGCAACAGAACTCCATCGACTGCTTGGAGGGCGAGGTCGTCAATGACGGGGATCAAGCGAACGGCTACTGGAGCCCGATTGGTCTCAGCGTTGCGCTTTGAGACGTCGATATCAGCGAGCAAGAATCCGTTATCACCGAAGAGAGCATCTGGCTGATTTTGGCTGGCAGATGGGTTTTCAATTGACGAGCGATACCCGAGGGTTCCAGTACCAAACGCGGGAATCGTCGTCTTGGAGCCGGCCGGAATGCGGATCGTTCGATTCTCCTCAGGTCGCTCAAAGAAGTAGGCCGAGGCGCCGCCGTCAACCAAAAGCTTGGCGATCTCGTTGCCGTCACTAGCGACGTTGAGGGCTGGCTGCGTCCGCGGATTGAGATTTTTACTACCAACAACGACCGTGGTGATAGAGCTTGCTTTGGCGTCAGCAAGGACCGAAGTCAGCCACGGCGCTTGCGCCTCGGACGGATTCTGGTAGGGGTCACTAGCTGCAAGAGACCCTCGTGAGTTATCTATAACGATCACTCGCACTGTTCCAGCAGGCCCGACTGAGTCAAAGGCATAGTGGGTCCGACCGCCGGCAGCAGAACCTGCTCCCGGGATCCCCTGTGTTGTGATTGCCGCGGGGAGCTCGCCGCGGCCAAAAGGCGCCGCAAAACCCTCAAAGGCCGAGATGAAGCTATCTGCGCTAGCGCCCACCGAATCGCCGGCCGAAACAGCCGCGAAGACCGGCAACGTCGGCTGTAGGCCGAGGAGCTCGGCGTAGCGGCGGGCTTCGGCTCCATCGAGACCGCCGGCAGATGGACTCACTCTTCCGCCCGTGTAGAGAAATAGCCGTGGCCCAGCTGCCTGTGTTGAGAGTTGCGCGACCTTCGCGAGCGTTGTAGCTAAGGTGCGATCGGGACCAAGCCCTTGAGTGCGTAGATCCGCGCAGGCGTCTGCGCACTCTGCGTGGCCCCCGATCGCGAGACTAACGACCCCATCGGTAAGGGTCACTGCAGAGGCACTAGCGCCGCCTGGGCTCGCTGGCGCACCCGCCGCCTCATAGCGATAGATCCCCGCGGTTTGCACGCGAGCGCGAGCAGCTTTACCGGCCGCGCTTCGTGATGACGAACCACGGCCAGCGCTATCGGCTTCGCCGCTCCAACCTCCAACAGCCCAACCATTCCCATCGGAGCCGAGATCAAAGGCGAAAATCGGATCAGACTTCAGTGGGCGATCAGAGCTAGAACCGGAGAAGGCTGTGTGCTGCTCATCTCGCCAGCCGCTAGCACTCTCTCGCAAGACGTAGCCGTCGCCGGGAAGCGCGTACGGTGGTACAAGCGGTGGTGGCACGTTCGGGTCGGTCGGAGCGATGATGTCGGGTGAGGGATAAGTCGTCTGTGCAACGACCGACACGACCGCGCGAACGGTGCTTGAATCGCGCCATGCAGCGGCAGCGATAACCGTTGACCCTGGCAGCGGCTGGTTGGTGAACCGCCACGGTCCGCTGGCGCTATCACGGACGATGACAATGTTGCGTCCGCCGGCGACTGCGCCCCCGTCGGGTAGGCCGGATACTGCGAAGAGCTGAGGATCTCCGGAGCGCACGGTATCTAAGAGGGCCTTGACGCCTTCGTCAACGTGCCATGCTCCACCGTCGTTAACCAGCAGCGCGCCACCAGCTGCGACGATCGCCTGACTCCCAGCGAAGCTGATCTTTGTGAGATTCGCAGACTCAAAGCCGGCGGGCAACGTCTCCTGCTCCCAGCTCTTGCCGTATCGCAACAGAGTCCCATCCTTCCCCACCGCATATCCGCGATTGGGGTCCTTGGGATCAAAAGCAACGCCCATCAGGTTTGCCTCGAGTCCGACCGGTGTTGCGGGGTCGCGCTCCCATAGCCTGGTCTCCGCGCGCCAAACCCACATCGCACCGAGATCGCCTACGGCATAGGCACGTCCGGCTTCTGGCCAAGCAACCGCTCGCAATAGCGGGCGTGCAACAGCACCCGCTGAACTTAAGAGGAATTCGCGCGACCAGCCTCGATCGGCCGAGTAACGGACTACTGCTCCATCGCTGCCAACAGCTAGGGCAGAGCTGCTCAATTCGCCGCTTGCCTTGCCCGGCTCAGAAGCCACGTCGGTAAGCGGAGCTCGCAAGGACACAGGCCAAGTGCGCAATCGGCCCTCCTCGAAGGACGAGTTGATGCGCACTGGGCCTTCCAACCAGCCATCGTCGGCGCTAGTGAACGCTCCACTGCGTCGATAGTTGCCCCCGGCTCCCGGCTTACGCCGAAAAGACGAACCTTCCAAGGAGAAATAGGTACCGCGATTGGTATCGTCGGCTGCTCCAGATGAGAGCGCATTAGTGATCACGCGCGTGCCGAAGCCATCTCCCCCCCAAGCGAAGCTTCGATAGCCACGCTGACTGGTTAGCTTTGCCGCGAATGGGTACTCGCAGATCGATCCACCAGCGTCGCACCAAGAGCCCGTCACGCGCCCGGCATCTGTACCTGGGTCGAAGTAGAGCGTGAAGTCCTGCTCAGCTCCGGCGATAGTGAACTTCCCGTCGATCCAAAGACCGTCATTTGTCACCGTAAGAGAATCGGCTGCACCCGTAAGAGCAGTTACGGCACTGACCCCAAGTGAAGGGGTCGCTACATCGGAAAACCGCTGGGCGCCGAGGCTTCGTTCTGTCCATTTAGGCATCCCGTTTTGGATAACACGCTGATAAAGGACAACCCCGCGGTTCAGCGAAGCGGAAGGCCGTACAAGCATCCAGGCGTTAGTTGGAGTGCTCGCGGCCATCGCGAGAATCTCAAAGTCACCCTCTGAGCCCACGGGGATCTCAATCGGCTCACGGGTCCACGCCTCGCCATCCCAGTGGGCCACAGCGGCCTGCGCCCCGCCTCCAACGAGACCGAAGTAAAGACCTAAGCGTTGCCCTTGGTCGTAGGCGGCGACGGACACGCGTCCCGCCCCTCGCTCATCCGCCAGCACCTCGGCGGGGTCTGGTCCCGATGCTGGTAGGGCCACGGTATCGGGCGGCGCAGGCAGCTCGCGCCAGCGCCCACGCGGGTTGCGGTAAAGAGCCACGGCCTGCTGGGTACTCGTGCGATGTGGGTCGCGACCGACGAGTACTCCGCCTCCGTTGGGTGTCATCCGCGCCGAAAGCGGGTTGGGGATGAAGCCTCGATATGGGTTTCCAGCAAGGTCGGTTGGTGTTTGAGTTACCTGCCAGCCTGTGGCATCCGTATAGCGCAGAAACGCTAACTGGGGGTCAGGCGAGGCGGGGTCAGCGATCTGGCCGAAACTAAGCGGCGTCCCGCCGAAGACCGGTGGGCCAACGTCAAGTGGAAGGCGACGGTAGGCCCAAGCCTCGCCCGGCTCTCCGTTAGGCGCAGCGCCAATCAAGACCGCCTCACTATCGGCCACGCCAAGGGTAGGCTGCGGCTCGATCCCACCGCCAGCCGCAGAGCTGGCTCTCTCAGGAGAGAGTGAAGTTGCGATGAAAATAAGAAGGGCGCACAGTGCAGGTGCGCATATCAGCGCGCCTACGCGCGCCCTGCTCACGTCGTCACCACGATTTGGTCGTCGCCTGTAGCCGGCTTTCGGCCAGGCTCGGTGACGTCAAACTTGAGCCGCGTCGGCCACCTCTTAACGTTGAGCCGCAGCACGAGCCTGCGAAGCCCGGGACTCAAGAGCAGCTTGGCAGTGTGCGCGACTGTCTTGCTGCCACGATAGGCAATCAACGCCACCTTTGCCTTACGAACAAGACGGAAACTCAAAGTAAGCGTTGTTCCTTTAAGTCGGCTCTTCACGTTGCGCATAACTGCAGGGAGGCGAATAGCTTTAGCTGGCGGCCTGACGACTGGACGCTGTTCAACTACAGGCGGGGCGAAGAGCTGCGAGTCGTCGGCTGGAGGCGTGTCGGGCACGAACTGCTCTGCTGCTTCGTTGGGACGAAATGTAATCACCGTCTGAAATGCTGGCTCGATATCGATCGGCTGTGCTGTTGCATCGCTCCAGTGAAATAACCATCCAGCCGTGGTGACCATCCAGCAGTCATTTGCCGCAGGGCAAGCAACTCGAGCTGCCGCTCCTCGACCGGCGCCACTTGACGGCAATCTGTCGATGGTGACCGCCCCGTCGGCGGCCACTAGCGCAACCGTCGCCTTGATGTTGGTTGCGCGCCGTTGGGCAAACCCAACCACCGCAGCCAAAGCGCTCGATCCGCCGGGTACCGCTGCGATATCAACCACGCGATCGGTGCCACCAAACTGACTTGGTGAGATTGGAACGGTCATGAAAACTCCCGTCACCGGATCCATTCGCAAGATTAGGGGCGGTCGCGCTACCGACTCGTCAGGCGCCGGTGCCGGGCCTGACGCTGCCCCGCCTCCTGCAGCCCAAAGCTGAGTTCCGTCGCTATCCAACGCCAGTAGCTCACTGCCATCGTCAGCCACACCGACAATCGGCGCCGGGAGAAACGGATCGTTGGAGAAGACCCCGGCCACGATGCGGTGTAAGAGGCTAGGCGATCCTCCTTCGGGCTCGGCTAACTCGACCTCGCCATCGCCCTCGGCACGCGGCCCGACAAAGGTTGATTCGATGATCTGGCCGCCGAAGCTCTGCAGATCACTCACCCCACGGCCCTGAGGCCCGTAGAAGCTGGCCAGCGTGGTGCCATCCCAATGGAGGTGAAAAGATCCCGCACGCTCGCCCGTTGGATCGCGCGATCCAACTCCGCCAAACCAGCAGTCGCTTGCGCTTAGGCACGCGGCCGAAGTCATCTGCTTGTATGGATCGGCTGACTGCGCTGCGGTGCTGTAAGAGCCGACCACCTCGCCGTCCTTGAAATGACACAAGGCGTTACCAGAACCAACTCGCGGCAGAGAGGGGGTCGTTATAACCCAGAACTCCGTGGGCCCAGCCCACGCGATGCGAGTTGTGTCGCCGGAGCCACCGCAGACGGTTGAAAGCTGTCGCCAGACGGATCCGTTCCAGACAAAAAGGCCGCGTGGAATGACCGCGTTGCCCTCAACTGCTAGCAGCCCACGGTTAGGAGCCCAGAATTTTAAGTCACCTGGCGCCCCAAGCGGGACCTTAAAGGTAACGCCAGCCGGCGGCTCGGGTTGTTCTAGTCTCCAGCTGGGGTCAGCTAGAGCGAGGCCAGAAAAGCCAAGCAATGCCGCCATCCCACAGGCTAGGCAAGCCAGCATCTTGCCAATCCCAGGCAAAGGGCGAGATCGCAGACGACTAAGCACTCTCAGCGCTCGGATTCTTTCGATTGATCCGACGCTGCACGCCTTCTAGATCAGCCAGTGAGACCGTCTGGACGGTCGAGAGCACAGCGTCGAGTGCCACGCCCGAGAGGGTCTCCTGCTCGATGAGGGCTTCGGCCGTCTCTCGAACGGCCTGCCAGTTGCGCTCCAAGACGACGCTCGCCCTAGCTTCGGCCTCGCCACAGAGACGCTCAACTTCGCGGTCAATTAAGTCCAGTGTGGAGGGCCCGACTGAGCCGAGCTCTTGTAGAGATGCGCCGAGGAAGACCTCGCCTTGAGCCTCTCCAATAGTCACGAGTCCAAGCTCTTGGGACATGCCAAATGAGGTCACCATGCTGCGAGCGAGCTGCGTCGCAGCGTGCAGATCGTCGTGAACTCCAGTCGACAGACAACCGAACTCGAGCTGCTCGCCAGCCGCACCCGCAACGATCGAAGTCAGCTGACGTTTTAGATCGGGCTCCTGCATTACTACCTTGTCGCGGTCGGTAAGCATGTGCGCAGCCGTACCGAGCGTTCGACCACGGGCCACTACAGATAGCTTCTGCGCAGAGACTTTTTGGCCAATTGAGCGGGTGACAACTGCGTGAGACGCCTCGTGAACGGCGATCACCCACAGCTCGTCGGGGGTGAGAACATGGCTCTTCTTAGCCGGGCCTGAGACAACGCGGTCGATGGCCTCTTCTAAAAGCGCTTGGGTAAGATCTTGACTGCCTTCTCGAACTGCCAGCAGCGAAGCCTCATTCACGACATTAGCCAGTTCGGCTCCTGAAAATCCAGGGGTGAGCTTGGCCACCATCTCTAGTGAGCTGCCCGGAGCAAGTGGCCTTTTGGCGCAGTAAAGCCGCAGAATGTCAAGGCGCCCGTGCACGTCGGGCACGTCGATCGTCACCTGTCTATCAAAGCGTCCTGGGCGCAGCAGGGCGGGATCGAGAATGTCGGGCCGGTTAGTAGCCGCCATCACTACGAGCCCGGCATCGCCGCCGAACCCGTCCATCTCAACCAGTAGCTGATTGAGCGTCTGCTCGCGCTCGTCGTTGCCTTGCCCAACGCCAGCCCCGCGCTTGCGACCAGCCGCATCGAGTTCGTCAATGAAGATAATCGCTGGTGCCTGCTTGCGTGCCTGCTTGAAGAGGTCGCGAACGCGCGCGGCTCCGACCCCGACTAGTGATTCAACGAACTCAGCCCCTGACAGGGAAAAGAACGCTGCATCGGCCTCGCCGGACGTTGCGCGAGCCAATAGCGTCTTACCTGTCCCGGGTGGCCCGACAAGCAGAACCCCCTTTGGAGCCCGTGCTCCGAGCCTGGCGTACTTGCCGGGGTCGGCTAGATAGTCGCGTATCTCTTTTAGCTCGTTTATCGCCTCCCCGGCACCGGCCACCATGTCAAAACCGATCCGATTTGGGTCTTCTTTGCCCTTTTTGCGGCTTCTGCCAGCGAACTTTGAGAAGTCCGCGAAGCCCGAGGTGCCGCTGCCTTGTCCTACTCGAGTGAAATATGCAAAAAGGCAGACCAAAAGAAGAATTGGGATCAGGAACTGGACTATCACCGCGCGCTCTGCCTTAAATGACTGCTGATCCACATCCACCACCACACCTGCTGCGGTGAGCTGGCGGATCACATTCGATGTTTGAGCGTCAGACTGCGGGTATGCCGACCAGAAGGTTTGGCCATCGGTGGCTTTTAGCACCACGCGAGAGTCATAGTCGAGGAGTATCGCGGTGCCAACGCGATTACTCTGAGCGAGCGTGATTGCCTGCGAGAGTGGTAGTTGCTCTCCCGACGAAGACGGTTGGATTGAGCCAAGCAGTGAAAAGAAGAGGATGGTTAGTACGATCGCTCCGCTTAGTAGAAAGGTCGCCAGCGGGTCCTTTATCAACCATCGGACAAACCAACTCAAGCCACCCGAGAGGTGTTCTGCGAGCTTCCCTGAAGTCTTGGGGGCGGGAGGTTTGGCCACGCTTTTAGGCTGTTTGCGACGACCCGCCGAGGCTGGGCTCTCGCTGCCTCCGGCGCCGCTTTGGCTTGACGAACTCTTATCGGCTGGCTGGTTCACGTGTTTCCTGTTGTTTGTGAGTCATTACACGCACGGCGCCCCGACCTCAGGTAAGAGGACGGGGCACCAAGGCGCGGTAGAAAAGGCAGTCGCAGCTAGACGACTAACCCCTGCTTCTTAACGGCTGCCTTCACCGAAACGGTCCTAGATACAGAGCGCGCCGTTCCGCCAGTTGGCGTGAAGCTGACGGTCACCTTCACCGACAACTTGCCCGCCTTCCTAAGCGCAGCCTTGCCGGCAGCGTTGAGGACTATGCGCACGCTGAATGTCCCTGCTTTGCTTACTGTGAGAGTTACAGCGCCAACCTTCGTCGCCTTCTTAGAGACGAGCGCACTCGCAGTAGCACGGGCCACACCAGCGCCCGGCAAACGCAACCCGAGCGTCACAACGCCGGCAGTGGTCGCCGTCCCGGTGGGAATCGTGAAAACGTTGCTCGGAACTACCGGCGGCGGGGTGGTGTCCGGCGGCGGGGTGGTGTCCGGCGGCGGGGTGGTGTCCGGCGGCGGGGTGACGACAGCGTCGCCAGCTTTATTCCAGCCGATTGCATTGGCGCCCACTAGCGCTGCTGTGCGCAGCCCAAGCGAGAGCGGTCCGTAATCATTGGGGAACAGAACTGCTTGGCCACCAGCAGAAACGGCTGAGGTGACGTAGTCCTTGACTGACCGCGCCTTGGCCTCTTCGCCTGCACTATTTCCCCACACCGTGGAGTTGTCGTCAAATGCGAGCAGGTAGGTGATCGTGCAGATTGCATAGCCAGCTACCGAGTTCACCCCGCTTACAGCTGCCCAACTTTCAAGGGTTGGATCTGCGCCGGTGGGGACGTTGTTCCACGTCACACCGGTGCAGTTAGCACCCTTATTTGAGTTCGAATAGCCATCAGCATCGGCCGTCGGCTCGCGATAGGTACCAGCAGTATTGGCAACCTGCGTCCAATACTTATCATCGTCGCGTGAGCCGATCGATGTGGTTGCCGTGATCCCAAAATTCTTGGACCGGGCCGTCGCAAGATCGCCATAGCCCAGCGAGCCGTCGGTTGAGTTAACCGTGTCGGCAAGCGAACCGCCACCGCTAGCTCCACCGTCAACTAGATTCGCGCCAGTGTTCGGCCACGTCCTGCTGTCGGCCGTCATGTAGGTTGTCAACCAACCACGCGTTGGGTTGACTTTGGCGAGATAGTCCTTGAAGACAAAGGTTGTACCGCTGTCGTCGTAACGCTTAACTCGTTTGATCGCCTGCGCGCGGCACTCCGCGTCGGTTTTGGTTGCACTATTGCCGACTATCGCCGTTAGTTCTGGGAAGATCTCGCCCCAAGTATCGTGGTCGGAATCGCCGTTCCAGATCTCCTCCAGCTGAGTCGCTGTAAAGCGGACGCGATCGGTGTAGTTGCTCGCAGATGCTGCCGTTTGATTGCCAGCAGGCAGCGAGTGCACATCGCAGTTGTTGGGAAAGTTAACGATCAGAGTTACCGCTCCAACGGCGGCTGGTATTACGTGGATAAGACCCTCGTCGCCTGTGGCGTCGATTCCCCCGTTGATCTGGGATGTCTGGGTGGGATTGGGCGGCTCATCAGAGCCAGCGAAACGGTTGGCTGGAGTCCTGCTGAGGGCACCATCAGAGTTATTGCCGACGGATGTTCCACGCTCTCCCAGCGAACGGCGACCGGCACCACTGCCGCTGCCGGTGTATGTGACGTTGGGATAAACGCCGGCGCTTAGGCAGTAGTTATTCTGGAAATCAAGCTTCCAACTTGCCTCGGCTGTTACGGCGAACGAAGCACCCTGGCCACTAGTGTCAGAGCCTAGGCATTGACCTGAGGTGAATGCTGCCTGTGCTCCAGGTGCCGATACGGCAAACGCTGCGGCAGCGGCTAAAACAGCGGCCGCTCCTAAGTGTTGGCGGCGCTTTGCCGCCTTGAGAATTCCTAGTCTCATGTTCTGAACTGTCCTTTCGAGATGTTCGTGAGTGTCTAAGTTGCTACCTACGCTCCCCAGAATCACCCCGCCAACCCGCCTGCGCAAGACCCGTTCACGGAAGAGACACGCGGCGATCACAACTCGTTGGCGGCTACTTATCCAGAACTTCTCCAAACCTCTCCTGAGAGAGCAGACATCCCTCATCGCCAGCCCGCCCAACTGGCCGTCGCCTTAGCTGCCTTGACTCGGAAGACGACCGTTACCGTGCGACTCAGTCGCTTGCCTTGGCTGGAGATGAAGCTCACAACTGCCTTGGCACTAATTGCCTTTCCTGATCTCAGTAGCCTCTTGGAGGATTGAGATGCGGGGCGCAGGGTAAGCGTTAGTCGCCCAGCCCTACGCGGCTTTGCCGTGGCAGAGGCGATCGTTACAATCGACGTGCGCTTGCGGCCTGCGACTACTTTGACAGTGCTACGTCTAGCCACCGCTGCGAGTCCGCCCGAGCTCGGAACAGCCACAGCAAGCACAACCGTTCCGTCGCTTCGGCCTGTCGCGCGTACGCTCAGCCGAGTTGGCGGCGGCGTAACATCAGGAACTTCGCTTGGACCAAGGTCAGGAGGCGGGACCACTATCGACTCAGAGGGCTCGGCTTGGCGAGTGACGACGAAGGCATCTGAACGGTCATTTGCATCTCCGGCGATGAGGTTCGTCGCGGTTGAGGTGAAGGCCAATCGGTCGCCATTGGCGCTGATCGAAACCGAGCTGGCTACGTCACCGTTTAGATCAGTCCCGGTGCGACCTAAGGCCGCCCTTTGCACCGTCAGACCATCGAGATCGACTACGTAGAGATCCCTACTCCCCACCACCGACCGCCGTGCGCCAATAAATCGCAGCGCCGGCAGTAGATAGGTGGTGCGAGCGCTAGCGACAGCCAACCAGCGCCCTCCAGACGACATCGACAGTCCGTCAATTGGTGAGCTTGTTCCCTGATCGTTAGGGTCGCCTTCGCGCGTGAGCTCCAACGTCCCAACCTTGCGCGAGACGCCAACAGACATGTCGGTCACAAAGAGGTCTGCTAATGAGCCCGTCACCGCCGTAGGGCGCAACCCAGCCGCCGTGATGAATGCCACCCGTTTGCCGTCGCCACTGAGCGCCGGAGCGAGATTTAGAATGTCGGAGCGGCCTTGCTCAGTGTCTGTTAACGGTCCGTAGCAGGAGCCAGTGACAAGCGGCCCAGTTATGAGGGCCAGCGATGGATCACAAGCAGGATCGTCAGGATCGGCTAGTCCAGTAATCCGTCTTGTCGGCGAAGTTGGTCCGTCGTCTATCCGTTGCCATAGGTAGTAACTCAACGATGTATCAAGTGACTCTCCCAGCAACAGCCGGGTCTGAGCGGGTCCATTTTGGCCTGTCCAGGCGACGGTGGAACCATCTGAACTGATCCCCGCCGGTCCAATCGCCCCGCCGGCCGGACCTCCGCCTGATGAAAGGCGTGTGACCAGAGTCGTGGAGTGCGCCGCTCGATCGCGAACGAAGAGTTGATACTCAGGGGTGTCGAGGCCCGCAGACGATGGTAGATCGGTAAAGACATCGGCCGTACGGAAGATGACGCGAGATCCGTCGCCACTGATCGCTATCCCCCGGCTAACGTCGGTTCCGGGATTACGTCCTGGCATAGGCGTAACCCGTGGTGCGTACGAAGCCGGCTGATCTGAACCGTCGCGCGCGGAGATGAGCTCGTAGGCCCCAGGAGCCGATGGAGCAATGTTCATATTGCGGATGTAAACGTCAATCGAATCGTTTGTGTCAGCGGGCACCAGCTGGGCGGCAGTAGAGAAAGCGATCGTGCTCCCATCGACGCTGATCGAAGGGTTCTGGGCGCCACGAGTGATCAGCGCGCCGTCAACATCTCCGCGCAGATCACCATCGGCCACGCGCTCAAGGGCCTTGGTCTCCATGTCGAAGCGAAAGATGCCACCGACCCGATAGCTACCTAGCGGATCGCTATCACTGTCGTCAAAGAGATTGCGGGCGCGCGTCTGGATCGCTACATAGCGCCCATTGCCTGAGATCGTCGCGTAAGTGGTGGAGTCATCGCCTTGCTCTAGGCGCGCGAACGATGCCGAGACGATCTGAGCCCCCAGCCCATAGTAGGCCTCTGCTGCGGTCTCAGAGAGCGCCGTTGCGCCAGCGGCCGCGACGACCACGAGAGCCAGCAGGCGTGCTGAAGGCAAGCTGATCACGACCCCCACCTAGCTATTGGGCTACTTGAACTCAGTCCAGCAATACGCACGCGTCGATAGATCGTCTTGTGATTGCCTGCCCTATCTGTGGCTTGAACCGTGACGCGATAAACCCCTGGGGCTGCGTAGCGATGACTAATCGCAGATCGCCGCGCGGTGTGGCCGCCGTCGCCCCAAGAGATCGTCGTTGAATAGATATCGACGCCAGAGACCGAGCGAGCGGGCCCATCGGTGAGCTTGAGCGCCAATGTCGACCTCTTGGGCGCTAGCTCGGCAATGCTGGGTGCACGACGGTCGACCTTGATCTCTGCCGGCAGGCTCTCGGTCTGCTGACCCAGCCCATCTTTTGCTATTACCTTGATCACGCTGACACCGTCAGGAAGTTGCTCGCGATTCAAGACAGCACGACGGCCGCGCAGGCCTTGCAACACTAGGTTGTCGTCGACGCTAACCGCATAGGTGACAGCCGAAAGTGCATTCGGGGCGCGATCCCACGTAATTGCGACAGTGGAAGAACGCACGAAGTCGATCGGCGTCTGCACGGCAAAGATGCTTGGCGGAGCATCGACCACCGCGCCGGCGATCTGCCCGAAGCTCTCGCCGCCCTGTTGGAATGCGATCGCACTATCGCCAAAACCTGAGCCGGCGAGTGCGAGGTCATTGACTGGACCTCCGTGCGAAGCCGAGACTAACTGCGTGTTGTCGACCTCATCTGCTCCGCCCTCGCGCACGGCGACTCCGCTTGCACTTACGCCACGGACCTTCCAAACGGCTACCGAGGCCCTGTTCTCCTGAGCCACCGTTATGACTGGATCACTGGCCCCCGTGCCGGTTCCGTCATCGACGCGAAGTGGCGGACCTACGGCTTCATCATCTCCGGCAGCCAGAACGGTCGTCCCGGCGAGATCAAAGGCTGTTAGGAAAGCTCCGCTGGGCGAGACTCCCACCGAGGGGCGTCCGGGAGTGCCGGAAGGGCCAACGTCGCCGCCTCCGTCGACGATCCTCGCCTGCCCGAACTTACCGGCCATGTCGGAGAAAGCATCTGGGATCGTGGCCACCATCGTGCGCGTACCCTTCAGCGCTGATCCTGCTCCTGACTGCTGGCGAAAGGCGACTGCGCCTTGCCCGAACCCTGCGACGTTGAGGGCAAACTGATCGGCGGCTCCGCGTAATGGCTTACCCAGCCAACTCTGCGGGCTAACGATTAATGGAATCCCCAGCGACTGCGCGAAGACCCGGCGGGCCCAGATCCGATCTACAAACTCATCGTCGGGCTCCTGAAAGGCGACGATCCCGTTGCCGTTGATGTCAATCCCCACTTGGGGAGCGTTGCCAGCAACGGCTGCGCGGACTGGCGAGACAGAGTTGCGATCAACTAGCGACCCGAAGACCGACCAGTAGCTACCACCGAAGCGCGCAATGCGGATATCGCCGCGTATATAACCAGACGCCAAGCCCCCTCCGCCGGCGCCCCCATCAGGCAAGACCCGGTAAGTCAGCAACGCTTGGCCTGCGCGGTTCATCGCTAAAGACGGCCACGTCCCTGTCGCTTCACCAACGTTGAGGTCAATCGGGACTGGTGCTTGAAACATCGTCGCCCCTGGATCAAGACCCGCCCCGAACATGCGGTCAGAGCCGTAGCCAAACTCCTGCACCCAGATAACGATTAAGCGGCCGCCGTCAGCGGCCGCTATACGCGGCCAAGATGATCCGAACCTCTGCTTGGCCCCGAGATCAACGCGCTGGGGCGTCTGCCACTGGCCCTCCTTGAGGCGGGAGACGAAGATATGGGGTCGCCCGCCGTCTAGGCGACGGTAGACAAGTCCGCCACTTCCGTCCGAGGCCATCGCCACGCCTCCGAGCTCGAGTACGTCGGCAGAAGGACCATCGATGGTTTGGGCGGCAAATATCTCTGCATCCGCCTCAGACGCGACGCCAAATACGCCGATCAGGCAAGCGAAGATAGCTCCGACCAACAGCGTGCGCGTAAGCATGCCTCAACGGTGGCGGCGCACGGCGGCGCGCGTGTGAACGTCCTGAGACGATTTGGTGAACTTCTTGTCACCCCGCCATACGTTCACAACTTCTAGTTCACAACTTCTTCTCCATCTCGCAACGTCCTGTTCACTGGTTGCGACGCGCAGGCCTACAAACTCTTACCAGTCCCGAGGGGTGGTGATGCCCCTTGGCCTACCTCGCCACCGACTGGAAAGGAACCGCACCCTGCCATGACTCGCCTTCAACGGATTCTCTATCTTCACACCTCCCGCCGTAGGGCAATCGCTGCATCGGTGGCTACCGCTCTTGCTATCTGCGCGCTGCCGACCACAGCCGTCGCTAAGCCGACGCTCTTGCTGAGCGGATCGACGTCTATATATCCAATGATTGTGCCGCTAGCGCAGTCTTACTCGGCCAACGCCAAATTTAAAGTCTTGCAGGGAGGGTCTGATATCGGCATAGCTGACGTCGCTCGTGGGCGAGTCACGATTGGCCTCTCCTCCCGAGACCCTCAGCCGTCAGATCCGGGCGGGCTAGCCTTCACCAAGGTCGCCCGCGATGGCGTCTGCTTAGTGACAAATCCATCAAACCCGGTAGGCAACCTGAGCCAGGCTCAGGTCCAGCAGATCTTCTCGGGCCGCATCCGCAGCTGGAGCCAGATCCCGGGCGCCCGCGTCAGCGGGCCGATCGACCTAATCGTCCGTACGGCGGCTTCTGGTACGCAAGATGCGTTTAAAAACATCTTCCTAGGACAGGACATTAACGTCGCTGGCTCTGCTGCTCAAAAGCCATCCAATGGACTCGTCCAACAGGCTGTGCGCTCGAATAAGAACGCGATTGGATATGTCTCATTCGACTTTTCCCGTGGCCTATGGGCCGTCCCCTACATGGGCGTTGGCTGCACTCTGCGTGCGGCTAAATCAGGGGCTTATCCGGGCACACGTAACTTTTGGATGGTCACGCGCGGCAAGCCAGGTGGAGCCGCGAAATCCTTCATCGACTACGTCAAGACCAGCAGCACGGCGCGTCGGATTATCGCCACCGAATGGGTCCCCCTCCGATAGATGTCCGCACCGCCCCTAACGAAGTTCGCTAGATCGCCCAGGCGAAGTGGAGAGTCTCAGGATCGGCGCACCGAACTTGTACTCGGCGTGCTGGCCTGTGGCGTTTTGGCGCTGGTCGCTGGCATGGTCATCTTCGTCTTCGCCAAAGCGTGGCCTTCTTTTTCTCATAACGGCCTCAAGTGGTTCGGGCCTGGCGGTGACGTGGGAGCCCAGCTACAGGCGATATTTAACTCACCGGCCGATCCAGCCAACTACGTCTACTTGTTGCGAGCGTGGCCGCTGATCTACGCCACGATCCTCGTCACCGCAAGCTCTGTCGCCTTAGCGCTTGCCTTCGCAGTTCTCTCGGCGATCTTCATCGTTGAGTTTGCCCCCAACCGCCTGCGCCGAATCTTAGAGCCGACCGTGCGCCTGCTGGCTGCCGTGCCGTCGGTGATCTATGGATTAATCGGAGTACTCGTGCTAGTTCCCCTCGTGGGAAATCACCTGATCACGCGTGCCCAGAAAGAGTCCGTGATCTTCGTCGTACAGTTGACTGGAAACTCGCTGCTTGTGGCGGTCATAGTTCTGACGATCATGATCACCCCGATCATGATCGCGATCATCGTTGATGCTCTGAGATCGGTACCAAACGGCTGGAAGGAAGGGGCCGCGGCGCTCGGAGTAAACCGCTGGCGGGTTATGTGGACGATCGTCGTGCGTTCAGCGCGCCCGGCGATTATTGCCGCGGCCGTTCTAGCTACTGCCCGTGCACTTGGGGAAGCCATCATGCTTGCGATGGTCGCTGGCTCGGTTGCGTTCTCACCCAACCCACTCGACGGGCCGACCTTCTTTCTCGAACCGATCCAACCGCTGGCATCAACGATCGTGATCAACGCAGAGGGCCTCACCGTTGTCCCATTCGGCCAGACGCTCTACGCCTTCGCCGCGGTATTGCTTGTCTCGGCGGCCGGCCTATCACTCTGCGGCTACGCTGCCAAACAGCCGCTTAAACGCTATGGGATCAGGGCCTAATGTCGACCCCTTCTAGAGCCGCTGAACATCTAGGTCCGCGGCCATCAGGACCGACTGGTTCACGCGAAGCCCTCTCTTCTTGGGCTGTTATGGATCGCATCGGCCTTGGTCTCTGTTGGGCAGCGGGAATTGCGCTCTGCTTGATCGCGGCGGCCATCGTGGGCTTCATGCTCTTCAAAGGACTGCAGTTCTTGCGCCCAGACCTACTGGTTACCAGTCCGGTGGCATCCCAAGACCAAAGCAAGTCCGGAGGCTTCTTGGATCCAATGGTCGGGACGCTGATCCTGACTACAATCGGCACCGCGGTCGCTGTCCCGCTTGGTGTCGCCACGGCGATATGGCTAAGTGAATACGCACGCCCATTTTGGCTGGCCAGGGCAGTCGAATCGGGTGTAGATATCATCGCTGGAACGCCAAGCATCGTGCTAGCGATCTTCGGCCTAATCATCTTCCAGCAGTCGTTCTTCGGCTTTCTGTCTTTCACCGCCGAAGGTGGCGCTGTATTTGGGCGATCTTTTCTCACAGCCGGCTTGATGATGTCGCTGATCGCACTACCGCTGATAGTGGCGGCGACCCGTGAGGCGCTGCAGTCGATTCCGGGCCATGTCCGTGAAGCCTCATATGCGTTGGGCAAGAGCAAGTCGGCCACTATCCGCCGAGTCCTTATCCCTGCCGCACGGCCGGCGATTGGAACTGGTGCGGCACTAGGGATGGGCAGAATCGCTGGCGACACCGCCATCGTTGTCATCTTGTTGGGTGCCACCGCTCTGCAGGCCGAGGGATCAACGCCGCTATTCGGCACCCTTCGCGGCACGGGAAGCACGCTCACCAGCTACGTCTACAACAACTCGCCAGCGGGAGAGGGCAACGCCCCTGAGAAGGCCTATGCGGCAGCTTTCGTGCTGCTGCTAATCGTGATCTTCTTGAACTTCTCGATCGACACGATCGCTGGCCGACGCAAGATGGAGGCTGCATGGAAGGGATGATGCCCCCACCAATCCGCAGGATAGTTGTGGACGAGCCGGCGACGGTGGTAGCTGCCCCTGCAGCCACATCGCAAACCAACGGCTCCACACCTTCACACTCCTCGCCGGTCTCTGTCACGGCCCCACGACGTCGGGCGGCATCTCTGGCGGGGGGTATCGAGCGGATGGCCACCCACGACCTCTCCATTCTCTACGGTGATAAAGCGGCCGTCAAGAACGTCTCGCTACCAGTGCGCCAAGGTGAAGTGCTAGCGCTGATAGGACCTTCTGGTTGTGGCAAGACGACCTTACTGCGATCGCTTAACCGACTCGTAGAGCTAACGGCTACAGCCAGCCGCCAAGGCCGCATAACCCTCGACGGCCAGGACATAGATGCGCTGGAGGTCACGCAGCTACGTCGTCGCGTAAGCATGGTCTTCCAACAACCAAACCCTTTCCCGATGAGTGTCTTTGACAACGTCGCCTACGCCCTAAGAGAGCAGGCGCGCAAACGACCGCGCAAGTCCGAGCTGGGGCCCGCTGTAGCCGATGCGCTGCAACGAGCCGGCCTCTACGATGAGGTAGCTGCCGATCTCGCTCATCCAGCGCTACGCCTATCTGGAGGCCAGCAGCAGCGGCTTTGTATAGCGCGCTCGCTCGCCGCTGGCCCGGAGGTTCTCTTGCTCGACGAGCCCTGCTCTGCACTGGACCCCGGCTCGACTGAGATCATCGAAGACCTAATCGTTCGCCTTCGCGAAGAGGTCGCGGTGGTAATCGTTACCCACAATCTCCAACAGGCCTACCGAATCGCAGATCACGTCGGCTTCATGTACTTAGGTGAGCTAGTTGAGTACGGCCCAGCCGAACAAATCTTTGGCTCACCCCAGGAGCAGCGGACCCAAGAGTACGTAAGCGGAGCGTTCGGATGAGCGCCGCCCGCTTATTAGCTGCCGTGACCGTTATCGCCCTGCTCGCACTGAGCGCAACGGGCTGTGAGTCAACCCAAGACAAGAGTCGCCGCCTCGCGAAAGAGAACGCAAAGATCACGCAAGAGAAGGGCGTCACCGTCAGCACCACCAGCCGTGATGTGGTGGTCGTCTCAAAGACTGTGTTGACCGATGCCAATGGGTCGGCGGTCGCCGTCGAACTGCGCAATAAATCTAAGCGCGGACTCCTGGGCGTACCGGTTGCGATCAACGTCACCGATGCGAAGGGGGTGTCGGTCTTTAAAAACGACACGCCTGGGCTTGAACCCTCGCTAGTTAGAGCTCCACTTCTATCCGCCGGCGTGACTTTGACTTGGGTTAACGATCAGGTCTTAGCGACTGGAAAACCGAAGGCCGTCGCAGTCCGGGTTGGAGCCGAGACCAAAACCGCCCCGGCGAAGATTCCCAACCTCGAGATCGTCTCAGCCAAGCTTGAAAATGACCCGGTTGACGGCGTCTTAGCGAGCGGCAAAGTCGTCAACCACTCCTCAGTAGAGCAGCGCCAACTGATCATCTTTGGAGTGGCCCGCAAGGGCGGAAAGATCGTCGCCGCCGGGCGCGCAGGAATACCCCGGCTCGCGCCCGGAAAGAAGGTCGGCTTCGCCATGTTCTTCGTCGGCAACCCACGCGGGGCCAAGCTTGAGCTCGTCGTCCCACCCACCGTGTTTGGATAGGAGATACCTAGATGGCCACGATCGAATCCCCACCCTCCCCCCGCCTTGGTGACCATGGCGCGCCTTGCCCCCTGTGTGAATCCCCGTTGGCCAGCGATCAGCGCTACTGCCTTAACTGCGGCTCACGTCGCGGTGATCCGCGAATCCCGATCGATGAAGCGGTTGCCTTTGGGACCTCGTCGCCTACTACAGCGGCGTCACCTCTACCTAACGGGCCAACCACGGCCCTGTCGCCCCCGATTGAACACCGCAGCCTGACGCCGCTCGCGGCAGTTCTAGCGGTAAGCACAGTCGTCGTCGCGATGGGCATCGGTGTGGTGTTGGGACGTGGCGGCGACAGTAAAACGGTCGCCGCAGCCGCCCCTCAGGTGATCACGATAGGGGCCGCGGGGGCTGGAGATACAGCTGAGAAAGTGGGCGCTAAGGCTTTTACAAGTAGCTGGCCAGCGGCAAAGAGTGGCTTCACCGTAGAACTGGTCGCACTACCCAAGAGCTCTACTAATCCGACCGCTGTTGCTGCAGCCAAGAGGTCGGCTACGACCAAAGGGGCCCCCAACGTCGGCGCCTTAGACTCCACCAAGTACGCAAGCCTTCCTGCTGGGTCCTACGTGGTCTATTCGGGGGTCTTCGAGACTAAGGCTGGCGCTGCGAATGCGCTCAAGAAACTGAAGTCTAAGTTTCCCGCAGCGAAAGTTGTTCTTGTCTCTACCAAGGCAACGCCCAAGAGCGCCGTAACGCCCAAGAGTTCTGCCCCTGATCCCAAGACCGTTGACCAAGGACAGTTAAACAAGCTTCAGAACGCGACGCCCGAGGAATACCAAAAGCAGTCCAAGAAACTTCCCTCTGAGATTGGTACTCAGGGTACCCCGCCGCCCACCGATAACAAGCCAGCCGGCGGCGGCGGCGGCGCTACGGAGATCGGATGAGCCTCGTAGATAAAGTCTTTCCTCGAATTGACGCCACCAATCTGGCTGTCGCCAAGGGGGGCGACGTCGATTCCCAATCCACAGACTCCGAACGCCTTCTCGAACGGCGTGGCGTGCTCGCACGCCAGCTAGCAGAGCTGCAGTGGGATCTTGGTGGGCTGGCCTACGAGATGGCTATCCGTGATCATTTCCGCCCGGATGTCTTAGTCAGCCAAGCGGCCCGACTTCAGCAGGTCGACGGTGAACTGGCCGAGGTAGAGCGCCTCCTGCGAATGGAGAGCAACGGTGCGGCTGGCAACTGCCCGTCCTGCGACGCCCTCCACAGTCGCGGCGCGGTCTTCTGTTGGCAGTGCGGAGCCCAGCTCATGGCAACCGGCGACCAATCGCAGTCTCCCGACGTAGAGCCTCCGACAGTCGGTTAGTCACACCTCAGCCAAGTTTAGGGCCGAAGCTTGAGCTATTTGCTCTTGGCAAAAACGTCAGCACCGAAGGCCTTGACGTCATCTAGGCCTGCGTAGCCTAGGCGTCCCAGTCCAAAGAGGTCTTCGACCGTGGCCAGAAGTGAATAGTGGTCATATGGTGTGTCGTTAGCTGTTCCTGGCTTGATAAATGGGGATACAACGATGGCCCCGACCCGCCCGCCGCCCGGACCGGGGGTCACAGTGCCGCCAGGACTCTTGACGTTGGGGCCCGGTAACCGCTTAGAGCAGCAGGAGCGCGAGTCGCCGTCGTCTTTGCCTGAAGGTGCTTGGTCAAAGGTGACAATAAGCAGTCCATCTCTTTTAAAGGCTGGCGAGGCGAGAATTTTTGGGACCCATTTAGCGAGGAATGCGTCGGCTTGTACGAGGCCTCCTGGGCGCCCATCTAAGCACGGCTTTGCCCAACCACCGTCGCAGAGATTGGGCACGATCAGCGAGTAGTCCGGCGTACGCTTTTCGCTCAGTAGATCCTTACTGAGATCGTCGAGGGCGACGATGCTAGTCGGGCAATCGGGGCTGTCGATCACCGAGTGGAAGTAGAGAAAGCCAACGTTGGAGGTGGCAAACCCATTCCCTGGCCGCTCACTGCCCGTTGGGTCACTGGCGCCAATATCTGGATGGCGGCAGGTTGAGGATCCAGGCAGTGAGGCTGCGCTAGTTGCCCCCGCTTCCGGCGCCGGTACCACGACCGGAGCTTTCTCTACGTCTTGGGCGTAAACCTTCCAGCGATAGGCGATCGTCGCCAACTGGTCGGCCAGGCTTAGAACATTTGCTGAGTAGACACAGCCGCTGCCTTTGACAACCTGCTGCCCGACAACGCTGCCGGGTTTTATATCGGTGAAATTGGGGCAGTCGGCCGCGGTCTCTACTGTCGGCGGCTGGCCGCTAACCATCGCGATGTTGTTAGCCAAGCCCTCGTGAGCAACGGCATAGTACTGCCGCAAAGTCTGCCCTTTTTTTGCGAGCGTTTTGGTCAGATATTTCGCAGAGGAGTCAGCGGCGAACGTAGCGTTATAGCCCGCGCCCCCGACCACGATCGTAAAGATGTGCCCAACTGCTGGAAGTGTCGGCAGCGTCGGATCAACGGGCGGATCTGTCACCGGCGGATCTGTCACCGGCGGATCAACGGGCGGATCAACGGGTGGATCAACAGGCGGATCAACGGGTGGATCTGTCACCGGCGGATCGATCACCGGCGGATCAACGGGCGCAACCGTCACCGGCGCAACTGTCACCGGTGCCTTAGTGGCTGGCGCAGCAGCCACTCGGGCGATGATTATCGGAGGGCTACTCGCGGCCAGCGAATCGGGCGCTGGCGGTCCAAGCGCCGCACCGATCCCAAGCCCGCAGATGAAGACACCAACTACTGCGATCACAAGCGGCCTAGGAGCAGCTAGTGCTCGCCACCATGCCACCGAAGAGACAGCGACACCTGCCTCGACTGCCGAGATCGACGAACTAGTTGCAAGGCTCGCGGATTGGCCAATATCGCCTGCAAGAAGGTGCGTGGCTCCAGACCTACGCGCCCCGCAATCCAAACACCAGCGCTGATCGACCGCGAGCGCCCGACCGCAACCCAAACAATCGGCAGCGTTGACTGGTAAGTGTGGTCTCTGCGGCATGCGGCTTGGTAATCAAGACTAGGTCGTTAACACAGGCCGCCCGTGAACCGCTCGTGACCGAATGGATAAGGAATGGAGAAGAAGTAGCGCCCAGCGACTACGCGGCTACAGCTGGATCGAGGACCGCTTCGCCATCAGAAGCGCCTCTCGCCAGGAGCCGCACTGTGGCAGTTGCCAGCGTTAGTGGATCGGGTCGGTGCGGTGGGCGTACCTCGAGGATTAGAGGTGCAGCACTCTGCAAGAACAGCGGCGCTAGATCATGCCAGCAGACCCGCCCGGCGCCAGGGGCGAGATGGAGGTCGAGTCGCAGCGGGTCAACCCCGGCTAGGCCGGAGTCTGACTCACCGCGTGCGCCCGCTAAGCGGGCGCCAAGATTGTCGTGGAGGTGGAAGAGGCCGACGTCGGCGACCACCGTCGTCAACGAACGCGCGGCATCACCACCGCCGAAAGCGTTAGCTGTTATCTCAGCGTGCCCGACGTCGAATAGCACCGTCACTTGCGGCGAATCTACCGCCCGCACAAGTGAACGAATCGTCTCCGGGTCATGGCACATGCGCTGAGCCGAGGGCCAAACTGGCGCCAGGTTTTCGACCGCGAGCGTTATGCCTAGGCTCTGCAGCCGTCCAGCCATCAAGCGCAAAGAGGTCTCTTCAGCGTGAGCGCGATCACGAACGTCACCTGCGCCGACGCCCCCGTCAAGCAGTTCGAAGTTTGCCCCGTGGTAGACGACATATTCAGCCCCGACAGCAGCCGCATAATCGAATAAGGCGTACATCGAACGGTCGTTCTCGGCGGTCCCCGCGCTCAGGTGATCGGGACCGTGAATGACCAACCGCAGGCCAGTAGCGTCTAGGACCGTGCGTAGGGCTGCGCCGTGGCGAGCCGAACGTTCGCGGTCGACCAAGATGCTTATCGGAGGTGCGTGTACTTGGGTCCACGCGAAACCAGCGGCCTCTATCCCTTTTAACATCGGTACTGTCGGCCAATGTCCCTTTGGTACGTCTAAACCGAGCCGGGCTAAAATTGCGTTGCGATTATTACGCACAGTCAGTAAATTACCGCGCCACAGTTAGAGTAAGTAAAAAAACTGTGAAAATGCAGGCAAAAATCTATTAGCGCTCAGCCATCAAGGCCAGCGTAGCGGGCGTAGAGATCTTCAATCCTACGTTTGGCCTTCGCATGCCGCGCGGTTGAATCAGCGGAACGCTCAGAGTCCTCCCACGCGCCCGGCGCTGCCAACTCATCCTCTAATGTTGAAAGTGCTGCTTCGGCGGTTTCGATTTCGCGCTCGATCTGGGCTTGTTGGCGGCGAGCGTTCTTGGACTGCCCCTTGTCCTTCTGGCCATTACCGGCCTTAGGAACATCACCTTTTGACGACTGCGCTGCGCCGCTGACAGATCGTGGCGTCCCGGCCGATTTACGCTCGTCGCGAACACGCAAGAACTCAGCCCAACCACCGTCGTAGGAGCGCAACCCTCCGTCCTCAAAGGCGACCGTTCTCGTACCGACGGCGTCGAGTAGCGCACGGTCGTGGGTGACGAGCAGGAGCGAACCTTCAAATGCCTGCAGTGACTCCTCTAGCGCTTCGCGGCTCTCAAGGTCTAGGTGATTTGTAGGCTCATCGAGGATCAAGACGTTGGCGCCCGACTGAACGAGCACCGCTAGCGAGAGTCGCCGACGCTCGCCACCCGAGAGGCCCGCGACAGGCTTCTCTGCATCTTCGCCAGAGAAGAGAAACCGCCCGAGCAGGGCGCGAGCCTTATTCGGAGTCAGCTGCGTTAGACGTTGGGTAGCCTCGATCACCGAACCGCGGTCATCAAGCTCTTCGGCGTGCTGGGAGAGAAAGCCCAGCGTGACGTTGTGTCCACGGTGGAGTTTCCCTGCCGCAGGTTCGCGAAGGCCTGCCAAAGTCTCAATTAAGGTCGTCTTGCCTGCCCCGTTTGGACCGACCAAGGAGACGTGTTCGCCGCGCTGCAACCAGAGGTCGGCGCCCTCGATCAGCGTCTTATCCCCTGCGCGAACGGTTGCGTCTAGCATCTCGAAGACGATGCGGCCGCTGCGTTCGGGCGCTTTAAAGCCGAATGCGAGCGACTTACTGTCGCGCGGATCGCGCTCAATGCGATCGATCTTGTCCAGCGCCTTGACGCGAGATTGAGCTTGGCGAGCACGCGTGCCTGCGCGGAAACGAGTGACAAACCGTTCGAGGCGTTCGATCTCTGCCTCTTGACGCTCAATCGCCCGACCCAAGGCGATCTCACGTGCAGCCTTCTCCTTGCGCCAAGCGTGCCACGAGCCCGCAAAGAACCGTGTGCGCCCAGCCTCCATCTCCAATACCGAGGTCCCAACTGCCTCAAGGAACCAGCGGTCGTGAGCGACCAGCACGATCGCTGCATCCAACGAGGTTAACCTCTGCTCTAGCCACTCCAGCGACGCGATATCGAGGTGGTTTGTCGGCTCGTCGAGCAAGACGAGATCGGGATCGCCCGAAAGCGCCCGGGCCAGCGATCCGCGCGTCAACTCCCCACCAGAAAAACTACCCAGAGAGCGGTCCAGGTCGGCATCGGCGAATCCGAGTCCTCTCAGTGTCGCGGTGACGTTATCCCGCCACCGATAACCACCGGCGTGCTCGAGTCGGGCTTGGGCGTCGGCGTAGCGGTCTAGCGTAGCCTCGCCACTGTCACCATCGGCCATCGCCTGCTCGAGGCGACCGAGCACCGCCTCTAGCTCAACGAGATCCGCACAGCCACTAAGGACATAGTCGCGCAGTGTCAGATCCTGTTCTCGCGGCGGACGTTGATCGTGTAAAGCGACCCGAACGCCTTTGGCAAAGACCAGATCACCGCCGTCGATTGAATCTTCGCCTGAGAGCATGCGTAGCAACGTAGTCTTGCCAGCACCATTGCGCCCAGCGATCGTCATGCGGTCGCCCCGCTCAAGTTTGAATGAGACCCCGCGTAAGAGCGGATTGCCGGCGATGTCCTTTGCGAGGTCTGATGCGATTACTACGGCCATTGGCTACCAATGGTAGGGAGCGACCGCCGACCGCCTCGATCAGCCGCCTTGGGGAAGGCCAGATCCGTGCTGCTGCCAATGCTCTAAGCCACGGTTCTCTTGGCGCACGCGTTCGGCTGAGCCTTGAGCCTCTGCGACCATCGCCTTGAGGGCTCGAACGCCTGGGAGTGAGTTGCCCGCGATCTCGCCAGCCAGCCCTAGGGCGACTGCCTCTGCCTGATCGGCTGGCGCCGTTCGGTGCAGTAGCCCGAACCTCTCGGCTACCTCCATCCCCAAGACGCGACCGGTAAAGAGCAGCTCCTTGGCGCGCGCAACTCCTACCACTGGGACGAGCCTAGCTGGGCCGACCGGAACGCCCAGACGCGCGCCGACCCAACCGATCTTGAGATTGTCGCCACCGACTCGCAGATCACAGCCCACGGCCAGCTCAGCCCCGGCTCCGATCACGTTCCCAACGCAGACGGCGATCGTCGGCGCTGGAAAGGCTTCAATCGCTTCGTACAGCGCAGAGAAGGCTGCCATCCGTGCCACGCCCTGCTCTACGCTCAGCACCTCACTTACATCAGCACCGGCGCTGAGGGCGATCGTATCGGTCGTAGAGAAGATCAACGCACGCAGATCTTGATCGCCAGCCAAGGTCTCAAGAGCTGCGATCAGCTCGGCTAACAAGGCCCTGTCAAAGGCGTTGCGAGTCTCGGGGCGATCCAAGCGCAAGACCTCGATCCCCGGCTCTATGCGTTGACGTACCAGTGACATTGGGTGCGACGATAGCGCCCAATGTCGGACTCGTCCATCTACACGCCCTCCGGTTCGCTAGGATCCAAAGCGATGCACCGCATGATCGCCATCGTCGTCAGCGTCCTAATCACCGGAGCGACCCTAGCCGCCTTCGCGCCAGCCGCCTTGGCGACCAAGGACGAGGGTCAAGGCTGGTGGGGCGAGACCAGCGATCAGGTCGTCACTAACGCTGGCTTCATTCTTATTATCTTCTTCCCGCTCTTCGTCGCCTTGATGAGCCTCATCCAGTGGAAGCTTGAAAAACGCAAAGACGTTCGCAAGGCCACCCAGAAGAAGCTGCGCGCCAGTTCCGACGCCACTTGGCGCGGCGGCTGGTAAGACCAACCTTCGGCCGTATCACCCGCCACTAGGTTGCCCAAGGTACGCTTTGGCGACGGAAACTAGGGGAGGACGCAGATGACCTACTTTGTCACTGGAGCAACTGGCTTTATCGGGCGGTTTCTTCTTCAGCGCCTGCTCGACCGCGACGGCCAGATCTACGTACTGGTTCGCGAGAGCTCTCTAGCAAAGCTTGAGGATCTAAGCGACAAGCTAGGAGCCAATGAGCGAATCGTGCCTGTAGTAGGTGACCTAAGAGAGCCACGCCTCGGTCTCAGCGATGAACAGGTCTCAGCCCTAAATACAAAGATCGACCACTTCTTTCATCTTGGCGCCATCTACGACATGACCGCCGACGCCGAAACCAACGATCTAATCAACGTTGGCGGCACGCGCCACGCCGTCGACTTAGCCAACCAGATTGGGGCAGGACGGCTGCACCATGTCTCTTCAATCGCAGCTGCTGGCAGTTATAAGGGGTTCTTCCGCGAGGACATGTTCGACGAAGGACAGCCGCTCGAGCACCCATACCACCGCACCAAATGGGAGTCTGAGCGTGTAGCTCGCACAGAGTTCAACGGCCCATGGCGCGTCTACCGACCAGCAATTGTCGTCGGACACTCCAAAACTGGCGAGATGGACAAAATCGATGGGCCCTACTACTTCTTCAAAGGGATCCAAAAGCTGCGTAACGCGCTACCGCAGTGGGTGCCTCTAGTCGGCCCCGAACTCGGCTATACCAACATCGTCCCGGTCGACTACGTAACTGACGCGATGGACTACATCGCCCATCAGCCCGATCTCGATGGCCGGGCATTTCACCTGACAAATCCCCGCTCTCAGCGGTCTGGCGAGGTTCTCAATACCTTCGCCCGAGCGGCGCACGCCCCTCAGCTTGCGATTCGTGTCGACAAGCGCTTGATTGATGCGCTACCGAAGGGCACCATGAGCATGCTGATGAAGGTGCCCGCGCTCAAAGGCGTAAGACGCAACTTCTTGGCTGATGCCGGGATTCCCGATGGCATCTTGGAGTATGTCGGCCTGACGGCTCAGTTCGATACTCGCGACACTGAAAAAGCGCTCGCTGACAGCGGGATCTCGGTTCCCCAACTCGAGAACTACGCGAGCGTACTTTGGGACTACTACGAGCGCACATTAGATCCCGAGCTATACAAGGACCGCTCATTCGAGGCGGCGATCAGGGGCAAGACGGTGATCATCACCGGGGCCTCAAGCGGAATTGGCAAAGCGGCCGCGCTGAAGATAGCCAGCGCCGGGGGCATCCCACTACTTGTCGCGCGCAGCCAAGAGAAGCTCGCAGAGACAAAACTCGAAATCGAGAACGCCGGGGGCAGCGCACACACATACTCCGCCGACCTCTCCGACATGGCTTCGATCGACAAACTGCTCGAACAGATTCATAGCGAACACCCGGCCATAGATGTCTTAGTCAATAACGCCGGGCGCTCGATACGGCGCTCGATAGCTTTGAGCTATGACCGATTCCATGACTTCGAGCGCACTATCCAGCTCAACTACTTCGGCGCAATCAAGCTGATCATCGGGCTGCTGCCTCAGATGCGCGAGCGACGCGCGGGCCACATCGTCAACGTCTCCTCGATTGGCGTCCAGACAAACCCGCCACGGTTCGCAGCCTACGTCGCCTCCAAGGCTGCGCTGGACGCGTTCACGCGGGTAGTTGCCTCTGAGACGATCGGCGACCGTGTCACCTTCACCACGATCCATATGCCGCTCGTGCGCACCGAGATGATTGCTCCGACCAAGATCTATGACTCCTTCCCTACGATCAGCCCGGAGGAGGCCGCCGACCTGATCTGTGAAGCGATCCGAACTCGACCCAAGCAGATCAACACACGGATGGGAATGTTCGGTGAGCTTGGCTACACGCTTGCGCCTAAGGCGATGGATCAGCTCCTACATATGGCCTACAAAGTCTTCCCCGACTCGGCGCGCTCGAAGGGCGAGAGCGACCCCGGCGAGAAGGCCTCTGTAGAGCAGATCGCTGTAGCGAGTGTCCTAAAGGGCGTCCACTGGTAGTAGGGAGGTTGGGCGATCGGGCGGTCACCGTGCGATCAATCGCCCGTGGCGCCGCCACTCTGGCGGTGACAGGACTGCTTCTGGGCGGCTGCGCAGGCAACTCTGGCAGCGATCAAAGCGGCGACCAAGGGCCCCGCCCGCTGCGCGACGTGACGCTGTTGCTGGACTTCACCGCTAACCCAGTCCACACCGGCATCTTTGCCGCAACCGCCGAGGGCTTTGACCGTGAGGCTGGCCTAAATCTCTCGGTGCGCGAGCCTTCAGCCTCGACCGATGCGCTCAAACTGCTCGCAGCCGGCAGCGCCGACCTAGCGGTGCTTGACATTCACGACCTCGGACTTGCGCGGGAGAAAGGCCGCAACATCGTAGGCGTGATGGCGCTCGTCCAGCAGCCACTAGCGGCACTCCTTGCTTCCCCCGCGATCACTACTCCACGCGCACTTGAAGGGCGCTCGGCGGGCGTCACCGGACTGCCAAGCGACAGCGCCGTACTGCGCTCGGTGGTGACTGGCGCAGGCGGCGACCCCAAGCGCGTGCGCGAGATTACGATCGGCTTCAACGCGGTACCAGCACTGCTCTCTGGACGAGTCGCTGGCGCAACCGCTTTTTGGAACGTAGAGGGCGTGGCCCTACGCTCAAAACGTCCCGCCACCAAGATCTTTCGCATCGACCAATACGGAGCGCCCGCTTACCCTGAACTCGTGATCTGCGCAACCCGCCAGACGCTTCGCGAGCGCCCGCAAGTTATCCGCGACACGCTCGCAGCGATCGCGCAGGGCTACCGCTTTACGATCGCCCATCCAGCGCTTGGCCTTGACGATCTTCTCAGCCGCAATCCTGGCCTTGCTCAGCCACTTGCTAAGGCACAGCTGGACGCAGTCCTGCCAGCATTTACGGCTGGAGCCAAGAGCTTTGGTGAGCTCAACGCAGCCCGACTGCGGGCGTGGGCAGCGTGGGACGTGCGCTTCGCCATCCTGACTACCGCGCCCGATCTCGCGCTGGCCTTTGACCGGTCGTTTTTGCCCTAAGGGATGTACGGGGCAACCGAATGCCGCCGGCACTCTAAAGTCGAAAAACTGGCAGCAGCCGCTTCTCGGTCTCCCCTTCGATGCGGGCGACAACCTCTACGTGCTCCTCAAGGCCGGAGCCGTCGAGTTTGGTGGCTAGAAGTTCGTCGACCTGAAAGATCCCAGCACTGTTAGACATCAGGATCTCGACTCGAACTGCCCGCTCGCGCCCGGCGCTGATCTTAACCTCGTCGATCGCGTAGGCCGACAGCGAGTGGATATTGGGACGGCCTTGCTCAAATGGGATCCGCGAGCGGCCGCGAGCCATATCTAGCGCATCGGCGACGCGAACAATCCCGGCTTCAATCGTAAATGGGTCGCCGCGACGCCGGTGGCCGATGATCGCGTGCAGAGCCTCGGCGACTATCACCGACCGTTCTGGCTCAGGGTAGATCCCAGTTAACAGTTGAGGCAGCTTCTCGGCTGCAAAAAGCAGGCTGAAGGCTTCGTGGTCGGTACGGTGGACCTGCATGCCGACGCAGTGCAGTAGACAGGCGGCCGCGATTACGACCTCTGCATCTCGCTCGGTCATCGCATAGTCGGCAACCATCCCGGGCACGACGCCTCGCCTAAACAGCAAACGGGCCATCCTCAGAGCGATATTGGTAACGATCTGAATGTGCACCCAACTGTGATCAGACATCCCGAGGCGGCGACTAGCGTTGATAGCCGCTACGTGCCACCAAGCCTTTAGCTGATCGTCGGCGTTGACCGCGTCAAGCAGCTGTTGGAGTTTGCGATTGCCACGCGTGGGAACGTGGACATGCATCCCGGCGATCGCCTCCCGCGGCGTTATCGGTGGCTCACTAGCAGCAGGAGCGTTCGGAGCGTCGCTCACGCCTGCATTACCCCTTCAGATGCTCGCGCAATGTGGCCCGCCATGAGCTCGCGTTGGACACTGCGCGGCTCTGAGCCCGACGGGATCAGCCTAGTCCAACTCCCCTCGCTGTCGAGATCCCAAGCGTTGGTATCGTCGGCCAAGCAGCGCTCAAGCGCGTCGATGATCTCTGCACGTACCGACGGATCCAAGGCCGGCGCGAGCAGCTCGACTCGCGTGTCTAGGTTGCGTGGCATCAGATCGGAGGAGCCGATAAAGACGCGTGTCTCGCTTCCGTATGCCGAAAAGGCGTAGATACGTGAGTGCTCAAGCAACCGGCCGACTACAGCAACGACACGGATATTCTCTGAAACGCCCGCCACTCCAGGTTTCAAACAACAGATGCCGCGGATATTAAGGTCAACTCGCACCCCGACCTGCGAGGCTCGATATAGGGCACGGATGCAGGCTCCGTCGACTAGGGAGTTCATCTTCATCGCTATCCGCCCAGGCGTCTGGGCACTATGGGATTCGATAACCCGCTCGATCTCGGCGAGTATCCCGTCGCGCAGATGCTGGGGCGCTACCAGCACCTTACGGTAGCTGCGCGGTCGCCCGTAGCCGGTTAGCTGGTTGAACATCTCGGTGACATCGGCGCCGATCTGTTCATCGCAGGTGAAGATGCCGAAGTCTGTGTATAGCCGAGCGGTCTTAGCGTGGTAGTTGCCGGTTCCGATGTGGACGTAGTGGCGGATCCCATCCCCCTCACGCCTAACTACCAAGACGCACTTAGCGTGCGTCTTTAGTGAGGGATGGCCGTAGACCACATGAACGCCAGCCTTCTCCATCTTGCGCGCCCAGTTGATATTTGCGCGCTCATCAAAGCGCGCCTTTAGCTCCACTAGGCAGACCGCCTGCTTGCCCCGCTCAGAGGCCCTAATCAAGGCCGGGACGAGCGGCGAATCGTCGCTGGTCCGGTACACCGTCTGCTTGATTGCCAAGACGTCTGGGTCCTCAACGGCCTGCTCAACAAACCGTTCGACAGACGTCACAAATGAGTCATAGGGATGGTGAACGAGAATGTCGCCGCGCCGCATCGCTGCCATCACGCTGACCTCTTCACCCTCCTCATCGTCTTGCAGGCGCGGCTGAGTTACGGGCACAAACGGGGCGTCGCGCAGTTCCGCATAACCCGGCAATTTGACGATCTGCCAGAGATCTTGGAGGTCGAGCAATCCGTCTATCTCATAGGTCTCGCGCTGCTCAACGTGAAGAGCCTCGCTGAGTTCGGCTCTCAGCTTCGAGCTCATGCTGGCCCCAAACTCGACCCGCACGACCTCTCCAAAGCGTCGCTGGCGTAACTCGGCCTCAACCGCAGCAAGCAGGTCGTCGGCCTCGTCAGAGACTTCGAAGTCGGCGTCGCGAGTGACGCGAAAGACGTCAGAGTCAAGAATCTCGATGCCCGGGAATAGGGCGTCTAGGTTGTCTTGGATCACCTGTTCAAGGGGCACGAACACGGTGCTGTTTTCAGCCACCGGGATAAACCGCGGCAGAACCTCTTTAGGAACCTTGACTCGAGCAAACGTGCGGTGATCGTTGTAGGGGTCTCGCAGCAACACGGCAAGCGAGAGTGAGAGGTTAGAGATGTAGGGAAATGGCCGGCCCAGACCTACTGCAAGCGGCGTCAGTACAGGGAAGATCTGGCGGCGAAAACGTTCGCGCAGGCCAGCTCGCTGCTCTTCGGTGACCGTCGCCATCGAGACGACCTCGATCCCATTTAGGGCCAGAGCCGGGCGCAGTTCGTCGTAGAGGACGCGGGTCTGGCGCGTAATCATCGCTGCAACGCGATCGCGGATAGCGTCGATCGTCTCAGACGGCGTGCGCCCGTCGGCCAGCAGCTTGTCAACCTGGGCATCAACTTGGTCAAGTAGGCCAGCCACGCGGACCATGAAGAACTCATCGAGATTCGAGGTAAAGATCGCACAGAACTTCAACCTCTCCATCAGTGGCGCCGAGGAGTCCTCGGCCAGCTCTAAGACCCGT
Source organism: Solirubrobacterales bacterium (assembly GCA_947474595.1). GTDB lineage: Bacteria > Actinomycetota > Thermoleophilia > Solirubrobacterales > Solirubrobacteraceae > CANJIV01. Next base: position 246,314 of record CANJIV010000002.1, read on the forward strand.
TCGTTGAAGTCAAGCCACGACAACTCGCGGTTAAAATACAGCGATGAGTCGGTCAGATCGCGGCCCAATTCGGCTGCTGAGGCGATCGTCGGGGTTGTGGCGTCGGTGGTCATTTTGGATCCGATGTTGGGATGAAAGCGGCAACAGTCATCGTAGTTCCAGGGTCAAGGCTGAGTGAGGCCGGCACCAGAGGCGAGGCAGCTTGCAGATCGGCGTCACCATCTTGGGATGACGCGCGCTCACCTACTGCCCACTCAAGCCGAGCGCGAAATGCCTGTCGCTGATATGACTGCCAGAGTTCGAGGAACCTCTCAAAGAGCAGGTTGCGTCGTGTCTGGAGATAGAGCTCAAGCACGTCAAGGCCTTGATAGGCGGCCGCGTTGGGAGCTTGACTGGCAATCTGTGGATTGAGATCGTCGGCCTCGCCAGCTAGTAGCAGCAGCGCCGCTACATCCTCGCTGCGTAATCCACGGCGGTGGGAGTCAACTAGCGGAAGCATCACGTCGCAGTCGTGAATTTCGCCGAGCAGGTCCTGAAGCTCCTTAGCGCGCTTGGTCGCCGTCGATGCGTAAGGGCCAAAGCAGAAGCCTGTGACCTCAAGCAGATAACGCAAGCGTTTGGCAGCGATCCGCATGTCGTGAAGAGCGACGACATTCTCTACGTTCAAGGCCGCTGGAATAAAGCCGTAAAGCTCATCGAGGCGAACCCGCACTATCCGCTCTGCGTTGTCGCCAAGCGGAGCCTGCCTGTCAAGCTTGCGCACGCTACGGGCCTTCACTTTGCCCCACCAACTAGATCCTCTAGACGTGTGCGCAGCCCGCTCTCTTCTATCTGTTTGAGCGAATCTGCTAGCAGCAGATTGGCCTCTGACTGCTGGGTACCAAGAGCCACAATAAGAGTCCTGACGCCAACTGCATCGGCCTCCGTGGCGGTCGCTAGATATCGTCTGAGCGACTCAATATGAACGTCTGGATCGCGCCGCTCACCCAGTGCATCGGCCAGCATCTTGACATCAGCTAAGACCAGCTTGAACGCCTTGCCCGGGAAGCATGGCTCGAAGATTTCAAGAACCGCGCGCAGGCGCCGTGTCGCCACCCGCATGTCATGCACGCGCTCTATGTCGCTGACATCAAGAACCCCCTGGGCCTCAGCAAATAGCTCTTGCGCGCGTATGCCCACGACGCGGGCCGCAGTCTCGTAGTAGGGCTCGTCAGCCCTGAGCCCTTCTATCTCTACTGCCTTTGCCAACTCACACCCAATCCGATAGCACGATCACTACATGATGGCGGATGCTCGCAGAACCAACCGCGTCGGGTGCGGCCAATACCGCCAAGACCCCGAAACCCCTCTCCCCGGCGATCTTGGCATGATTGCCAGCGTGACGAGCGATGCCGCAATCGAAGTACGCGGCCTGCGCAAGGTTTACGGCGACATCGAGGCGGTCCGTGGGATCGACTTCACCGTTCGACGGGGTGAAATCTTTGGCCTCCTAGGTCCTAATGGAGCCGGAAAGACGACAACCGTTGAGGTGCTCGAGGGCTACCGGGATGCCAGCGCGGGCGACGTCTGCGTGCTCGGATATGACCCCGCTCGTCGTGAGCGAGCCCTACGTGAACGCGTTGGGATAGTTCTGCAGAGCTGCGGTGTCTATCGCCACGTCTCTGTTCGCGAAGTGCTAACCCACTGGGCCGGTCTCTACCCCCACCCAAGAGATGTTCAAGAGGTGATCGAGCTCACCGGCCTAGGAGAAAAGGCCGACGCCCGCACACGCCAACTCTCCGGCGGCCAGCTGCGGCGTCTAGATTTGGCGCTGGCGCTGATCGGTGACCCAGAGCTGATCTTCCTTGATGAACCGACGACCGGCTTTGATCCCGCAGCACGACGCAGCGCCTGGAACACCATTCGCTCTCTTAAGGCGCTTGGCAAGACAGTCCTCCTAACCACGCACTATCTCGACGAAGCCCAAGAGCTTTGCGACCGCGTCGCGATTATCAAAGGCGGCGAGATAATCGCTGAAGGCGCGCCGTCGGAGTTGGGAGTTGGTGGCGAGATTCGTTACAAGGTTGCCTACCGCAATGGGAGTGGCGAGCTGACATCTCAAGAGACCGATGACCCGACGACCGTCCTCTTTGAGCTAACCCGCGGCGCGCTAGACCGTGGCGAGCGCCTCGAAGAGCTAAGCGTCACACGCCCGAGCCTCGAAGACGTATATCTGGAGCTAACCGCCGATGAGTGATACAGCACTACTCTGGCGCCAATATCGCTTAGAACGCAGGATGTTTTGGCGTAATCCGAGCGCGGCCTTCTTTAACTTTCTTCTCCCCCTGCTATTTCTCGCGCTCTTCGGCGCGATCTTCTCATCCAGCCAGTCCGAGCTAGACGTGATCGTCCCGGGAATTGCAAGCCTGAGCGTAATGTCGACAACCTTCTCAGCGCTCGCCTTCAATATGACTTTCTTGCGCGAACAAGGGATCCTCAAGCGCGTGCGGGGTACTCCTCTTCCTAGCACGATCTACCTCGGCGGAATCGCTCTCAGCGCCGTCACAAACACCGTCATCCAAGTCGCGATCATCACGATCTCAGGCAAGCTCTTCTTTGGCGTCGCATGGCCACAGGAGTGGTTTGAACTGATCGTCTTCGTAGCCGCAGGCGTGATCTGCTTTGCCTCGCTCGGAGTGGCCCTATCGCACTTCATCCCTAATTTCGAGTCAGCCCCTGCCTACGTCAACGCAATCTTCTTGCCAGTCATCTTCATCTCGGGCGTCTTCTATGACTCAGATACGGCCCCGGCGTTCTTGCTCGATATCGCTCAAATTTTGCCTCTTAAACACCTCATCGACGGCCTTTCGGGGGCGATGGTTACTGGTGTCGGACTCAGCGACAACCTCGGCTCACTGGCGGTCATCGGGCTCTGGGCGGCTGCAGGAATAGCGCTCGCAGTGCGCGGCTTCTCGTGGGAGAGCCGCCGCTCCTAAGCTCAGAAGAGTCGGCTTTAGATCTTAAACGCCGCCGGCGGCTGGCCGCTCACCTTGGCCGGGAACTCTGTTCTTAGCCCTGACTCTCGCCACTCGTGGGCGAGCAGGCTAAAGATCGCGACATCGTGAACAACGTCGCCATGGCGGTGAAAGTGTCGCAACTGACCCTCCCGCGTGAACCCGACTCCTGCTAAGGCTGCCTGAGACCTCTCGTTGGCAATATCTGCGTAAGCGGTCAGGCGCTCAAGCCCGAGGTGGTCGAAGGCGAGGGCGAAGATCAAAGCCTTGGCCTCTCGGTTGGCGCCGGTACCCCAGTAGGAGCGCCCCAGCCATGTCCCCACGGTTGCCCGGCGATCGCGCACGACAATCTCACTGAGCCCCGTAATGCCGATCGTTGCGTGATCGGGATGGGTGATTGCGAAATCACACAGCTCACCCGCCTCGCGTCGGCCAGGAAGGCCAGCGATGAACTTTTGGGCCTGGTCGAGGCGCTCATATGGTCCCCAAGAGAAGTGCTTTGTTACATCGGGATCAGAGGCCAACGAGAAGAGATCTTGGGCATCTGACGCCCGCGGATAACGCAGCCTCAGCAGCGGGCCCACTATCTCTAAGTCAGACATGGCGACGATGCTAGTCGTTGAGGCCGATCGAGCCGCGCTAGATCGCTAAAAAGCTCGTCTTTGCACTCCCTGCTAACCATTTGAGAGCCAGCGCCAACTACGACTGTGTTAGCCGACGACCTTAAGACTCATCTTCATCCCTGGGTGGATCGTGCAGACGATCTTGTAGGTACCAGTCCTTGTGACCTTCTTGGAGTACGAACCAGAGAGCTTGCGCCCTGACCTGAAACTGGTAGGACCGCTAACGACAGTGACATCGTGCTTTAGAAAGCCGACAAAGTTCCATTTCACGGTGCTGTTTTTCTTAACGGTGACAGTGGCGGTGTTTGCTGAGTTGACGAAGTAGTTATCTGAGACCTTGACCGACTTCGTGCTGGCTAACGCCGGTAGCGCCAATGCGCCAACAACGCCCACCGAGAGCAGCGACGCGACGATCGCGGCCAGCCTAGCACGGCTAAAACTGCGTGTATTGCCCACTGCCATGATCTTTTCCATCGGCACAGTAAACCCCATCGGGGACTATCATGCGTCATTGAACCACCGACAGGAGACGGCTACTCTGATGCCCCGCCACGTTGTACTAGTGATCGCCGCTGCCTTCCTCAGCGCACTCGCCTTTCCCGTCATCGCCTCGGCGGCTGCGCCAAAGCTCAGCGAGATATCCCACGTCAATTACGCGGGAATGCAGAAGATCCGCTATCGCTACGGCCCTGTCACGATCACTCCTGGGCAGAACGTTATCCGCATAAACGCAACCGATCTCAAGCCCAAGGTCGCGGGCTTCATCACTCGGTTCAAACCCGACCTCGTGCGGGTCAAAGACTTAAAGCCTCCACCGGTAGATGTCCTACACCTCCATCATGCCGTCTGGTTAATCAACCGCCACGATGGCGAAGGCGACACTCCGTCGTTTGCTGCCGGTGAAGAGAAGACGATCGTTCAACTTCCGCTTGGCTTTGGCTACGCCTACAAGCCGACCGACACCTGGACGGTCAACGACATGCTCCACAACCTGCTTCCCAACCCGGACTCCGTCTACATCCAATGGGAGATCGACTTCGTCCCGGCCACCTCTCCGGCTGCCGCTTCAATTAAGTCGACGTCGATGCATTGGATGGATGTAGCCGGGCTAAGGACATATCCAGTCTTTGACGCCAAGCGCTCGTTCGGTAAGAACGGGCGATACACCTTTCCCAACGACGCTCGTGGAAGCCAGCAGGCAGCTATTGGCTCTGCACACCAGTGGACGATCCCACACGATCTCACGCTGGTCCAAACCGCCGGCCACCTACACCCAGGCGGACTCTGGACGGACCTAAAAGTAACCCGTAACGGCGTCACCAAGCCACTATTTCGGTCTGTGGCCGACTACTTCGAGCCGGCTGGTGCAGTCTCATGGGACGTAGCGATGACCGCTACTAAGCCCGAGTGGCGAGTCCGCTTAAAGGAGGGTGACGTCGTCTCAGTGTCGGCAACCTATGACACATCTAAGGCGTCATGGTATGAGTCAATGGGAATAATGGTCCTCGCGATCTCCGACGATCCCGCCGCCGGCGGCGTCGATCCCTTTGGCGCCAAAGTCGATACGCGAGGGGTCATAACCCACGGCCACCTCAGCGAGAACAACAACCACGGCGGCGAGAGCATCGGCCTTCCAGATGCCCGCCAACTGCTCAGCGGCTCACCGGCCGTTGGCCCGCTGTCGATCTATGACTTCACCTACACACGTGGCGACCTAGGCCTGATTGGCCGCAACGGTCGCCCACCAACGGTCAAAACTGGTCAGTCGTTGACATTTCGCAACGATGACGCGACCAAAGAGATCTGGCACACAATCACTGCCTGTAAATCTCCTTGTAACGGTGCTTCTGGGATCGCCAACCCGCTCGCAAACGGCCCCGTCGACTTCGACTCAGGTGAGCTTGGCTACTCCTTCCTGCCGGGGGGCAACCACATCGGAGGACCCCCCGCATCGGGCGCGATCGAGTGGGCCACGCCATCAAATCTAAAGCCGGGCACGTACTCCTACTTCTGCCGAATCCATGTTTTTATGCGCGGGTCGTTTCGCGTCACGAAGTGAGCTAGTCTCGATGACTCCCAGCGAGCGTCGGCGCTATGTGACCGCTGCAACGTGGATCTTGGCCGGTGCGATGCACTTTGTCCTACCAAAGTCATATGAAGCGATCGTGCCGCCACCGTTGGCTCGTTATAAGAGCGAGGTTGTGCTGCTAAGTGGCCTAGCCGAGCTGGCCGGGGGAGTTGGCGTCCTCTCCCCCCACAGCCGTCGCGGCGCGCGTTGGTTTCTGCTGGCAACGCTCGCGGCCGTCTTTCCGGCAAACATCTACATGGCCACTAACTCCGAGCGCTTCACCAACATCCCAAGAGTGCTGCTGTGGGCGCGCCTGCCACTACAGGGAGTTTTCGGCGCATTGACTTGGCGCGGCACGCGCTAGTCGGCCCCTAGGCAGATAGCTCGGCAGCCACCTTCGCGCCGTGACGCCGCAGCAACAGCCACGTCATCCAGATACCAACGGCGAACAGCGGAACGCCCATGACGATGCGAGCAACGCCCAACTCAACCACCGATCCTGCGAGATAGAGGGGTAACTGAACCGCGAGACGCAGCAAGAAAAGCCCGGCCCATAGCCACGTTCCGAGTCGATAAACGCGTACTCGTGCCGGATCAGAGCGCCAAGCGGTCCCTTGGTTGGTGGTCAGTCCGATCGCCACACCTAGCAGCGGCCAGCGCACAAGATTTGAGATCACAGCGACCGATGCATATCCGGCGTTAAAGAGCAGCCCTGGAAGGAAGAAGTCCTCAGCTTTTCCCGTACGCGACACGACGAAGATCGCCAGCCCCAAGCCAGCTAGGCCCGACAGCGCATAGCGCAGGGTTTGGCGGCGTGCCAGTCGAGCAAATGTTGTCAATACACCAACCGCGCCCGCAACGATCGAAGCAAGGGTCGCATCTTGGCCAAAGGCTGTGTAGGCGATCACGAAGACCAACGTCGGAAGACCTGACTCGATGATGCCAAGTGGTCCGCCTAGCGCCTCTGAGAAGGCCTCGCCTCCGGTGTGGGCCTCGACGGCAGCAGCGATAGCAGTACTACGGTCGTGATGCTCCTCGGTCATATGCGACATCTTCGCAGGCCGCCGCGCCAGAGTGCCACGGTGGAGCAGGGTCAGCGCGCCTTCGCCGACTACCCCTCGGCTTCAAACCGCGAGATTTCGCTGTCGTTGTTGGGGGTCGTGGGGTCGGGAAGCACGATCCCCGTAGGAAGTTCGATGCGCAGGGTGTCTACTGCCTCGATCCGAAGCTCGCCGCTAGTGAGATCACATCCGAGAACGTGGCCGCTGCACCTGCGGTCGCTACTGATGAAGTGCAGGTGATCTCCAACCACTCCGACGCCGGATGCGCAATCCGGGAAGCGAAATCCAACCACCGTCGCCTCAAGATCGTGGAATGTCCACTCCACCTGCTGCGCGGCTACCTCAACCAACCCGTGGTAGGGCGGACTCTGGCGCGCAACCGAGCGAGCGTGAATCCGGCTAAAGAGGCCGTCGATACGCAGCGCCTCGCAGCCGCTTGCCCGCGGCGCATGCTCGCGAAGGAGATCGTGGAGCTCGCTATTGATAAGCGGGGAGTCGATCTTGATGACCTCGTCGCAGCTAAAGCGCACGACAGCAGCAAACGGTGTCAACTCGTCGTCGCTGACCCTGCGCACCGCTCCATCGACACCCACCTGCCATGCCTGCGAGTCGACGATCGTCAGCTCACCGTCGAGTCCGTTAAGCGTGCCGACGCCGAGGTCGCCCTCTTTGAGCAGCTCTCCAACCGTTACGTCACCGTCGTATCTACCGTCGAGCAGTGCGGCAATTGTCGATGTCTGCAGGACGGCGTGGTCAGCCGATCCGCTGCCGATCTGCTCGTGGCCCACCGTGGTGATATTCAGCGCATGAATCAGCGCGGGATCAAATGGCGTCACTAGCGCGGCTCTCTTTACGCGGTAGCTAGCGACGGCGCCGACGGGTAAATAGGCCACCGAGCGCGACCAATCCACCACCGAGGACGAACCCGACCACAGCCGTAGCAACGATCGCCTCACGCCTATGCGCGACAACTTGGGAGCGCCAGTCAGTGACCCTGACGACCTCGCTGCGAAGTGTGTCGAGCGAGGTAGCGAACTCGGCCCGATTGGCGTCGATCGAGGCGCGAATTTCAGAAGACGTCCGTTTGTGTGCTGGCATTAGATCCTCGGCTTCTGATCGTCGGTCGGCGCGACCAGCGGCTCAGAGAACGGCGTCGAGCGTGCTGCATCGACTAGATCGCGGATCTTGTGCGCCTCATCTATCGCCAGGGCGGGGGTCGGCGGGGCACCCGCCTTGAGGGCTCGTGCAGCCAAGTAAGCAGCAAGTCCACCGAGAATGAAGAGCGAGCCAGCGACGATCAGATATCCCCAGAAGACGTCGTTGAAGAAGAGTGCGTAGAGGCCCCAGGCAATCGCGTGACCGAGAAATAACAGGCCTGCGACGGCAAAGACGGCGGCTGCGGCTGCCACGATCGTGCCCTTGGTGAGGCTCGTGAGCTTCTCCGTAACCTCTGTCTTAGCGAGCGCGAACTCTTCGCGGACCAGCAGCTGGGCCTTGGCGGTTACCTGACTGACCGCAGCGGCGAAGTCGTTTGGTGGCTGTTGGTCAGTGGTTGGCAAGGCGGCGCAGTATGAAGGCGAGGGCAAGGCCGCTGACGAAGGCAGCGCCGACGATCAGCTCTGGACGACCGGAAGTTCTAACCGTATCTGAGGCCGGCGACGTCTCTGCCGCGATTGGGGCGCCAACTGGCTCGACTGGCTCGGCTGGCGCTGCGGCGATCACCTCGGGCTCGACGGCCGCGGCGCCCTCGTCAGGCGGATCCATCGGCGGCGGGATCGGGGGGCGCTCAGTCACCTGGAGGATCCTCGTCGAAGACGCGGACGTAAATCAGCCCAGCCAAGCGCTGAGTCACGATACTGGCGAGAGCGCCAACACCGGCTAGCAGCCCGGCCCAAGCAAGTCGTTTTACGAGATCGTTGTCAGTCATTAGTGGTGATTCAATCAGAGCGCCAGCCACAATGCATCACCGTGACGCTAAGCGTGCAGTCCATCACAGATCGTGGCGACAACAAAGTGCTTAGCCTGCTCGTACTCACTGTCGCCGCCGGGCAGGAGGTCGAAGATCCAGCCGGTTAAAGCCTGCTCGATCACCCCATAGAAGGCCAGCGCGGCGAACTGGGCAGTCACATCGGTTCTGAACTCTCCGCTGGATTGGCCGCGCGCCACGATCGCAGCGATGCCATCGTAAGCGTCACTGATCTTTGCCAGATGCGTGCGACCAAAGGAGTTTGCCTCACGCGTGACTTCAACAATGATTACCTTCATTAGGTCGGGGTCGTGACGGTAGGACTCGATGATGAAGGCCGAAATCTCATAGAGCTTCTCCCGCGCGGCAATCTCGCGGCTGTCGATCTCTGCGATCAGCGCCAAGAGAATGTCCCAGCGTTCAAGAAAGAGTGTGTCGAGGATCTCATTCTTAGTCTCGAAGTAGTGGTAGACGAGACCGTATGCAACGCCAGCCTCGTCGGCGATATCCGAAACCCGACAGCCGTGAAACCCTTGGCGAGCAAAGACCCGTACAGCGCCGTCGAGGATCTGGCGGCGCTTACTCTCCGCCGCAGCAGCACGTGCCCCGGTCACCTTTGGCGGCTCTTCCGATTTAGGCATCAGAGGTTCGCCGAATCGGGCTAGCGCTAAATTGGACGGCAGCGACCCGCATGAACCTTTAAATCTCCCACTGTTCTTTATGGACTGACCGGTCAATCAATTTAACCAAGAAGAGTACCCCGTGACCAACCCCCACCCCGACCTCCCCTACCGCGGCCTCGCCGAAGGGCTGCCGGCTGGCCTGCCGCTTTCGCCTTCGACGATGCCTCTGATTCGGGGAGGCCGACTACGCAAGCGCTGGCGCTACGTCGGCGTCTACGGTGCCGAAATCATGATCTGCGTGGCATCTGTCGAGATTGGACCCGTGCGGCAATCCTTCTGGGCCGTCTGGGACCGCGTGGCTGGGCGCCTTTATGAGAACACTGCGATGCGCCGACACCCTGTCCGGTTAACCCCCGGTCGGGTCCTAGTCACCGACGGTGACGCCACGATCGACCTTGCCTTCACCGAACAAGACGACGTCCAGATCGTCACACCAGACGCAGGCCAGTTCACGTGGACGCGGAAGATGGCTCCACTGCGAGTTCGCGGAATCGTCGAGATCGGACCACGACTCTGGAATGTCGACGCGCTCGCCATCGTCGACGATAGCGCCGGATATCACGCCCGCCACACGGTTTGGACGTGGTCGGCTGGTGTCGGCCTAGACCCAGCCGGTAACCCAGTGGCATGGAATCTGGTGGCTGGCATCAACGACCAGCCAACAAACAGCGAACGGTCAGTCTGGTCGGGTGGTCAATCGAGGGAGGTTGGCCCCGTCTGCTTCGCGCCAGATCTGTCGTCGGTCAGCTTCCACGAAGGCGGATCGCTGACCTTCAATGAAGAGTCAAGGCGAGCGCGCGACGAAAATCGCCTGATTATTCGCAGCAGCTACGTGCAGCCCTTCGGTACGTTCAGCGGCACCCTCCCGGGCGCCATAGAGGTGGCAGAGGGCTATGGAGTGATGGAGAAGCACGACGTCTACTGGTAACGGCAAGGACGCCAGTCGCTGGGCTCTAGGCCGGTACGCCGGCGACCTCACGCTTGGGGCAGCCGAGCATCTGCCTCGCTTGGGCCACAGTTGCGACCTGTCGCCCAACATCCTCTGTAAGTCGCCGAGCGCGCGCGACTAAGTCACCGTTAGAGCGAGCCATCTCACCGTCGGGCAGGTAGAAGTTGTCCTCCAATCCGACCCGGATGTTGCCCCCGAGCGTCAGCGCCGCAGCTACGAGGTGCCACTGCGCACGCGAGACGCCGATCACGCCCCAGTTATTAGGCCCATCGGGACCGCCGGGAATCTGCTCAGACATGTGAGCGAGGTTGCGAGCGTTGGGTCGCACGCCACCGGTGACTCCCATCACGCAGGAGATCTGGAGCGGCTCCTCCAAGAGGCCCATATCGATGAGGGGATCAAGGTTTGCGATGTGGCCCATGTCAAAGCACTCGTGCTCGGGGCGGATGCCCAGCTCGCGCATCGGCTCCAGCAGCGCCATAACCGTCTCAAAGCTGTTCTCAAAGACAGCTTGAAAGACAAAGTCCTTGCGGCGCCTTGAGTACTTCGCGTAGTTCATCGAGCCCATGTTGAGGGCAGCGACGTCAGGGCGAAGCTCGCGCAGATATGCGACCCGCTTCTCAACTGGCACACCGAGTGCGCCCGTTGAATAGTTGATGATCACATCACCAACCTCGCCCAGGATGGCTGCTGTGATCGCCCTGAAGTCCTCGATCTCGTAAGAGGGAACGCCCTCTGGCGTGCGGGCGTGGATGTGAATCATCGCCGCACCCTCATCGACGATCCGCCTAGCCTCAGCGGCGTACTCCTGAGGGGTATAGGGAATAGCGGGGCACTGCTGGCGATCCGCCACCGCTCCAGAGATCGAGCAGGTGACAATCACGGGATCTTCGAGGCTCACTTGGCTCCTCCGTCAAAAGGGGAAAGTTCTATCCACCACTGTGGCGCAGAGTGCGGCCGCGGTCAAGCAGCCTTAGCCGAGTTGCCAAACCTGCTCAAGGGTTCAGTCGCGGTCAATTCGGCCTTTAATCTGCCGGGCGAAGTCGACCGGCTGGGGGGCCTTCCAGTCGCGTGAACGCGCTGCCATTCTCAGCCCAAAGACGACCATTGCTGCGAAAACGGCGCTGGTGTCTGGCGGGGCGCCGAGTCGGACCGCGATGACATACGCGGCTATCCCGAAAAAGGCCGCTGTCGCGTAGAGGTGGCCACGTTGGAAGATCGCCGGCGGCTTCGCCGTCATCAGGTCACAGAGAACCCCGCCGCCCAGGCCAGCGATGAGGCCAACTAAGAGCGCAGGTATCGGTCCGACCCCATTGGCAAGCGCCTTATTGGCGCCGGTAACTCCATAAAGACCAAGTGCCGCTGCATCAAAGACCAGTAGCAGCCAAACGAATTTCTGAGTCTGATGAGCGAGCACGGCAACAGTAGCCGAGGCACCGACGGCCGCGAGGATATACCAAGGAGACTGAATCGCGACGGGGGTTTGATTGAGTAATACATCGCGCATTATTCCCCCTCCCAAACCGGTCAGAATCCCCAGCGCCGCCAACCCCGTAACGTCGAACTTAGCTCGCACAGCAACCAGCGAACCACCAAGCGCAGAGGTGATGACGGCCGCGAGATCAAGCCAGAGCGGAACCAGTACGGGGGCGGTTGCCATTGGCCAGAAGCTATTGCTCGAGGCGGATGAGTCGGCAGGAATCGTTACGCTGGGCGCCTATGAACACCACCGTCTCGGCAAGACCTGCCTCCGACATCAACCCCCAACGTTGGCTATCGCTAGCGGCGCTGTGCGTCCTTACCGGACTCGTCTGGCTAACGGCAACCGACATCTCAATCGCACTACCGACGATTGGCCAAGCGCTCGGCGGCTCCATGGACAGCCTTCAGTGGGCCGTAAATGGCTACTTCCTAGCCGGCTCGCTGATCGTGCTTGGCGGGCGGCTCAGCGACATGAAGGGACGCCGCAAGATCTTCATCATCGGCGGCTTTCTGCTGATCCTCGGCTCTGTCGTTTCCGGCAGCGCAGGCTCGACCTCTCAGCTGGTGATCGGCCGTGTGATCGAAGGCGTTGGCGCTGCGGCGATCCTGCCTTCGTCACTGGCGATCGTCGCCGTCCAGTTTCCTGAGAACGAGCGCGCCCGAGCGATCGCGATCTGGATCGCTGTGGCCTGGGGCTGTCAGGGAATCGGGCCACTGATCGGCGGCGGACTGATCCAAGCCTTCGGCTGGCAGGCGATCTTCTGGATCAACGTTCCGCTCGGAATAGCGGCGATCTGGCTGGTGCTAAAGACGACGCCCGAGACCTTCAACACGCGCGAGGGAGCGAAGCTCGATATTCCTGGTGCGGCCGTGCTGACATTAGCGTTGATCTTGCTCTCCTACGGACTAGTTGAGTGTGACTCGGCGAGCCTGCCGACGGTATTTCTCTACTTTGGTGGCTCGGCACTGCTGTTTGCCCTGTTCGTATCCGTCGAGTACCGCGCCAGCGAGCCGCTCGTGCCGCTATCGGTCTTTCGCCGACCGGCTTTTATGGGCGCCGTATCGGCCAATCTCTTAGCCAACATCGTCTTTTCGGCGGTGATCTTCATCATGGCGCTCTACCTTCAGGTCGTGATGGGCTACGGCGCGTTAAAAGCTGGCGCCCTGCTCTTGCCGGCGACCCTCGTGGTGCTAGTCGTCAATGTTCTCGGAGAGCATCTAACCCAGCGCCAGATCTACCGACTCCCAATCGCGCTGGGGATGGTCATTCTTGGCGCTGGCTGCCTCTTCCTCACCGGCCTCGGGGGAAGCTACGCCTCGCTGCTGCCTGGCTTCATCTTGGTCGGGGCTGGGATCGGTCTGCAGATCACACCTGCCGCAGAGCTTGCCGTTGGCTCGTCGGGGGCGGGCGAGGGCGTCGCCTCTGGGGTCTTTAAAGCGATGAGCATGATTGGCGGCTCGCTCGGTGTTGCAATCGCCACGGCGCTGTTCCAAGGATCGGCCCTGAGGGTGCTCAACGACCCCGCCAATACCGCCGCGCTGGCTGGCGATTCAACCAACGACCTACTTGACGTGCTGGTCGGTTCAATCCCTACCTCGACACTCTCTCAGGGTGCTTTGAGCGTCGTTGACCACGCCTTCGACAACGGCGGCAACGCAGCTATGTTTTTCTGCGTAGCCGTTTCAGTTATCGGTGCAGGACTCGCGGCGGTCTTACTGCGCGGAGCTAAGACCGACAGCCAGATCGCCGACTCCTCTTGATCTCTGGCCGCTACTGCGGTGGGTAGTTGCGGCAGTTACGCTGACTAGGCAGCGACAAGCGCCTCTTTGGGTCCTCGCTGGCTAGGCAGCATTAGCGACAGTAGCCCTGCTGCGACGACGAACGCCGCCGATGCCCATAAGCAGGCCGTAAGGCCCTGCCACTGGTAGAGCAGTCCCGAGAGAAGCGTCCCCAACAGTCTCCCGGCGGCGTTAGCCATGTAGTAGAAGCCGACGTTCATCGCGACCTTGTCGCCGTGAGAGTAGGAGAGGATCAGGTAGGAGTGCACGGCAGAGTTGACCGCGAAGATGACGCCGAAGGCTGTGAGGCCAACGATGATCACCACCGTCTGGTTGATCTCAGCGCTCAAGGCGATAGCGATTGCCGCTGGAAACAGGGCCAATACAAAGGCGATCACTGCTGCCGTCCGGCCGTCTGGCTCGCCGCCGCCGCCCGCCGCCGCCCGGCCCACGAACTTCGGTGCGCCAGCCTGCACGGCGCCGTATCCGATAACCCAAACGGCTAAGAACCCACCTACCTCCCAGAAACTCCAGCCGAGCACTGTCGAAAGAAATACTGGGAGACCGATCACAAACCAAACATCACGCGCCGCAAAGAGAAAGATTCTTGCCGCCGCCAGCACGTTGATCGCTCGGTCGTGGCTAAACATATGGCGAAACTTTGCCGTTGTGTCAGCCCTCCCCAGCCCACCATCCATCAACATGGCGCAACCGATCAGAGCCGTCAGCACAATCGCCGCGAGGATTAACAGCGCGGCCTGAAAGCCAACCACCGTCAAAAGCAACCCGCCGAGGAAGAATCCGACTCCTTTAAGCGCGTTCTTGGAGCCAGTCAGAATCGAAACCCAACGGTAAAGAGCACCTTCGTCGCCCCCGCCAACGACCACCTTGACGGCACTCTTACTGCTCATCTTCGCCAAGTCCTTAGCGATCCCTGAGAGCGCCTGAGAGACCATCACGTAAGCCACCACCAGCCACGCTTCGGGAACTAATCCCAGCATGCAGAGCGCAACTATCTGGAGGCCAAGGCCGCAAAAAAGTGTGAACTTGAGCCCGAATCGCGCCGCGAGCCAGCCGCCGATCAGGTTGGTGAAGATCCCGAATACTTCATACAAAGCAAACACTGCCGCGAGCTCAAATGGCGTATAGCCGAGGCTATAAAAGAAGAAGAGGACGAGGATTCGACTGGCCCCATCGGCGAGCGTGTTAGCCCAGTAGGCGCCAGTCACTAAGACGTAGTTGCGCAGATCGCCACTCGGCGCTGGGGTGATCGCAGCCGTCACCATCGCCGCGGGAAGGATTAGCCCGGCACGGGCCGCGGGGCTAAGGCCTCAATTTTGGCGCCTGAGATCTCCTCAAATGATTTGCCCAACGTCTCTATGCGGAAGGCGCGCGTGATCAGCATGGCCACCAAACAGACGCCCGCGAGACCAAGCAGCAGCACACTGGACCCCACCTCGGCGAGCAGGATCGGGAACATGAATACCCCAATCGCTGCGCCCAGCTTGGCGCTAGCGGCCGCAAAACCGTGACCGGCAGCTCTTATCTCAGACGGATAGACCTCCGCCGGCAGCGCGTAAGTGGTGGCATTTGGTCCCGCGTTCATGAAGAAGTTAAAGAATGCAAAGCCGATCAAGACAAGCGTCAGATGGTCCTCCCCACCGCCCGGCAGTCCGTCTGCGATGCTAAGAATTCCCAGCGCCACAGCCATCATCGCGAAGCCGACTAGCTGGAGCGGGATCCGTCCAACGCGATCAACTAACAAGACCGCGAAGAGGAATCCCAGCGGCAAGAAGATGTCGAGTACAGCAGTAGCGGCAGTAGCACTGATGTCATCTGAGAGAAAGTTTGTATTGGACCCCTTGACCGCGATCGCCGCTAACAACGTCGGCGTAAAGATGCCAACCCCGTAGGTGGCGATGTCCATTAGAAACCATGGAACGGCGGTGAAGATCGTGCGTCGAATCATTCCTGCCTTAAACAGTGCAGGCTGTAGGAGCGCGCCGAGACCTTCCGAGCTAGCCTCCGTTTGGCGACGATCTTGGTCGGTCACCTCAACCGACACACCTGCGAGCCCTTCGGTGATTTCCACGGCCTCCGCTTCGCGCCCATTCTGAGCCAACCAGCGCGGGCTTTCGGGAGTATTTCGGCGCACGAAGATGATCAGCAAGGCAGGTAGCGCGCCGAAGCCAAGCATTACCCTCCAAGCGATATTGATCTCCTCGTGGGTAGCGTTGCCGGCAGTCTTCTGAGCGAATGCCAGCAAGACGACCAACCCGACGACTGCTGCGAGCAAGATGCCGGCGGCCTGCAGGCTAAAGGCGCCCACCAGCCACCGTCCGCGGGCTTTCTTGGGGAGAATTTCGGCCAGGTAGCTAGCGGCAATTGGATAGTCGAGGCCAATCGCTACGCCGACCATGAAGCGGAAAAAGATAAGCAGCCCGATCGAGGGAGCAAAGGCGCAGGCCAGCGAAAAGATCACGAACAGCCAAAGGTCGAAGATGAAGATCCGCCGACGACCAATCTTGTCCGCTAACGGACCAAGCAATCCAGCCCCGAATATCGCACCTACGATCGCTGCCGCCGAGACTAACCCGAGCGTTGCCGAGCTTAGGTTGTACTGCTCTTGGATCAACGGATTGACAATCCCAATAATGAAAAAGTCGAATCCGTCGAGCAGGATACCGAGCCCAGCCAGCAGCCAAAAACGCTTATGACGGCGGGTCATCGGGGCGTCGTCTAGTGCTTTGCCTAGCCCTATTGGTGGTGTCATCGCTTGCACGGTCTCGTTGAGGGTTACAGAATAAGCATCGAGCGCAAGTGCCTTAACGACAGTTTCACAAGGCGCAAATCCGGCTGGATTCACTCGCCGTCTATAGCTTTCGCGCTTGCATGCTACCGGCGAAATCGCCACAGTTGTGAGATGACACCAACAGATCCACCTGACCCGACCTTAGAAGACAACCCCGACCCAGCTCAGGCCCAGTATGAGAGCAGCGAAGAGCTGATCGCGATGCGCAAGCAGGAGCGGGAGCTAGAAGCCACTGAAGTGGGGCTTGAGGAGAAGCTCAAATCCTTCGCCGCCGACGTAGAGACAACCCGTAAGGCCGAGGAGGCCGAGTACTCCAAGACCCACTGGCGCCAGCCGCGAGAGACTCCGGCACCAGACGAGACTGGCGACGCGGGCGACAGCTAAGCGACCGTTGGGCAGGCGACGCTCCCGGGGAAGCCCATCCCAGTCGCCAAAAGATCGTTTTCGCGGGGGGGTGTGCGCACTTACCCTGAGATATTCATGGTTAGGGAGCTAACCCCCCTAGACGGGCACTACGCCAGACCTCTTCCAAGGTCGCTGGACTCGCTTTCCTTCAGCCATCTCTAGTGCCCGACAGATCGTCGGGCGAGTCTCGCGGGGATCGATCACGTCGTCGATCATCCCGTTCTTGGCGGCTATATAGACATCTATTACCTGTCGATAGGCGGCGACAAGCTCTGCCTTCTTGGCCACCGGATCATCGGCTGCCTCGACCTGCTTGCGCATCACAATTTCAACGGCTCCCTCTGCCCCCATCACGCTGATCTCTGCGCTCGGCCAAGCGACGATCAAGTCGGGCTCAAAGGCCTTGCCGCACATCACGTAATAGCCGGCTCCATACGCCTTGCGCAACACGATCGTGATCTTGGGCACGGTCGCGTTAGAGACCGCGTAAAGCATCTTTGCGCCGTGACGGATGATCCCTGCAGCCTCCACCTTGGTCCCGACCATGAAGCCGGGAACATCTTGGAGGAAGACCAGCGGCAGCCCGAAGGCGTTGCAGAGATTGATGAAGCGAGCGGCCTTGTCGGCGGAGTCGATATCGATGATCCCACCGAGCTGGCGCGGCTGATTGGCGACGATCCCGACCGGCCGACCACCGAAGCGCGCAAAGCAGGTAATCATCGTCTTAGCCCACTGAGGCTTCATATCGAAGTAGAGACCGTCGTCAACGATCCGAGATATCACCTCGTACATGTCGTAGGGCTTACGGTTAGATTCCGGCAGAACGTCAAGCAGCTCTTCATCGCAGCGGTCGATTGGATCAGCAGTATCCAGCCGCGGCGGCGGCTGCTCACAGTGCGACGGCATAAACGAGAGGTACTGGCGGATCCGCTCGATGCACTCCTCATCCGAGGCAACCTCTAGATCGCCCACGCCAGACTTACGGCAGTGCACGCGCGAGCCACCTAACTCCTCTTGAGTCACATCCTCTCCAACCGCAGCGCGCACTAGGTGCGGCCCTGCCAACGCCATCGAACCGCGCCCCTTAACCATCGGTACGAAGTCCGCTAGGCCAGGAATGTAGGCAGTCCCTGCCGCACACGGCCCCATTAACGCGGCGATCTGAGGGATTACGCCGCTCATAATCACCTCTTCTCGGAAGAGGTGTCCCGAGCCAGCAAAGAGCGATCCGACGGCCTCTTGGATACGTGCGCCAGCGCTATCGAGCAGCCAGATGAAAGGCATCCTCTTAGTCAACGCAAGATCGCGCAGACGAGTGACTTTGGTCTCTCCGCTCATCCCCATCGAGCCTGCCATGACCGTGAAGTCATAGGCGCAGAGGGCGACCATCCGACCGTCGACTTTCCCGTAGCCGGTGATCACTCCGTCGGCAGCAGCCTGCTTATCCTCTAGGCCGCGAACTGAGTAGTGAATGCCAGCGTGGACGCCAAGTTCAGTGAAGGTTCCTTCGTCAATCAGGAGCGCGATCCGCTCGCGGGCTGTGAGTTTGTCTTGCTCGTGCTGGCGGTCGATCTTCTCCTGCCCGCCTCCGAGATAGGCGGCGGCACGCCTTGCGTGGAGGTCCTCCACCAGTGGGCGCAGGATGCTCTGGCTCTGCTGTTCGGGCATGGCCATCAGTTCCTCTCTTGTTCGGACTATTTCTAAGTCAGCCAGAGGCCGGCTCTTACTGACCAGTCCATTCGGGATCACGCTTATCGAAGAATGCCTTCACGCCCTCTTGAACGTCATCTGTAGAGAAGGCGATCGTCAGCTGCCCATGAAGGTATTCGAGCGCATCTGCCAAGGCCATATCTTGCTGACGGTACATCGCGTCCTTGCCAAGCCTCATCAAGATCGGCGACTTCTTGGCCAACCGCGTAGCCCAGTCTTGCACCGCAGAGTCAAACTCATCGCTTGAGACGACGCGGTTTACGATGCCGATCCGCTCTGCCTCCTGTGCGCTGATCTGGTCGCCGAGTAGCAGCAGCTCGTTAGTCTTCTTGCGTCCGACGTTGCGGTAGATCAGCGCCATGATCATGAAAGGGAAGACTCCGACATTGATCTCTGGCGTGCCGAAGCGCGCCCCGTCTTTGGCCACAATCAGGTCGCAGGCGAGCGCGATACCGAGCGCACCGGCTAGGACATGGCCGTTGGCGGCGCAGATCGTTGGCTTACCGAGGGCGCCGATCAGATGAAAGAGGCGCGGGAAGCGTTCAGATCCGAAGTGCTTGTGTACCAATGGCGTTTCGGCAGCGAAGCTGGCGAGGTCGGCGCCGGAGCAGAAGACCGTCTCGTGGCTTGAGGTCAGGACGACACAACGGACCTTGTCATCATCACGAGCCGCCGTGAAGGCGCCGATCAGGTCGTCAAAGAGGGCGTTAGAGAGAGCGTTGCGCGTCTCAGGCTGGTTGAGCGCGATCGTTGCCACTCCTGCATCAGAGACGGAGTACAGAACTGTGTCGAAATGAGGAGTTTCGTGGTTTGTCAACGTGGCCTTTGGTAATTGTGCGGACGTGTTCCTAACCAGAGTGACGGATTCGACGACCCTGCGTCAAGCTCGCAACAGACCCACCATCTGCCGTGAGGCCGCTGCGCGAGCAGACGCTCGCTCAATGGGCCTGACACACTCCCTATTTCGACATATGCGAGCGACGATCGCTCCTATAGTTTGTCGAACCGATTACCTCCACTACCATCTTGTGAGTGATTCCGAGATAGAGGATATGCCCATGACCCCGCCCGCCGCCAATCTCCTAAAACCCGACTACAGCACCCGCAAGAAGCACTTCATCTTTACCGACGAGCACGACCGTCTACGTGAGTCGATCGGCTCCTTCGTCACCAAGGAGCTCACCCCACACGCCGAAGAGTGGGAGCAGACAACCTTCCCCGACTCGGTATTTCACCGCATGGGCGAGCTGGGCTTCCTTGGCCTCTCTATGCCAGAGGAGTACGGCGGCCAGGGTGGCGACTACTACTGCAACCTCGTACTAGCCGAGGAGATCACACGCTGTGAATCCGGAGGCGTAGCGATGGGCGTGGCCGTCCACACAGATATGGCGATCCCGCCGGTCCACATCTTCGGCAGCGAAGAGCAGAAGCAGCGCTATCTCGTGCCAGCGATCGCGGGCCAGAAGATCGCATGCCTTGGGATCACCGAGCCCGATGCTGGCTCCGATGTCTCGGGGATCAAAACGCGCGCTGTGCGCGACGGCGATGACTACATCATCAACGGCTCTAAGACCTACATCACCAACGGACACCGCGCCGACTTCATCGTCCTAGTCACCAAGACTGATCCCGATGCTGGCTACGATGGCTTCACGTTGTTTATCGTTGATATGGACGCCCCCGGCGTGATCCGCGAGCAGAAACTCGAGAAGCTCGGTATGCACTCTTCCGACACTGCTCTGCTCGCCTTCCAAGACGTCCGCGTACCAGCCGACGCTATTTTGGGAGAGATTGGCAAGGGCTTCTACCACATCATGTGGGAGCTTCAAGGCGAACGCTTGATTGGTGCCGCCGGAGCAGTAGCAGCAGCCCAGAATGTCTTTGACAGGACACTGCAATA
Source organism: Solirubrobacterales bacterium (assembly GCA_947474595.1). Classification (GTDB taxonomy): domain Bacteria; phylum Actinomycetota; class Thermoleophilia; order Solirubrobacterales; family Solirubrobacteraceae; genus CANJIV01. The sequence goes on from CANJIV010000002.1 coordinate 266,745, forward strand.
CGCACTAGAACGGACAGCTTTTGGGCGCCAGATAGGCAAGTTCCAAGTTACCCGTCACAAGTTTGCCGAGATGGCGACGAAGATCGAGGCCGCGCGGCAGATGACTTACATGACGGCTTGGCGCTTCCAAAACGGCGAGTATCCGGTGCGTGAAATCTCAATGGCCAAGCTCTACTCGGCGAGGATCGCCTGCGAAGTTGCCGACGAGTGCATTCAGATACATGGTGGTGCGGGCTATATGAAGGAGTACGGCATCGAGCGAGTTTGGCGCGACATGCGGCTCAATCGGATCGGCGCGGGCACCGACGAGATCATGCTTGACGTAATCGGACGCTCTTACGGACTCTAAGAGTCAGATGGATGCCAAGGGGCTACCGGCGAACCCCTCAGGGCGCCAGATCACGCCGCCGTTTAGTCAAGAGCACGCAGAGCTGCGCGATTCGCTGCGGCGCTTCGTCGCGACCGAGCTGGCGCCACACGCCGACGACTGGGAGCGCGACCGTTGGTTCCCCAACGACTGCTTCACGCGAATGGGCGAGCTCGGCTTCTTTGGCCTCAGCATGCCGATCGCACTCGGCGGTCAAGGTGGCGACATGCTCCACGAGGCAGTCCTCGCCGAAGAGCTTGCTGCCTGCGGATCGGCTGGGGTCGCCGCGGGGCTCGGAGCGCATGTCGCGATCGCCACTCCCCCGGTTTGGAAGTTCGGAACCGACGATCAGCACGAACGCTACGTGCGTCCCTCCATCGCCGGAACCAAGATCGCCGCGCTGGGGATCACTGAGCCTCATGCCGGCTCCGATGTAGCCTCGCTGCGGACAGTGGCGAGCAAGGTTGATGGTGGCTGGAGCGTAACCGGCGAGAAGTGCTACATCACCAACGGCGTGCGCGCCGACTTTGTCGTGATGGCCGTCAAGACATCGGCCGACGGCGGCCACGGAGGGATCTCATTCCTGATCGTCGACACCGACCAGCCCGGCTACCGCACATCCAAACTGGAAAAGATGGGCTGGCACGCCTCCGACACGGCACTGATCGCGCTCGACGAAGTATTCGTCCCCGACGAAAATCTGCTCGGGGGAGTCAACGAGGGGTTCAAGCTGATCATGGCCAACTTCCAGTGGGAGCGACTGATGATGGCTCTCGGGTCCGTCGCCGCAATGCAGCTGGTCTTCGACAAGACGCGGCTCTATGCGGCAGAGCGGCAGGCCTTCGGTCGCAAGATCGGCAACTTCCAAGCGATCCGCCACAAGTTCGCTGAAATGGCAACGACGATCGAAGTCGACCGCGCACTGACCTACCAAGCGCTGCGCCTTTTTTACGACGGCCATGACGCCACGCGCGAAGTGACGATGGCGAAGCTAAAGACGCAGCGCGACTGCTTCGAGGTTGCCGACCAGTGCCTGCAGATCCACGGCGGCGCGGGGTACATGGTCGAGTACGGGATCGAGCGCGCTGTGCGCGACGCCCGGCTCGGCCCAATCGGCGGCGGCACCGACGAGGTAATGGCCGAGATATTAGGGCGTAGTATGGGCCTATGAGTACTTCTGTAGAGATCAAGCTCGCCAGCGAAGACGACCTCGAGGAGCTACTGCCGTTGATGCGCGGCTACTGCGACTTCTACAAGGTCGCGCCCTCCGATCAAGCCTTAATCGCACTCAGCCGCGCGCTGCTGGCCGACCCTCAGCACGAAGGCGTTCAGCTGATCGCCCGGGCCGATACCGGCCAAGCAGTCGGCTTCGCGACGGTCTACTGGACCTGGCATACGCTAAATCCTGGGCGCCTCGCCGTGATGAACGATCTCTTCGTCAGTAAACAGGCCCGCGGCACAGGAGTAGCCGACGCGCTGATCCTCGCCTGCGCTGACGAGGCCCGCCGCCACGGCGCACTCTCACTCGACTGGCAGACAGCGAAAGACAACGCCCGGGCGCAGAAGGTTTATGAGCGCGTCGGGGCCGAGCGCTCGGAGTGGCTTGACTACTCGCTGGCACTTTAGAAGCGGAACCTCTTGCTGGCTGCGGTTCCAGTAACAGAGGCTTTCTTTGGCGTCACTGCAACGGTCCAAGCCCCTCTTGCCAGCTTGATCTTGCAGCTGACGACCCTCACCCGCTTGCTCGCGAGAGTCCTGCATCGTCCACGCCTAATGCTGGTGCCACGCCTTCCGGCGATCGAGTAGGTAACGCCCGCAGCTGGACGAATGGTCGCCGTGACAGTCCTCGAGCTCTTAGCTGAGGCCCAGGAAGGAGATGGCCGACCCGGCCTGACCTTGGGCGGATTGACTGTAACTGCGCTGAACCGAGCCGTTACGGAGCGCGCCTCGCTCATCGTCACAACACAGCTTCCGGTTCCAGAGCACCCAGCGCCCGACCAGCCGCTGAAAGCTGAACCCACCGCCGCGCGAGCGGTCAGCGTCACTGCGCGGCCGTCGACGTACGGCTCGCTGCAGTCACTTCCGCATGAGATTCCCGCCGGTTCGGAGCTAACCGTGCCGCTGCCGCTGCCAGCATGAGCGACGGTGAGGTCGAATGAACCGGGGTCGAACAGCAGCGCATCGGCGAGGCTGCCCGTTGCACCGTCGAGGCCACCAGCAACGAGCACCTTGCCACTTTCCAGCAGGGCAGCCGCCGGCGCGTAACGGGTTATTCCCATCATTGGACCATCGGCGAAACTGCGGGTTACCGGGTCAAAAACCGATGTTGATGCGAGAGAGGAATACGAACCGTCCCTCCCTCCCGCGATCAGCACCTTTCCATTGAGAAGCAGAGTTGCGGTCCCATAAG
>CANJIV010000003.1 GCA_947474595.1 Solirubrobacterales bacterium
CAAAGTTGACTTAACAACCCAGCGCGACTTCTTGGCCTTCGTATTGGATTCCAGCCGCAACTGATACTGCGCTCCATTCACAAGCCGCGTGGCCTTATACGAACGCGCCGAGGCCTTAAGCGCCTTCAACCCAAGCCACTTAGCTGACCACGCCGCAGTTGGCTTACCGCTTTTCAAAACACGCCCACGCCAACTAACGCGATAACCACCAGCACCCTTCACAGCAGACCACTTCAAGGTCAGAGCGCGATCGCCAGCGACAACTGACGCGCCAGTGGCAGCCGAATTAGCAAACACAGACGGCGCAGCAAACGGGGAGGAGAAGACTGATGAGGCTTCAGCGCGGCCAACAAAGCAGGTAGCCAGCGCAGCGATCAACGCTCCAGCCAACATAAACCGCACTGCGCCAGAAGACAAAGCCTTACTCATCGCCTGATCCTCGCCCTCAAAGAAGGTTGTTTTGTCAAGGGTCAGCGGGGGCGACAGATGTCTCGCGCCAACCGATGACTTGGAAGTATCTCTAAAGACAAACTACCAGCCGCGACCGGCAAGAGCGGCAGTTGGGCGGGTTTGGCCTGCGTGGCTGCTCACGACTTGTAACCCCACCCCCCGCTTGCGGTAGGCTCGCCCAAGCGTGGCCTCCGACACAAAAACCGTGATTGCAGAAGCGATCGCTCGCGTACTCGCCGAGGTCCCCGCGCTGATCAACCTGAAACTGATCTTCGCATTGGAGCTGCGCAGCAAAGGCGACGTCCAGCACTACCGCGTTGAACTTCCCGGTCCCAAGATCGAAAAGCTCGTCCCCGACGACGCCCGTATTCGCGTTGAAGTTCAGCGCCCAGTCTTTAATGAGATGGCTGAAAAGGGAACACTCAAGGCTTGGCATGCAGCCTATGACCGCGGCGATCTAAAGGCCTCCGGGAACGAGCAGATCCTCAAGCTCATAGCCCAAGTCGTTGGGCGCCAAGAGGAGAGAGCTCGCACACGCAAGGCGCGGCAGCCCTCAGCCGGGAATTAAGCCATCGCCGGTGAAATCGGCGGCGGCCTCGGCAAACGTTGTGTCAGGTGGAGGCATAATCACATCTGACTCCTCGATCTCATCGTCGGCGATCTCGGTCCCGTGTTGACGCACGAGCGCGAGCATCTCATCGAAGCGAGCGTGGAAGGTCGCTTCATCTCCAGCCTCAACCGCGGCCACGGCTGCGTTGTCGAGATCGTTAAGCCGAGCTGCGTCCTCATCGGGCAGGCTGAACTGCGCCTCAGTGGAGATTCTTACGATCATGCTGATCCCTTCTCTGTTTCCTCAACGGCGGTCGCCTCGATTGCTGGCGTCGAGCTTTGGGCGCCACCGCCAAGCTCGGCACGCATCTTGGCCATCTCGTCATCAACCGCGCTGGAACTTGTGAGCTCGCGCAGCTGGCGATCAATCTCGTCCTCCCCGGATCCAAGTGCCGTGAGATCCTCAAACGCCCCTGCATCTTCAAGCTCTTCGACTGCCGAGGCGCGGGCGCGCATGTTCTCGGTCTTATCAACGGCGCGCTGCATCGCAAGGCCGACATCTGCCATCTCTTCGCCGACTCCTGATGCTGCTTCAGAGATCCTGACCTGGGCCTCTGCTGCGGAGTACTGGGCCTTGATGACTTCCTTCTTCGTACGGAAGGCTTCAATCTTGGTGCGTAGCTTCTTCTCGTTCTCGATCAGCGAGGCCTGCTGGCCCTCAAGCTCAGTGACTTGACCATCGAGTGACTGCAACTCTGTCTGAGCAAACTGCTTGCGCTCAAGGGCAACGCGAGCGAGCTCCTCGTTGCCAGCGCCGAGCGCCTGACGAGCCTGCGTGTCGAGCTTGACGACCTGCTGCTCAAGTTTCGTGCTCTGCATCTGAAGGCGTTTCTTGGATGTAACGACATCCGCGATCCCCTTCTTGACGTTCTGGAGCAGTTCGATCTGCTTCTGATAGCTGTATTCGAGGACCTCAGACGGATCCTCGGCCTTGTCGAGAACCTTCGAGATCTTTGACTTAATCACTACCGACATACGTCCGGCGAGGCCGGCCATCTGAGACCTCCTTGGAAGCTGATCGAGATACCTAACCGTTAAGCGTAGCCGAGAGCAAGACTGCGCGAGATTCGCCCTGAGTGCGAGAGCACAACCACTCCTCGACGAGATGCAACCGTGCCCACGGCCGCCGCCGGTACAGTCAGCCCTATGACGTCACTTCAAATCCGGCGACTCGCACCCGTGCTAGCACTCTGTTGCCTGACCCTCTTGGGCTCACTTGCCGCAGGCTGCAACAAGAAAGATCAGGGGACGCCGGGATCTAAGCCCCAGTCCGGTGTCACTGGTGATCAGGGACAGGCCGCGAACCTGCTGGGCTTCCCGGCCTTTGCGACAAAGAACACGACTCGTGTCGCAGGCGGCGATCCCACCGCGGATGCGGCGGCGGTATCTCTGGCCGTCTATCCTTCTACCACTGTCCAAAATAGACCGCGAGCAATCACGCTCGTAGGTAGTGACAGCTGGCAGGCCGCCGTAGCGGCGGCAGTCTTTATAAGCGAACCGCTACGGGCGCCAGTTCTGCTCTCCTCCAAAGACGAGCTTCCCGCAGCAACCCGTGACGCAGTAGGGCAGCTGAAGCCAGCAGGATCACGCTCGTTAGCTGGCGCCCAGATAGTGAAGGTCGGAGATATTGCGACCCCGGAGGGCTACAAGAGCGTCACGCTCGGTGGTGATAACCCGGCCGCTATCGCCTCCTCAATCGACCGCCTACAGACACGCGTCGCCGGACGACCGAGCGATAGCGTCGTAATCGTCTCCAGCAGCGCACCCGCATTTGCGATGCCAGCGGCGGCCTGGACTGCCAAGTCTGGTGACGCAGTGCTGTTCGTTAACCGCGACACGATCCCCGCCGAGACGGTTTCACGACTGCGCGCCCACCAGCAGCCAAAGATCTACGTACTCGGACCCAAATCGACCATCTCCGATGCGGTCGTTGCTCGCCTGCGCCGACTGGGGACGGTAACGCGGATATCTGGCGATAGCGCCGTAACCAACGCGATCGCCTTCGCCAAGTTCATCGACGGCCAGTTCGGTTGGGGAGTAGTTGACCCTGGCCATGGCGTGGTTTTCGCCAACCAAGAGCGCACGCTCGACGCGGCCGCGGGTGCTGGGCTTTCAGCATCAGGCTCCTATGGCCCACTGCTGCTGACAGACAACTCCCAGCGGCTGCCCGACGCGCTCGTGCAGTATCTGCTCGACATTGAACCGGGCTTTGACAAAGATCCTGTCCGCGGTGTCTACAATCACGGATGGCTGCTCGGTGATGAGAGTTCACTGTCGGTCGAAGTTCAGGCAGATATCGACACATTGCTCGAAATCATCCCTATCGTCACTATCCAGAGCACCGGAGCCAAGAGCAGATGAGCCAAGCAGAGCACCCCCAACGAGCACAGGCCGGCCACACGGTTTCAATCCAAGACGTCCGTCAGCTGATGGGCGCCTCTACCCCCCACTTCGCACTTCAGCTACGCGAGCGGATTCGCAAGCTGATCAACGGCCTGCCAGAAGACGATCCAGCTCGCATTGAGGGTGAGCGCGAGATCGAGCGGCTCACGCTACTGGGACATACCGGCGAGGTCCGTGGCGAGCGTGCTCCGGATGGCGAGCCGCCGATGCGTTCGCTCTCGATCGACGACTGATCCACCAACCGCTGTACTCTCGACCGATGCGGGTCGGCATCTTCCTCGCCTACTGGCCTTGGTTTACTCCGGCCGAACAGATCGATCTCGCTGTCTTGGCCGACGAACTGGGCCTAGACTCGGTATGGATCGCAGAGGCTTGGGGCCAAGACGCAGTCTCGGTGCTCGGCATGCTGGCTGGTAAGACCAAACGGATCGGGCTGGGCTCTGGACTAATGCAGATTCCCGCCCGCCAACCCACGGCGACTGCGATGGCCGCCGCTTCGCTCGACGTACTTAGCAATGGGCGCTTTCGACTTGGCCTAGGCGTCTCGGGCCCGCAGGTCTCAGAGGGGTGGTACGGGGTCCCGTTCACGCGCCCAATGGCACGAACGCGTGAGTACGTCGAGATCGTCCGCACCGTGCTTGCCCGCAAGACACTTCAACACGCCGGCTCAGAATGGACGATCCCGCTCGACGAGGCTCACGGAGCGACGGGATACGGCAAGCCACTCAAGCTCCTAGCCAGACCGGTTCAGCAGCGGATTCCGATCTACCTAGGTGCAATCGGCCCTAAGTCCGTAGCTCAAACCGGAGAGATTGCAGACGGTTGGCTGCCATTCATGTTCAACCCTGCCCAGCCAAAGGTCCTGATGGATAGCTTGCGGGCCGGGGCGGCTAAAGCGGGGCGCTCTCTGAGCGAGATTGACATCGCGCCAGTAGTCACCGTTGCGATCCACGAGGACGTCGCCGAAGCGCGCAACCAAGTGCGGCCATGGCTGGCCTTCTACCTTGGTTCAATGGGAGCCAAGAATAAGAACTTCTACGTCGAGCTCGCTAGCCGCTATGGCCACGAGAAGTCCGCAATCGCATGCCAAGAAGCGATGATCAGTGGCGATCGCATGAAGGCGGCCATGGCCCTTACTGATGAGCTGATCGATTCGGCTGCCATCTGCACGACGCCAGATGGACTCAGCCAACGACTCAGTGCCTACGCCGAGATCGGGGCCAACACGCTGGTAGCGATCCCCGCCGGAGATAAGGCGGCAGTCGTAAGAGCGCTCGCCGCCGCAACCGGGATTGACCGTGACTGAGGAGTCGGAGTTTCAACGTCCATCGGGCATCCCCGATAGCCCCCTCCAAGGCCCCTTCCCGGTCGGCGCCTACGCACGCAAGCTCCAAGAAGAGATGCGCAAGCGCACCAAGGTCCAGCTGTTTGGAGAGGTACTCGGCCTGAAGGTAGCCCGCACAAAGGTCTTCTTCGAGCTGCGCGATAGCAGCGGGGCTGTCCCATGTTCAATCTGGCGTAATGAGTTCGAAGCGCTAGACCTAGGCGGGCAGGCTCTAGTCGACGGCGCCCAGATCGTCGTCGCCGGAGGGCCTGACTACTACCCGGGCTCTGGGGCCTCCTCTCCATCCTTCTCTTTTCTGGCAACCGACCTGCGCATAGCTGGCGAAGGCGATCTACTTGCCCAGCTAGACCTGCTGCGTAAGCTGCTTGACTCCGAAGGGCTCTTCGAGCCTCAAAAGCGCCTCTCCCGGCCGCTGCTTCCACGCACGATCGGCGTAATCACGGGTGAGTCTGGAAAGGCCCGTGACGACATCGTCGCAGGCCTGAACAGACGCGGCTGGAAGGGCCGCGTGGTGTGGGCATTCGCTCCAGTCCAAGACCGCCACGCCGCGCCGATGATCACACGGGCGCTAACTGATCTTGCGGCGCTGGCCCAAGTCGATGTGATCGTGGTTGCCCGCGGCGGCGGATCGCTGGCCGACCTCTTTGCCTTCTGCGACGAGACGCTCTGCCGAACCGTCGCCCTACTGGCGGTGCCCGTGATCGCCTCGGTCGGCCATCACACAGATCGGACCCTGATCGACGACGTCGCGGCAATCTCTTGCTCAACGCCGACACACGCAGCCGAAGAGGCCGTGCGGCTTGACTGCAACTTGGCGCGCCAAGAGGTTCTTCAGGCGACCCAGCGCTTTAAGTCCCACGGCGGACGTGCAGTAGCCGATCGCGCGAAGGCCCTCCAGCAGCTCTCGCGCGCACCTGCCGAACAGCTGCGTCGCCACCGCTCGCGCATGCACCAGCTGTTGCGAGAGATACGCGCTGCGGGTTGGCGCCAAAGTGACAGCCAGAGGGCCGCCAGTCAGCGACAACTGTCGAATCTGAGCAGCCGCGCTCAACAGCTAGGGCGCCTAACTACCGACCTCGAGACGCGCATCCCGACTGTTGCTGGTGATGTTGAGCGGGCTGGACGCCGCGAGCTAGAGCGCCGCGCTAAAGCGGTCCAAGCGCTCAGACTTGCTCTCGATGGCCACGATCCCGACCGTGCACTCGAGCGTGGCTTCGCGCTCGTATCTGATCCCGAGGGAGAGCTAGTCACGACTGCCGAAGTAGCCCGTCGCAGCGACCATCTAGCAGTCAGGTTTCATGACGACACCGTCCGAGTCAAAGTGGAGGATCAGTAGCGATGAGTGACGACACTGCCCAGACTTACGAAACAGCCTCAGCTCGCATTGAGGAGATCATCCGCCGACTGGACTCCGGTGAGGCCGGGCTACGGGAGACGCTCGACCTCTGTGGAGAGGCTCGTACTCTGGTCGAGTTCTGTGCCGGTGAACTCGACGCAGTCAGCAGCGGATTAGAGGAGTTGCGCCTTGATGACCTTGTGGCCCGCCTAGAGGCAGGCGCCGGCGGCGCCGCGTCGCCGACTAGCTAACGCTAACGACAGGGCGACCTTCCCCGAGGCGCCGATTGCAAGCGCAGGGGGCGAGTTGACTCTCCTGGCTCCCTATATCTGGAGCCATGGATCAAACACCTGCTCGACTGCGCGTCCTACGCTGCCTGCCCGAAGCCTTCGTTGGAATCGACGTCTTTCTAGCGGGCAGTTTTAGAGCGCGGCTACTTGGACTTGCAGGCCTTGCCACGATGCCGGTATCTGCGGGGCTGCTGATACCCAACACGCGCTCAATCCACACCGTTGGGATGCGTTTTAGCCTCGACCTGATCTGGCTTGACGGCGACGGCAGTGTCGTGGGCATAGACGTCTGCGTTGCCCCCTTACGTCTGGCTAGTTGCCGACGAGCGCGAAGCGTAGTCGAGCTGATCTCATTGAATTCGCGCTCGCCGCTACCTCTCTGTGGCGACCACTTGATCGATAGACGCCGGATGACCCCTTTTTAACTAGCTAAAGCAATCTTTAGAAAACCTTGAGGTTCAGGGCTGATACTTCTCATGCGACGTACCTCATCGCATCTCCTCCTCTAGTAGCAGACCGGCCCGCGCCAGCGGGCCGGTCGGCTTTCTAGGGCCAAATCAAATCCCGTCTCGCGTTAGCCACCTGCGGCGCGTGGGCGAATTCGAACAGCCTCAATCCTGTTATCACGGAATGATTCGACACGAATCGAATAGCCGTTTGCGTAGACCGTGTCACCGCGGCGAGGAAGACGCCCTAACGTCGCAAAGACAAAACCACCGACAGAGTTGTAGGCATCGCTGTCGGCCGGAAGGTTAAGCCCGTAGTCATCAAGGTCTGTCACCGCGACGTGGCCACGGACGTACCAGTCCCCGTTGGGCAGCTGACGGACATCGCCTCCCGCTGAGTCGGTCTCGTCATCGATTTCGCCCACGACCTCTTCAACGATGTCCTCGACCGTCACGATGCCAGCCGTGCGGCCGTACTCATCGACTACAACAGCTAGCGAAGTGCGCAGCCGCTGGAGCTCGGCGAGCAGGTCATCAAGCGGCTTGGTCTCGGGGAAGATCGGCGCATCGTGGACGATCGACTCGATCGAAGCTCCCGGCCCTTCAGACATCAGGCGCTCGGCGAGCGAGTTGGCATGGACCAACCCTCGGATCCGGTCGCGGTTGCTGTCTTCGGTGACAACTAGGCGTGTATGCCCAGACGCTATGCAGCGGCGTAGCGCCGTCTCAACATCCTCGGATATATCAACCGTAATCACTGCCGGAATCGGCGTCATAACCTGGCGAGCATCTTGTTCATGGAGGTGAAAGACCCCAGAGAGCATGCCGGCCTCGTTGGCTTCAAGATGGCCGCCGCGGTGGGATTCGGCGATCGTTAACTTGAGATCTTCGATCCCGAGCAGAGACTCCTTGCCCATATCTTCCCCGCGGATGCCGACCAGACGCAGTAGCCCATTAGATGCCCAATTGAGGAGCCGCACAAATGGACTGAGTGTGGCGGTGAAAACCTTTAGCGGGCGCGATATCCGCACGACGGTGCTTTCGGCGCGCTGAATCGCATAGACCTTAGGTACTTGCTCGCCGATCGTAATGTGCAGCGAGGTGACGATTAGATAAGCGATCAGAATGCTTATCGCGACGGCGACTCCATGTGAAATATCTCCTAGCAGCGGCTCGATCAGCGTTGCGATCGCCGGTTCACCAAGGAAGCCGATACCGATCGATGCCAAAGTGATACCTAGCTGACAGGCAGAGAGGTACTCGGTTATCTCTTCAAGCTCAGCCAGTGCAGTCTTGGCCCCACGTGCACCTTCGGCCGCAAGCGCTTCGATCTTAGATTTGCGCGCGCGCACCAGAGCGAACTCTGCGGCCACGAAGAAACCGTTGATCAAGATCAGCACGACGACGCCGACTAGCAAAAGCGCGGTCACGAGTACCTGCGCCGAGGTCGGCCAAAGGCCGCCACTATGGCGCGATCTGCGCCGTTACTTCGAGGGGGGTCGTCGGTCATTGGGGGCGACGGGTAGACCGTATCAGGCCTGCCAGAGGGCAGTCTCTGACTCATGCCAGCGCATCTATCTCTCCCGCGAGCGCGAAATCGGCCTCGGTTAGACCGCCGGCCGAGTGGTTGGTCAGGGTCAAGCGCACCTGGTTGTAGCCGTGCAGCAGGATGTCGGGGTGATGGTTGGCATCCTCGGCCGCTTGGGCTACGCGATTTACGAACGCCAACGCCTCTACAAAGTCATTGAACTTGCAATCGCGAACGATCTCATCGCCCGCTCGCTGCCACTCACTGGCGCCCAGCCGCTCTGTGATCTGCTGATCGGTCAAAAGTGACATATCGTTCTTCTTTCTATGCGCATTGTTTCCCTTGTTCCATCCGCCACCGAGATGCTATTCGCGCTCGGCCTCGATGACCAGATTATCGCCGTCACCCACGAATGTGACTACCCGCCGCAGGCAAGAGAGCTGCCGGTCGTTACCCACGACGTAATACCTAGCGGCCTCCAATCGGCAGAAATCGACGCCGCCGTGCGTGCCTTGACCGATGCTGGCGAGGCGATATACAAACTCGACGAAGAGGAGCTGATCGACCTCGAGCCGGACCTGATCGTCACTCAAGCGCTCTGTTCTGTGTGTGCGGTCTCCTATGACGACGTTGTCGCGATCGCCGGGCGCATCCCATCGGCGCCCGAGGTGATCTCGCTTGACCCACACACACTGGGCGAGATGCTCGGGGACGTGCGCACTCTTGCTCAGGCCACCAACCGCAAAGACGCTGGGGTCGACCTAATCGCAGACGCAGCCAACCGCATCGACCGCGTTCGCCTTGCTGTGCGCGAAGCGCCGCGGCCAGTCGTCGCGGCGCTGGAGTGGCTCGATCCGGTTTTCGTCGCAGGCCACTGGACTCCCCAGATGATCGACTACGCCGGCGGCACCGATCTATTGGGCCTACCCGGGGAACACTCCCAAACCCATAGCTGGGAAGAGATAGCTAGCGTGCGGCCCGAGGTCGTAGTCGTGATGCCCTGCGGATACGACGCAGGGCGCTCGCTCCAAGAGGCGCAGAACCATCGCGATCAACTCACCTCACTTGACGCCAATCGGATTGTCGCCGTCGATGCTGCTGCCTACTTCTCTCGCCCAGGTCCGCGCCTGGTAGACGGGCTTGAACTTCTTGCCCACACTCTCCACCCGCAGCTAGTCCCTGAGCCGCAGGGCGTCGAGCGGGCGTTGGATTTTTAGCCGAGCAGGCCGAAGAACTTGCCGGAGCTATCGGCTACGGCGATGCTGGCGCCAACTGCGGCTACCCCCAAGAGCAGGCAAGCGATAGTCGCTGGAACTCTTGCCGAGCGACGCGCGGCGACGTCAATCAATAGCCAGGCTGACAGCAGCCCGCCGATTAATCCGCCGACGTGCCCGCCGATCGAAATGCCAGGCAGGATGAAGGTGATCACTAGGTTTAGCCCCAAGATCATCCCCAGGCCCCCTGAGAACGGATCCATCCCCCGTGCACGAAGGGTGACCATCGCAGCGCCCATCAGGCCAAACACTGCGCCTGATGCGCCGACCGTCATTACCAGCGGATCCCACAGAAGTGCGCCCAGCGATCCGCACAACAGCGAGACGAAGTAGATGATCGTAAATCGGGTGCTGCCGATAGCGGGTTCGAGCAGGCGCCCAATGATGAAGAGCATGTACATGTTAAAAAGCAGGTGCAAAATCCCCGCGTGTAAGAAGCCACTCGTGACCAACCGCCAGTAGTCATGGCCGTAGGCGACATCGGGGCCATTAAGCCCGCCGGTAGTGATCAATGTCCCTCCGCTGCTGAGGCTCGCCAAGCCCCCGCCGGTGAAGACCTCGACCAGAAAGGCGCCGACGTTGATCGCGATCAAAGCGTAGGTTGCGGTCGGCTCGCTCGTAGACGATCTAATCCTGGCTACCTTCGTGCGATCGTGGGAACACTCAGGACAGCGCATCCCTACCGGCGTGGGCGTCATGCAGTCAGGGCAGATCGGGTTGCCGCATGAAGAGCAGGAAACGCCCGTCTCGCGCGACGGATGGCGGTAACAAGTGGCTATCACAGAGACCGGAGGCTAGCAGCCGCTCTGGCCCATCCGACCAGAGCCAGCAACCGCGATCACCGTTTGCGACCTGCGTCAAACAGGCGTCGGGCTTCAGCTGTGGCGCTGCGCATCGAGCGTTGAGCTAGACCACCGATGCCGCGTCCCTGCGCGCTACGTCGCTTGGCTTGCGTACGAACCCTCAAGATCACTAAAGCCGCACCCGCTGTCGTACCGATCGCAGCCGCGGCGGCCGGGCGCACCCAGTTGCGTGGATCACGCATCGCCGACAGCTCCCACGTCTCAAGCTCTTCATGAGCTAGCTCAGCAAGATTAACCAACGTCGCTTCCAGTCGCTGGGAGAGATCGCCAGGTGGCTCGACAGGCGCGAAAGCTTCGCGCAGGAGGTCTTCGAACTCAGGACTCTTTGCTGTTGTCATTTTTGACCAGCCTCATCCTCTTTGATGATCTGTTCGAGCTGGCGGATCGCCCTGTGTAGAAGCACCTTGGTGGCGCCGTCGGTGCGACCTAGCGAGCGAGCGATTTCACGGTTATCCATGCCAAGAGCAAAGCGCATGATCAAAGCCTCCCGCCGATCATCGGAAAGCTTATTGACCGCCTCGAGTACCGACCTAAGCTCCTCGCGGCCTTCAACGAGTGATTCGGTCGTGTGCATAGTGGCGAGAAAGTCGGAGGAGTCATCGAGTGGTGACTGTGGTTTGCGGGCGCGGTCGCGGTAGTAGTTGGCAGCGAGGTTGTGGGCAATGCGGATCAGCCACGGTCGAAGCGGACGACCGTCTGACTCGCGTTGAGCACGCTCGAAGTGCCGATAGGCCTGAAGAAATGTCTGCTCTGTGAGGTCCTCTGCATCGTGGTGATTGCCGACCCGGTAGTAGGAGTAGCTGTAGACGTCGCGCAGGTGCGCTCGGTACAAGTCCGAGAACTCGCGATCGAGCTGTTGCTTGGGTTTTGTCTCGTCCACGCATTAGAGGCTATACGCGTCAGACCACGCGTACCATTTGGGCTAGCTGTGGTTCGTCGTTAGCTGCCGCCGACTGCGAGGCTTCGATCCGTCCCTGGAGAAGGTCATAGAGGGAGTTAATCGCCGGTGCGTCTACTCCAGCGTCTTGGGCTGCCTTAATAAGTAGAGCGATCTGGCGCACGTCGGCCTCTGCCTGATTTCGATCGACTCCCCGCAGCTCTTGACCTACCGCTGAAGTAATAAAACCCTCACAATCGGCGTCACGAGCGAGAGCGAGTCGGGCCACCTCTGCCAGGACAGAGTCGCCCGCCAGGCCGACAGGGCTCGCGCCTAGTGGCGACGCAGCCGCGGTCGCTATGGCAGCGGCCCCGGCCGCACAACCGGCCAACTCAACGCCAACCACTGCATCTGTCTTCTTGACGGCAAAGCTTGACCTGGCCAAGAGGGCTGCGACCTCGCGTAGGAAGCCGGGGTCTAGGGACCCAAGGGCCAGCGATTGGCGAGGCCCCTGTTCACCAACAAGTTGGAGTGCGCCGACGATCGTCGCGACCGCCCGTGCGGAGATCCTTTGACCTACATATTCCGAAGCTAACGCGCCATCTGGGGCCACCAGCCCCGTCGAGGCGACAACCACACCAGCCGTAGCGGCGATCTCATCACCGTGGATTGCGATCGCAGCAGGAAGATCATCGGATGCCACCGCGAAACAGACGAGATCGGCCTGAGCGACGGCGACCTCAGATTCAAGACAGACTCGAAAATCCTCAGATGCCATCGCGGCTGCCAACCCATCGGCTCTGGCGCACTGCGCCCTCAGGTCGCTAACCCGCTCCTCGTTATGGCATCCAAGTTCGACCCTTAGTCCAGCTTGCGCTAGGAGTACCGCAAGGCTGCCCGCCCAGCTGCTCGATCCAAGCACAACAGCGCGCCGCAGAGGAGAGAGCCCCCCCAGCCACTCCCACTGAAGCATCACACTGAGCCAGATTCGATCTGTGACTTCAGCGGTCAGCTGTTGGGAGGGATTCTCGACTGCTGGAAAGTGCTGTGGGCATCCGATGCGGATACGGACCTTGTGTGGGCGAAAGCGCCAGCCGCGCCTCACGGCCTCGGTGCCGATCACTGCGACCGGAATCACCGGAGCGCCGGTCTCTAGGGCTAGACGACCGACGCCACGGCGTGGACTACCCAGCGACCCAGGGCGTGTACGCGAGCCTTCGGGAAAGATCAAGATCAGGTCCCCGCGAGCCAGAATCGCCTTCGCCGTCTCGACCATCTCCTGGTCGCCGACACCTCGGGCAACCGGAAACGCGCCGAGCGAGTTCAAGATCCAACCAACGAAGCGGTTGGAAAAAAGCTCGCTCTTAGTGACGTAGTAGACAGGGCGGCGAGCCACCGTGCCGATTACGAAGGGATCTAAGAATGATCGGTGGTTAGAGGCAAAGATCGCCGCACCCTCACGCGGGACGTGTTCGCGCCCGACTCGTCCGAGGCGAAAGTAGATATGGAAGAACGGCTGGAAGAAAGCGCGGACCGTCCAATAGACAAAGCGATTGGCTCCGTGGTTGCGCGCGCGGGCGTGGTGGCGCGAGAGGTCCATACCAGCCCTGAGAACCCCGCCGGGGCCGCGTCGTTACAGTTGAGCACCACGATGGCTATCAACCGCGCACGCACGCTCCGGGGAGCTCTCGCAGGTGGCACGGCCGCAGTCGTCTGGGCCGCCCAGCAGCCCTTGGATAAGCGTGCCTTCAATTTCTACTACGACGACGTCGAGTTTCTCGGCAAAGCGATCACTCGTAGCAGTGCGTGGCCAGTCGTCGGCCTCGGCGCCCACCTCCTCAATGGAGCCCTGTTCGGAGCGCTCTATGCCAACGTCGCGCCTCTGGTTCCTCTGCCTAGGTGGGCCAAAGGGCCTGCGGCCGCGATGGTGGAGAACTTCGCCCTCTGGCCAGCCGTGCGGATCTCAGACAGACTCCACCCGGCCCGCGACGAGATGCCATCGCTGGCGGGCGATCGACGAGCATTAGCGCAAGCAACGTGGCGACACCTGCTCTTCGGCGTGGTTCTCGGCGAGATCGAACGGCGAATCAACGTCCAGGCCGAGCCCGAGTTTGAGTTTGAAGTTGTGCCGGTCTCCTCTAACGGCCACGCCAACTTTGAACACACCTACATCCCAGAGCAGTCTCATTGAGCCAGCGAATCCTGATAACTGGCGCTTCTGGTTTTGCCGGCAGCCACCTCGCCGACCTCTGCAATAGCGCCGGAGACGAAGTCTTCGGACTCTCACGCAGCGGTGGTCGCTCTACTGAGACCGTCGACCTGCTCGACGCCCAAGCAACTCGCATGACGGTCGCCGCCGTAAAGCCAGATGTCGTCTACCACCTAGCCGCACTAGCCTCAGTTGCCCGCTCCTGGGCTGACCCAGGACCCACTCTAAGCGACAACATAGCCGCAGCCTTCAACCTTTTTGAAGCCGTTCGCCTTGAGGCACCTGGCGCCGCACTGGTGGTTGTCTCTAGCGGCGAACTCTACGGCCCCCCAGCCTCTCTGCCAGTCGACGAGACGGCACCGTTACGGCCCCCAAATCCCTATGCAGTTTCCAAAGCGAGCATAGATCTACTGGCTGGCTTTTATGCCGACGCATACGATTTACGCGTGATTAGAGCTAGGTCTTTTAACCACGCAGGGCCCCGTCAAACCACTGTCTACGCTGTCGCATCGTTTGCAAAGCAGGTGGCTGACGGACTTGATGCTGGAGATAACCCAGTCCACGTCACCACCGGCGCTCCTACCGTTCGTCGCGATTTCACCGACGTTCGAGACGTCGTTCGTGCCTATCGCCTGCTTAGCCAACTCGCGCAGCCAGGCGTCTACAACGTCTGCTCTGGCCGCTCGACTTCAGCCGGTGAGATCGTTGCGTTGCTAGGAGATGTCTGCGCAGTCGCAATCGAGCACGCCGTTGACTCCGACCGGATCCGCCCAAACGAAATCGCAGACGTCCGCGGCTCACACGCGCGCCTCACGGCCGCGACCGGCTGGGAGCCGCAGATAACCCTAGAACAGACACTTGCCGATACCGTCTCATGGTGGCGGTCGCAGAACGCTCAAGCTGGCAGCAAGCCACTTAAGTAGCGACAGCCGTAGGATCATGTTGTCTAGCGACGCATTCCAGTCGTTGCTACTGACTGTCTTGCCGGAGTAGCTCAGTTGGTCAGAGCGCCTGTCTTGTAAACAGGGGGTCAGGGGTTCGAATCCCCTCTCCGGCTCTAGGAGAGACGACAGAACAGACGACAAAAGTCGAAACTCAGCAAGCACGGGCTTGGTTGAGTCTCCCGGGCGGCTGCGAAGTCGGCCGGGAGCTGTTCTGTACATCACTCAGAGCTTTTAAATGCTAAGACCGCCGCCGGTGAGTTATGCTCGGCTCATGGCAGCCGACCCCGCGAGCACGGTCCGTGATTTCGTCGCCGCTTTCGCCGTGGCTGACGCCGCGGCGATGGCTACCGTGCTCGACGAGGGCGTCGTGGCACACATCACCAACGCCGCGGGCGGCAGCGACTGCATCGAGGGCCGCGACGAGCTGCTGGGGCGCATCGGCTCAGTCGACTACGGCGCGGCCGAGCTAACCATCAAGGTGACCAACACCGTCGAGCCTGCCCCCGGGCAGGTGCTGGCCATGGCAGAGGTTCACGCCTCCGCGCCTTCGGGGGACAAGCTCCACAACTTCGCCGGCCACCTCTGCTCCGTGGAGGACGGCCGGATCACGGAGTGGTGGATGGTCGAGGCGCTCCCCGCCGAGAGCGACCGTTTTTGGGCTGCTGTCACGGCAGGCTGAGATCCCATCGCATGCTGCTCGATGCGCTTGATCGCGTGAACTTAATTGTGCCGGTCGCGCGTTGGCTGGACGGGGCAGATAACTCGCCGGATTGATCGGACGCGCCAACACGCACTCTGTACAGAACCCCGGTGCGCACGTGTACAAACAGGCATCGGGCCCCGTCCGGAAGTGAGCCTGAGCAGGGGTTTTAGAGTTCTGTCGTCTCTCCCTCTACGTTTACGCGGATCTGACACCTCGAAATCGAGGGGGTGTCAGCAAAGTGTCAGCAATTGGATCGGGAGGGCGGACCGGGCACGCTGACGCAGCGCACGTGTCGAGCGGAGCGGGTACGGTTGACCTATGAGCTCATTTGCGAAGGTTTCCTGTCTGTCACTTCTAACGGTCGCGCTGCTCGCTGGTTCGGCGCAGGCGCGCACCGTCAACGGCTGCGTAATCAAAGCTAAGACGAACTGCGCTGGTAAGAATCTCAGCCGCCAGAATCTGCGCGGTGCTGTGTTAAATAACAGCGTGCTGCATCACATCAACCTACGCAACGCGAACCTACGCGGAGCTGACCTGCGCTACGCCGACCTACGCAAAGCTGACCTACGCGGAGCTGATCTAAGCGGAGCGAAGCTACGCGGCGCAAAGCTTCAGTACTACACCGCACCAAAGAAAAGGGGTGCGCGCGCATCGCAAACTCCTCTCTGCTCACAAAACAGCTGCATTGGCGCGAACATGGCCAACGCGAACCTGGCCAACGCGATCCTGGCCAACGCGAACCTGACCAACGCGATCCTGACCAACGCGAACCTGTACGACGCGAACCTGACCAACGCGAACCTGTCCTACACGAACCTGACCGGCGGCGCGATGCTGTTCGGCGCGAACCTGACCAACGCGAACCTGTCCTACGCGAACCTGTCCGGCGCGTTTCTAAACGACGCGACCCTGAACAACGCGAACCTGACCGGCGTGGCCCTGAACTTCTTTAGCGTGGTTGGCGCGACGGGCTGTTCCACGGTCACGCCCACCGGAGCCCTCAACGGCTACATCAACGGCAACGGCTGCTACAACTAGCACCAACCCGCAACACCCGACGCAGCAACTAGAAGCGCCCACCGCAGTCCGGTTTGGGTCCCGTTCTCCGGCCGTTTGGACGGTTCCGGGGAGTGCTGCCAGCGCCTGGCGGTGAGAGGGGTAGGACCGGCCATACCTGCAAACCGGATGCGCCTTGATAACCTCCGACTTTCCTGAACCCAAACCACCATCAAAACATGAGAATTCAAAACATGAGAATCATCCGCCTTTCTGCCTCCGTAGTTCTTCTCGCGCTCGTCGCAGCTTTCGCGGTTTCCGGCTGCGGTTCCTCATCGAGCACCAGCTCCAGTGACACAACTACCTCGGCTGAGATAGACCCCAACGCCAAGCCAGCTAACCCAGAACCCGAGACCGGCCACTGGAGCTACTCCGGCGCCGATGGCCCCACGCACTGGGCCGACCTAGATTCGGATTACAAGGCTTGCGCAGACGGCACAGAGCAATCCGGAATCGACTTGACCGGGGCGCGCAGCGGTGACTTCGTCAGGGTCGCGCTGAGCTACAAGCCGGAGCCGTTCGAGGTCAAGAACAACGGCCACGCGATCGAGGTCGCGGCACTCAAGAGCAAGGATACGCTCGCATTGGTCGACAGCAGCAATCCCGACGCGCCGCTGACCGATTACGTCCTAGGACAACTCCACTTCCATGCGCCCAGCGAACACACTCTCAATGGCAAGCACTACCCGGTTGAGGCTCACTTTGTGCACCAAGCGCCCAACGGCAAGCTCGCCGTCGTAGGCGTCTTCTACGAGCAGGGCGCCGCTAACCCTACGTTCGCCAAGATCGCCTCCAAGATCCCCTCCCAGGCCGACCAAACAAACCAGATGTCATCTGATCTGAACCCCGAAGGGCTGATTCCTCCGCTAGACGGAACGGCCTTCCGCTACTACGGCTCGCTGACTACGCCGCCATGCACCGAAGGTGTCACTTGGACGGTGTACAAGCAGCCGGTCACTCTCTCGGCCAGTCAGATTGAAGCTCTCACTTCTGTCTACAGCGACAACGCCCGGCCGGTTCAGCCGATCGGTGATCGCGTGCTTCTCAGCGCATCAGGCAGCGGCAAGTAGAACCGCCGAACAGCTACTGGCAGATTCGGGGCATCGCTGTGCTTCCGAGCGTCGAACTTGTAAACAGGGGGTCAGGGGTTCGAATCCCCTCTCCGGCTTGGGGCGAAACGCAATGGACTCAGGCGTTTTCGCCGCATGTTGTGTGACATCGGTGTCGCTCAAGGAGCGCCGCTGAGCGCCGCTTAGGCGTACAAGAGCCGTACTGGGAAGCGTGACGCAGGACTTCCCGCTGGCAACGCATGCTGCGAAACCCGATTGCGGCTGCGACACTCAGTTCAGCCGTCTCTGTGCTGCTTCCCTTCTCTCCAGTGGTGACTGACGGCGATTGCAGTCGTGACTGCGATAACGCCAACCGTGTTGGCGACGATCATCGCGATATTGCTGAGTGCGATCGCGTAGGCGAGCCATGCGCCATTGCCGACCCACAGCAGGCCGAGGAACGGCATGCTGACGTCGGCCGAGCTGCGCCGCTGATGGGCGCGCAATGCCTGCAGGAGCGGACTGGCGCCCATGATGACTCCGCACGTTCCGGCCAGAACCGCAAGTGATGCTGTGGTATCCATAGCGCGCAGGCTACTGATCGCCGCGCTGCCCCGCCATCTCAAGGCGAGCGGCCCAATGACTGATGACAGTTGACGCAATTCAGGGGCTTTGCATGGGTTCCCCTCTGCTTGACATCGATGACAGTTGCAACCACTATCGGGATGGTCGGTCGATCACGCAGTAGCCGAGCTGCGCCTCATCTGAACACCAATCGCATCGATGATCGGGGCGCATCTCGGTTGCACATTGCATTATTTGCGTTTATATGAAACCGTTGGCGGATGAAAACATCTTTTTTCTCAATAACAGCAAGTACTGCAGTGATCGCCGCCCTAGTTTTTGCTCCGGGCGCCAACGCTAGCAGGGCTTCAGCCGCATCCCAACAGACTGCCTGCTTTAAGTTGGCATTTACTCTCGGGGCGGTCGAACTCGTAGAGTTGCAAGCAGAAGTGGCTAGATATGAGGTTAATAGCGAAGTCACGAGCAACTTCTATGACATTCTGGCGTTCGATGCCACCTACGCTAACTTGGCCCGTTTGGTGAAGGCATATTCCGCCCACTCTTTGGTGCTTAAGCGGCTCGCGGTCGCTGAGACCGCCAACGGTGCGGCGGTCACCGGCCTAATAAAGGCCGTGAAGACAGCCGGATTCACTCTAACCCCCCTCCAGTTAAAGCTTCTCACGGAGTTCGCCAACATGGAGCGCCTGCAAGGTAGGGCTCAAGCAGCAGCCGCGGCGGCTACCGACCGGCTTGTAGTAGCAATTCGGTATTACGCAAAGAACTACCGCCGTTACCCAGTGACCGCTGCGACGAGACTCCGATCGGCTGAGCGAGTATCGGCATCCGCTGTTCAGGTCGAATTTGCGTTGGATTTAGATGAGCAAGAGATTGAGCCCCTCGCATTGGACGTCGTAGATATCTTCTGTAGCCCAACCGGGTAGTTTGCGGCACGCTAGGTGGATCTAGCCTTGTTCTTTAGACCGTCCGTCGCGCACAGACGGTGAAGAGCACGGGGAAAAGACCACCTAGCATCGCTGCTAGAGCCTCATAATGTCGGCTGATGACGCATCTTTGGAGTGGACAAACTATGGTCTGGCGATGCGCTTCCTCCTGAAGGTATTCACGGGTTCGTTGCTGGCTGCTGCTGTGCTTGCTGGCGCGGCAGAGGCGAAGACCGTCAACGGCTGCGTTATTAAGCATCACACCGTTTGCCATCACAAGAATCTGCACGGCGCCAACCTCCACCACGCCAACCTCCACCACGCCAACCTAGAGCACGCCAACCTTCGCGGCGCCATCCTTCATCACGCGGTCCTTCATCACGCCAAAATGGGGCACGCGGACCTCCGAGGCGCCGACCTCAGGTACGCCGACCTCAGAGGCGTAGACCTAAGGCATGCCAACCTCAGGGGCGCAAAGCTTGATGGAGCGAAGCTTCATCGATACACCGTAAAACGACAGGCGCCAGCTACGGCTCAGTACTCGTCGCGGCCGTCTTGCTACCCGAACTGCAATAGCGCGAACCTAAGCCACGCAGACCTGACCGGTGCGTCGATGACCGGAGTGTACCTAGAGAGCGCGAACCTATTGCTTACGACTCTGACAAGCGCGGATCTGACCGGTGCCCACATGAAGAACGTCCAGGCGATCGATGCGTCCTTCCGGGGGGCGACCCTGAGCAGTGCAGATATGAGCAACGCGGACCTCTCAGATGCGGATCTAGAGGGCGCGGATCTAGAGGGCGCGAACCTAACGGGCGCTCAGCTAACGGGCGCAGATCTCTACAGAGCTGACCTGAGCCAGCTAGGGCAATTTGATACGCCGATAGGCTCCCAACACCCGACGTATGCTGGCAGTTCGACACTGCCCAAGGATCTAACGCCTAAAACGGATCTAAGCTTTGCGGATCTAAGCGCCGCAGACCTGACCGGCGCAGTCCTATACAAAGCGATAATGAAGAGTGTGCACCTACAGTCCTATTACACCGGACGGCTCTTAGCAGGCCCGACGATGTACCAAGTGGACCTGAGCTACGCGGATATGACCGGCGCGGTTGGCAGTCCAACCCAACTCGTTCAGCCAACTTTTCTTAACACGATATGCCCTAACGCCACGATCAGTTCCTCGACCTGCTCATGGCTTAGCGTACCTCTGCCTTAGTAGCTAACGGTCGCGGAGAAGCCTCTGATAGTGCTCAAAAATCGCCTCTCCCCCTGCCCCGAGGCTGCTAGTGGATAGCTCTGGCGTGTATCTGCTGACAACCTGAGGTTTGTCGACCTCAAACCCGCTGAAATGCAACAGCGACACTCGTCTCCCGTCGAGCACAACTTGGCCGTCTCGGAGGCCTATCTGGCTGTCATAGAAGTTCCAGTAGCCAACATTTAACCCTGGTTCTCTGATCACTTTGACCTGATCGAAGAGAGCTGGTGCTAGATCGAGCCAGCGCTGGTCATAGGCAACACCGGCTGCGATGTCGACCTCACAGCGCTCGATGAGGCGCGAGGCCCACCAATCGGCGAACTCGATCCCTTGCGCGGAGTTGCAGACACCTACTACTCCAGCGTTGAAGGTACCGACGGCGCAAAGCAGCATCTCGAATTGGGCACTACCCACCGCACCGATAGCGAGCTGTTTGAGATGCGGGGTTAGGACCACTGATGCATCTTCTTTGAGTGGATCGAGCAGGCGGTCTAGTGGCCCAGTCACAAGCGTGTCGGCGTCGAGATAGAGAACGCTACTCCAGCCCTCTCGAAGCAGTCTGGCAATCAGCGCTGCCTTATTCCGGGACGACGTTGCAGGCATCGGTCCCTCGGGCAGCCGCTCAAGGATGAGCGGCAGCTCCGGATGCCAGCTGTGCAAGGAATCTCTGAGCGCAAATGCCCTAGATGCAAACCGAGAGTCGAAGTTAGTACAGACAACGCTGCCACGTCGCAGCCTGCAGCGCAGGCGACGCAAAGCGCGTCTCCTTACTGGGCGCGGGCGTTTAGGGCCGCCAGCGAGGGACATCTCACTCCAGTCGCCTGCCTGGCCAACGGCAACCGATCTGACTCTGGGGCTGTTTTGGGGGTCTTGTTTGGGGTCAGTAACGACGCCGGGCGCTGGGCCTTCAGAAAATGCGTAGTGCTCGTCCAACGCTTGATTGAACCCTTCCTCAATGAGGGCTCTGTGGTATCGCTTGAGCAGCTGCCCGACCGTCCCCGCCTGTTCTAGCTGGACTCTTTGGTTATATCGGGTTAGCCGCAGAGGACTGTCGGCGTCAAATCCGCTGAACCTGAGCAGGCTAGCTCGCTGGCCTTGGGCCCAGACGGTTTGAGCTCGCAGCTCTAGATTGCGCTCGGTCACATTCCAGTGCCCAATGTTGCAGCCAGGATCGCGAATCACACAGACGTCGCCAAACAAGCTTGGCACTAGATCAAGCCATCGCTGCTCCCAGTGCAAGCCATGCTCTAGGTCCCATCTGCAGTGCCAGCGCAGTCGCGTCCACCACCACTCAAGAAACTGATCGCTCCTTGGATCGGCACGAACGCCGATAATCCCGCCGTTATAAACCCCGGCCTGAAGAATGTTAAGTTCGCGCTCGACACCATCAGCCCCGGGCGCCGGACCAAGCATATGCGGCGTAAGCGTCAGCCAGTGACCAAGGTCGAGCATAGAAGTGATTGGATCGAGTGGCCCCGTCACGAGGCTCTCTTGCTTAATGAAAACAACCTGATCGAACCCATCTGCCAATAGGTGTGCGATCAGCACAGGTGTCAGGCTGTAGCTGAACTGGAGCTCCTCGTAGCGGCTAGCTAAATCATGCAACTCGCCCCGCTCGCAGCCCAGATCATCGAGTGTCAACAGATCAAACGGCTCGTCTTCTCGGGGCGCAGTGGCGCTAGGCTCATCCGCCAGGAGCACGACCATCCGCTCACCTGGATGCCAGCTAGTAAACGACCGCGCCGTTACACGGGCCAATGGCAGAAACCGCTTGGATGCGATTGTGGCGAAGATTCTAGCGCCCATACTGTCCCGCTCGTGCCCCCCGCGGCGTTAGCGACTGTTAAAGGGTCCCTGACTACTGCTGCGCCACCACCCACTCGCCGTCACGGCGGCCGAGTTCAAATAAGACGTCTCCACCAGAAGTGGTTATGGAAAAAATCGCTCGATCGTCATCGGTCCCTGGAGGGTCGATAACTTGGGTCAGCTTCACGTCTGAGACCTCCACGTCGGGGTGGGCTACGCCGAAACGTTCTCGCGCGATCGTTAGTAGCGCCGCTGGCTCCCACCCGTTGTCTTGGGCGTGCGCTGCAGCTAGGTCGCGGTTGATTACGCTCAAGCGCTCGTCAAAGCCCTGCGCCTGTGAGCGATTACGCCGGTTGACGGCGATCGCGCCACCAACCCCAAAGACGACAATTAGGGTCCCTAGCGCGATTAGAAGGATTAGCAGCCATGTGTCCATCGCTAGATCCTACGTGGGGTCGCTGGCCCGTGCTGGGCGCCGCTAGACATCAAGCCCTGCCGCAGCGCGCAGGGTTGCTGCCTTATCTGTCTTCTCCCATGTGAAGTCATCGTCGTCGCGACCGAAATGGCCGTAGGCAGCGGTCTTCTGATAGATCGGCCGGTGCAGATCTAGATAGACGCGGAAGGCGCCGGGGCGCAGGTCGAAGTGCTCGTCTACGAGCCTTACGATCAATGACTTAGCAACGTGCTCGGTTCCAAAGGTCTCGACCATGACTGAAACCGGGTGTGCCACTCCGATTGCGTAGGCGACCTGGACCTCAACGCGATCGGCAAGCCCCGCAGCCACAACGTTCTTGGCAACGTAGCGGGCGGCGTAGGCGGCACTGCGATCAACCTTTGAGGGATCCTTACCTGAGAAGGCACCGCCGCCGTGGCGAGCCATTCCGCCATACGTGTCGACGATTATCTTGCGCCCAGTAAGTCCACAGTCGCCAACCGGACCACCAATCACGAACCGACCGGTTGGGTTGACGAGGAAGGCTTTGCGTAGCTTTTCGGCGTCGTAAAGGCTCTCAGGCAGGATCGGCTCGACGACGTGCTCCCAGAGATCGTCTGGTAGTAACGACATCGCTCCCTCTTTGTGCTGGGTAGAGATCAGCAGCTGCTCTATCTCCACAGGAACCCCATCGCGATAGCGCACCGAGACCTGAGTCTTTCCATCTGGGCGCAGATACGGCAATACCTCCGCCTTACGGATGTCGGCGAGCCGCTTGGCGAGCTTGTGGGCGAGCGAGATCGCCATCGGCATCAGCTCTTCTGTCTCATTGGAGGCGTAGCCGAACATCATCCCCTGATCGCCGGCTCCATCTTGGTCTAGGCGGTCGTTGTCAGATGGATCGGTGCGAGCCTCGTAGGCCTGGTTGACGCCTTGGGCGATGTCGGTGGACTGTTTATCGATCGCATTAATCACCGCACATGAGTCGGCAGAGAAGCCCAGATCAGCGTCGGTGTAGCCGATCTCGCGGATCGTGTCGCGGGCGACCTTCTGAATATCTACGTAGGTATCTGTGGTTATCTCGCCGGAGATAACGACTAGGCCGGTATTGACTAGCGTCTCGCATGCAACGCGCCCGTAGGGATCGTCGGCCAGGACTGCGTCGAGCACGCCGTCAGAGATCTGATCGGCGATCTTGTCTGGATGACCCTCGGTCACCGACTCTGAGGTGAAGAGGTATTCGTTGTCGGCTAGCGGGCCCATGGGATCTCCAAGAAAAGTTCTGTGTTGGTGTTTGTTTTATCGCCAGAGATGACTGGGGAGAGATTAGCGGCTACGGATTTCTCACGGGAGACACCGCTAGCGTCGACGAGGGCTGACTCCACCTTCGCTGCGGCGCTGCTTACGTTCGACGAAGTCGATGATGATCGGTACCCCTTCCAAGGCGTAACGCTCGCGCATACGGTTCTCAATGAAGTACGCATAGTCGCGAGTCACCCTTGTGCGGGAGTTGACCTGAATCGCAAAACGGGGCGGGCGCTCACCGATCTGAGCCATGTAAAGCATCTTTAGGCGATGGCCCTGCTTGGCGGGCGGCTGGCGGGTCTGCATCACATCTGCGAGAAAGCGGTTTAACTCAGGCGTCGGGATCCGCCCGCCGCGTCGATCTGCGAGAACGAGCGCTTCGTCGATCAGGCGCTGTACGTGGCGGCCGGTCAGCGCGCTGGCGGTCAAAACCCGAGGCCGCAGCCGCAGCTTACGTGATACGCGTCCCTTTTCGTGGGCCAGATCAGCATCCTCTCGACCCGTATCCCACTTATTTAGGACAAGTGCCGTGGCGCATCCCGACTGCATTGCCAGCTCGGCAATTCTCAGGTCCTGGGCGGTCACACCGTCGTTGGCGTCACAGACAACAAGAGCTACGTCGGCCCGTTCGGCGGCTCGGCGCGAACGCAAGGTCGTGTAGTACTCGACTCCATCGCCCGAGTTAGCCACCTTGGCTTGACGGCGGATCCCTGCCGTGTCGATCAAAATCACAATGCGGCCGTCGACCTCAAGACGCTCATCGATCGCATCTCTTGTGGTTCCGGCTTTGGGAGAGACGATCACGCGTTCACGGCCTAAAAATCTATTGACCAGTGACGACTTGCCGACGTTTGGCCTACCGATCAACGCCAGACGGACCACTGACTCGTCGCGATCCTCTTCTTCTCGCGCCTCAGGCAGTGCCGTGACAACGCGATCGAGTAGATCGCCTGTCCCCAGTCCATGAGCGGCCGACACCGCAACCGGATCTCCCAAGCCCAGCTGATGGAACTCCGCTGACTGGGGAAGATCACGCGGTGAGTCGCATTTATTAGCCGCGACAATCACAGGAATCGTCGCGCGACGCAGAAGGTCGGCGAGCTCGGCGTCACCTGGCCGAAGTCCGGCGCGGGCGTCAACAACAAGCATCGCTACGTCAGCGTCAGCTAGAGCCGCCCGAGCTTGATCTTGAATAGATCGCGCTAGCTCGTCGCCGTCTTCGAGGTCCACTCCTCCTGTATCAACGAGTAAGAACCGTCGCCCTCCCCACTCTGCTGGCACCTCCTTACGGTCGCGCGTAATCCCTGCTCGCTCGTGAACAACGGCTTCACGTGTGCCTGAGAGGCGGTTGACTAACGAGGACTTGCCGACATTTGGATAGCCGACGACGGCGACCTTCATCGGACCATGCAGCCCGCGGCCTTCGCTGCGGTGCTCGCGAGCCAGTGCCGCTATCTGCTCGACGACCTGTTCAATCGTCAGGCCCGTCGTATCGAGGGTAATTGAACCCGGGGCTGGGGCGAGTGGGCTGTGCTCGCGGGTGCTGTCGCGCTCGTCGCGTAGCGTCTGTTGGGCCAGCACCTCGGCCTCGTCGGCGTCTAGCTCAACGGCGCGCCGTCGTGCGCGCTCCTCCGCCGTGGCCGTCAGATAAATCTTAACTGCGGCATCCGGGGCAACTACGGTTCCGATGTCTCTGCCCTCGACTACCCAGTCGCCCTTAGCCATCAGCTCGCGCTGCTTGCCAACAAGCGCTTCGCGTACCCCGACATCGGTGGCTACACGTGATGCGGCTTCAGTGACTTCGGCTGTACGAATCTCCTCGCTGACGTCGATGCCGTCGAGGATGACCTGCTCACCCAAGGAAATCTCAACGTCGGCAGCGACCACAGCTGGCGCCACCGTCGGGGCCTGCAGAGTCGCCAAGCCAACGCAGCGGTACATCGCTCCAGAGTCTAGATAGGTGAAGCCCAGCGCATCGGCAACAGCGCGTGCAACGGTGGATTTACCGGCCCCTGCGGGACCGTCGATGGCTATAACCATGCCACCAGCGTACGAGGTCTACCGCGCGATGCCGTCCCCGGGGTCGCAGATGGTCGGTTAGGACAGCGCTGCGATGTCTGAGACGAAGCCTGGATATGAGACCGCTGCAGCCTCCATCCCAACCACCTCTACGCCTTCGCGCGACGCCAGACCAGCTACAGCGCCGAGCATCGCGAGGCGGTGATCGCCGTGAGAGTTGATCGTGCCCCCGCGCAAGCCGGCGGTGCCTGTAACGACAAACCCGTCGTGCGTGGCTTCAATCTCTGCGCCCAATCCCCGCAACCCGTCAACGACAGTTGCGATCCGATCAGACTCCTTGACTCGCAGCTCTTGGGCGCCGCGAACAACCGTCTCTCCTTCGGCAAAGCAGCCTAGTAGAGCTACCAGCGGCAGCTCGTCGATCGCCAGCGCAACTTCCTCTGGCTCGACCGTTGTGGCGATCAGCGGGCCGTGACAGACGTCTAAATCAGTGATCGGCTCGGAGGTTGGCATCGACTGCGACTCGGGCTCCAAATCACCGATTACGATCGCGCCCATCCTCTCTAGGATCCGCAGGAAGCCAGTACGCGACCAATTGACACCGACCGATTCAACGACGATCCGCGACCCGGGGATCAGAATGCCAGCCGCTATTAGGAAGGCTGCGGAGGAGAGATCTCCGGGAACGTGAACCTCTTCGAGCTCAAGCTCATCTACGTTGCGCACGCTAATGCGCACACCCGAGCCGCCCTCGACGGCCGAGCGTTGGATCGCGACGCCCGCACCCGCAAGCATCCGCTCAGTGTGATCGCGGCTGGACGTCGGCTCGATCACGCTGACCTCGCCGTAGGCCACTAGGCCCGCAATCAAGAGGCACGACTTGACTTGAGCGCTTGCCATGGGCAGTTCGTACTCCAACCCCGAAAGGCGAGCGCCACGGACTGTGAACGGGGGCAGGCGACCCTCTCGTGCATCGATGTCTGCGCCCATCATGACCAGTGGTTCGATGATGCGATTGACTGGGCGTCGGCTGATTGACTCGTCACCTTGAAACTCCCAACTGCCCTCTTCTTGCCCAGCCAACCAGCCAGGCAACAGGCGCATCAGAGTTCCGGCGTTACCGACATCGATAGGCCCCTCAGGCTCCTGAGCGCCACGCAGACCAGTGCCGCGCACTAAGACCTCATCTGGGCGCACCTCCACGATCGCGCCGACTGAACGGACCGCCTGCAACGTCGAGTTGGTGTCGGCAGCATCTAAGTAGTTGCTGATTCGCACCGGCTCTGGACTCATCGCAGCGAAGATCGCCGCGCGGTGAGAGATCGACTTATCGGCTGGCGGCGTGACCATACCCCGCAGGCGCTCTACCGGATCGAAACGTTCGGTCGTCATGCTGGCGAGGCCGGGAAGCCGAGTTCCACCATCAGCCGTGCAGCCTCTTGGGTCGGGGCCTCTCCTGCGATCCACAGTGCGATCACGCCATCGCGCATATCCGTCGATGGGTAGAGAGCCATGTCGACGATGTCAATCCCCGCGCGACCTAGGGCCAGGGCGACCTCTGCCACAACCCCTGCACGATTGGGCACCGCGACCCGTAGCTCTTGAACGGCTCCCGCCGGCGTGCGAACCTCAAGCAGTCTCCGGCGATCGGCTGCCGCGCGATCGTTCCAAGCTGTTAACTGCGCCCCGTCGCGGCTTGCCAGCGCATCACGGGTGGTCTGCAGGCGAGCGATCACCCCATCGACCTCTTCAACCAATGCTTCGGCGTTTGACAGGTAGATATCGGTCCAGATTGCACTGTTGGCACCGGCCACACGAGTCGCTGCGCGAAAGCTCGGGCCGGTTGCGGGTATCGGCTGGCCGTCGTCGGCTAACGATGCTGCCGCCTGACCCACTAAGACATTGGCAAGAATATGGGGAAGGTGAGAGACATCTGCCATCACGCGATCGTGGTTGGCTGCCTCGATCGAAGCCGGTCGGGCGCCTAAGGCGACGATCATCCGGTGGACGCGCTCGAAGAGCATCCCGTCGGTCTTGCTTGTCGGTGTTAAGTACCACGTCGCATCATCAAAGAGATCGCCGCGGGCGTTCTGTACGCCTGCAGTCTCGGCTCCGGCTAACGGATGCCCGCCGATAAAGCGTGGATCGCTAATCGCCTCCACAACGAGCCGCTTGGTTGAACCTACGTCAGTCACCGCGCAGTCAGGCGAAGCGGCGGCCAAGACGGCTAGAAGTGTTTGGGAAAGAGCGCCGACGGGGGTTGCCACGACGGCGATCTCGGCACCTTCAAGGGCCTCTTCGATCGAAGAGCACGCGACGTCGACAGCGCCTCTTTGTGCCGCCAAGGCAACTACGCCCTCGACACCGTCGTAGGCGCGTACGGTCGCTCCCAGGCGCTCTCGTGCCGCTATTGCGACCGAGCCACCGACCAAACCAACGCCTATGACCGCTAGAACCATTGGCCGAGGGTATCTGTCGCTGGCATTGCCGTGGGGCTAGACGTCTGCCGAGACCGTCTTGCCGGCAAGCGCTGCGGCCTTGAGAACTTGGTCAAAGTAGGCTGGAAAGTCATCATTACGTAGGGCCTGTGGTCCGTCACAGATAGCCTCGTCAGGCTCCGGGTGGATCTCGACGATGATCCCATCTGCCCCTATTGCAGCCGCCGCTAACGAGAGCGGCAAGACTAGGTCGCGGCGCCCTGCGGCATGGCTGGGATCAACGACAACCGGTAGATGGGTCTGTTCTTTGAGGATTGGAACCGCCATCAGATCGAGCGTGAAGCGGTAGGCGGTCTCGAAGGTGCGAATCCCGCGCTCGCAGAGGATCACGTTCTCATTGCCCTCCTTCATCACGTACTCAGCAGCCATCAGGAGCTCTTCGAGTGTCGAAGAGAACCCGCGCTTAATGAGTGCCGGACAGCCCGAGCGCCCGATCTCGGTCAGCAGTGTGTAGTTCTGCATGTTCCGAGCTCCGACCTGAATCACGTCGGCGACCTCGACTACTGCTTCAAGATCGCGCACGTCCATCAACTCGGTGACGATCGGCAGTCCCGTCTCCTGCTTGGCCTGTGCCAACAGCGCCAGCCCCTCTACGCCGAGCCCCTGGAACGAGTAGGGCGAAGTGCGAGGCTTGTAGGCGCCGCCGCGGAAGAACTGGGCTCCGCTCTCGCGCACTAGACGCGCTGTGCTCAAGGTCTGGTCGCGACTCTCCACTGTGCACGGCCCGGCGATCATCGCGAAGTGCTCGCCACCGATCTTGGCACCACCGATCTCTAGAACCGATCGCTCACCTTTGCGTACTTGGCTGCTAGCCAGTTTGTAGGGCTTGAGGATCGGCACGACATGGTCGACTCCGGGGTCAGAGTCAAGGCCAAGGCGACCGATGTGTTCGCGATCGCCAACGGCGCCGATCACCGTGATCTCTTCGCCGCGGATCACGTGAGCTCTAGCTCCAGCTCCTTCGACGCGGGCAATTACCGCGGCGATCTCCTCCTCACTAGCTGCTTGCTTCATCACAATCATCATCTCTAAAGAATCCTTTCCTCAGGTGCGGCTCAAACTAGTTGCGCCAGAGCATTTCGACTACGTGGCCGCGCATGGCAATCGAATCAGATCAGCTCGCGCAGCCCTGCCAAAAGGCGAGCGTTATCCTCGGGCGTTCCGCAGGTTATGCGCAGGTAGCGCTCGCGACCAAGCGCCGTGCCAGCGCGCACGAGCACGTCGCGCTCGCGCAGACCTTTAACGATTGTGGCCTCATCGGCGTCCTCGCCGAGGTTAACCCAGACAAAGTTGGCCTCTGAATCGGCAGTCGTCAATCCGAGTTCGTCGAGACCTTCTACCAGCGCTAGACGCGCAGCGATCGTCAGTTCGACGCGGCGGGTGACCTCGTCCTGATGGCGTAGCGCCTCCACCGCAGCGGCCTGGGCGGCGACATTGGCAAAGAACGGCTGACGGACTTGATCGACAGCAATCCGTAACTCCTCAGATCCGCAGAGACCAAAGCCAACTCGCAAGCCAGCGAGGCCATAGACCTTAGAAAAAGTGCGCAGGAGCATAAGATTTGGGTGGCGCTGGAGCAGCGCGATAGAGGCATCGGGGTCGTCTAGCGTCGAGTACTCACAGTAGGCCTCATCGAGGACTACCGCGACCGAGCTCGGGACAGCTTCGACGAAGGCTGCGATCTCTCCTAGGCCACATCCAGTCGAGGTCGGGTTATTTGGGTTGCAGACGATCACCAGCCGAGTGGCGACAGTGATCTCTTTTAGCATCGCGTCGAGGTCGTGCCGGTCGTTGCTGTCGAGAGCGACCGTTATCTCGGTCGCGCCAGACATCGCCGCCAGCTGCGGGTAGACGGAGAACGACGGCCATGAGTAGACCAACTCAGCGCCAGGCTCGAGGAGCGCCTCGCCTGCAGCGAGCAGCACATCGCAGGAGCCGTTGCCGATCGCGATGTGGCTAGCTGGGACCCCATAGCGATCACTCAAGGCCCCACGCAATACGACGTTGCCCGGGTCGGGATAGCGCTGCGCGCCAGCTATCGCCTGGCGTGCAGCTTCTACAACACCCGGCAGCGGTGGAAACGGAGACTCGTTGGATGCCAGCAGAGCGACGTCCCCACCAAGGGCATAGCCGTCGGCCGCCGGATAGACGGGGATACGGCGGATTCGATCGGCAAACTCAAGCGACACAGTGGCGAAGTGTTGCGCACGTGGGGGTTGGCTTAATCCCTGCTGCGATCTGCAAAGACTCTCTCGGGCTCACTGTGCTGACTCCAAGTCGGTGCGAAGACTCTTGGCTTCGCCTAGGTAGACGTGATTAGGAACGTGACCCTCAGGGGCGTAGTAGTGCAGCAGGAGTCGGATCACCCGCGGTAGTGACCCCGGAACGGAAATCTCACGCGAGCACAACAGTGGAACGCGATCTAGCCCGAGTCGCCGTGCGGCCACGGCTGGAAACTCTGCATTT
This sequence comes from Solirubrobacterales bacterium, assembly GCA_947474595.1. Taxonomy (GTDB): domain Bacteria; phylum Actinomycetota; class Thermoleophilia; order Solirubrobacterales; family Solirubrobacteraceae; genus CANJIV01. Next base: position 30,673 of record CANJIV010000003.1, read on the forward strand.
AGGTCATCGGTCGTCGTGAAGATACAGCTGACCATCTGGTCTGTCTCGAGCACATTTTGTTCGATAACGGCGCGGATCAACTGATCGGTGGCAGCAAGGATCGACTCGGCATCGTTGGCCTCGACCGACGTCGCACCACGCAGAGCAAATAGACGCATCACACGATTGAAGCAGACCGGCCTAGATAACAGGGCCCGTCTGCCCTACGACGGAGTACTTTGAGGCCGCTGGTTGGCTGGCGTGTCGTTATTGCGGGCCCGTAGAAGCGCGTAGCTTCTCGACCTCTGGCTCGCTTAGAACGCGAACCTGGCCGGGCACCATTGAGCCGAGCTCTAACGGTCCAAAGCGAATCCGAACTAGGCGAGTGACGCGGTGCCCAATGGCCTCACACATCCGCTTGACTTGGCGGTTGCGCCCCTCATGAATAGTCAGTTCGATCGTGTCGTCGTCGATCCGACGCACGCGAGCCGGCGCGGTTAGACCATCTTCGAGCCGGACCCCCTCACGTAGGGCTTGGAGTTTGCGTAGTCCGACCGGACCGTCCTGAACGGTGACACGATATGTCTTGGGGACCTCAAAGCTTGGGTGAGTGAGGCGGTTGGCAAGATCGCCATCGTTGGTGACGACGATCAGGCCAGTTGCATCGATATCTAGACGGCCCACTGGGTAGAGACGGCGACCACCGGAGGAGACCAAGTCGACCACTGTGCGCCTGCCCTGCGGGTCGCTGGCTGTGCTCACTACGCCGGCTGGCTTGTTGAGAACGTAGACAACGCGCTCCTGGGCTCCACCGAGCATTCGTCCATCGACTGCGACCTGCGAGTCGTCATCGACGTCAAAGGCGGGATCGGTCACGACGTCGCCCCCGACGGTCACGCGACCGCCGCAAATGATCTCCTGTGCAGCCCGCCTCGAGGCGACTCCGGCGTGGGCTAGATACTTAGCAAGACGCATACCGTGCCACCATAGGCGGCGTGGACCTATCTCTGCTTGCCGATACCCTCGCCGCTCACGGCCAACCTGCCTACCGCGCTCACCAAGTCTGGGCGTGGGCGACGCGCGGAGTCGACGGCTACGAGGCGATGACAGATCTCCCGGCCGACCTGCGTTCTGTGCTCGCCGCCGAGGTCCCGTTCTCAACGCTGACGCTCGAAAACGAGGCGACCTCCAACGACGGCACGATCAAGGCGCTCTTCTTAACCCACGACGGTCGTCCGGTCGAAGCGGTGCTGATGTCATATAAGGACGGGCGGCGCTCGCTGTGTGTCTCGTCTCAGTCTGGCTGCCCGCTCACCTGCACGTTTTGCGCAACCGGTTCGATGACCTTCGCACGCAACCTCACTGCCTCTGAGATTCTCGACCAGGCGCTACATTTTCGGCGGTTATCGGAGCTCAATCACTGCGTTTTTATGGGGATGGGCGAACCGATGATGAACCTTGATGCGGTCTTAGCGGCCTGCGAGCGTCTGCCTGATATTGGGATCACCAACCGCCGCACGACGATCTCGACCGTCGGCTGGGTCCCCGGCATTGAGCGGTTGACGCAGGTCAAGATGCCGATGCGGCTGGCCTTCTCTCTGCATGCGCCAGACGATGACCTGCGCTCCCAAATCATGGCCGTCAACGACCGCTACCCACTCTATGAGGTGCTCCAGGCGTGCCGTAACTTCTACGCTCGCAAACGTCGAATGATCTTCATTGAGTACGTGATGCTCGCCGATGTCAACGACAGCCCTGAGCAGGCCGTAGCGCTGGCGCGCCTCTTAGACCCCGCCGTCTTTAAGGTCAACCTGATTCCGTATAACCCGAGTGGATCGCCTTATCAGGGCTCTAGCCGCGAGACGATCGACACCTTCGCCCAGACGCTCGCCGACAACGGCATCCGAGCAACCGTGCGGCTGACCCGCGGTCAAGACATCGCCGCTGCCTGCGGACAGCTCGCGGCCAACGCTGCTAGCTGAACTACTGTGCAGGACTAACAGCGCCGCCGGAGCGGGCTTCGCCGGCGCGCAGGAGGCGATCGCGTAGCTCCGCGGTCTCTTCGGGCGTGGGATCCCATGCAGAGGGATCTGGAAGTCCCTCCACAGACTGCAGGCCGAAGAGCTTAAGAAAGAGCGGGCTTGTGCGAAAGAGGACCGCGCCGAACTGCGACCGCCCAGACTCCTCGATTAAGCCGCGGTCTTGAAGTGTCGCCGTCGCCGATTCGGAGGCAACACCGCGGATACGTGCAACCTCGGGCCGTGAGACGGGCTGCAGGTAGGCGACGATCGCCAGAGTTTCGGCTTGGGCGGGACTGAGCGGCGGCGTGCGTGGCTTTGCCAGCAGCCTCCGTGCAGCTGGCTCGGCGGCCGGATCGGATGCGAGCGTGAAGCCGCCGCCGAGCTCACGCAGGACGATTCCGCGACCACCGTTCTCATAGCCGCCGCGCAGGGCATCTAAGGCGGCAGCGACGTCGTCTCGGGTGGCCTCGGTGGCATCGGCTAAGTCGCTAATAGAGACCGGCTCGTTGGAGAGAAAGAGGAGCGCTTCAAGTGTGGCTACCAGGCCGCTCATCCGGCCTCCTTAAACGGTTGGCGCCCAACTCCAGCAGACGGCCCCGAACCCGACGCGGCCGCCGCATATGACTCTCCCCCTCCTACTGCAGAGAGGCGTGAGGTCACGGTGATATCACCGAACAACTCATCTTGGCGCCAAGTCGCCTCGCCGCGCTTATAGAGCTCTAGGAGAGCAAAGATCGTGACCGCCACTGTGATGCGATCTCCCCCAGACACTGCATCGTCAAATGAGAATGTGCCACGGCGCAGAAGGCCGCGCAGGTGGGCTAGGCGATCGGCCACCGTCACTCGCGGCGACAAGAGGTGGCGCAGATCTATTGGGGGTGGAATCAGCAGGAGGCCTCCGAGCGCACGGCCCAACACAGCTGGGTCATAAACGCCGGCGGGCTGGTGTTCGAGTGCGACGCGTCGAAGCTCTGGAGGCAGTGGCGCCGAACGGTAGCGGTAGCCAGACTCGCTATCGAGGCGCTCAACCAACTCCTGCGAAGCTCGCCGGTAGCGGCGAGCGTCAAGCATCCGAGCCAACAGCTCCTCGGCTGCCTCTCCGGGCTCGAGGTCAAAGATCTCCTCGTCGTCCTCACGCGCCAGCATCAGGCGTGACTTGAGCTCTAGCAGGGCCGCGATCAGAACTAGGAACTCTGTCGCTACCTCAAGGTCGAGTTCGCCTTGGCCTTCAAGGTGATCGATGTAGGCGATCACAACCCCCGCGAGGTCGACCTCGCGCAGATCTACCTCGTCACGCAGGACTAAGGTCAGCAGCAGGTCGAATGGCCCCGAAAAGACATCGAGGTCGAGTTCAAGCTCGGCAACGCTCATCGCGGCACCGTAGCGGGTGGCGTGGACGGCGACTCTGTTTTAGCGCAGCGGACCGACGCCCATCGCACGCTGAACGTCGGCTAGAACGGGTGCGGCAATCTCACGAGCCTTTTGAGCCCCGCGCGCAAGCGTTGCCTCTAGCCCTTTGTCATCGGCGCGGATCTCGCTATAGCGCTCACGCACCGGCGCCAGATAGTCGATCACGCCATCTGCCACAGCGGACTTAAACTCCCCGTAGCGAGCGTCAGCAAACTCCTTCTCGATATCGGCGAAGGAGACCCCTCTTACGGCTGCGAGTATCTCGATCAGGTTTGAGATACCCGGCTTGTCCGGCGCCCTAACGATCTCCTCCCCGGAGTCGGTCACGGCGCTGCGGAACTTCTTCATAATCTTGGCCGGCTCGTCAAGCACGAGCACAGTGCCCTGCTCGCTACCGCCGGTAGTCGACATTTTGGACTCGGGGTTCTGGAGGTCCATAATTCTCGCTCCCACCTCTGGGATGCGGTGCTCAGGCACCACTAAGGTCTCTCCGAAGCGCGCATTAAAACGCTCGGCTATGTCGCGCATCAGCTCGATGTGTTGGCGTTGATCGTCGCCTACTGGAACCTCGTTGGCACGGTATGCGAGCACGTCAGCTGCCTGGAGGACTGGATAGAAGAAGAGTCCCGCCGATACAAGCTCGCGCTGAGCTGCCGCCTTCTCCTTGAACTGGTGCATGCGATTTAGATCTCCAAACGACGTCACGCTGCACAGCAACCAAGTCAACTCACTGTTCTGGGGCACATCACTCTGGCGAAAAAGGATGCACCTATCGGGATCTAGCCCTGCGGCGAGTAGGAGCGCGAGTGTGTCGTAGGTCTTCTCGCGTAGATCGGCGCTCTCGTAGGCGACAGTCGTTGCGTGGAGATCGACGATCGCGTAGATCGCCTCACCGCGCTCCTGGCCGGCGACGTACTGGGTTATCGCCCCGATGTAGTTGCCGAGGTGTTTGGAGCCAGTTGGTTGGATGCCGGAGAAGATTCGCATTAGTCGCTGTGGAGCCTAGATGGTTGGTCTAACTGTCGCACAGCAGAGCGGCGGGAATGCATGCTGGGCCTAGATCAGGCATGCTCGCGCAATGCGCGCACACTGGGTTCACGTCGAACACGACTTCACTTCGCCTATCCAAGCCATCTTCGGCGAGCTCGCCGAGCACGAAAACCTCGGCCCCGTCTTTGGTGCCAAGGTCGTGCGGCTCAACGACGGCGAAGATAGCCGCAACGGGGTTGGCTCGCGTCGGCAGCTCAAGGTCGGACCGCTTCCTGCCTTCGAAGAGACCGTCACAGCCTTCACCGTCGATCAACAGATCGAATACCGCATCACCAAAGGATCGCCCCTGCGAGAGCACGTCGGTGAGATGCGGTTCGCCTCTCTGCCTAATGGAGGCACCCACCTTGAGTGGCGTATCCGAGTTGCCACCGACGTGCCTGGACTAGCAGCCATCGTCAAGGCCGTCCTGACGAAGGGCATCGCTAAGGGCTTGAGTCAGCTAGACGACAAGCTCGCCGCGAGCGCCTGACACCACGACACGCCGCACCACTCGAACCTACATCGCTTGACGGATCACCGGGCGCTTGGCAGCGCCTGCTTCATCTAGGCGACGTACTGGGGTCGTATATGGCGCGTTAAGCGCTACAGAAGGATCTTCGCCAGCCTCGCGCAGCACATCGGCGACGATCGCCGCGAAGTCGTCGAGCGTCTCCTTGGTTTCGGTTTCGGTCGGCTCGATTAGCACCGCTTCGTCGACAAGCAACGGGAAGTAGACGGTCGGCGGATGGACACCGTGATCGAGCAGCCGCTTGGCCAAGTCGAGCGTGCGGATACCCAGGTCACGCTTCATCGGAGTCCCACAGAGGACGAACTCGTGCATGCAGAGCTGGTCATGAGCGACCGGAAGGTACTCAGCGACCCCCTCTCGCTTGAGCAATGCCAGCAGATAGTTGGCGTTGAGCACGGCCGTCTGTGACATCTCGAGCAGGCCAGCGGCTCCCAGAGAGCAGATATAGGCGTATGCGCGCACGAATACGCCGTAGTTGCCTTGAAATCCGCGCAGGCGACCAATTGACTTTGGCCTGTCGTAGTCGAGGTCGAAGATAGTCCCACCACCACCAGCGGACTCCCGGGCGACGATCTGGGGGCGCGGTAGGTATGGCTCAAGGGCATCGCACACAGCGATCGGCCCCGATCCAGGGCCGCCGCCGCCGTGGGGCTGCGTGAAGGTCTTGTGGAGGTTGTAGTGGACGATGTCAAAGCCCATATCTCCAGGGCGAGAGATCCCCACGATGGCGTTGAGATTTGCTCCGTCGTAGTAGAGCGTCCCACCCACTCCGTGGACGATCTCGGCGATCTCGGCGATATTGACTTCGAAGAGCCCTAGCGTGCTCGGGTTGGTGAGCATCAAGCAGGCCACCTGCTCATCGGCCTTTGACCTGAGGTCGTCGATATCAACTCCACCGTCGCTGTTAGTGGCTACCTTGACGACCTCATAGCCAGCCATCGTCACGGTCGCAGGGTTGGTCCCGTGGGCCGTATCGGGTGTGAGTATCTTCGTGCGATGCTCGCCACGATCTTCGTGGTAGGCGCGCGTCAGCAGGACGCCGGCCAGCTCACCGTGAGAGCCAGCAGAGGGCTGAAGCGATACGTGAGCGAGCCCAGCGATCTCCCCCAGAGCCTCCTGCAGGTTGAACATCAGCTCCAGAGCGCCTTGCGCTTGCGCCGGCGCTTGGAGGGGATGTAGGCGAGCGTTTCCTGGCAGCCCAGCAACGCGCTCGTGAAGCTTGGGGTTGTGCTTCATCGTGCAAGACCCCAGGGGATAAAAGCCTGTGTCGAGGTCAAAGTTACGCTTGGAAAGTCGGTTGTAGTGACGGACTATTTCGGGCTCGGCGATCTCGGGCAGTCGAGCTGGTTGAGCGCGCCGCAAGTGCGCCGGAATCAGATCGTCAAGCGGCCGAGGCTCGAGATCGAGCGCTGGCCCAACAAAGGCACGTCGGCCGGGCTTTGACTTCTCAAAGATTGTGCGCGCACGGTCACGCTGCTGTGCTGTCTCTAAACCTTGCAAGCTCATACGCCCGCCCCGACCGCAGTCGCACCTATGGCTGCTTGCTGGGCAACCGCAGCGCCGAGGACATCGACTAGACGGTCGATATCTGCGCGCGAACGTTGTTCGGTGATCGCTACCAACAGGCCATTGGGATATTCAGGGTAGTCGCCACCCAGCGGGTAGCCGGGGTTAACCCCTGCAGCAACACAGCGCTCGATTACGGGCTCGACTGGAACATCTAAGACAACGGCGAACTCCCTCACCACCGGCTGGCTGTGTAGCGCCGTCACCCCTTCAAGCGCAGTTAAGCGGTCGCGTGCGTAGGCGGTTCGCTGGACCATTAGCTCACATAGCTCGACGATCCCCCGCCGGCCAAGCCAGCTGAGATAGATCACACCTGCCAAGGCGTTAAGTGCCTGAGCGGTGCAGATGTTTGATGTCGCCTTCTCCCGTCGGATGTGCTGCTCGCGAGTCTGCAGCGTGAGCACGAATCCACGACGCCCGTCAACGTCGGTTGTCTCGCCGACTATGCGGCCTGGCATACGACGCAAATGCTCTTGGCTGGCTGCAAAGAACCCAAACGATGGGCCACCGAAGTCGAGCCTATTGCCAAGCGTCTGGCCCTCCCCCACGGCGATGTCAAAGCCAAGCTCTCCGGGTGGCTTAAGTAGACCTAGCGTCAGCGGATCGCATGAGCAAACCAGCAGCGCGCCAGATGGTTTAGCGATCGCCACGAGTGACTCAAGATCCTCAACCGCGCCGAGAAAGTTGGGCTGGGCAAGAAAGACTGCGCTGGTCTGCTCATCGACGGCGGCGGCGAGTTCGTCGGGGTCTGTTACGCCGTCGCGTAACCCAACCTCAACCACCTCGGTGGCGAACCCCGCCGAAAGGGTTTTTAGGACCTCACGCGCGTGTGGATGGAGTCCAGCAGAGACCACTAAACGGGGGCGTCCATTGGCCAGTTTGGCAAGGTAGGCTGCCGCGCCAACGGCGCTGGGACCGTCATAAAGCGAGGCGTTAGAGACCGGCAGCCCCGTTAACTCCGAGATTGCCGTCTGATATTCGAACATCACCTGCAACCCGCCTTGGGAGATCTCGGGCTGATATGGCGTGTACGGAGTCAGAAACTCCGAACGAGAGAGGATCGAATCGATCAGCGATGGGACGTAGTGGTCATACATCCCGCCACCGAGGAAGCTCAACTCAGATTCACAGGAGACGTTGCGCTCAGCCAACTCACGCAACTTTGCATAGACATCCTGCTCGGCCATTCCAGCTGGCAGATTTAACTCGCGCGACAGGCGCAAAGCATCTGGAATGTCAGCGAAGAGGTCTTCGACGCAGTCCACGCCGATCACCGCGAGCATTTCGCGGGCGTCGTCATCAGTAAGAGAGGTGTAGGTCGTCAAGGAGTCCTCGTTTGCGTGAGTTGTCGTTACTCCAACGTCGCTGAATACGCAGCGGCGTCAAGCAGGGAGTCACGTTCGGATTGATCGCTGAGGCGGACCTTGATCAGCCAACCAGCGCCGTAAGGGTCGTCATTAATCGCTTCAGGTGAGTCGGCTAAGGCAGTGTTTGACTCAATAATCTCTCCCGATAGCGGGGCGATCACGTCTGAGACCGCCTTCACCGACTCGACCTCGGCATAGGGTTGGTCTTGAACGATTGTTGTGCCCACTTGCGGCGGCTCGTAGAAGACGATCTCGCCGAGAGCTTCTTGGGCAAACCAAGTAATCCCGCAGGTAGCCACATCACCATCGATGCGCGCCCAATCGTGCTCGTGGTGGTAGAGGAGATCGTCGGGGTAGCTGGCGTCGGCCATCGTTTCAGCCGTCCTTTCGGTATAGGGGCTTTGACTCGACTATCGCGGCTCTGCGCTTGCCTCGCACGTCGATCTCTATCTCGCTGCCGATTTCAGATAAAGCTAGCGGCAGGTAGGCCATGCCAATCGCGACGCCTAGCGAGGGAGAGAGCGTCCCGCTTGTCACGATGCCGCCCCCGATCACCGGATTACCTTGACGCGCAATACCGGGCCCCGTAAGGCGAAAAGGTACGAGCTGCTGCTCTGGCTGAACTTCACGAGCTGCGCGTACCGCCTCGGCACCGATAAAGCCGGTCTCCTCGTGGCAACACCAGCCTAGGCCAGCTTCTATTGGTCCGCGCTCTTCGCTGAGATCGTGGCCGTAGAGGTGGAAGCAGACCTCTAAGCGAAGGGTGTCGCGAGCACCCAGCCCACATGGGACTACGCCAGCTTTTAGTAGGGCATCCCATACCTGCCTAGCATCATCTGGAGAGATCAGCAGCTCGACGCCGTCTTCCCCCGTGTAGCCAGTGCCACAGACCAGAGCCGGGGCGCCGGCGATCACCCGTTCACAGGCATGAAACCGTGGCGGAAGAAGGCCATCGCTGAGGTTTGCCACGACAGCGCGCGCGCGCGGCCCGGCGACGGCGAGCATTGCGTAGTTAGCTGCGCAGTCAATGACGTCTACGTCAAAACCGTCGGTGTTGGCCTTAAACCACGCAAGATCCTTAGCGTGATTAGAGGCATTGGTCACGGTCAAGAAGTGTGCGTCAGCGAGGCGATAGGTGAAGAGATCGTCGAGCACACCGCCGTCCTGGCGACAGATCACGCTGTACTGCGCGCCTCCTACGGCGAGCTTGCGCAAGTCGTTTGACAGCAGGTGCTGAAGATAGGCCTGAGCATCGGGGCCGCGGGTCTCAATCTGGCCCATGTGAGAGACGTCAAAGATGCCCGCAGCCGTGCGCACCGCATGATGTTCCTCGCTAATCCCCGCGTACTGCACGGGCATCTCCCAGCCGGCGAATGCCACTAGCTTTGCCCCCGCATCAACATGGCGATCGTAGAGTGGCGTGCGCTGTTGGGTGGAGGCCTGTGTCATCTAGTGGGGCATACGAATAACGGCGCTTGGTCAGACCAACGCGCCAAGGCGGCCAGAGTAGCAGTCGCCTCGGAGCGTCCCGCCCGCAGAGCAACGCCTAGCCGGTGGCGGGCCTGCCTCAGAGATATCGCCGAGCGCTGAGTCGTCTTACCAGCGCAAGAGCGAGGCTCAGTTCAGTGGTCGCTTAGCTCGTCGGGCCAGTGGCCATGCTCGTCGAAAAATCTACGCGCAGCGTCTTCTTCGTCGCGGTCCCTGTCTCCGAGCGCTCCGACGCGGAAAATCACGTTGAGCATGAGTACGCTAAGACCGGCCCCAATAAACATCGCAGCGACCTCAATTGAGGTGCTGTCGGCCCCGCGGGCAGCCAAGACAATCATTCCAACCAGGCAGAGCACGGCTGGCAGGACGTAGCGCAGGCTGTATAGGACGAGGCGCTCCACTCACCGAGAATACCCACTAGTCGGCTTGGGAACGTCAGCGGTGAGCGGGCGCACTGGCCCGCTCACCACAGCTCAACAACGTCGCTGCTTAGGAGGAAAGAACCTTCGCCTTTGCAGACTCGAACTCAGCGTCGGTGATAGCACCCTTGGCCTTTAGGTCTGAGAGCTTGTGCAGCTCATCGGCCGAAGAGCCTCCAGAAGAGCCTCCTGGTGCTGCCTGCCTGACGTAGCTTTCAAAGGCCTTCTGTGCCTCTGCCTGCCGCTTGGCTGCGCGTCCAGCCATCCCGTTGCCACGGGCGATCAGATAGACGAGTGCCGAAAGGAACGGGATGAATATCAGCACAAACACCCAGGCCGCTTTGGCCACCCCAGATAGGTCGTGATCTCCGAACATATCGGTCAAAATGACGATCAAAATCCAGATCCAGACGACGAAGAAAAAGATCGACAACACAGTGAGCAGTGCATGCCCCAGTGTAAATTCAGCGAAAATCACGTTCATACTCCCTTTCGATTATTAGACCGTCGGTTCGAAGCTTCGCAGTTTTGGTGGATTTCCCTGCCTATGGGCGTAGATGCGGCGACCTAAAGTCCGCTCTGGGCGACGATGCGCCCTGATCTGACTGCCTCTGCTAGCGCCTTATAATCGCGCTCGTTGACGTCAGCGTAAGCGACGCTAAAGTCAGCAATAGCACGATCGAAGACGTCGCCCTTACCGAGATATCCTGCGATTGCGATGCGGTCTCCAGAGCGAGCGTGGGCGCGGGCCAGTGTCCAAGCACAGAGCCGACCGTAGACGCCAAGGCCTGGTGGCGCCATCACTTCGACTACCGCAGAGACCTTCCAGTCTTTGAGCTGGCGCACATAAAAGTCGCGCGGTAGGCCGTCGAAACCGACAGCGTGATTCCAGCCCAGCAGGACATCGCTGGCAGCCTGCATGATCCGCTGGCCGGCGATTACGCGCTCTCCGCAGTTCTCAAAAACGCTGGCACCGAGGTAGTCCTCCAAGACCGAAGGCTGAGCTTCTTTGATTTGAAGAAAGAGCGGATCGGAGCCATCGCGCCCCAACATTAGGGCGATCCAAGCGCGCGTCCCCACGCTTCCCACGCCCACGACCTTGCGAGCGATGTCGACGAGTTGATACTCATCGAGCAAAGCCCGTCGATCGGGGGTCATAGTCTCTCGGTACTGGGCCAGCAGGCCGCGCACACGCTGCGCCATCTCCTCCCATTCGTGCTCGCCTAGGAGGTCTCGAGCCGGCATGATTAGTGGTGGGTCAGAGATGATCCGTGGCTGCCCGTCGACCATCTCGGTCATCTTGGCCAGAACATGGTGGCTGTCCTTGGTGCGAGCCTTGGCAGCGTTGCTCGCCGTTCGCTTGGCACTTGCTTGATCCACGCCATCGCTAAAATTGGCAATAACCCGTGCCGCATCTAGGCGCGAATACCAGACCTCCAGATTGCCCATCTGGGCGAAATCACGCATAGCCTCGCGGTAGGCAGCCGCCGCCCCGCGCACGATCGCGTCGCGTTCGCTATCTGAGAAACCGCGATCGCGACCCGCCACCTCAAGGCTAGCTGTCAGTCGCTTGAGGTCCCACTCCCACGGCCCGGGGAGCGTTTCATCGAAATCGTTTAAATCGAAAATTAGGCTCCGCTCTGGTGTTCCAAAGCCGCCAAAATTGGAAAGGTGCGCGTCACCGCAGAGCTGAACCCGCAGGCCAGAGCGAGGGGTGCCCGCCAGATCGCTAGCCATGATCAAAGCCGCCCCACGGAAAAAAGTGAAGGGAGAGACAAGCATCCGTCCATAACGGATCGGAACGAGCTCAGGCACACGTGTCTGAGCTTGGCCTTCGAGCAGTTCGATCGGATCTATGCGGTTAGGTGACACTGAAAACTCGCCGTGACTGGCACGTGTCACCTCTGATCGAGCAGCCTTGCCACGAGCCGAGCGCTCTTTCGGAGATAGATGGGCGACCGCTGGCTCCAGCAGCCAGTTATCGGGAGCAGGTGAGGCTGTTTGGGTTGTTTTTGGAGCTGGCATTACTCAGTAGTAGGCGTGCTGCGTACTTGCGGGAACGGTCTTCAGCCGCGCTCGACGTCGGCTTGGGCTGGGGCATCGTGGCCGTCTAGCGCAGCGAAGTCGTCGACACTGAGGCGCAGATGAATCAGGCCGGGAACGATCCCAGCGACAAATTCAGCCTCGACGTACTTAGGTTTTTCGTGGCCCTCTACGGCCACCGCCAACCCATCAAAGATGTCGTCGGAGGCTGATCCCAAGACCTCTTGAACCGTTCCCAGCGGCGCGTTGTCATCGGCGACAACAAGCCATCCTGGGACGATCGAGTACCAAGAGACGGGATCCGGTTCGGGGTTCAAATCGGTCATATCCGACATCATCTCAGCTCATTGCTGCGGGCGCGCCAAGCCACTAATTCAAGGCCTTAGCGATCGCGCAAGAACGACGGAATATCGATGTCACCATCTTCGATCTCCAACGAAGAGCGCTGGCGATCGTCCATCTTGACCTTGCGGTCGGTGCTCGAATCGCTGACAGTCTTACGTGCCCGCGATGGCGATGTGCGGCTGTGATGGAACCCGGTAGCGATAACGGTAACCCGGACATCTTCGGTCATCCCCTCATCGATCACGGCACCAAAGATGATGTTCGCGTTTGAGTCCGCAGCGCTTTCAACGATCTCAGCGGCCTCGTTGACCTCAAAGAGTCCAAGGTCAGTGCCACCTGTGATGTTGAGCAGGATTCCAGCTGCGCCCTCCACCGACTCCTCCAACAGTGGTGACGAGATAGCTGCCTTAGCGGCTTCGACTGCTCGATTTTCCCCACTCGAGGATCCGATCCCAATCAGTGCCGTACCGGCGTCACGCATGATTGTGCGCACGTCGGCGAAGTCGAGGTTAATCAGGCCAGGAATCGTGATCAGATCGGTGATGCCTTGGACCCCTTGGCGCAGGACGTTGTCTGCCTCCCTGAATGCATCAAGAATGCTGGTGCGGCGCTCAACAACTGCCAATAGCTTTTCGTTTGGAATGACGATCAGCGTGTCGACCTGTTCGCGCAAGCGCTGGATGCCTTCTTCAGCCTGCTCGGACCGCTTAGAGCCTTCGAACTCAAACGGCCGGGTCACGACGCCAACGGTTAGCGCTCCGATTTCGTTCTTTGCGATCTCGGCGATGATCGGAGCTGCGCCGGTTCCAGTGCCACCACCCTCGCCAGCAGTAACGAAAACCATGTCGGCGCCTTTGAGTGCCTCCTTGATCTCATCGCGCGACTCGGCCGCTGCTCCTGCGCCCACCTCAGGGTTGGCGCCCGCGCCAAGCCCCTTGGTCAGCAGGTGACCGATGTTGAGCTTGATGTCGGCCTCACAGCCCTGCAAGGACTGTGCATCAGTATTCGCCGCGATGAACTCGACGCCGTGCAGGCCACCGTCCACCATCCGGTTAACGGCGTTGGTTCCGCCGCCGCCGACACCGACGACTTTAATGACCGCGAGGTAGCTTCCGCTTTCCATAGTGATGTCCGACCCTTAAGTTAGCGTTGAGAGTTTGTTCGTAAAAACAAAGCCCAGAAGGCCGCACGGTATGCGCAAATGCAGGTGTTTGTCAACACGAGAGTTTTTGCGCAAGTAGGTTTGCAGCCGGCGATGTCCGATCGTTGCTGGCTAGAGACCCTCAATCACTGCTTGAGATAACCCTCAGTTAAGGGTCGAGACTTTCAGGGGTTTGTGCCGCCCGAAGCCCAGTCAGGAGTTGAGCTCACCACTCCATCGCCAGGCGCAAATGGTCCAGCAACAGGGCGATCTGGTGCCCGTACGTCGATCAGTGCCGCGCCGCTGGCCGCGGGATCCGCTAACACGGTTGCGGCGGCGGCCCACTTGGCCTTGGCTTGAGCATCACTGCCAAAGATAACCCTGGGGCCATTGACGAGCTTGACTTCGATCTCGCCGGCCGCTGTAGAGATTCGTTCGATTAGTTGCTGTAGAGCCTTCGGTGCAGCTGCGGCGATAGTCAGGGCGCTGCGGATAGGACCCGCGGTCACCTGACCACCCCCTGGGATGACGTCAATCGCGATAGCCGGTAGGTGACCGGAATTTGAGAGGCCGCGCAGGATCGTTCCGTCGGCAGCTATTAGTGTGCTGTCGCCGCCGCTCTCTAGCCGTGCAACGGGAGCGTTTTGCACCACATCGATTCGCATCCCATGCGGCTTGTCTGTCGTCACACGGATCTGCCGAACGATCGGGAAAGGCTGGACCGCGGTCTCTAGCTGATCCATCCTGACGTGCAAAGTCGTCATATCGGAGGCCGCGCTCACCAGTGCGGCGCGGATCCGTGGCGCATCCGGACCAGTGAGGCCCGTGACGGTGACATTCTCGACGGCAACCAGTGATGAATCGCGCACCCAGAGATAGCCGCCGCCCACTACAGCTGCGATTAGTAGGAGAAGCAACAGGATCCGCGGTCCGCGTCGGGAGATAAGCCGCGATCGGGGGGCAGTCGTGCTACGCCGCTGAGCGGTCGACCGAGCCTGGTCACTTGCGCGACGTCGAGGGAGTCGTGGGAGGGCAATTCGGGCGCTACTCACACCTCTATCGTTCGACCTGCGCGCCACAACCCCTACCCAGCCCGCGCCGCGACGTCATCCGGGTCGGGCGCGACCACTAAAAGCCGAGCTAGATCGTCGATGTTGCCAGCGCCCAGAGCTAGCATCAGATCACCCTCCCTGAGGGTCGCGCGCAAGAATCTTTCGGCTTGCTCAAATCCAGGCATCCACGCCACTTGACGACCCTGACCAGCGTCGGCCGCGGCGCTCGCTATGAGAAGCCCGGAGACGCCGGGATACTCTGCGGGGTCCTCTCGGGCGCGGTAGACCTCGACTACCACCACAGTGTCAGCTAGTGCCAGCGCCTCGCCGAACTCCCGATAGAGGGCTGCGGTACGCGAGTAGAGATGGGGCTGAAAGACGGCAACCAGCCGCTTAGGCGCGAACGTTCGCGCGGCTTGAAGAGTTGCTGCGACTTCAGTCGGGTGATGTGCGTAATCGTCGTAGACGACCGCACCAGCAGCAGTCACTCCGACGCGCTCAAAGCGTCGTCCTGTGCCGGCGAACTCGGCCATCCCAAGGGCTGCGGCTTTGAGGTTAGCGCCGGCCAAGCGAGCCGCGGTCAGTGCGCCTGTGGCGTTGAGGGCGTTATGGATCCCTGGCACAGGAAGGGAGACCGCGATCGAGTCGAAGCTAAAACGCGACCCGCTCCCATCCATCTCAACGTCAGCGTCAGCGATCCCGTAAGCCTGAGCTGGACCATCGCGCAGCGCCAGCAGCCGAGGCTCATCACAGATAACCGCCTGGGGAGCCATCGCAAGAAACCGTCGTATCGTCTCTTCGAGATCCTGCAGTGATTGGTAAGTGCTGTGGTGGTCGAGCTCTAAGTTGGTGAGGACCGCGATCTCAGGATGGAGGTTGAGGAGGGAGCGATCAGACTCGTCGGCTTCAATAACGATCCACTCGCCGCTGCCCCATGCAGCGTTTGTGCCGGTCTCGGCGACAGTCGCTCCTGCCACATAGGCAGGGTCCATTCCAGCGGCGCGCAGAGCGCACACCGTCATCGCGGTTGTCGTTGTCTTGCCATGAGTTCCGGTAATCGCGATACAACGTTTGAGCGCACTAAGCTCGCCAAGAATTTCGCTACGGTGATGCTCGATCACGCCGCGCTGACTGGCGCCCAGGCGTTCAGGATTGTCCTGAGCAATGGCGCTGGATACGACGATCTCAAATCCCTTGCCGTCTGGGAGTGTGCTGAGAGCGTGCGGACCGATGACCGGATCGACTCCTGCCGCGCGGACGTTGGCTAGGTATGGCGAGTCGGCTGCGTCGGATCCGCTGACCACCGCACCTAGCTCGACAGCGATGACAGCGAGCCCGCTCATCCCAGCGCCACCGATCCCAATGAAATGCAGGTGACGGCCGCTCCACGCTGTCGCTGTGGAGCTCATCTCTTGTTCGCCGCCGCGATGATCTCGCCAGCCACGTCATGGGCAGCTTGAGGTCGTGCTAACTGGCGGGATGACTTAGCCATCCCAGCCAGCCTTGATGGGCTGTCGAGCAGCTCTCCAACTGTGCGTGCCAGCAGCGGGGCAGTCAGCTCACTGTCGGCTATCACCACCGCTGCTCCGGCGTCTGCCATCCATGCCGCATTGGCCGCCTGATGATCGCCAGCAGCTTGGGGGTATGGGATTAGTAGTGCAGGACGCCCGTAGGCGGCGATCTCAAATACAGAACCGCCCGAGCGCGCGACCACGAGATCGGCCGCCAGCAGGGCCTCCCCGAACTGCTCTAGATACTCCCGCACGTCATAGCCTAGGCGCGGCGATAGGGTCGACGCAAAGCCGCTCGATCCTGTCACATGTAAGACGCGAAATGGTGCATCACCGAAGGCGACCACTGCGGCCTCATTGATCGATCTAGCGCCTAAAGAGCCGCCGAAAACCAGTACGCATGTTTCACCCTCTAAGAGATCAAAACGAGCGCGCGCGGCTTCACGATCGGTTGCGATTGGCGGGCCGGGACGTCCAGTCACGAGATACCGCGGCGCCGAACGGCCTTTAATCGGAAATGCGAGGCAGACCTTTGCGGCCAGATGCGCGAGGAGCCGGTTGGTAAGACCGAGGTGGCTATCGGCCTCGGTTAGAACAACTGGGATCCCCATCATCGCCGCGGCGGCTCCGACCGGGCCGGCCACATATCCGCCACCACCCATGACTGCGGCCGGGCGAAGCTCGGCCAAGATAGAACGTGCCGCTAAGACTGCCGCCGCCGATCGGGCGACCGCGCGGATCGCCTTAAGCGGATTAGTACGGCTGATCCCCTCTACCCGAATTTGGCGCAGCTCGAAGCCCGCCGCTGGCACAAGCTCAAGCTCGGCGCGCTGCCCACCTACAAATATGACCTCGACACCTCTAGCCTGCAGCTCGGCGGCCACCGCGAGAGCCGGTACGACGTGCCCCGCCGTCCCGCCCGCGGCGATCACGATCCGCGTAGCTTTGGTCAACTCCATCACCTAGCTCTCTGGCTGACTGTGCCCGTGTGCGTCGCCGGGCAGGCTCGGAGACTGCCCGCAGGTGAACCGAACCGCCGCCAGCGACGTTTAGTAGCAACCCCATCGTCGCCATGAGAACAATCAGCGTCGTTCCTCCATAAGAGACGAACGGCAATGGCACCCCTGTGAGGGGCGCGAGTCCTAGAACGGCGAAGACGTTGATCGATGCTTGACAGAGGATTAGAGAGGTCAGTCCGGTAGCCAGCAGCTTGGCATAGGCGCCAGTCGCTGCCCTAGCCGTACGAAATCCAGCGTAAGCAATCATCCCGTAGAGGGCTAGCACGCCGGCGACGCCCAACAGTCCGAGCTCTTCTCCAATCACGGCCAAGATGAAGTCGGTGTGAGCCTCTGGCAGGTAGAAGGCTTTCTGTACGGACTCTCCCAGGCCGACTCCGAAGATCCCGCCTGAGCCGAGTGCTATCTGGCCTTGCACAGCCTGAAAACCAGTACCAGTTGCATCTGCCCACGGATCTAAAAACGAAGTCAGTCTGGCGCTTCGATAGGGCTCCATCAGTGCGAATAGCAAGACCAATACAGCGCATGCCCCGCCGATCCGTGCGAGCGTTGAGAGTGGGACGCCAGCCGCAACAAGAATCACCATAATTGTGAAGGCGATCACCAGTGCCGTGCCTAGGTCGGGCTGCATGAAGATCAGAAGGCATGCCGCACCGACGACTAGTAGCAGTGGACGCATCATCCCCTTCACCGTGCGTACCCGACGCGGGTCGGTGGCGATCAGCTGGGCGGCGTAGAGGACGAGCGCGACCTTCATCAGCTCTGACGGCTGAAACTGAATTGGCCCGGCGCCTAGCCACCGTTTGGCACCGTTGACCTCAACACCAAACCCGGGGGCAAGCACGAGCACGAGCATCACGAACGATGCGATCAGCAGTATCGGCGTAGCCTGCCGAATCGCCGAGAGGCCATGGCGCGAGAGGACCCGCATGATCACGAGCCCGATCGCACCGTAGATCAGATAACGGATCAGATATCCCGACCCATTGCCGTCCCCTTGAAGAAGGTCTTTCGCTGATGACGCGCTGTAGACCATCACCGCGCCGAATGCGAGTAGTAGGAAGGTGGCCGTCAGCAGCATGCCGTATTCCAGAGGGCGAGCTACGCGGCGCTTGGGCAGCTGCTTGGACTGGGCCGACGGCCGACGCGCCTTCTCCTTTGTCTTAGATCGCGCCATCGATCACTCCCGCCCCGCGACAAGCCGACGGAAATGCGCGCCACGCTCCTCGTAGTCGGCGTACTGATCGAAGCTCGTACATGCTGGCGAGAGTAGGACCACGTCGTCTCGCCTAGCTGCCGCTCGAGCGGCAGCAACGGCATGCTCAAGGTCGCCGTAATGCATGATCGGCAGATCTAGGCCAATAAGGTCGTCGGCGATCGCATCGGCCGCCTCCCCAAAGAGGTAAACCGCACGACAGTGCGCTGCGATTGGAGACCTCAGGGCCGTGTAGCCCCCGCCCTTGCTGCGCCCACCGAGCAAGAGGTGAATGCCGGACTCAAAGGATGCCAGCGCTACTTGCGTGCTAGCGACGTTGGTCGCCTTGGAGTCGTTGACATAGAGCACTCCGTTGATGTCGGCGACCTCCTCGATACGGTGAGGAACGCCGGCAAACGCCCTTAGGGCGGCGCGCACGGCGTTGCCCGACAGTCCGCGACCGAGAGCAACTCCAATCGCGGCCATCGCGTTGTCGAGGTTGTGGCGACCGCGCAATCGGACCTCGCTCGTGCGAGTGAAGGCGTGATCGTTCCACCAGATCTGGCCCGAGTGAATCCCGACCTCATGCTTACGTCCTTCGCCGAAGGTAATCCGCCTAGCGTCTCCGGAGATGATCTCGACCAATTCGGCTGGAGCCACCGCTAGGTCGGTGGCATCTTGGCGAGCAAATGCCTGGAGCTTGGCGTCACGGTAGGCCTCCACGGTGCCATGGCGATCGAGATGATCTTCTCCCACATTGATCATCACGGCCGCCTCGGGAGCGAACGCCTCTGTGTCCTCGAGCTGGAACGAAGAGGCCTCGCAGATCACCGTGGCGCCGGCCTCAAGGTTTCCGACTAGGCCGCTTACAGCCGTACCGACGTTGCCCGCAACCGACACCGGCAGGCCCGCGTGGCGATACATCTCCCCAAGCAGCTCTGTAGTGGTCGTCTTCCCGTTGGTGCCGGTGACCGCTACGAACTCATTCGGGATCAGCCGCCAGCCTAGTTCGAGCTCGCCGATCACGGGCAAACCGAGGGCGCGTGCGGCCACGAGGACCGCTGCGTCCTGTGGTACGCCTGGACTCTTAATAACCGCCCGGACACGGGTAACGAGATCGGTTCCACTGACACCTAAATGCACTTCGACACCGACGTCACGAAGCCTGCCAATCTCAGGATTGCCAGTGTCTAGGCCGATTACCTCTTCCCCGAGGCCGCGCAGAACGTAGGCGGCAGCGACCCCGGAACGGGCTAGACCGACGACCAGATACGGGCCGCCTGGCAGCAGTGGACGAGGTTTCATAACAAGCGGATTCTGCGCTAAGGGCCGGTCGCCTCCCCGAATTTGGCCTAAATCGTTGCTTGAGTCTTTAGAACACCCCAAAAAGAGGGCGACAAAGGGTGCCCGCAGCGCCTAGACGCAGCTCAGTGGATGCTGGCTTGGTAGACCGTAAATCCAATCGCGCTGAAAGCGGCGGCAACGATCCAAAAACGCAAGATGATCTTAGTCTCCGACCATGCCGCGAGTTCGAAGTGATGGTGAATCGGCGCCATTAGAAAAATCCGCTTGCGCCATGCCTGAAACGAAATCACTTGAATCACCACCGAGAGCGCTTCGATCACAAAAATACCGCCGAGCACGATCAGCAGTATCTCGGTCTTAGTCATGATCGCTAGGCCGGCTATTGCGCCGCCAAGACCCAACGAACCGGTGTCGCCCATGAATATCTGCGCCGGGAAAGAGTTAAACCAGAGAAAGCCGATACAGGCACCAACCAAGCAGGCCGAAAGCAGAGCAAGGTCCTCCTGGCCGGTGGTTATGAACGTAATGCCGATGTAGGAGAGCAGTGTGATTGCGGTACAGCCTGCCGCGAGGCCATCGAGCCCATCGGTGAGGTTCACAGCACTCGTTGTCCCCGCCACGACGAGATATATGAAGAGTGGATAGAAGGGGCCGAGATCGACCTGATAGTCAACAAACCGCAGACGGATCGTAGGCGGCAGGTTTGCCCACTTAGTAGCCGCAACCCAGAGCCCCACGGAGATCAGAACGGTGACTAGGAGCTTTGTTCTTGCCCGCACGCCAAGCGAACGCCGCTTAACGATCTTCATGTAGTCATCGGCGAACCCAAGTGCTGCGCAGGCCAGAGCGACTCCGAGCACTGAGAGCGGCTGCGCCTTGTAGTCGGTCAGGATGAGAAACGGCGCCGAGACCGCCAAGAAGATGATGATCCCGCCCAAGGTCGGCGTACCGGACTTTGATTGATGGCCCGCGGGACCTTCTGCTCGGATGTTCTGGCCGAACTCGCGGTGCCGGATAAAAGCGATGAACCGCGGACCCAAGAAAATACAGATCAGCATCGAAGCCGTTCCGCCGATCAAAATCATGCCCATGTCGTTAGCTTCGCCCTTCTTTGTTGCCGACGCGAGCAACTAACATCTCACGCGCTACGGTCACGTCGTCAAAGATCACCTTGGCACCGTCGGCCAGCTTCTGCCACTGCTCATGGCCACGCCCCGCTATGACGACAACATCGCCGGGGCTAGCAGCGTTAATCACTGCCTTGATTGCCTCGCGGCGATCGGCGATCGCCTCAGTATTTGGGCCAGTCCCGACCATCACCTCGTCGACGATCGCCTGGGGATCCTCGGAGCGCGGATTGTCTGAGGTAACAACGACCACGTCGGCTAACCGTGAGGCGATCTCACCCATGATCGGCCGCTTCGTGCGATCACGATCACCCTCTCCGGTTAAGGCCAAAATCAACCGTCGGCTTGTGATCTCGCGTACTGCGACTAAGACACTCTCAAGGGCGTCGGGGGTGTGGGCGTAATCAACAAGCACGGTGAAGTCCTGTCCCTCATCAACTACCTCTAAGCGCCCGCGGACCTGCCCGGCCTCCGTGAGCGCTTTAGTGATCGTCTCGTCGCTGACGCCTAGTGATGATGCTGTTGCCACAGACGCCAGCACGTTGGCGACGTTAAAGCGCCCCGGCAGAGGAGACCGCAGCTCCAACCTCACACCGTCTGGCTTGGTCACGGTAAAGCCTGAGCCTTGAAGGTCGGTCTGGATATCAGTTGCGCGAAAGTCGGCCTCGGCGTCGAGCGCAAAGGTCACCGTCTGGGGGAACTCATCGGCTAGGCGCCGGCCATAGGGGTTATCAACGTTGGCTAGGGCCACGGCGGGGGCCAGCTCCCAGAGTCGTCGCTTGGCTAAAAAGTAGCCTTCCATCGTTGCGTGAAAGTCCAGATGGTCTTGGGTGAGATTGGTGAAGATCGCAGCAGAGAGGTTGATTGAGTCGCAGCGGTGCAGCTCTAGGGCGTGCGATGAGGCCTCCATCACGCAGCAGACGTTTCCAGCCGCCAACATCGCGGCAAAGTCAGCCTGGAGACCTATCGCCTCATCTGTGGTTAAGGAGGCCTCGCGCTGGACCCCTCCAATTAGGGACTTGACTGTTCCCAGTAGGCCGCATGACCGTCCAGCGGCCTCCAAGATCGCATGCAGCAGGAATGCTGTTGTGGTCTTGCCATTAGTTCCCGTGATGGCGACGACCTCTAACGTCGCGCTCGGGTCACCGTAGAAACGCGCAGCCACGTCGGCCATCGTCGAGCGCACCGAATCGACCACCACTTCGGTTACGCCGAGCCCAAGTGGCCTCTCTGTCACCAGCGCAACAGCCCCCCCAGCGACTGCTGCTTTGGCAAAATCATGCCCGTCTTGCTGGAAGCCAGAGACGCAGAAGAACAAAGAGCCGGGGCCTGCGCGACGACTGTCGAAGGCCAATTCGCTTACTTCGACGCCCGGCAGGTTGTAGCCGTCGATGAGGTCACTCAGCAGCATCTGGGCCATTCAACTCAAGCAGCGAGTCAGCCACGACCTCTAGCGCCACCCCACGCGAGCCTTTGACCAAGATGGTGTCGCCTGTCTGCGCTAGATCTCCGACAAGCGCCGCAGCCTCCCCGGCATCAGCGACAGCGTGCCCGACCCCATCCGAATCAAAGCCGTCGAGCATCACGGCTGCCAGCGATCCAACTGTCACTAGGAGGTCAACCTCACAGCTTGCGGCATGGCGACCGATCTCAATATGGAAGGCTTTCTGGTCTGGCCCGAGTTCAAGCATGTCTCCGAGCACCGCGACGCGGCGGCCTGGGGCGACTACGGCTAGGTCGTCTAGGGCAGCACGCATCGACACCGGGTTGGCGTTGTAGCAATCGTTGATCACGACGATCCCGTCGCCGATCGCGATTCGCTGCTCTCGTAGAGCTGAGAAGGCGACCTCGACACGGCCACTGGGCACCACTCCGATTGCTTGCGCAGCGGCTACAGCTGCGAGGGCATTGGAGCGCTGGTGGGCTTGGGTGAATGAGAGCCACAGATCAATGGTCTCCCCTCCCGCGCTGATTATAAGATGCTCCCCGTCTGCCTCAAGAAGGGCAACGTCGCCACCATCGCCAAAGGTCACAATCTCGATGTCATCGCGAGTTAAGTGGGGGGCTAGGAGCGGCTCAACCGATGGAATGACGACAGTTGAGCCGACTGGTAAGTCTCGTATCAGCTCAGCCTTTGCTTCCGCGATCGCCTCGATCGTGCCGAGCAGCTCAAGATGGCCCGGGCCCACATTGACTATCACGCCGACGTCGGGCTCGGCGATCGCAACCAGCTCTGCGATCTCACCAAGTCCGCGCATCCCCATCTCCAGAACGAACACTTCGGTGTCGGGCGGCGCGTCCAAGATGCAGAGAGGAAGGCCGATCTCTGTGTTGTGGTTAGCGGGACTCGCGAAGGTGCGCCTGTGCGGTGAAAGCATCGCAGCGAGGATGTCTTTGGTGGATGTCTTCCCAGTTGACCCGGTTATCCCGATTACTGCAGCGCCCAGCTCTCGGCGCCAAGCGCGCGCTAGGTGACCCAATGCCGCAACAGGATCTGCGGCGGCGATCAGCGCGCCTGGACCGCCGACATCTTTGCTCCCACCTGACTTACCTCCGACGAGATCGCCAGCTGCCGCCTCTGCGATCCAGCGTGGCGTAGCGATCGCCCCCCAGGCACCCGCTGCAAGTGCCTCAGGGACGAAAGCGCCCCCATCAAAATGCTCCCCTGATATAGCCACAAAGAGGTCACCTGGCATTACTTGGCGTGAGTCAATGACCGCACGCAACGGTCCGCTCCCACCGAGCGGGCTGCGCTCGAGAGTGCCTTGAGCGCCCGCAGCTACTTCGATGGCGGTCCACGCCCTCATCTTCCGACACCCCCGTGCACGTCAGTGGTCCGCTGGGCCAGAAACTCGCGCCCGATCACCATGCTGTCCCCGTCTTTCGCTGTCGCAACCGCCGGCTTGATCGCGTCGAGCCGGTCACATATGGATTGGGCCTCAGAACTAGCGCTAACTATTATTTCATCGACCATTGACTGGGGATCCTTGAAGCGCGGATTGCCTGAAGTAACAGCGACCACGTCCGCCATGAGATCGGTCAGCAGCATCTAGGTCCGTGATTCTACGGAGCTGTCTGTCGGAAGCGGTCATTGCGCGCGCCGCAGGCCTCACCCTGGCGGGATGCGCAGGTACGGCAGCGCGAAAGCCGTGATCTTCTGAAACGCTGGCGCTGCTACTACGGACCCGTAGTACTCGCCTTGGGGTTCATCGACCATCACTGTCACAAGTAGGCGAGGGTTCTTGGCAGGTGCGAAGCCGACAAACGAAGCGACAAATTTTGTCTCGGAGTAGACACCGTTGTCAGGCTTGTTAGCCGTGCCGGTCTTGCCGGCTAGCTCGTAGCCGGGGATCGAAACTTCACTTGCAGTACCGCCGGCGGCGACAACCCCCTCGAGCATCTTGCGCACGCTCTCGGCAGTCTTAGCACTGATAACCCGCTTGCCGCGCGGCTCGGCCACGGGACGACCGCCAATTGAGGCCAGGATTCGCGGCGTACGCAGGATCCCGCCATTCGCTATCGCTGCGTAGGCTGCTGCCATCTGCATTGGGGTAACAGCAAGCCCTTGTCCAATCGGCAAGTTACCCATCGATGAGCCCGAGTAATCCTTGACGCCAGGAACGATGCCGCCCTGCTCTCCCGCGAGATCGACGCCCGTTGGGGTCCCAAATCCGAAACGGTGCACCCACTGATCGAACCTTTCAGCACCAAGGCGTAGGCCGATCGTGACCGCCCCTACATTGCTTGACTGAGCAAGAATTTGGGCGGTCGTAAGGACCCCTCCGCCACCATCGTGGGCCTCATTGATCGTTCTATCTGCAACCTGAATCGAAGAGCCAAGCTCAAAAGTCGTGTTGGGCGTGATGATTCCTTCTGAGAGCGCCCCGGCGACGGTGAAGGGCTTAAATGTTGAGCCGGGCTCGTAGGCTGAAACCACCGACTTATCGGTGAGCGCGTCTGGCGTAGCGCTGCCGAAGTCGTTGGAGTCAGCTAGTGGCCAGTTAGCGTCGGCGAGGATCTCACCGTTGCGCGGATCCATCACGATCACGGTCGCGCCCTTAGGAGAGAATGTCTTTCCGATCTCTGCCAAGACCGCCTCGGCCTTGTTCTGGATAGCGGCATCGATCGTTAGCGAGATAGAGCTGCCCGGCAGCACAGCCTTCTGGTCGGTCATCGAAATCGGCTGACCAATGGCGTCGCTCACCAAACGCCGCTTGCCGTCGCTTCCGTGGAGCAAGGAGTTGCGCGCGTATTCCAATCCCGCGAGACCAACGCCGTCAATCCCGACCGTTCCAATTACTTGAGCAGCGAGTTGCTTTTGGGGATAGATGCGCTTGCTCGAAGGGATGAAATCGAGTCCTTCTATCCCGAGCTTTTCGAGCTTGCGAGCCTTACCGTCTGGCAGCTGACGAGCCATGTAGACGAACCCTCCCGGCTGGGATAGCTTGGAGAGAACATCCGCCTCTGGCTGGCCCAATATAGGAGCGATACGGCGAGCAACGCCGGGCTTGTCTTTGATCAAGTAAGGCGTTGCAGCCACGTCGGCTGCCGGCTCAGAGACTGCCAAAGGAACGCCATTGCGATCGGTGATTGTCCCACGTCGGGCTGGGATGACCACTTCGGAAACCTGCTGACTTGTTGCCGCAGCCTGGAAGTCCGCGCCCCTGATTCCACCGAGCCAGACAGCACGCCCCAAGGCTACGAGGAGGATCAGAGCAAAGATCCCGAAGAGGAGCCCGATCCGGCGGTCGATCAGCCGGAGTGCCACGCGCTTAGGAAGATCTAGGGGTAGAAGGTTCAGCCATCACGGAGTTGGTGTGGATTGATCAGTTGTCCCCACCACTAAAGCCGGATCCACCAAGGCTGCGTCGACCGGCGCCAGATCTGTGCTGATCGCGTCGACTGCCATCGCGGCAGCTAGATCAGCGGCTGCAGTCGCCTGCGCTGCCACCGCTGCCGTCGCCTCTGGGCCAAACGCTCCGGAGCGCAGCGCCTTGGCGGCCAGCGCAGCGTCGCGTTCAACATTAGGCCTGATGTAGTGAAGATCGCCCGCCGCAGGCATCACAAGTCCGAGCCTCTGAGCCTCGGTCTGGAGGCGCTCGCGTGCTCCAAGGCGTGAGATCGAGCCCTTGAGCTCGGCGTTAGCTCGCTCCAGAAGCCCGCTTCGCTGCACCGACTCTCCGATACCTGCGTTGAGCTTAAGCAGCGAAACCTGCATCCCAACTAGGCCGATCAAAAGGACCCCAATAAGAGCTATCCACCACCGACCGCGCGCGAGAATTTCAACAAAGCGGTGGTCGGGAATCGTTACGACGCCGCGAGCTACGCGCAGACCCAAGGGAGCTGCGGCGATTGCCCCACCACTGAACTGCGCCTGGCGAGAGCCCCCAGCACTGCCGCGCTTGATCGGCCCCGAGACCCTACGAGCAATCCGGGAGGGCGGGCGGGCGCTGGTGGAATCAATACGACGGGCTGAGAGTTGACGTGATTGGCCGCGAGCTGCGGCCGTGGCGCCACTAGGCGGAGTCATCGACTCTGCTCAACTTTGCGCGCTGCGCGCAGATGGGCTGACTTGGCGCGGGGATTTGCAGCGATCTCTCCTGCCGTAGGAGCGATTGCACGGCGGCTTAGAAGCTCACCCTTCGGGTTCTGACCGCATGCGCAGATCGGTAGGTCCGGCGGGCAGACGCAGCCACGCGCCTGCGCTGTCAGGAAGCGCTTAACACGGCGATCCTCAAGCGAGTGAAAAGAGATAACGCCGACACGTCCGCCAACCGCGAGCGAGCGCCAAGCGAGCGGCAGCGCCTGATCTAGCTGATCGAGCTCATCATTTACGGCGATACGGATTGCTTGGAATGAACGCTTGGCTGGATGGCCGCCCGCAAACTGCGCCGGGACAGGAATTGCGCTCTTAATTGTGTCTACGAGCTCCTGGGTGGTCTCAAAGGTGTGATCACGGCGTCGGCGCACGATCGAGCGGGCGATCGGACCGGCGTAGCGCTCCTCGCCATATTCACGCAGTAGACGTGTGATCTGGCGCTCGTCGAAGGTATTGACAACGACCGCAGCGGTGAGTTCTTGGTCGGGGTCCATGCGCATATCCAAAGGTGCGTCGTAGCTGTAGGAAAAGCCCCGGTCGCGCGTATCGACTTGCAGTGACGACATCCCGAGGTCGAGGGTCACCATGTCGGCCTCAACCCCTTCGTCAACCAGCTGAGCGAGCCCGTCAGCAAAGGTTGCACGGATAAAGCGCGTGTTGCAGGAGACCTCCGCGGCCAGCGCGGCGAAGCGTTCTTCGGCGATCGGGTCGCGATCTATCCCGATCAGCGTCCCTGCGGATCCAATCCGTTCGGCGATCAGACTTGCGTGCCCGCAGCCCCCAACCGTCGCGTCAATCGCGACCTGCCCTGGGCGAGGATCGAGAGCCTCGATCAGTTCGCCGGCGAGAACCGGAACGTGGATGGCGGTCATGTCAAGAAGCACGATCGAGGCCGGCGGCGATGTCGGGGATACGGGCAGAGAGATCGTTGTTATAAGCGGTCCAAGCGCTCTGGTTCCAAACCTCTAGGCACTCACCGGCTCCGGTGACAACAACCTCTCTCTCAAGATTGGCGTGCTCCATCAAGAAGGCCGCCAGCATCACTCGGCCAGCCTTGTCTAGCTCAATGTCGATCGCGTTAGCTGAGAAGTAGCGCGAAAGCTGACGCGCCTCAGGCGATAGCGGATTGCGACCTAGGAGGGCAGCAGCAGTCTGAGCCTCGTATGCCGCGGGAGTCCAAATCGCGACACACGGCTCGACGCCCTTGGCCAGTACGACCCCAGCGCCTAAGGCAACACGAAACCTAGCCGGCACTGTTAGCCGGTTCTTTGCGTCAAGGGTGTGGTCGAAGGTTCCGCGGAAGGTCATATCGGTTGAATCAAGTAGTTCTTGAACCGAGGTGGCGGAGTGGGAGGAGCCCCGCCACCGCGGTCCAATGCACGGAAACCTACCCCACTCTCTCCCACTTTGCAACCCTTTATGCGAATTATCTCCCACATCCCCATCATAAGACCACTCCGAACAGCCATTTTTAGCTCTGCTGCGAGGATTTATGACTTTGAGAAAAAACGTGCGCGGGGGCCTAAATACGGCAACGTTTGCTGCACAAACAGCACTTGAACGCGATATTGCTGCCGCCAACCGACACCAAGACCTTCAGTACAACGGCCGTTGAAAGCGGTCTAGCTAGCGATCAAGTCACGTGATTAACCAACGAGGCAGCTAGCGCGGCGGCGACCAGCAGCAGGACCGACGGCACGAGCAGTAGGGCAACGACGAGCTGGATCTTTGGGCTCGCGCGCGCCGCTTGATCACGCACCCGTCGAGCCCGAGCCGCTCGCGCCTCTCGTGCCTGAGCACCTAAGGCCTCCGTTACTGGTGCGCCATGGCGCTGCGTGCGCTCCAAAGCCGCCACCAGAGATGTCATGCCCAGCGGCGGACAGCGTGCCGCCAAGCGCTCCAACGCCTCACTGGTAGGAACGCCTAAGTCAATCTCGCCCGCTGCGCGACGCCACTCCGACGCTAAAAGTCCGCCGTGGCGACGACCCACCTCCCCCATCGCACGCATAACCGGCAACCCAGCCCCGACAGCCACCCGCAGGAGGTCGAGCAGGTCTGGGAGCTCCACCTCCATAACCCGCCTGCGCGTGCGGATGCGTCGCGCCAGCCAGAGATCAGGCAGGAAGAATCCGGCGATCGGGCAGGCGAGCGCTGCTGGAAGCGGCAGGCGACCAGGCAAAGAGGCGGCGATCGGAGCACCCGCCAGAAGTGCAACCAGGGCCGATCCGCCCTTGGCAGCCATCACGTCTGCGAGCTTGAGGTTTAGCGGTGTTCCAGCCGCGGTGATCCTTGCCAGCAACGTCGGACCTCCTACCAAAGGAGAGCCGACCCGCCGCCCAATCCTCGCCGACCACACGACAAATCGGCCGCGGCGAAGTTCTCGTGCCTGCGCCCGACGGCCGCGTGGCAGCGAGGTAGCAGCTAGGTCTATGACTGCGAATGCTGCAGCTACCGCGGCGCAGCAGCAGAGGAGCAACGCGACGATCACGCGCCGACTCGGCCGAACCGTCGGATTGCCACAACGGCTAGGAGTTGTAAGCAGACCGCACATCCCAATAACACCATCGTCAGTGGTGATCCAACTAGTTGGCCTAGGTATCCAGGGCTGGCTAGTTCGGCTATTACTGCGGCGCCCGCTGGCAGTCCGGCGACGAGCATTCCCGTGAAGCGTGCCTGAGCTGTGGCCGAACGCGCATCGGCCTCAAGGCGGACCGTCTGCTCAAGCGTCTCTGCCACCGAGCGCAGCAGGCCTGCGAGATCTCCACCCGAATCGCGCTGAAGCAGAATCGCCGCAACGACCGTGTCGTAGGCCCCACCTCCGGCTCGTTGCTGGAGGCGGGCGAGCACCAGCTCTGTTGACTCACCGAGATCTAAGCCTCGCCCCGCTGCGCCAAGCTCGACGGCCACCGGCCCTGATAATCCGCTACTTGCCGCCTGGGTTATCGCTGCGCGGATCGAATGCCCGCCAGCCAGCGCATCAGCGAGCGTTCGTGCCACGAGCGGCGCAGCGCCTTGGAGCTCGGCCACATAACGGCGGCGGCGGGTGCGCACCGCCATAACGGCCAGCCATGGACCCGCCGCTCCGAGCCCTGCGGCAACTATCGGCCCAGCCACAAGCCACCCTGCAGCGGCCAAGGTCGCTAAGGCAAGAATGCTCAACCGCCGTCGTTCAACCGCCGTTGGTGTGCGGCCCTCGCGTCCGGCTGCGCGTAACGGAGCGATCGCCTGCGCGAGGACGGCAGCGACGCGGCTGCTCTCGATCCCAGCGATAGCCTCCCAGGCCGCCAGAACCCCCACAGCGGCTGCCACGGCTGCGAGGGCGGCTGCGGGGGTCATAGAGCGCCCAGATCCGACAGGCGTTCGGCCAGTCGTCCGCTTTCGGGGAGCGCCCACCGCGTCTTGGCACCCTGAAGGCTGTACACCTCCCGCGCGAAAGGCCCGTCGGCCTCGCGCACGACCTCTGCGACCGCAGTGACCCGTCGAACGCCATCTCGCCCTCGCTGCTGATGGATGACCACGTCTATGGCCCCAGCGAGTTGTTCTCGGATTGCAGCATGCGGAAGCCCGACCCCCGCCATCAAGGCCAGCGTCTCGACTCGCCGTAGCGCCTCTTGCGCAGATCCAGCGTGGACGGTGCACAGCGAACCATCGTGGCCACTGCTCATCGCAGCAAGCATGTCGAGCGCCTCCGCGCCGCGAACCTCGCCCACGACGATTCGGTCAGGGCGCATCCGGAGTGAATTCCTAACCAGCTGACGAATTGTCACCTCACCGCGACCCTCAAGGTTTGCTGGCCTCGCCTCAAGCCTTAGGACGTGAGGCTGTTGGAGACGGAGCTCCGCGGCGTCCTCGATCGTCACGATCCTCTCTCCCGCAGGAATAAAGGATGAGAGTGCATTTAGCGTCGTAGTCTTGCCTGAGCCAGTACCACCGCTCACGAGCAGGTTGACACGAGCACGGACGCAGTCGGCGAGGAAGTCATGTAATGCTGGCTCAAGGGTTCCGATCTCGACAAGGTCTGCGGGCGTGAGGCCGCGGCGGCGGAATCTACGGATCGTGAGGATCGGTCCGTCTAAGGCCAGCGGTGCGATCACGACGTTGACGCGAGAGCCGTCAGGCAGACGTGCGTCGCACATCGGCTGGGCCTCATCGACGCGCCGACCCAGTGGGGCAAGTATCCGTTCGATCGTGTGGCGAAGCTCAGCCACCCCGCTGAAGGTGACATCGACCGGCTCTATCCGACCACGGCGCTCCACCCACACCGACCCCGGACCGTTGACCATCACCTCATCGACGGTTGGGTCCCAAAGCAGCGGCTCCAACGGCCCGAGGCCAAACGACCGCTGTGCAACTCGTCGACAGAGCTCACCGCGCTGGACCTCATCCAACATTGCAGCCTCACGATCCACAAGCGCTCGAATGCGCTCGTGGAGATCTTCTGGCGTCTTAGCCTCGCCCGCCTCCCTACCCTCGCCCGCGGCTTCGATCAGGCGATCGCGCAGCGTCGCCGACAGGTCGTCGAGTGCCTGAGCCGAGGCGGCGTCCATTACCCCATTAGGAACTTGGGCCTACTGTTTCGCCCCTCTTACAGAGGCGCCAATCTCTACTTCTTCTTTGGCGCAGGCTTACGAACGGCCGGCTTACGCGCAGCAGGCTTACGCGCCGCTGGCTTACGAACGGCTGGCTTACGAACGGCGACCTTGCGCGCCGCTGGCTTACGCGCCGCTGGCTTCGCTGCCATCAATGAGTCAAACTCAGCGCGCACCCGCTTCTCAACCCTTCGAAATCCTGCCTGACCCTCGCGCAGCAACTTCTCGATCTCGACGATCGCAGCCTTGGTCTCTTTGCTCGCGGTCTTGCGCAGATCCTCTAGCGATGCCTGTAGGAACGCGAAGTACTCAGCGGCTTGATCGACTGGTCCGCTCTTCTTGACCGGCTTCTTGGTCACTAGTCGCTTGATCGCCGAGGGCTTGGCCGCTGGCTTCTTGATCGCCGAACGCTTGGCTACTGGCCGCTTGACACTCTTCTTTGCTGTGGTGGCACGCTTAACTGGGGGCATATCCGTTGCTCCTGATAGATCGTTGAGTTGTACTCACAGGCGGCGACTTGGAGCCCGGGTCTACCGAGCTTGAGGTCGACGCGGATGCGGCGAAAACCGAAGCCTAGTTCCTCGCGAAACAAATAAGCCGTACCCTCTCGCAATGCTCCTTGAAGGCAAGCGCCTACTCATAACCGGCGTACTAACCCAGAAGTCAATTGCTTTTGCCGTAGCCGAGAGCGCCCAGCGAGAGGGCGCTGAGATCGTTCTGACTAGCTTTGGCCGCGCGATGCGTATCACGGAGCGGATCGCAAAACGTCTTCCAGACCCTCCCGATGTCCTAGAACTAGACGTCAATGAGCCGGATCAGATCGCCGCTCTGGCCGCAACGCTTGGCGATCGCTGGGGCTCCCTAGATGGCATCCTTCACGCTATCGCCTTCGCTCCACAAGATGCACTTGGTGGAAAGTTCCTAACCACACCGGCGCAGTCAGCTGAGATCGCCTTCACGACAAGCGCCTTCTCTTACAAAGCGCTAGCGGCTGGAATGCTTGATCTGATGCGTGAAGCGGGAGGCGGCTCGATCGTAGGCCTAGACTTCGATGCGACCGTAGCCTGGCCGATATATGACTGGATGGGCGTCGCTAAGGCCGCCTTGGAGTCAGTCAACCGCTACCTCGCCCGTGACCTCGGACCAGAGAAGATTCGAGCAAACCTAGTCTCAGCTGGACCGCTACAGACGATGGCCGCCAGCAGCATCCCGGGATTTGAAACGCTCGCCGATGCATGGGAGCGCCAAGCTCCGCTCGGCTGGGATACAGCAGACCTACAGCCGGTCGCCGAAGCTGTCATCTGGCTCCTCTCTGACCGCGCGCGTGCGATCACCGGAGAGATCATCCATGTTGATGGCGGCTTTCATGCCATCGGCGCACCGCCGGCGTCCGAAAACGCCTAGCAGCGCTACGTTCCGACTCAGGCCTCAGCGTAAGTCAGGGTCGTTAGCAGCAGCGTTAGCACGGACCGTGGAGTCGCTAAGAAGCGCCTCGGGATGCGAGTAAACAGCGCGCCACCACAGCTCAGAGAGGACCCTGATCGAGTCATGGCCAGGCCGACCACCGTTGAGTATCTCTAGCGTCACGTGGCGCTCGACCATCGCCATCAAGGCCTGCGCGGCGTCGCGTGCGGGAATGTCTCGTGGCGCGCGACCGGTGCGCTGATCGCGCTCAATTCGTTGAGAGACAGCCTCTATGAGCTTCTGGATATAGGGCGCCCACTGTTGGGGCAGATGATCCTCGCCTCCGGACAGGACGAAGGCGATCTTTAGCACTGACTCGTCGCGGTTGACGACCGCCACGGTCCTCGCCAGCGCACGGCGCAACTCAGCTCGAGCGTCACCGTCACCATCTACGTAAGGCCGAACAGCCTCAAACATGTCGGAGAAAACTCGCTGGATCAGGCGATCTACGACCGCTCGCTTGTTAGGAAAGTAGGAGTAGACATTCGTGCGACTTACAAAGGCACGCTTTGCGATGCCGTCGATTGTTACGCGCTCGTAGCGCTCCTCGGTGATGGCATCGCGCGCGGCCGAAAGGATCGCATCCTCGGTCGAGTTGCGTGGCTCCAGAGTCTCTATAGAGGCGAGATCGCTCACGCCCACGCACCGAGCGCAGCGACGAGGCGCTCGCGGGTCTCAGACGGAGCGATCATCTCGTCGATCTCACCTGCCGCAGCCGCCTGAGCGGCCGAGAGATGGCGCTCCTCGTAAGCCTCGGCTAGCAGCTCGGGATCGGCTCCATCTGAAATCGCCCTGTGGTCGATGATCTCCACCGCCTGACGCGCACCCATCACACCGATGCGTGCTCCATCCCAAGCTAGTGAAACGGTGGCTCCGAGGTCGCGTGAGTTCATGGCTATATGCGCCCCGCCGAAGGCTTGGCGCAGAACAACAGTAGCGCGAGGAACCGTGGCGCCGGCAAAGGCGCGCACGAGCGAGGCTCCGTGACGGATCACACCAGCGTGTTCTTGGCGGGTGCCCGGCAGGAATCCAGTGGTATCCACAAGCACGGCAAGTGGTAGGCCAAAGCGATTACAGAGGTCCACAAACCATGCCCCCTTCTCCGATGCGGATGAGTCGATCGTGCCGCCGAGGTAGGCTGGCTGATTGGCGATCACGCCGACCGGGTGCCCTTCTAGCCGCCCAAAGCCACAGACCATGTTGCGCGCCCACCGTGGAGCGACCTCCATAAAGCTGTCAAGGTCGACGATCCTCTCTATGACCTCGCAGACGTCATAGACCTTGCGTGACTCGCTTGGCACCGGCCCCGAAGGATCGCCACCGTTGGGAGCGATCGGAGCCTCGATCGGCAGTGGCCCCTTGGCGATCTGCGGCAGATATCCAATCAACGCCCGCGCCATCCTCGCTCCCTCTGCCTCATCTTCGGCAACAAGGTGTGCGACTCCGTTGGCACGGTGCACGCGCGAACCGCCGAGTTCATCGAGCGTGACTGACTCGCGCATCACACGCTCGACTACCTTCGGCCCGGTGAGGAACATCTGCGAATTGTCGCCCGCCATAATCGTGAAGTCGCCGAGTGCTGGCGAGTAGGCAGCGCCACCGGCGCAAGGGCCGCTGATGACTGAAATCTGCGGTACTTCGGCGAGAACTTGGGCGCGGAAGATTGAACCGTAGGCGTTTAGCGCCGCGATCCCCTCCTGCAGGCGCGCACCGCCAGAAGCCGGGAAGCCGATCACGGGAGCGCGCGAGCCAGCGGCCATACGGATCACCCGGGCGATGGTTCGTCCGCCCTCGGTCCCAAGCGAACCGCCCATATGGGATATCTGCTGGGCCCAAACATAGACAGGGCGACCCGTCACCCGTCCGCTACCGGCAAGCACACCATCGCCGACGTTTGATCGCAGGGGCTTGAAGGTGCCCGGATCACAGACGCGGGCTAGCCTTAAAAGGGCTGGATCTGGCGTAGCCGTGACAGCAGCGGGCAGCGCTTGCTCTGGCGCAGCTGGCGTGAGACCCGTTTTACGTTCGGCAGTACTCATGCTCGTCCAATCGCTAGGCAGGCATTTTGACCACCAAATCCAAACGAGTTTGAAAGCGCCAGCTCAATCCCTGGGGCATCGCGCGGACCGTCTGCGATCACGTCGACGTCGCACTCTGGGTCGAGCTCTTCGTAGTTGAGAGTTGGTGGCATCACGCCGCGTTCAAGCGCGGCTAGTGTGGCAACGGCCTCGACCGCTCCAGCAGCTCCAAGGAGATGGCCGATCGCAGACTTTGTGCTTGATAGCGGCGGGCCATCGGCGCCAAATACCTGTCGGTAGGCAAGTACCTCACAGCGATCGTTAAATGGTGTCGAGGTGCCGTGTGCGTTGAGGTATCCGACGTCGGCAGGTGCGGCGTCTGCGTCGGCGAGTGCTGCTCGCATCGCCTGCGTCGCGCCGCGTCCGTCTTTGTCGGGCTGAGTGATGTGAAATGCGTCATTGGAGGAGCCATAGCCGACGATTCGACCGCGCGATAGGGCGCCCCGCGCCTTGGCATGCGCAGCGGACTCGAGGACTAATACTGCGGCACCTTCGCCCATCACAAATCCGTCGCGACGTACGTCAAAAGGTCGCGATATTCCCTCACGCGAGAGCGCTCCCATCGCATTGAAAGCAGCAAGGCAGACAGTAGTTATGGCGGCCTCGCTGCCACCGGCCAAGACAACGTCGGCGTCTCCGCGTTCAATCATGCGTGCTCCTTCGCCGATGCCGTGAGTACCGGTCGCACACGCAGAAGAGACCGAAAGCCCCGGTCCCCGTGCCCCGAGCCGCATCGCAACGACGGCCGAGGCAGCATTGGGCATCATCATGGGGACGAAGTTCGGCGACACTGCCCGATCTCCCCCCTCCCTCCAAGCAAGAACCTGCTCCTGGAGGGTCGTAAGCCCGCCGACACCCGTACCGATCACGATTCCAATCCGCGTGGGATCGACTTCGCCGGGCAGTCCTGCCTCCTCTGCTGCCTGAACGGCCGCAGCAACAGCGAACTGAGTAAAACGGTCAGCGCGACGAGCCTCTTTCGCTGTCATGTAGCGCTCAGGGTCAAAGTCCGTACAACGCGCGATGCCATCGACCACGCCCGAACGGCGATCTGAGAGCGCATCTAGGAAGACATCGGCACCCTCGCCGATTGAAGAGATGACGCCGCGGCCGGTTACTACTACTTCGTTCATTAGGACGCCGTACCACCGAGTTCGATTACGAGCCGCACAGCATCGCCGACAGAAGCGATCGGCTTGAGCTTCTCGTCGTTGATCTCGATGCCGTACTCATCTTCGAGCGCCCGCACGAGCTCTACGAGGTCAAGCGAATCGACGTCAAGATCATCCCAAGTTGTTGTCATCTCAGCGCCAGCGGCCCCGGGCACCTTGATCTCTTCAAGCTGGGTCCGGACCTTCTCTAGTACTTGTTGTTCATCCATATCGTGTCCTTTGTTATTAGTTGCTGGGGAAAAGTTCTCTATGCGGCCATGCCGCCATCGACGGCGATTGTTGCTCCGTTGACGTAGGCGGCTTCATCTGAGCAAAGGAATGCCACGCAAGCAGCCACCTCTGCCGGGGTACCTGCCCGGGCCGCGGGAATCATAGGCATTAGTGCCTGCGCGACGTCGGTCGTCATCTCCGTGGTGATCAAGCCAGGGGTCACTGCGTTACATGTGATCCCCTTCTTGGCCATCTCTTTTGCGACCGTTCGCGTGAGAGCCAGCAGGCCAGCCTTTGAAGCTGCGTAGTTGGCTTGGCCGGGATTTGCGTGCTCTGCCACGACGGATGAGATATTGACGATCCGACCCCAGCGAGCCTTGAGCATCGACGAAAGAGCGAGCTTAGTCGCCGTGAATGCCCCAGTTAAGTTTGTCTCTAATACCGCGTCCCAGTCGGCGTCAGGCATTCTGATAGCCAAGCTATCGAGGCGCTGTCCGGCGTTGTTTACCAAGACTAGAACCGGCCCGTAGCGCTCCTGGACCTCGTCAAAAGCGACCTTGACTGCCTCACGGTCGCCGATGTCGGCTATGACGTCGCCGCCGCTTCTCCCAAGTGTCGCGACCGTCCAGCCGTCGGCCCGCAGGCGCTCGGTTATGGCGCCACCAATCCCGCGCTCGCCCCCGGTTACCAGTGCGCAGCCCTGATCACGCGGCGACACGGGCTTCCTCCTTCCAAGTCAGTACCCCAGCGCCCCAAACGAGGCCAGCGCCAAAGGCAGCTAACACGATGCGGTCGCCGGCGTGCAGTAGACCTTCGCGCTCGCAGTAGGCGAGCGCCAGCGGAACTGAGGCAGACGATGTATTTGCGGTGTGCGAGATTGCCATCGCAACACGCTCGTCGGGCAGGCCCAGCTCGCGGGCCGTCGACTCGATGATCCTTGCATTGGCCTGGTGGGAGACGAAAAGATCGACGTCGTCGAGCGTCATACCTGCGCGGGTGAGAGCGGTACGCGTCGCCTCGGCCATGCACCTGACTGCATTGCGATAGATCTCCTGGCCCTGCATCCGAATCAAACGCTCGTCGTTGTCGACGTAAAGCAGATCGCCCAAGGAGCCGTCGCTGCAAAGCTCGAAGGGCTGAAGGCCAAACTGATAGTCACCGCTAGCGACGAGCACCGCGCCGACCCCGTCGCCGAAGATCACTGTCGTCGTGCGGTCACTCTTGTCGACGATCCGCGACATCGCGTCCGCGCCACAGACCAACACCAACTGTGCTCGACCGCTCTCAATCAGCGCAGCCGCTTGGTCGAGGGCATAGATAAAGCCAGCGCATGCAGCAGCCACGTCGTAAGCCGCAGCAGAGTGAGCACCGATGCGGAAGGCTACTTCTGGGGCGACGCCTGGCGTAATGCGATCGGCGGTGATGGTAGAGACAATGACGTAGTCCACATCGGCCGCGCTACGACCAGCGTCGGCCAAGGCTTGTAGGCAGGCTGTCGTTGTGAGGTCGGCAACCGTCTCGCTGCCGCTAAGCCAGCGGCGCTCTTGAATGCCAGTCCTGCGGACAATCCACTCATCGCTTGTGTCTAGCGTCGCCATTAGATCTTCATTGGTGATGACCTGCGCGGGTAGCGCGCTCCCTAATCCGCAGATGCCGGCGTTCATGCTGGAGCCTCCGCGCGGAGGGTTCGCTTAACCATCCCGGTTAAAACCTGCCCTGGGCCGCACTCTTGAAAGTCGTTGATGCCATCGTCGTGCATCGCTAACAACGTCTCGCGCCAGCGCACACAGCGCAGCAGGTTTTCGCCGAGCTCACTGCGGATGTCAATAAACGGTGCGGCGCTTCCGTTGGAGTAGACCGGAAAGAGTGGCTCTGACACCGGTGTACCGGCGAGCTTGCTGCGCAGCGTTGCTGCGGCAGGCTGCATCAGGGGTGAGTGAAATGCGCCGCTGACGTCGAGTATGCGGGCCCGGGCGCTGATCTCGCGTGCGCGCCTTTCAGCATCTTCAACGGCCTCGCGCGGACCAGCTAGGACGATCTGGCCTGGAGCATTGTCATTGGCAATTACTAGGCCTAGTTGGGTAGCTAGGGCTGCGACGTCTGTGGGGTCGCCACCTAGCATCGCGACCATCGCGCCAGGCACGCGTTCTGCTGCCGTGGCCATAGCAGCCGCGCGCGCATCGACTAGCAATAAGGCATCTTCGAAAAGCAGGGCACCAGCAGCCACAAGCGCTGCGTACTCACCTAAAGAGTGGCCTGCAGCCGCTGCTGGCACCGGCCGGCCCGCCATCTCCCAGTCAGCAACGCCGCAGAGAAAGAGTGCTGGCTGCTGATAGCGAGTGCCGTCGGCTAGGTGATCAAAGGGGTTGTAATCGAGCAGGTCAAGGCCGCGCTCAAGCAGGCTGGAGCCAGCGTAGCGGCCTTGCATCCCGTCCTCATGGCTCCCCTGGCCAGGGAAAAGCAGTGCGATATCGCTCATCTGGGGTTAGGAGACACTCCTAGAGACAGGTGGTTACCCGACCTCGACAGAGTGAGCGTCACTGTCGAAATTTGCGCCTAAATTCGATTATTTGATCAGCAGCGATGCGCCTATCGCGCCGCCAAGATCCCCCAGCGCACCGAGCAGAACTGCGGGCGGGCGGTCAGAGGCAAGAATGTGAGGAATCATCGCGGCTTCGATCCGATCGACAAACGGCTGGCCAAAGCGGATTCCCATCCCTCCGCCGATCACGACCGCTTCAATGTCGAGAACGTTGACGCACGACCCGACACCAGCTCCTAGGGCCACAACCGCCTCATCAAGAAGCTCCTTTGCGAGGTCATCGCCGTGATCCATAGCCCTTGCCCATACCCCACTGGTTAGACGAGGGCGGCCGCGCTTCTCCATGATCTTAAAGAGATCGGTCTTCTTGCCATCGTCATGAAGCTTGCGCGCACGGATCTCCATCGCCATGCGCCCAGCGTAGGCTTCCATGCAGCCGCGCCGTCCACACGTGCAGCGCCGCCCGCCTTCGTTGATGACTACGTGGCCGATCTCGCCAGCGGCACCGCGGCCAAACCAAGGCTTGCCGTTGAGGATGATCCCACCACCGATCCCGGTACCCCAGAAGACTCCGAGTATCGACTTGTAATCGGTCGCCGCGCCGAGCTCGAACTCTCCCTGCGTGGCAGTGTCGACGTCGTTGCCAACTTCTACTTTAGTTCCAAGCAGCCCGCCTAGCGACGAAACCACCGGAAAGGGATCCTTCCAGTCCGGAAGGTTGCCTGCATTTGCAACCGTACCGGCCTTGTGGTCGATCACTCCAGGCGAGCCAACGCCAACGCCACGCAGCGAGCTGGTCGTTACGCCGGCAGCGTCAGCAGCCGCGTTAAGGACCTCGGCCATCGCATCAACGACGTCTTGTGGTCCGCCCTTTGTTGGGGTCGGGCGACGAGCCTGCCCCATCACCGTCTGAGCGTCGTCGATCACAATCGCCTGAATCTTCGTCCCGCCGAGGTCGATCCCGCCGCGTAGGTTAGAAGCCTTAGCAGGGCGTGGACTGCGAGTGGTCGGCTGATCTGCCTTAGGTGCCTCGGGCATAGGTTCCATCATCCTCTGGGTCGGGTAAGCGCTGAACTTACCGCTTATCGGTGTTTTTTGCACCTTTTAACGTGCAAAATTTAGCGCTAGGAGTCATTGGCGGGCCGCGGGGAGACTGCCTCGCAGGCGCTACACAGACCGACCAGCCAAACCACCGTCACTCCGCCACCTTCACTGCCGTGGCAAAACTAGACCGCTTGCCCGCCCTCTGGGTGAGCCTGAAGGATCTCCTCTCCAGATTCACCGGTTCGCACGCGGTAGGCTGCCTCAACGGGCATGATGAATACCTTGCCGTCGCCAACCTCTCCGCTTCGCGCATACTTGAGGATCGTGTCTACGATCGTCTGGACATCGCCATCGGCTACCACGCACTCCAGCTTTATCTTCGGCCGCAGATAGTTAGTCACCGAAGTTCCACGGTACTTCTCGGTGATCCCTTTCTGACGCCCTGAACCCTTGGCCTCCATGATCGAGAGCGATGGGAAGCCAAGTTCGAGCAACTCTGTTCGGATCGGCTCAAACGCCTCGTGACGGATATAGGCCGCTACAAGCTTCATACCGTCGCCTCCTTGGTTGCGCTGGATATTGTCGACACTGGGCCCACCCCACTTGCGACAGCTGAGTAGCCGATTAACTCGGGTGCGGGGATGAACTGTTCAGGATATCCATACATCCCATGCTCGCTTATGTCTAGTCCCGCATCTTCCTCTGCCTCGGTCACACGCAAGCCATAGGTCTTCTTAATGATCAAGAAAACGATGAAACTCGCACCGAAGACAAACGCGAACGCTGCGGCTACGCCGATCGCCTGAGCGCCGAGCTGGTCGAAGGAGCCGGTGTACCACAGACCTCCCTCCCCGACTGCGTTGTACTCGGCCAGTCGTGGCGCAGTAAAGAGTCCGCAGGCCAACGTCCCCCAAACTCCCGCAACACCGTGGGCCGAGAGTGCTCCCACCGGATCGTCGACCTTCTTGTCTATCGCATAGATCGCAAAGACAACGATCACTCCTGCAACTCCGCCGATAATCGGCGCTGCCCACAGCTCGACATAACCAGACGGGGCCGTGATCGCTACAAGGGCAGCAATCGCGCCGTTGCCAACCATTCCGATGTCGATGGTCTTCGTCTTTAGATAGACAGTAAGGGCGGCAAACACCACACCGGCCGCTGCGGCTAGCTGGGTCACCACGACGACGTCCCCGAATCGCCCGTCGAGTGCGTTAAGGGTCGAGCCGGGGTTAAAGCCAAACCAGCCCAACCAAAGGATCAGGATCCCGAGTCCGAAAAGAGGCATGTTGTGGCCTGGGATAGCTCGCGGCTTTCCATCGGGTCCGTACTTCCCCTTCCGCGGCCCAAGTAGAAGCAGAACGGCCAGAGCGCCAGATGCGCCGGTTAGATGGACGACCGTTGAGCCAGCAAAGTCTTGCATACCGAGCTTGACCTGCAACCAACCGCCACCGAAGATCCAGTGCGCGCCCAGCGGATAGAGCAGGCCAGCGAAAACGACTGAATAGATGGCGTAGACGCCGAACTTGATCCGCTCCAGCGTCGTTCCCCAGACGATCGCAAGCGAGACAGCGCAGAAGACGAACTGAAAGAACCAAAACTCTTCGACGGTGATGTTGTTGATCCCTCCGCCAGCAGCGAGTAGTGGGAAGTTCTTGCCGGCGTCAAAGCCGGAGATGAAAAATCCGTTTGTACCGAGGATGTCATTGCCAGAGCCGAACGCCAGCGCGAAACCACAGGCCCAGAACATCAGTGCAGCGATCGAGAAGTTCAGCAAAATCTTGGCGACAACCGTGCCCGCATTCTTGCCCCGCGAGAAGCCGATCTCGAGGAAGGCGAAGCCCGCCTGCATGAACATCACCAAGATGCCCGCGACCACGACCCACATACCGTTGATGCCAAAAGCCAAAATCAGGTCAGAGTTCTTTTTGTCGGTCAGGAGCGCCAGCTCGCTCCCGTCGCCGAGTGCTAGCGGAGGGACGACCAGCAGCGTCAAGAGGCCTAGGCCGCAGAGGAGCGTCAGCTTCAATCTGCGACCGAATCTGGCGCCGGGCTTAGAGCGACTCATGAGACCTCCTCAATCGGGAATAGGCCCCCAACTCTGAGCCGTTGACCGCGCAAGGTCTTTAGCCGAATGTCGAAAGATCTCCGTCTCGATCTCTTAAGTCGGGAGCAGGCCGCTGGCCTAACCGCGCGACCTTATTAGAAAAAGGCTGCAAAAAGCGGCCAATAGACAGTAGGTTTAACCGCCGGGGGCGCTCTTTATACAGATGGACAATGCCTGTCGAGGCGCGAACCCTTAAGTTCTTTATGAAACTCACCCGCCCGAGGAGGACCGACCCGCCGATGAAATCTCGTGAACACAACGTAATGGCCGCCCAATGGGACGACAACGGCGAAGGCATGGGCGCGCCCGACCTGACCGCCCCAGGCCAGCAAATCTTCGGCTCCAACGTATTTAGCCCTGTCGTCCAGCGCCAACGCCTGCCCAAGGCTGTCTACAAGCAACTCCAAGATACGCTGGCCAAGGGCGAGACTCTCGACACCTCGCTGGCTGACTCGGTCGCCTCTGCGATGAAGGATTGGGCGATGGAGAAGGGTGCCACCCACTTCACACACTGGTTCCAGCCACTGACAGGATCAACTGCAGAGAAGCACGACTCCTTCTACATGCCCACAGGCGAAGGAACCGCGCTAGCTGAGTTCGCCGGCAAGGAGCTCATCCAAGGAGAGCCCGACGCCTCAAGCTTCCCAACTGGTGGCATCCGGGCCACCTTCGAGGCGCGCGGCTACACCGCTTGGGACCCAACCAGCCCAGCCTTCATTCTTGAAAACCCCAACGGAGCACTGCTTTGCATTCCGACCGCTTTCGCATCTTGGACGGGCGAGGCCCTCGATACAAAGATCCCGCTTCTGCGCTCGATGGACGCGCTCTCTAAGGCGGCAGTCAGGGCGCTTCGCCTGCTCGGCGACGACCAATGTGAGCGTGTGTTCACGACCGTTGGCGCGGAGCAGGAGTACTTCCTTATCGATGAGCAGTACTACTACGAGCGCCCTGACCTAATGACGACCGGTCGGACCCTCTTTGGTGCCAAGCCGGCAAAGGGGCAGGAGCTCGACGACCACTACTTCGGCTCGATTCCACAGCGCGTACTGGCTTGCATGCTTGAGGTAGAGCTAGAGCTAGCAAAGCTCGGTGTGCCAATTAAGACGCGACACAACGAGGTCGCCCCAGCACAGTACGAGCTAGCTCCGATGTACGAGAGCTCAAATGTCGGCGCTGACCACCAGCACCTTGTGATGCAAGTCCTCCAGCAGGTTGCTCGCGATTACGGGCTCGTCTGCCTGCTCCACGAAAAGCCATTCGCTGGGATCAACGGCTCCGGTAAGCACAACAACTGGTCGATGGGGACCGACACGGGGCA
The DNA here is from genome assembly GCA_947474595.1 of Solirubrobacterales bacterium. Classification (GTDB taxonomy): domain Bacteria; phylum Actinomycetota; class Thermoleophilia; order Solirubrobacterales; family Solirubrobacteraceae; genus CANJIV01. The sequence goes on from CANJIV010000003.1 coordinate 73,339, forward strand.
CAACTTGATGGATCCGGGCGACACCCCGGCCGAGAATCTCAACTTTCTCTTCTTCACTAGCGCGGTCATAGCGGCCGTCAACAAACACCAAGCGCTACTGCGGGCGACCGTTGCCAGCGCCGGTCAAGATCACCGCCTCGGAGCAAATGAAGCCCCTCCAGCGATCATCTCGATCTTCCTTGGAGGAGAGCTTGAGGGAGTCTTTAACTTGATTGAGGCTGGCGAGGGCGTCCCCGCACAGCCACAGTCATACCTCGGGCTAGGGACGCCCGTCTTGCCGCCCCTGCCACTACATGGCGGCGACCGCAACAGGACCTCGCCATTTGCCTTTACGGGCAATAAGTTCGAGTTCCGGGCGCTCGGCTCAAATCAGTCGCTTGGCCTTACCAACGCAGTACTCAACACGATTGCCGCCGAAGCGATCGACCTACTGGCCGACGAGCTCGACGCCAAGCTCGCCAAGGGCGAGACTCTCGCCGAGGCCGTGCTAGAGGTAGTCAAGGAGAACTACACAGCCAACAAGGTCGTCATCTTTGATGGCGATGGCTACTCAGACGAGTGGCATGCTGAAGCGCAGCGGCGTGGATTAAAGAACCTGCGCACTACGGTAGACGCACTCCCCGAGCTGATCTCAGACTCCACGATTGAAGTCTTTGCCAAGTATCAGGTCCTCTCCGAGCGAGAGCTACACGCTCGGTATGAGGTACAGGTCGAGCAGTACATCATCGCCCTCAATATCGAATCAGAAACAGCCGCAACGATGGCTCGCACGATGCTGTTGCCAGCAGCCTTGCGCTACCTAAGCATGATCGACAAGGCTGAGATCTCGACATTAATGGACGAGGTCAAGCCAACTGTCGAGCAGTTTGTGAAGGAGATTCGAGCCTTAGAGGTAGTCAACGCCGACCACGAAGGTCAGCCTGGCACACTCGAAGAGGCCGCCTACATGCGCGACACAGTGATCCCGGCGATGGGCGCCACGCGAGAGGTCGCCGACCGCCTCGAAAAGCTCGTCGCTGACGATCTATGGCCACTGCCTAAGTACAGCGAGATGCTGTTCGTGCGCTAGTCCGGGGTCGGTCTGTTGGCAACTGGGACGGTTTACCTAGCTGCCAACAGCGGTCAGCAGTTCGGCCAAGCCGTGCCATCTGTCTGCTGCAACAAGATCGCCGCACGACGGTCCTGCTCGGACTCTGTGGCCTTGGCCGGATCGCCCTTGCCGCCGACTGCTCGCCAAGTGCTTGGCAGAAACTGATACTTGCCGCGGTAGGTGCCGCCCGGTGATAGCGCTCGTGGATTTCCGCCAGATTCGCAGGCCGCGATCCGATCGAGCCTCACGCGAAGCGCCTTGGTGATCCGTAGATCGCCAGCGGCTCCGGCTCCGCTAGATGCAACAGGTCTACGATCACGCGCGCTAAATGGCCTTAAGCCAAGGCTGCGACGGGTGATCGGGCCGGCAACGCCGTCGTCGGTCAAACCGTGACTACGTTGATAGCTCTTAACGGCCGCCTCGGTATCGGGGCCGAAGATGCCATCGGCGGTGATGCCCAATCGGCGCTGCAGCACGGCTACATCGCTTCCCCTGTCCTTGCGCATCAAGCTGGCGTGCGCACTAGATGACGAAGCCGACGGGGTGACGGTATCGGCAGACGCTGGCGATAGCGGCGCCGCTAAGGCAACGGCGGCCACGACAGCTAATAAAAGACCACAACGCGACAGATCCATCTAAGACTCTCCTCTTGTATGCCTGCGGGGTGAGCTGACGGGCTCGCGCTATAAGAGGTTGCGCTACGCCGGCAATGCCGGTGATTCGCCCCAGGGACTAAATAGACTTAGTCCCGATGGTTCCCCCGCTCCCCGCCATCGGAATCAGGCGGGAACTCGGCTAGTTTTGAAGTAGGTAGCTAATCAGATATCGAGATTTAATGGTGAGAACTTTTTTTATCCCACCCCTTCAAACATTGCCATGGTTATGTCAAGGTTGCACTAATCCCTGCTAGGATCGGGCTTTAATGCGTAACTACCTCGATGCCATCCACGACCGCGTGGTGATCTTTGACGGCGGCATGGGTGCCACGCTGGAGCTTTTTGACCTCACCGTGGCCGACTATGGCGGGCTGCCTGGGAAGTGCCACGAAGCACTTGTGCTCCACCGTCCTGACGTCATCGAAGGGGTCCACAGCTCGATGCTTGACGCTGGAGCCGAAGTAGTAACCACCGACACCTTTCAGGCCTCCAAGATCAAGCTCGACGAGTGGGGACTAGGCGAGCACACGACCGAGATCAACATCAAGGCTGCCCAGATCGCCCGCCGAGCCGCTGGCGAATATCGCTTCGTAGCCGGAGCGATCGGACCGACCGGCTTCCTCCCCGCTTCCGACGATCCAACGCTTGGCCAGATTAGCTTCAGGGAGCTAGTAGCAGTCTTCTGCCAGCAGACAGCAGGCCTGCTTGAAGGCGGAGTGGATCTGGTCATCATCGAGACCGCCCAAGACATCCTTGAGGTCAAAGCCGCAATCTTCGGCGCACGCGAAGCCTTTAAGTTGGCCGGCCGCGCGGTACCTATACAAGCGAGCGTTTCGCTACTGCCCAACGGGTCCAAGATGCTCTTGGGGACCGACGTCTCCGCACTCTTAGCGACGCTCGAAGCTCTCAAGGTGCAGGCAATCGGACTTAACTGCTCGACGGGTCCAGAGGACATGCGAGACGCGATCCGCTTTCTTGGCGAGTTCTCGCCCGTTCCGGTTCACTGCATTCCTAACGCTGGCCTTCCGATACAGGGCCCAGAGGGTGAGACGATCTTTCCCCAGAAGCCCGGGCCACTAGCGGATGTGCTCGGCGAGTTCGTCGAGCGCTACGGCGTTGGCATAGTCGGCGGCTGTTGCGGAACGAGACCGGAGCACATCGCAGCGATCGTCGACCGCGTCGGCGGGCGCGCGGCCAAGCCCCGACCTGCTCCACGCCCGCCGTTTATTTCATCGATGATCGCCGCCACCGCCCTCTGCCAAGACCCCGCCCCCACGCTAGTTGGCGAGCGTGTCAATTCACAAGGCTCGCGCAAAGCCAAAGAGCTCCTGCTCAGCGACGACTACGACGGCCTCTCACAGATCGCAGAGGACCAAGTACAGGGAGGAGCCCACGTACTCGATATCTGCGTCGCGTTGGTCGAGCGACAGGATGAAGACGAGCAGATGCGCGAGCTCGTCAAGCGGATATCGCTGACCCAACCTTCTCCGATTCAGATCGACTCCACAGAGCCGGGTGTAATCGAGCTCGCGCTTGAGCAGATCCCGGGTCGTGCGATCGTCAACTCAATCAACCTAGAAGCAGGCCGCGAGAAGGCTGACACGGTAATCCCCATGGCTGTAGCGCATGGAGCCGCGTTAATCGCCCTGACAATCGACGAGATCGGGATGGCCAAGACCGCCCAGCGCAAGGTCGAGATCGCCAAACGCATCCGCGATATCGCCTGCGAAGACCACGGCCTTGATCCACAGCTACTGATCTTTGACGCACTTACCTTCACCCTCACTACGGGCGATGAAGAGTGGAGATCCTCTGCGGTAGAGACGATCGCAGGAATCCGGGCAATCAAGGCCGAAATACCCGACGTCAAGACCTCGCTTGGTGTCTCAAACGTCTCCTTCGGAGTCTCCCCCGTCGCCCGCGCGGTCCTCAACTCAGTCTTCCTTCACCACTGCGTAGAGGCCGGGCTTGACTTAGCGATGGTCAATCCCAACCACATAACGCCTTATGCAGAGATCTCCGACAACGAGCGCGAGATGGCAGACGATCTCGTTTTCAACCGCCGCGAAGATGCGCTGGAGCGGTTCATCACTCACTTCGAGGCAAAGGGCGAGACCGAACTTGAAGAGATCGGCGACCCAACCGAGGGAATGGAGCCAGAACAGGCCCTCCACTTCCACATCCTGCGCCGCAGGAAAGAGGGGGTCGAGGCCTGGGTGGATCTCTGTGTTACGAAGCTTGGTGCCGTCCCGACCCTCAACGATGTACTGCTACCGGCGATGAAAGAGGTAGGCGATAAGTTTGGCGCCGGTGAGCTGATCCTTCCCTTCGTGCTCCAATCAGCCGAAGTCATGAAACGGTCGGTCTCCCAACTTGAGAATTATCTCGAGCGCATCGAGGGCTACACCAAGGGCACCGTTGTCGTGGCCACGGTCTTTGGCGATGTTCATGACATCGGTAAATCGCTGGTTAATACGATCCTGACTAACAACGGCTACACAGTCATTGACCTTGGCAAACAGGTGCCAATCGGCACGATTATCGAAGCCGCCAAGGAACACCAGGCCACCGCGATCGGTCTCTCGGCTCTACTGGTCTCCACCTCAAAACAGATGCCACTGTGCGTCGCTGAACTTCATGCCCAAGGCCTGAACTTCCCTGTCTTAGTCGGAGGAGCTGCGATCAACCGTGACTTTGGCCGGCGGATCCTCTATCCGAATGGCAAAGACTCTGACGAGATCTATGAGCCTGGCGTCTTTTACTGCAAGGACGCCTTCGCGGGACTGTCGGTGATGGATCAACTCGTTGAGAGCGACGCACGGGACCTGCTTCTTGGCCGCATCCGCGACGAGGCTCGTACATTTCGCGAGAAACCAGTCGTGATCGACGATGGGCCAGCTGTCACAGATGCGTCGGTCCGTAGTCGCGCCGCCACCGATAACAAGATCCCCACACCCCCTTTCTGGGGTGTTCGCGAACTACCCGTCGATCTCGCTGACGTCTTTGCTCATCTCGACCTCCATGTTCTTTTCAAGCTGCACTGGGGTGGGCGTGGGGTCAAGGGCGAGCAGTGGCAGCAACTAATCAGTGAAGATTTCGGCCCACGGCTGGAGAGGATGTGGGCTCAGCAGAAGTACCTCGCACCGCGGGTCAAGCTGGGCTACTTCCCTGTCAACAGCGACGGCAACGACCTAATCGTCTTTGATCCCGACGACCCCGCAATCGAGCTGCAGCGACTCTCCTTCCCGCGCCAGCCGCGCCACGACCGGATCTGCCTAGCGGACTTCTATCGCCCACTTTCGAGTGGTGAGCGTGACGTTTGTGGGCTCCAAATCGTCACCGTCGGCGACCGTGTCACGCAGCTGATGGCCGAGCTCGAGCGCGACGGTGAGTTCGCCGAACAACTCTTTGTCCACGGCCTCGGCGTACAGACCGCCGAAGGCTTGGCCGAGTGGCTCCACCAGTTAGTGCGGTCCGAGCTTGGGATCGCCCCCGATCAAGGTCGGCGTTACTCATGGGGCTATCCAGCCTGCCCGGACCAGTCAGAACACGAAAAGGTCTTCGCCTTGCTCGACGCAGAGTCAATCGGCATGCGTCTGTCGAGCGGCTACGCGGTAGAACCAGAACAGTCAACCGTGGCGATTGTCGCCCACCACCCCCAAGCGGTCTACTTTGGAATGAGTTCTGGATTCCTGCCCAAGGGCCGCGCGCCCGATCAAGTGATCTCTCTCTCTGAGCTTCTCACAACAATCCCAGATAGCGAGCCAGCCGAAGAGCCAGGCGTAGATCTTCGCGATCCAGCCGCCTCCTGAGGGGGAGCTGTGGTGGCGATTGCCGCTGCTGATTGCGGCCGGTCACTACCGACCGGATTGTGCTCGAGCCGTGCCATTCGCGCAAATCGCCGAACCGGGAGAGAGTTGTAAGGGGGGGTTGTACGACAAACCCTGAATATCTCAGGACAACTACGCAGACCCCCCTTTTTTTGAAAGCACAGACCGCCTCACGCACAGTAGGGCTGACAGCGCGCCAGAAGGTGCGTCCCGCTGGCCCACTCGCGGCCGGTCACTACCGACCAGCCCCACTGGCAGTCGTCTAGAACTCGACTTCGGAGCCCTTGGGCCGCGATTCGCGTGGGCGCAACGAAACCGGTGCGGTGTGCATTGCGCGCAGTCGAACATCGCGCCACGAAACTCCCTCGCGGACTAGCGCTGGGACTCCCATGATCACCGCTGTTGCGATCTCTACGGCCTGCAGAATGATCCCGTACCCCAACGCGTCAGCCGAGCTAATCCCGTAGGCGCCGCTGAGTACCGCGACACACGCAGCCTGGAAGATGCCAAGGTTTGAAGGGGTGATTGGCAACACGGCTGTGACGTTTACGGCGAATAGAACAGCCGCCGCAGCCCCCATCCCGGCTTGATGTTCAAGGCCCAGAGCAACCAGCAGCAGATAACACGACAACCACTGGAGCGCCCAAGCCGAAAGCTGGGCGATCGTTGCAATAGCCCCCTTGCGTGGATTACGAAAGACGAGCAGGCCATCACGGACCTTTTCAAGCGCAGACCGTGCCTGGGTAAGAGCTGCTGCGACTCGCGCGTAGCGAGACGGCTTACCGCGTCGCAAGAGCGTCGGAATCGCCAAGACGGCTGCGATCAGTGCGATCGGAATCACGGTCGCTGCAACGAGAGCTCCCTCATGACCTTGGAAGAGACCCACGGTGGCAAACATCACCGACCCGAGGATCGCCAGCGCGACGATATTGAGAATAGTTTGTGAGACGAGCGTCCCTAGAACCACTGGCAGAATCTCCCGCGGGCGGCCCAGCCGTCGAGCAACGATTAACGCACGCGATGGCTCCCCTAATCGCGCAGGGAGTGTGGCCGACATCAAAACTCCGATAAATGTCCCTTGCATCGCATCGGTAGGGCTGACCTTTGTCTTAGGCAGGGCCGCCTGGAGGATTGCTCTCCAGGCCACCGCCCTGACCAACATTGACGCACACATCAAACCAAGGGCCACTAGCACCCAGGTCGGGCTTGAATCAACAAGGGCGTTAACGATGTTGTCGATGCCGATCTGGTCAAGCGCCAAAGCAGTCAACCCCGCGCCCAGCAGGACGGCGACAAGCAGGCCGATGCGCCGCGCCGCAACTGCAAGTGGTCCGTGCGAGCCGACTAGGGCCGGCTCAAGACTGGGCAACTTCTGGCGGCGCTGGTTTGGCGAAGGATCAGCGCTGCGAATGCCAGTCGCCATCGCCAGCTTGTGCATTCTGCCCTCAGGCTCGCAAACGGCCTGGGCGTCGTCGTAGGCCTCGAGCACCTCATTGGCGATTCGAGGCCAAGCGAAGCGCTCTGCGCGCGCTCGGGCCCCCGCGGCTAAGGTCGCCCGTCGCGCCGGCTCGTACCAGAGGTCGCGCAAAGCCTCAGCGAGCGCCGTCGCGTCGCCACGCGGAACCAAGACGCCTTCGCGGCCGTCTCGCAGCACGTCGCGGTAGCCAGCGATGTCAGAGGCGATCACGGGAGTGCCGCTTGCAAAGGCCTCAGTCAAGACCATTCCGAAGCTCTCACCACCCAACGATGGAGCGCAGAGAACGTCTGCCTCTCTAAGCGCATGGTTTTTTTCTTGGTCGGAGATCTTGCCCAGCACCTCCACGCCGCGATCATCGAGCAGCAGCGGCTCAACTTCCTCTTGGGTTGCGCCGATGATTTTGAGCGTTGCCGGCACATGCTCGCGCAGAGCCTCGAAGGCTCGTAATAGCACTGGCAGCCCTTTGCGCTCCACGGCTTGGCCGACGAAAACGATCCTTAGATGATCTTCCTCACTGCTGAAATCCGGTAGATCGTCAAGAACCTCCACACCATTGGGAACGATCCGATAGTGACCGCCATAAAATCTGCGACCCGTCCAAGCCGCTGCCTCCGAGACAGCAATTCTCACGTTGAGGTGATTAAGAACACGCCTAGCTCCAATGAGATTACCCGCGTTGTTGGAGAGCACATTCTCCGAAAAGCAGTGGAAGGTTCCGACCCGAGGGACACGCGTCGTGTGACAAGCGTCCCAGCCCAGTAGGGGTGCAACAGGCTCGTGGATGTGAACCACGTCGTAGCCGCCCGTGGCAAGCTCGCGACGCATCGCACGGGTCGCTAGCGGCGAGACCGAAAGGTTCGACACGGCCCCGTTAGAAGAGATCCCAACCGTGCGCCCGAGCGCCACTAGGTAGTCCGGGGATGAACGCACCTGTGGCACGGCCCCGCCGTGAGTGCGCCGCGCAATGGCGTCATCTGGGTCCCAAGGCGCAAGCACGCGCACATCGTGTCCAGTGGCCAACAGCTGCTGGGCAAGCGCCTCGATATGGCGCGTCACACCGCCTGGATAAGTCCAAGAGTACGGAGATACGAGAGCTATCTTGGTCATGGCGTTTGTGCGGCGGATTGGGCTGCTGTAGTTACCGGTTTATTGAGCGTAGAGGATATACCCGAAGACCCCCCATCTGCGGCCTCGCCAGGATGACCGTCGCTCCCTGGCACAAGTGCTGGATTCCCTTGAATGTAAGCCGTAATACACACCAACAGAAAAACCGATGCAACGAAAAGTATTGGTCCGGAGTCGTTAGTTAAGGCACCGACGACTCCAGCCACTAGAACACCAATCATCGCCGCATTCCAAGCTGGAGCTCGCAGTGGAGCGTAGAGCCAGATGCGGTTACGGATAGCGAAAGCAGATGCCAGCACAGCACCCACCGTAACCGCAGGCATAAGGCCTCTTCCTGCCGACCTTAGCGCCATATCGCCGCGCCTCTTAAAGATGTCAAAGAGGTTGCTGGTTCCATCAACCTCGAGCACGCTGCGGCTGAAATGTCCGTTGCCGCCGGTCGTCTGGTCTAAAAGGGCAAGCAAGGCAACGCCAACGAATGGGACGAGACAGGCGATCGCGACTGCTCGACGAGTCACTCCACCCGGAAGCATCAGCACGGTCGCAGCAGCAGCCCCAGCGCAGGCGGTGATGACGCCTCCCACATCGGCCCCAAGTCGGCCGTACCCGACAACGACCGCCGCTACAAATCCCATCAGAGCAAAGGCGCCAGCCCCGCGGCGGCTACGCCCCTGGCCACCCAAAGCAGCGGCGACCGCCAGCAACGCAAGTCCCGGTAAGAGCGGTTCAAGCTCGTTTCCGATCCCGAAGAAGCGAACACCGGCTCGAGGGTTAGATCCCAGCAGCGAATCGGTCGTCAACGTAGACCCCAGCGCGAGGTCGATCGTAAACGCTACTAGCGCTACGCCAGCGGGGAGAAGCGGGCCTCTCGGCCAAGGGGCTAGGCGATCACTGATCGCTGCCAAGACAAAAGTCAGAGCAACGATCACTCCCATCTCGGCGATGCGACTGCCGGGTCCAATCGCGGCCGCCGCCAAGACAACGCCCGGAAGCCAGAAAAACGCCAGAGCACAGATTCGTAGCCCTTGGCGCGCGTGGGTGTGCCATCCACCGAGCCCCAACACCAACAACAGGCCGGCGCAGGCCATCAACATCGCCAGCAGGGCTGGGATCCGCCGTGGTGCTATCGAATCCCAGCGTGTTCGCAGCTCAATCAGGCCACCGGCAGTCATCCGAGCGCCGGGTACGATCGGCTCGCCGCGCACGTCTTCGGGAACGGTGATCCCCAAATGACCGAGGGTGGTCGGAAGCAGGTCAATGGCGGTGACCACGCCATCGCGTCGCGTCGTTCTCGACTCCAGCCCGCGTCCAGCAAAACCCTGCCCCGCAACAGCGATCGGTAGTAGCTGGGACACCTGAGCATCAGGAGGACTCTGAGCCACCACAAAGAGGTCGTCGGGACCACGGCTGGCGAGCAGTCGATTGAGAGCGTTCTGCCCTGCTAGGCCGGCCGGCAGCGAGGTCACGACGAGCGGATAGCGCGCCAGCAGATCTAGCGCGCGCTCGGCCACAGTGCTCTCCGATCCCAACGTCACCGCAGCAACTAGCCCTCGGCTATCAGCAGCGCCAACGGCCTCGATATTGCTCGCGCCAGATACTCCGGCGTAGCCCACCCCTGCGCGAATAGCGCTTGCTAGCAGTCCGGGCCGGATCGTCGCCGGGGCGCCGTCGGCGCGCGCAAGAGCGGCTGCCCAACCTGCGATCCGTCCACCCTGACCATCTACTACAAGCTCAAGCGAGCCTGGCACCTGAGGGTCGTAGTTAGACGCCGAGATGCGGCTACCTTGGCTGATGTCAAGCATCGCCTGCTGTGGGCTGTAGTTACCCTGCGTCGCACTCATTAGGCCAACTCCAAGCCCTGGACGCGCGGCAAATGAACCCAACAGCTGGTTGCCAGAACCTGGCGTGCCGAGCTGATCTAAGCCAGCCACCCCAGCGGCCGGCGCCTGAGCCGGCAAGAAGACAATCAGCACGCGTGGCTTGGTGACTGCTAGGACGGGTCCAGCGAAGACGAAGATAGAGGCCAGAGCTAGCCCCAAGGCCACGGACGCTCGACGGAGCAGACGGTGATACATCGGCTTAGCCTGCTAGGGCACTCTCGGCCGAGGTCCCCGTGGAGGCCGGTAGAGGCGTTTTAGGTTCGGTCGGAGTAGCGCCTTCTCCCGGCATTTTCAGTGGAGTTGGCACTCCCTGTATGTAGGCCGTGACTGCCAGTAACGCAAAGATCGCATTGACAAATAAGACCGGTCCGGAGTCGTTGGTGAGCGCCCCGCCAATCCCGGCAAAGAGGCCTCCTACCAAGACAGCTCTCCACGGTGCATCGTTTAGCGGCGCGAACAGCCAACTTCGGTTGCGATATGCGAATACGACCGCAAGCGCATAGAAGCCGGTGATGAATGGGGTGAGACCTTTAAAGAAAGCGTTGAAGGAAAGCCTATAGCGCCGCGAGACCAGCTCCCAAAGGTCGGTTGGACTAGTGGCACGCGACAGATTACGGCTGAGGTGACCATTGCCTCCCGAGAGTAGATCGAGCACAATTAGTGCCGCTATTGCGGCTACCGGAACGAGTATCGCAATCCCAATAACTCGCTTATTGATGCCTCCTGGGAGCATCACTAGGGTCGCACCGATCGCTGCAAATCCAGCCGTCAGTACTCCACCGACGTCGGCACCCAGTCGCCCCCAGCCCATTACGAAACCAATAAACAGTCCCCCGAAAGCGAACGCCATCGCCCGACGGTTTGTCTTGATGTCCCCGGGCATCAGCGCAGCCAACCCTGCGAATAGAAGGATCGGTAGCAGGGGCTCGAGCTCATTGCTAACGCCGTAGAAGCGCGCTCCGAAGAGCACGCTGGGTCCTAACACTGAGTTAGTGAGCACTTGAGGCGCAAAGGCGAGAACTGCCGTATACGACGCGATTGCCGCCGCAGCCGGTGCCGCCGGGCCGCGCGGCCACCGAAGAGTTCGGTCCGTTATGGCCGCCATCACGAAACTTCCCACGGCAATGATTGCTAACTCGGTTCGCTTGAGGCTCGGGTCAAGCAGACCAGATACAAGGACCAGCGTCGGCCACCAGAACAGCGATAGCGCCGTCAGCCGCAGACCCACCCGCAGCCCCCAGCCCAAGCCACGCCAGACTGACAGCACGAGAGTAAGCAGCAGGCCGATCGCCACGATCGTCCGGATTGAAGCCTTCTGACGTCCGCCGCGGGTGTCACTCCAGCGCCGGCGCTGATCTTGGAGTTGCTGAGCGGTCCTAGCGGGCCCCTTTGTAATAACCGTTCCACGGGCCCGGTCTGGCATCGTGATTCCAAGATGATCCAGTGCAGTCGGCAAGACGTCGATTAGCGCAACCAGCCCGTTTTGTCGCGTCGTCGCACTCGTGGCCGCCCCTCCAAGTTGGCCGGTCTTAAGCCCAGCGATGGCGAATGCCGTGAGGTTGAGATAGCGAATAGGAGGCTTGCCAAACCCCGCCTGTACAGGGGTTGGCGGCAGATGGAAGACCATCAACTCCTCCGACCTCGGTCGTGTGCGAATCAGCTCATCTAACTGGTTAAGGTCGCTGACTACCGGCGGCAGACTAACGACGACAAGTCGGTAGCGCTTGCGCATCTCGTCAGCTCGGGCCGCGACAGTATCGGCGCTTCCGATCGAAACCGCACTAATGTGACCCGACCGGTCGGCGGCTGCGATTGCCTCGACATTGGGCTCTAACGCGATCCCCACATACGCTGCACCGCCTGGGATTGAACCGGCTAGGAGCCCTGGTTCAATCGTCACTGAGGCAGACCCAGCCCGAGCAACAGCGTCATCCCAGCCAACTATTTGCCCTGGACCACCATCGCCCTTAGCGTCTAAGTAGAGCGGGGAGTTGGGAGTACGCGGCGTGTAGAGGCCAGCCGACTGGCGCGTGCCTTGACTGATGTCTAATAGAGACTGCGACTCGTTGTAATCACCTTGAACGGTTGACATCAGGCCGAGCGAGAGCTGGGGGCGGTAGCCAAAGCCCTGTAAGAGCTGATCGCGCGGCTCGTCGGTGCCGCCTTGGAAATACAGATTATTGTCCTGCACCGTTACGGGCAGGAAAGCAAGTGTGACCGAGGGCACTGCTGCTGCGTTGGCCGTCGCCGGGGCGAGAACAAGCGCTGCCAGCACCGCGGCGAGAGCCGTCCGAAGCATCAGGGGTACTATAAAGGTCGGTCCGCCGACTTCACGCAAGTCATCATCCAGTACCCAATATTCGCTTTATTACGAGCCAATGCCCGAACGCCACTTCATCAAATACACCTTCCTGCAAGTCGACCCCGCTTGGCGTCGACTCAGCGACCAGGAGCGCAGCGCCCACAAGCGCGAGTTCACAGCTGCCTGCGAGGACTTCGCCGACGGCCACCTACTGCGCTCCTTCTCGCTTGTGGGAACACGTGGAGATGCAGACCTCCTGCTGCTCTCTCAGTCGGCCAACCTTGACCACATCCACGAATTCCACGTCGTCTTGGCCCAGAGCGGCTTGATGAAGTGGGCGACCACCCCGTACTCCTACTTGGCTATGACCAAACCCTCGGAGTACTCCGATGAGTCTCGCTTGGAAGTACGCCCGGGTCACTCTCACTATCTCTTCGTATACCCGTTCGTAAAGACGCGCGAGTGGTACCGCCTGCCCGCCGATGAACGGTGGCGAATCATGCAGGAGCACATTCAGGTCGGCAAGGAGTACCCCTCGATTGATCTCAATACCAGCTACTCCTTTGGTCTCGACGACCAAGAGTTCGTCGTCGCCTTCGAGACAGACCGCCCGGCGGACTTCCTCGACCTAGTCCAGCGACTTCGCACAACGGAGTCCAGCGAGTACACCAAGCGAGACACTCCGACCTTCACCTGCATCGCCGCATCGCTGGAGCGCACACTCAACGCACTCGACGGCGCCGCTCTGACGCCAGCTTCTATCTGAGCCGACGGAGGGGCTAGGCCCCCAGTCGGCGTTAGACAGCGGAGAGCTCTTCTTCTTCGGCTACCCGGAATGAGGAGCCGCATCCGCAAGCCGCTACGACATTTGGGTTGTTAACTTGAAAGCCGGCGCCTTGGAGGCCCTCGACATAATCGACCTCGGCCCCGTCGACGTAGCTTGCGCTCTCGCTATCAACGAGCAGGAGGATGCCTTGGCTCTCGATCACGGTGTCGCCCTCGCGCTTCTCGTCAAAGGCGAGTTGATATTGAAAGCCCGAGCAGCCACCGCCGCGAACGCCTACCCGCAGGCCAGCGGTCGGCGCAGCATTGTCTTGGGATGCAAGGAACTCTTTGACTTTTTCAGCACCCTTGTCGGTTAACGTAATCATCAGCGAGACCTCGCGATTCGTGCGGTGGGAGATTCGAAACTATGGTACTGAAATGCCATCTGAGACACTCCAACACTTCACCAAGTGTAGCGAGGAGTCGGGCGGTCTCCTAACATGGCTAAGATTCTTCACCCATGCCAACCAGCGAAGAGCTAAAAGCGCGCATCGAGGCCGCCATCCCCGGCTCGCACGCCGAGGTGGAAGATCTGACCGGCGGCGGTGATCACTTTCGCGCACGGATTGTGGCCCAAGCCTTTGCCGGCCTTAGCCGTATAGAGCAGCATCGCCGTGTTTATGACGTATTCGGCGCCGATATCGGTGGACCGATTCACGCACTATCCCTTCAGACCCGAGTCGAGCAAGAGTGAGGAACCTATGACCGATCTTTCCCCTAACCAAGACCAGAGCGTTCGCCAAGCAATCGAGTCCGCGATCGCCGAAAACGAAGTTATCCTCTTCATGAAGGGCACTCCAGATGACCCTAAGTGCGGCTTCTCTGCACGCTGTGTAGCGACCCTTCAAGCGCTCGAGTCACCATTTGCGGCTGTCGACATCCTGCCTGACCCACGTCTACGCCAAGAGCTATCAGCCATCTCTAACTGGCCGACAATTCCTCAACTTTTCGTCCGCGGAGAGCTGATCGGCGGCTGCGACATCATCACCGAACTCTATGAGTCAGGTGAGTTGGCAGAGGTCCTAGGCGTGCAAACGCCGCCAGAGGCCCCGGCCATGGTCGCGCCTGGCCTCGATACTGCTGCGCCGATCGAGATCACTAACCGGCTCTCCTAGTCACGATGGCCGCCGCCAACGCTGCGGCGGCGCTCATTTGGGACGGCGCGAAGCTCGCGCTGCTCGACCAGCGATCTCTTCCTGACGCCGAAGTTTGGCTTAGCCCAGATAGCGCCGAAGAGGTCGCCCAGGCGATTAGGTGTCTAGCGGTCCGTGGGGCCCCGATGATCGGCATCGCCGCTGCGTACGGAGTAGCGCTCGACGTCACCCGCGAGCCAGGACTGGGCACGTTAGAGCGCGCAGCCCAGACGCTCTGTAACGCACGACCAACCGCCGCCAACCTTGCCTGGGCAGTCAACAGGGTCCGTACGGCAGCAACGCTGGCCGGCCCGTCCCAGATGGCGAGTGCGGCTCGAGGCGAGGCCGAGGCGATCGAAGCGCAGAACTCAGCCGCCACCGAGATAATCGCTGCCAGTGGCGCCGACCTACTAGCTGGTGCCCGTCGACTAATGACTCACTGCAACACCGGCCCACTAGCCACCGGTGGCTGCGGGACTGCTTTGGGCGTAATCGCTGAGCTGGCTCGGCGCGATCCCAGCGTAGGAGCGCTGGTGTGCGAGTCGCGCCCTCTGTTGCAAGGCGCTCGCCTAACGGTCTGGGAACTTAGACGGATGAAGATTGCCCACGAGCTACTAGTCGACTCGGCTGCAGCAGGCTTGATTCAGCGAGGCGAAGTCGATGGCGTGATCGTTGGCGTCGATCGCGTAGCCGCCAACGGCGACATCGCTAACAAGGTAGGCACTTACGGCCTCGCTCTCGCCGCCAACGCCGCTGGTATCCCTTTTGTTGTCGCGGGCCCTCTCTCGTCGATCGACCTCGCAACCCCCAGCGGCCAGGAGATCGAAATCGAAGAGCGTGACGGTGACGAGGTGCGGCGGTTTGGGTCCACCTTGGTGACCATCGCTGACACGCCTTGTCGAAACCCAGCCTTCGACGTCACCCCAGCCCACCTCGTTACGGCCCTTGTAACCGAAGGCGGCGTCGCCAAGCCAGTAGATACCGAATCCGTGGCGAGGCTCTTTTCATGAAGGTCGCCCGCTCGCTCGCCATCGATCGTGTGACGATTGCTGACGTGCCCAATCCGATCGCTGGCCGCGGTGAGGTTGTCTGTCGCCTATTGGCTTGCGGCGTCTGTAAGTCAGATGTCACCGATTGGTATGTCGCCAGCAAGATTCCGACCGTCTTAGGACACGAGCTTGTGGCAGAGGTCACGGCAGTCGGCGAGGAAGTCACAACCGTCGCCGTCGGCGATCGCGTCGTCGTACACCACCACTCTTCGTGCGGCCACTGCCGTCGCTGCTGGCGTGGGCATGAAACTCTTTGCGAGCAGTTTCGCGCCCATAGGATCGACCCCGGTGGGTTCGCCCAGATGATGACAATCCCAGCCGAGCTTGTCCCCGAGCTACTCACCCTTGGCGACGTCGATCCCGTCGCGGCGACCTTCGTCGAACCGTTGGCCTGCGTTCTGCGCTCTCAGGAACGAGCGGGACTGAAGGCCGGCGACACTCTGCTCGTAGTCGGGGCGGGAGCCAACGGACTGCTGGCAGTAGCGGCTGCGCGAGCGCGCGGCGTTGAGAGCATCTGGGTGCGCGAGCCGCAGGCACAGAGGCTGGCCCTTGCACTGGAGTGGGGCGCAGAAATACACGTCAACGAGCAGGTCGATGTGGCTATCGTCTGCACTTCGGACCCTCAGGCGATCGTCACCGCAACCGAACACCTCGCGCCGGGCGCGACGCTTTGCCTTTATGCGCTTCCCGCCCCCGAGGCTCATCTTGCCATCGACCAGACAAAGCTATTTCTAAATGAACTCACGATCACCGCTAGCTATTCGGCCAGTTCGTCGGACATGCGCGCAGCCCTCGCATTGATCGCTAGCGGCGAGATTGATCCACTGCCATTGGTCTCTCACCGATTTGATCTTCAAGAGACTCAAACAGCATTGAAACTTACCGGCGCTGGCGAAGCGCTCAAAGCAGTCATCGTCGGATAAGCCCCCGAGCGCCTTGGCCGGTCCGGTGCCCCGGAAAATGGCTTGCTTAGTTTGATCTTGATTAGTGGAGACGGCGGGAATCGAACCCGCGTCCGCAGTCGCGTAAGAGGTGACTTCTACGAGCGTATCCGGCGCTCTGATCTCACCTTCCGCTCGCCTCGCCGGCGGGGTTGCGAAGGGCCAGCCCTCTAAAAATTTCCCCGGATTGGCGAAGGCGGACCTCACCGAGTAAGCCTGCTAATTGATTCCGAACATCCCCGCGGCAGGCAGGCGGGGGGCCGGAACCTCACCCTCCTAGGCTAATGCTAGGCGGCGAGGGCGTACTCATGTGAGTCCGCACTTATGGTTTTCCCGGGTGTTTTACGAGGCCTCCCGGGACCTCGGCTCGCGACCACCCCCACGATCCGACCGCGTCGAAGCCTGTCGTCCCCAGAGATGTACTACGCCCTCCAGCATAGTCGAGCGTGAGCACAAAGTCGACCGTCGCCGCCTCGCCGCAGAGCCAGCCACGGCCCGCACAAGCAGTACGAGGTCATTCCGAGGCGTTAGGTAAAGATCGAAAACCTTCATCTCCGGCTATCCTCACACGACCCGCCCTCCTAGCTCAGTTGGTAGAGCACTTCCATGGTAAGGAAGGGGTCATCGGTTCGAATCCGATGGAGGGCTTCAGGGCAGACGCCGCTAACGCGGCGTTTCTGCGTTCTAAGGCTCTCGCCGTTCGAGCCCATTCCGCACTGCCTCGAGCCCGTCCCGTCTGGTTGTAGTGGTCACATAGCTCCACAGATTGAGGGCACCGCCTGCCTAAGTTCGGCTAGCGGCCATTCCCTCAAGTAGTTCACCGGCCGCCTTCGAGCGGCATTTTCTATTCCTGGAGCTGAAGTGCTGGCTCCTCTATCAAGTCAAGGAGGCCGCCATGAGCGTCCACTATCAACCGCCAAGCGGCGCGGGGCTAATGCTCCAACGTCGCCGTATTGGCTTGTCCAAGTACCGACTCGCCGCCCATGCGGAGTGCTCGACTCCATGACGCCGGAGGACTTCGTATGGCTTGTGGGACTACTCCAGGCCGAAGGCCTCTCACCGGCCACCACTTCCAAGGTTCTCTCCGTGGCCTCTCGCGTGTTTCGGTTCTCTGCTCGCCGCCCTGGCTTCGCAGGTTCCAACCCTGTCTCGCTGCTCATGCTGAACGAGCGTCCAACCGTGGCCGCTACCACGCGGCTCTCTGTCGGCGCTTTCGTCCACGCCGACAGACTATTCGCTACTCAGTCGCTGAAGTCCATCAACTGGTGGATGCCGCTGGGGCGATTGGTGTAATCCATCGTGATCAGCGGGATCGGTGTGAAGTTGATCTGCTCGGGGGCCTCGGCCTTGCGCCAAGTCGCGGGGTCGGAACCCTGAGCGGCTGCCAGCGTTGCGGCCGCTTCAGAGATCGAATCCCAGATGTCGGCTGAGCACTTCGCAAGGCTGCCCTTGCCGCAGTACTTGATCTTGTAAGCGCCAGCCACCTTCTCGCCGAGCAGGCTGCGCAGATCCTTCCACATGTACTGGTGCCAGCCGCCGTACTGGCCGCCTGGAGGGGCATCGAATGCGTCGCTGCCGCCGTTGCGGCTTGCCAGCTCCTCGCAGAGCTTCGTGCCCATCCGCCAGCACAATCCGTCACCGGCGATCGACTGCCAAGCCTGGTCGATGATCGCCGCTCCTGGAGCGTCGATCTTGCCGTCCTGGTTGGAGTCAACACGGCTCGCGCCTTGCTCGTGCCACGCCTGCAGCTGTGCAACCGCTGCGGTGGCAAGCGCGTTTGGAGCCGTTCCCTTATCGAGCACCTTCTTCAGCGTTGGCCAGAGCAGCGCAATCCGGACGTCCTCTGTCGCAGCGGCGTTCGCAGCGGAGAGCATCGTCGCCAGCGACTGCTTGTCTTGGCGAGCCAGCTCGTTGTTCAGCAGTTGACCGCGCTGGAGTGAGTTCTCCGACCAGCGCTCGTCGCCTGCCGGGAAGTTCTTGGCCGGCTTGCCATTCCAGTTGACGATGTAGCCGCTGGCTGGGTTAATCACGTGTGGGTGCTTCGATGCGCTGAGGTAGCCGGTCCACTCGTACTTGCCGCGCCCATCAACTGGAAGATCCATGTTGACGCCCTTCGGCCGCATTGGGAACAGCCCCGAGGTGACGAAGGCAATCTCCTTATCGCTTGAGTAGAACGAGTTGAACGTCTGTGGTGTCTTCGCTGCCGCGGCGACGAAGTCTTTTGCGCTCTTTACGCGGCCATAAGTCATCTGCTGGTAGAAGAGCAGATCGGTCGTCTCGCGGCCGTAGCTCGAGCGCCGCTTCGCGAGCGCAATCAGCTTCGAACTGCCGGGCGACTTGGCATAGCCGTAGACCGATCCGTGGACGGTCTTGTAGAACACGACGTTGGTCGTCTTGCCGCCCCTGGAGATAGTGCCGCCGTTGACCTTCTCCATCGACTTGCACTTGCCCTTGAACTCGTATTTGTACTTACTGCCGCCGCAGAGCGTTTCGGCGTAGGTATCGATGATGTCGTTGCCGGCGGAGGTCAGCGACCAGGCATACTTCGCGGCGCGGCCGATCAACACGTAGCCCGGGAACGGCGCCGCAGTTGCGCCGCGAACCTGAATTGAGGGTCCATAGAGCCCCATCTCCATCGTCAGGCCGGGGTAGTTGTAGCCGATCTGCGGCCCGCCGACCATCAACGGCTTGCCGGTAGTCGTCTTGCTACCGGCAGCGAGCATGATGTTGCTGGCCTCTTGGCGGCCTGGCCCCGGAGGCTTAACAGCCGACGATGAAGCACTTGCGCCCGGAAGCGTCACGTAGCTGTTCGTGAACGAACCGTTCTTCAGCCGCACGAGGCCCTTCGGGTTGGAGACGCTGACGTCGGTCTGGTAGTCGAACTTGTTCGTCGTCGTAACCATCGTCTCCGGGTCGTAGCGGCCACGCATGTTGGTGTAGGCCTCGTTGCCGTTCGTCGTCCCGAGCGTCGTGCGCGCAGCGTCGAGGAAGAGCGCGTTGCTGATCTCCTCGCCGCCACCTTCACCGAGGAACTGTGCCTTGATCCCGTTGGCGGCGAAGACGTCGGTGCGCGTGAACGGCTTGGCGCTCGGCTGGTTGGCCGCGTACCACCTGTTGATTCCAGCGAGGTAGATGTCGATGTCGCGCAGCACCTGCTTGCCTTGCGCGCCAGCAGCGTTCAGAGCGTCGGTCTGCTGCTTGGTGGCGGCATCGGAGACGCTCTTACTTGGCTGATAATCGTAGAGCCCAAGCACGAGGTTGATTCCGGAAACGCCCGGCAAGTCGGCCAGCGAGGCGATTCCGTTGTAGCGAGCCTGATTGAGCAGCAGGCTGCGGTCGGCTGCCGTTACGTAACCAGCGCCGAAGGTGACACCAGCGTCGGTCTCGGAGAAAATGTGCGGAACTCCGTAGTTATCGCGGCGGATTCGCGCCGATACGGCGGTGCCGTTTGCGGTGCCGGTGATTGTGTCGTCGGTGATCAAGGACGGATCATCAACTTTCAGCAGCGCTGCCGACTTGAAGTAGCCAGTGCCGTCGGTGCTGGCTGTGACCTGTGCTGCGCCAATGTCGCGGTAGAGCGGTGTGAGGCGGTTGTACATCTTGGCTTGCGTGTCAGCAGCGAGCATCCCGGGAGTGGTCAGCCAAGGTGAGCCTGGCTGGCTTTGACCTTGCGGAATGATGTTGAGGGCCTGCTCTGCCGAGGCTGCAGGCGCCGCGATCGCGATCGCGATCGATGACAGGACAAAAACGGAACGGAACATTGACACTCCCCTTGCTGTTCTCCCCAAGATCCGCCGAGACGTTCGCGAAATCATAACCTCAGAAGCTGGACTTTGCGTCATTAGTCGATTCAGGCCACTTTTTGCGTACTCTGAAGTCAAAGAAGAAGCTCTCCAAACTCTGACGCATGAGGATGGAAGCCTGATGGAAGCCGACGAGGCTTCGAGCGACTCCGAACGGCTACAAGCGAACGAGTCAAACCTCCGCGAACTAAGGCGTTCCGCTTAGGAGACTTCAAGCCGCTACTAGCTTGCTCGCCCATGGTAAGGAAGGGGTCATCGGTTCGAATCCGATGGAGGGCTTCAGGAGAGACGACAGAACAGACGACAAAAGTCAAAACTCAGCAAGGGCGGGCTCTGCTGAATCTCCGGGGCAGCGGCGATGAGCTCAAACCACGCGGCGCAACACCGGTCGCGGGCGTCAGCTTGGGGTTGGAGCGATCTGGCGTTTGCGCGCGCTTCAAGCAGCCTGAGCAAGCAACACCGCCACGACCAGTCCGTGCGCACTCCAGGCGATCGTGCGAACCCACGATGAGCGAACTAGACGGCGGTGAGCAAGCGAGTCAAAGCCTGATCCCAGCTCGGTGTGGCGCGGCACCGCGAGCAGGGCCGTGGCCAGCCAAGTTGACGCCGCTAGTGCAAAGCCGGCGACCACCAGCGCCATCGCTGTCCCCGGCGGGCGGTTGAAGAGCAGCAAGCCGGCCGTGATTAGCTCGATCGACATCGCCGGCAGCACGACCGGCGTGATCCGCGCCGAGTGGCGCCGGTGGAAGTCGGTGAAATTATCCTCGCCAACTGCCTCGAAGAGCGGGTAGTGAACCACCTGCACGATCCAGCCGAGCCCGGCCATAAACCAGGTCGCCGCGGCGCAGATGATCAGGAGAGTCACGCGGACAGCTTCGCGTCTGAGCCGGATGGCGTAGCCGCGAGGCTAGAGGCGAGGCTCGCCGTGCGACTAGCTCTGGCGTTCCTCGGGCAGCTGCTGGTAGTCCGCCCGATCACGGCTGCTTTGACCGCGTGCCGCGCGCCTGCCGCTTGGTAGAAGGTTGCTGATGCTCTTCGCGCCAAAACAATTGGCGACGCGCTTGGCGCAGCGTGATCCGACTAAAGGCTGAATTAATCGGTTAAAGCTATTAGCGCCGCTTAGCGCACGCGCCGAGCGACCTTCAGCGCCACGGCGGCGGTGAAGTTTCGCAAGGTGTTGGTCAGCTGCGAGTCGGCGAGTGAGATGGTGTTGTAGTTGGCGAACTGCGCGCGGACGATCGTGCTGGCGACCATCCGGTAGGCGGTGAAGCCGTCGACCCAGATGCTGAGGCCGCCGGGGCCGGCCTCGCCTGCCGCGAGCGCGACCTTCTGTTCGATCGTGTAGCCGGGAATTCCGCCCGAGACCTTCGACGTCTTTAGCTCCTGAGTCACCTCGACGTCAACGTTGACCCCTTGAAATGGGAGCGATGTGCCGGCCGTTGGCGCGCAGCGCTTCTTCGCTGCCAGCAGCGCCTTCCATGCGGCTTTCGCCTCCGCCGTGGTCGCGTAGGCGTAGATGTCGCTGCTGACCGAGCGCGTGGCGCTGATGTCACTGCCGCTGCCCAGCTGGTAGAGCGAGATCGCTGAGTTGGCGCGCTGCGCGGGGGCGACGCCAAAGACCTTGTGGCCGTCCTTGTCAGCGCACATCTCAAACCGATCGGTGTTCGGCTGCACTGAGTAGGAAAGCTCGCGCGTCTTCGGCTTATTGATGAAGTAAGAGGAAGGCACATCGCTCACCTGGAGCGAGTCTTTCAGCAGCTGCGCCTTCGAGTAGGGCAGCGCGCTGGCGGACGGCGCGGCAATCGCGCTGATCACTGCGATCAGCAGGACGGCGGTGATTGAACTCTTCAGCCTCAGCATTGGCGAGAGGTTAGCTACCCGCCCGCTCGGAGCGCAGCGCCCGCTCAGTGGCGGTTTGCTCAGAGCGCCAAGGCCATTGACATCGTTGCGCGGTCGGCGCCGCCTGAGCGATTCTCGCCCGATGCGGTGAAGCCCACGTTGACATGCGCGCCGGCCAGCGAGGTGCCGGCGGGCAGGTAACCGGCGCTGATTGCGCCGCTTAGGCAGGAGCGCAGATTGGTTGAGTATGTGCGCGTGTTGGCCGGGTTCGGCGCAGCGTCGGCGGTCGGGTCGGCTGGGCCGTAAAAGTCGCCCCCCGGACTTTCCGGACTTACCGGCTGGCCGGCAGCGTTGCAGCTGAACTCCCGCGAGACGCGAACCTCGGTGCCGTCGGCGGTGCGAAGGCCGCCGATCGAGATCGTGTAATGGAGGTTGCCCATGTCGATCAGCGCAGCTTCGCCGGTCCCGGCGATGCCACGGCGCTGCGGCCGCCAGTAATCAAACTCAAGGTCACCGGCGGCGCTGACGGCGACCGCCGAGCTATCGTTTGAACCAGGGCTCGCAGGGTCACCGTTGAGGATCGTGGTTGCCACGCCACCGGAGGTGACGGTCTTGATCGCTGGCACCGTGACCGGGTAGCTGGGCAGCGCCACCGGCGTGATGACGTCGCCGCCAGCGCTGCGGAAGACCACATTGAAGAGGTCACCGGGGGCCATTTGGGCTGTCGTTGCGCGCGGCTGCAAGCCTGCTGCCCAGGCGTTCCGGCCGTTGTTGGTGATCTTCTCGAGCGCGTTGCCTTGTGGGTTGCCGTCCGGCCGCCAGTTGCGCCACAGCTCGCCGCGCGGAAGGTCCGGCGAGGACTCGCTCAGCCCGCCCACAACCGCTGTGCCGGTAACCGAGTTGCAGTAGCTGAGCGCGCCACAGTCGACGTAAGCTCCAGTCGCTGCCGGGAGATCGCCGCTGCCAAAGTAGAAGATGAAGTTGAAGGTGTTCTCGCCGGAAACGTTGGCGTCGATCTGGGCCTGCGTCACGCCGGTAGCGTTGAAGTTCGTTCCAGCGTCGCCGGGCCTAAGGTTCAAGGTTGCAAACAGACCGGCGCTGGTCGGGCGCTGAGTCGAGTCTTGATTGTCGAGGATTCCGTTTCCGTTGTCGTCAACGTCGATGTTGCTTGTCAGACCGTCGCGATCAGGGTCGGTACCGGAGGGAATGTCGCCGCCGCCGTTGCCGCCGTTGTCGCCGCCGTTACCGCCGCCGCCACCGCCGCCACCGCCGCCACCCTGCGCAGCCGAGGCCTTCTTGCTCCTTTTCTGCAGGCCGAGGCGGCCGCTGCCGGTTGGCGCGCCCTTAACGGCCGCCGCGTAGGCTGAGGTCAGCAGCGACTTGGTCGCCAGCGGCTTGCTCAGCACTGCGTAACCCTTCTTGACGGTCGCGGTTCCAAGTTTCAGGGAGCTCTTCGCACCAGCGTTCTTGCCGAGCGTCAGGTAAACCTTCTTTCCCCCTGGGGCGCTGGCCAAGACAACCGGCCCGAGGAAGGTGCCCGACTTGCTGACGAGCTGCAGTGTTGTGCCACTAATCGTTGCCTTTGGGACGTTCAGCGAAACCGTCTTGGAGCCGAGCTTGGTCCGGACCGCCTTACCCGTGCTGGAGATCGCCAGCAGCGAGCCGCCACTGGCACCAGCGCCGCTGATCTTGATTTCAACCCTCACCGACGCGGCGGCAAAGGCGTTGCTTGCGCTGATCGCGAAGAGCACCAACAGCGAAGTTAAGCAAACAGGGATAGCGATCCGACGATCCATCGACCTGCTCCTTTGTTAGCTATTTACAACCATAAAAACTACTATTACCACAAATCTACACACACCGCCGACTCGGTGCGCCGGTAATAAACATCGCCACAAAGTTAGTCTCAGTCATGCTGGGGAACCTATGACACCGCAACACCCGAGCGACCACACCAACCAGTAGCCGCTAGCCCCTCTTGGGTTCTTAGGTGCTAGCGGCCTAGGCGTACTTGCCGTACTTACGTCGCAGCATGAATCCGATCGCCCGATCTCCGAGGCTGGGCTTAGCGTCAAACTTGGCATGGTTATCGACCAGCCAGGCCTCCAGCGTCGTCCCTGACTCTCCGGTCATCTTCGAAAAGGTGTCACTAATGACGTCGGCGCGGCCCTCTTTCCATGCTCGCAAGTGGCAGATGACCATCTCTTCAAGCACAGCAGGGTCCTTGATGTCACCGTTTTTAAGCATCATCGACGTGAACTCTGTTTCGGGCAGGTCGTAATAGGTAATCCTACGGCCAATCTGGCCTGAAATGGCGCTACATATGTCAGCCATATCGAGTCGTTGTGGGCCGGTGATTTTGTAGTCTTGACCTTCGTGTCCTGAGCCGAGGATCACCTCCCGCGCAACCCTGGCGACGTCACGGTTTGCGACTAGCGCGTTCTTGCCGTCACCGGAGATACCCAACACGCATCCCATCCCTACCGTCGCGGCACAGCCGCCGAGCGCGGTCTCCATAACCGACGTTGGGGAGACCAACGTCCAGGGCAGAGTCGACCTCTTGAGGTAGCCGATCGCTTCAGCGTACTGGGCATCTAATGAGTCGCCTTGATGATTAACGGCGCCGAAGATGGCTGCTATATGTGGCTTCCCGGATTTCAGAGCAGCGTCGACAACGTTGCGATAACGCCGCCCGATCTGATCGCCGATCGGACTCGAGAGGAAGACGTGACTCACCGCCTGCATCGGCGCCTCTAAGGATTGGGGCCTATCGAGATCGCCCTCTACGACATCGATGTTGGCTGCCTTGAGCGTGAACTTGGAGCGATCGCGCACCATCGCGCGCACTTGAACGCCTTCTTGCCCTGCCAGTGCCTCTACCAACGCTCTGCCAAACATGCCGTTGGCGGTCGTGACCAGAACTGTGCGCATCTTCGCCTACCTCCTTGTTCAGCGACGGAAATATAACTCTAGCGGCGCATCGGCTGGCGAGGATGGTTTACGATTATCGGCGGCTCGGGGTCCCACGCTCCAAAGCCGCTACTGATTATCTTCTGAGGAGGCATCTGTTCATATGACACGTCAGCCGATCTATCTAGGCGCAGTTCTGGCCTTAGCGCTCGCAGCTGCTCCAGCCGCCGCCGACGCCGAAGTCACCGCTTCGCCGTCGAGCGCACAGCGCGGTGGAATCGCTATTACGTCAGCTGCCGCCAGCGCCAACGGGCGCACGGTAACCGTGGGAATGAAGTGGGATGCCGCGCTGCTGGCAAAAGCAGGCAAGGGCGACCGCTTCACGATTACGGTCAAAGCATTTCGGTTTAGAGATACAAGCACGCTGCTAACTCGCCGACTCTCAGTTAACGTCGCCTCGGTGGACGAAACGGTCAAGCTAAGGCTCAGTCCAGCTCAAGCGCGTAGCCTCCGCAGCGCATATCGCGTGATTGTTACAGCGACCCAGCAGTACGACTCCGTCAACGACAAAGACACTGCCTTTGAGATCTCTGACGTCGCAGTCCGCCACCTTCGGGGCACTCGTAACCTTGCAGCTGGGCGCCTGTGCCGGGCCGTCCTGCGCTCAGGCGTTAATGCCAGCCGCTGCGATCTCCGCGCCGTCGACCTCTATAAATCCGATCTGCGCAATGTAAACCTAGCCTACGCAAACTTGGGTGGCGCACGCCTCGATAAGGCGGACTTGAGCACCACCGATCTGACCGGAACCCACCTAAACGGTGCCCTACTTAAGGGCGCAAAGTTTGCCGCTGGCGAGCAGAGTGCGTTCACGCTCCCCCAAGACGGACAGACAGCAATCATCGACGCAATCGACAGCGCTAAGCAGAGCGTCGACGTCATCATCTACGACTTTGGCGGCCCAAATCTGGTTGGCCAAGCGGGCAAGCCCGGGGCACTAATGCGCGCAGTAGCAAGGGGAGTCAACGTTCGCGTGATTCTCAACTCTGGTCAAAACGATGGGCTATGCACCGGCGTCGACGCGACCGCGCAGGCGATCTGTGCGTGGAATCCAAAGCTTGATCCCCTCTATGCGACACAGGCTTCACTTGCCTCTGCTGCGCAGACTGCAGGGGCGGGAGCCGGTAAGTACCGCGTTCAGTTCTCCTCGCAGAACTTCCAGATCACCCACCAAAAGACGGTCCTGATCGATACTGCTAACAGTGACGGCACGGCCCGCTCTACTGCCCAGCTACTGCCGACATCACAGGTACTGGTTTCAACTGGCAACCTGCAGGCCTACCCGGTCGATTGGGGTCGGCGCTCGGGCACCGTCAAGAACACAACGACAGGCAAATATGTCCCCGGCGTCTTAAACGCCAACTACCTCACCGATCCCGCAGCAACCTGTCCCACGACAGGGTGTGGCGTCGAGTGGGCTGCCCGCGACTTTGGAATCAAGGTCACCGATCCAGCCTTGATGGAGAGGATCTCTTCGGTCTTCGCCTCTGACCAAGCCTGTGACGGGCGCAGCGACACCAATAATCTGCTCGCCTCGTCGCTGGCCGACACTTGGGCCAACGGCACTTTGCTGACCGCTAGCTCTCTATACCCAGACTCGACTTCAGCAGAGTCTATCTATGAGGTCGCATCTAACGCGGGGCAGCTCGAGGCCAACCCTCAGGGCAACGCTCGCGAGCGTATGCGGTACCTCATCACCCATGCCACTAAGTCGCTGCTGGTCTATAACGAAGAGTTCAACGACCCAGAAATCACAGGCACGGTGACTGTCAGCTCGGCGGGCGTTCCCTCGGTAACGCAGTCAGGCCTGCTCGCCCAAGCTGCAAAAAGGGGCGTTGACGTCCATGTAGTAATGGCTGGCTCGGTGCCGGCGGATTCCTTCTATGGCTCAAACGGTAACCTCGCCGAATACAACGATCTGGTGGCTAATGGCGGGAAGGTAACTCTCCTTCCGGCCGACAGCCCGGGGTCGGTCTACGTCCACGCCAAGGCGATCATCGCTGACGGCATTGACGGCTTCATGGGTTCGGAGAACTTCGGATTCGCTTCGATCAACTGGAACCGTGAACTCGGGCTGATGCTTACTAGCCGCCAGGACCCGAGCAAGGCACCTATTCCGAGCCTCCTCAGCGTGACTGGCATAGCTCAAATCATCTCAGCATTCTGGATCGACTACACAAACGTAAACGCGGTGGCGTGGCCAGCTGCGGGCCAAGTCTATGTGCCTCCGAAATATCCGCCAAAGGCGTTCCCGGATTCATTTCCGATGAACTGCTTGCCATACACCAACAGTGATCGCTACCAGCCCGCACTACCGACGCGCGATGCTAGCCAGCCGTCTGGTCGCCCAGACGCGCCCGCACCCCCCGCCTAGGGTTCTAGGTTGGAGGCCTCACCCCGACGTCGCCTAGCGTGGCGTCGGGGAAGTTGCCTGTGTTGAAGTCCTAGCTGACTGCGCCGCCAGCCAGCAGCACTAGCATCAACACGCCAACTGCGATGCGATAGATAACAAACACGCCGAAGTTGTGCGTACGGACGAACTTCAGCAGAAATGCGATCGCAAGATAGCCCGTAATGAACGCCAAAACGGTTGCGATGATGGTTGGTAGCGCGCCGACCGAAGCGCCGTCGCCTGAGCCGACTTTGCGCAGCTCAAAGAGTCCCGAAAGAACCACGGCGGGCACCGAAAGAAGGAATGAATAACGAGTTGCGGCCTCCCGGTTTAATCCTAAGAAAAGGCCGCCCGAGATTGTTGAGCCAGAGCGGCTGACGCCCGGAATCAGTGCGAGCGCCTGGAAGAGTCCGATGATAATCCCGTCGCGCAGAGTCAGCTGATTGATGTCGCGCTTCTGGGAACCCTTTAAGTCCGCTGCCATCAAGACGAAGCTGAAGATGATCATCACTGTGGCGACTAGTCCAATCGTGCGAACGTTATTCTCGATCTGATCCTTAAAGACAAGCCCCACGATCCCGATCGGAATCGTGCCGAGAACGATGAACCAGCCACTACGGGCATCTGCATCGCTGCTTCGCCATAGCGGACGCTCGGCGGCAAACGACTTCAGAAAGGCGATTAGAATGCGCCACAAATCTAGGCGAAAGTAGACAAGCACTGCTGCCATCGTGCCGAGCTGAATAACGGCGCTAAAGGCGGCTCCAGGGTCTGGCCAACCAGCCAGAGCAGGAACGAAAATGACGTGGCCCGAGCTAGATATCGGCAGGAACTCGGTAAGGCCTTGGACGATGCCCAAGACGATCGCTTCTATTGCTGACATGCCGATGAACCTATAGCAACGACCGGCGAGAGCTTAGCTTGAGGGGGGCCGCTATCCCCGATTTTGTTCGCTTAGAAAACTAGCGCGCGCTTGTCCCAGCGCACGACGCGGTCTTCTAGATGTGCCCTAACGGCGCGCGCCAAGACAACTCGCTCGACGTCGCGTCCGACGCGGCGCAGATCGTCGCTGCTGTCGCGATGGCTGACACGGACGACGTCTTGTTCGATGATCGGTCCTTCGTCGAGTTCGGCAGTCACATAGTGAGCCGTGGCTCCGATCAACTTGACTCCGCGCTCGTGAGCCTGCTCATAGGGGCGCCCCCCCTTAAAGGCGGGGAGAAATCCGTGGTGGATATTGATCGCAGGGCAGCTAACTGCCTCAAGAAATTGTTCAGAGAGGATTCGCATATATCGAGCAAGAACGACCAAGTCCACCTTCCCAACCAGTAGCTCGAGCAGCTGCTCTTCGTGGGCGGACATCTCATCGCGCGAGGCGACAGGTAGATGGTGATAGTGCACTCCAGCTGCTGCTACGGCCGTTCGATGCTCATCGGAGGTAGAGATCACGCAAACAAGGCGCCCTCGGAGCTCATCGCTTGCGAATCGCCACAGGAGGTCAGTCAGGCAGTGGTTTTCACTCGAACAGAGCACCGCGACTCGAGGAAGGGTCGCGGGATCGCTGAAGCGCAGTTCGATATCTTCTCCGTCGAGCTGCGCCTCTATCCGACTCTGAGCCTCCTGGGCGCGTGCGCTAGGCAGCGTGTAGGCAACCCGCATCGCAAACCGTCCGTTAGCTGGCTCGGCGTGCTCATCGAGGCTTGTGATGTTCGCTGCACAGTCGGCCAGCAAACCGCTGACCACTGCCACGATCCCCGGCCTGTCTGGGCAGCTCAGTAGGAGTCGGCGCTCGACGGTTAGAAGAGATTCCATGGCTGCAACCTTAGCGGCGCGAAGCTATTTAGCGGCCCGCTCGGCGTCAAGCCGCTTGAAGTACTCGGTACCCTCGATGCTCGCCTTGGGCAGTATCTTCGCCATCCACTTTGGTAGCCACCAGTTTTTCTTGCCGATAATCACCATCAGCGCAGGGACGAGCAGACAGCGCACGACCGTCGCATCGATAGCAACCGCAAAGGCCAAGCCGAGGCCGAACTGCTTGACGGTTGGATCGTCGTTTAAGACGAAACTCCCAAAGACGCAGACCATGATCAGCGCCGCCGATGTAATCACCCGAGCGCTGCGCGAGAGCCCGCGAGCAACCGCCGTCTCATTGTCGGCGCCCTGCTCGTGCTCCTCCTGAATATGGCTTACTAAGAAGACCTCGTAGTCCATCGAGAGCCCAAAGAGAATGGCGAACATCATCAACGGAACAAAGGAAACGATCGGCACCATGCCTTGGAGCCCGATCAGATCCGTTGCCCACCCCCACTGGAAAACAGCCACGAGCATTCCGTAGGATGCGGCAACGCCGAGCAGATTCATGAATGCGGCCTGGAGTGGTACCAAGACCGACCTGAAGGCGATCAGCAAGAGCGCGAAGCTAAGGGCCACCACGATCAGAATCATGCGCGGCAAGCTGTCGGCTATTCCGGTTGCAATGTCGATATAAGCAGCGGTAGCTCCTCCGACGTATGCCGTAACGCCAGTACCCTTGGTCGCGCCCGGAATAACCGTCGAGCGCAACCGTTCGACTAGATCTTGGGTCGCCTGGGACGGAGGCGCCGACTTCGGCGTCACCGTGAACACGGCCGCCGTGCGTTGAGCGTTAAACAGCGGCGGTGCTACTGAAACGACGTCTTTGTCGGTGGCGATCGTCTTGCTTAACTTCTCGATAGTCGCATCGTCGGTCTTGGGTTGTGTGAGTTTGGCCGCGATGATGACCGGCCCATTGACGCCCTCTCCAAAGCCAGCGGCAACAAGGTCATAGGCGCGGGTTGAGTCCGAACTCTTGGGCC
Source organism: Solirubrobacterales bacterium (assembly GCA_947474595.1). Classification (GTDB taxonomy): domain Bacteria; phylum Actinomycetota; class Thermoleophilia; order Solirubrobacterales; family Solirubrobacteraceae; genus CANJIV01. The sequence goes on from CANJIV010000003.1 coordinate 103,482, forward strand.
CCGCAGCTGTATCTGGTTGGCCTAGCACCATCGACAGGGTCGGGATCGAAAGTACCAAGAGGATTGCTACAGCCGCCAACATCGGTGGCCATGGGTGGCGCCCAATACCACGCGCCCAGCGTGCCCAACCGCCGCTGTCGTGATCGGCTGCACGCGCACTGCGGCGATGCAACCAAGGCAGCCTCAGTGAGTCAACCCGGTGGCCCAAGATCCCCATAGCCGCCGGAAGCAGTGTGATCGCAGAGAGCATCGCAGTGACGACCGCTACTGCCGACATGAAGCCCAGTCCCGTGACGATCGGAATCTGAGCTAGTGCGAGCGAACATAGGGCCAAGATCACGGTAGCTCCGGCGAATACGACTGCTGCACCTGATGTAGCGACCGACCGAGCAATCGATTCGTGGAGGTCCATTCCACCGGCTATCTGCTCGCGGTGCCGTGAAAGCACGAAGAGTGAGTAGTCGATCCCCACTCCTAGCCCGATCATCACCGCCAAGGTCGGCGCTGCGGTTGGAACACTCGTTACGTGCGAGAGCAGCGTGATGATGCTTAGCCCGGTCGCAATCCCCGCGGCTGCGGTGATTATTGGCAGCACCATCGAGACAGCCGAGCCGAATGTGACTAGCAATACCACGAGCGCCGCAGCGACTCCAATGCCGACGCTCGTGTCTGAGGCGGGCCTTGTTGCCTTGAGGCCTAAGTCGCCTCCCGCAGCGGTCTCTAGGCCAGCAGCGTCAAGCGGGGCTTCGGTCTTCTCGACGATCGCAATCGCCTCATCGACCGTGTACACCACGATTGAGTCCTTCAACGTCAAGGGGATAAGCGCGGTCTTCTTATCTTTGCTGAGCATCGCGCCCGCAGCAGCAGCAGCAGTTACGGCAACGGGATCGGGTGGAACGGCGGGGATCGGGTTGACGGCAGAGAGCACCGAGGGGGAGCTCTTTGCGGCAGCCACGGCCTTTGCTATCGCCGCACTGTTGGCGGGGCTAGTTAGGTCTCCTTTGTCGTTCGAGTGGACAACGATCGGGCTCGATCCGTTGGATTGGGCGGGAAAGCGCTGATCTAGAACATCGACGGCTTCTTGGCTGCCGGTGTTTGGCAGCTTGAGCGAATCCGAAGCCTGTGAGCCAGCGCTCTTTGCCCAAGCGCCAACGCCGACCACGATGATCACCCACGCTAGGACTACCGGCCACCGCCAGCGTACGCAGAACCGTCCAAGCGCGTAGAGGCCGCGGGTCATTGTTGGCAGATCGTGGTGATTGGGTAGTTATATAGGCAAAGCAGGCGTACTAAATGCCCGGTAGGGTTGTTCCCACAATGAGAGCTATGCAAATAACACAACTAACCGGGCCCGCTTCAGCGATGAGTCTCGTTGATCTCCCAGAGCCCGACCTCGCGGTCGGCCACTCTCTATCCCCGGGCGAAGGCGTTCTAATCGACGTCACCGTCGCCGGTGTCTCATTTCCAGAGGTCCTCCAGACACGCGGCGAGTATCAGGTGAGGCCAGATCTGCCGTTCGTACCGGGCAGTGAGGTTGCTGGCGTAGTGCGCAAATCATCGCCTGCCTCACCACTTAAGCCCGGTCAGAGAGTCGCGGCGTTCTGCCTCTTGGGGGCATTTGCCGAGGTTGCGATCGCTCCCCCCCACCTCACTTACGCTCTCTCCGACGAGCTCGATGATGCCCAGGGCGCTGCGCTGATCCTCAACTATCACACCGCCCACTTCTCGCTCGTTTACCGCGGGGGACTGCGCGAAGGCGAAACGGTCCTCATTCACGGCGCCGCAGGCGGCGTTGGGACAGCGTCTATTCAGGTAGCCAAGGGGCTCGGTGCTCGCACGATCGCCGTCGTCTCCAGCGACGAGAAAGAGGCAGTCGCTCGCGCTGCTGGCGCCGATGAAGTCGTCCGTTCGGATGGCGCTTGGAAGGACGAGGTCCTAGCTCTAGGTGGAGTCGACATGGTCCTTGATCCGGTCGGCGGCGACCGCTTTACCGACAGCTTGCGTTCTCTGCGTGAGAATGGCCGCGTCGTGGTCGTAGGCTTCACGGGTGGCTCTATCCCTGAGGTTAAAGTCAACCGCCTTCTGCTCAAAAACACTTCGGTCATCGGGGCTGGGTGGGGTGCATCGGCGCTCTTTAAGGCCGACCTGATCGCCTCAACCCAAGCGGCGATCGACAAGCTAATCGCGAGTGGTTTTGTGCGACCTCTAGTTGGGGCACACTTCCCGCTAGAGCGGGCCGCTGATGCATTGGAGTGCATCGATAGCCGCAGCGCGACCGGCAAAGTCGTGCTCGACGTCGCTTAGCCGGGGGGTTAGCTCCCCAACCATGAATATGTAAGGACAAGTAGACACACCCCCCTTAAGACCGGGGCGTTGACACGTTCGGCATTCGTAGGCGCGAGCCTAGCCTCAGGAGCGACGGATCTGCGCTGGCCAGCCCATTGCGATTACAACCGGGGTGCCGGGCGGTGCTAAGCGCGCTAGCCGCCGGAGCATCCCGTTGTTGATCCGGATGCATCCGTGAGAGGCGGCGCTGCCGAGTGGGTCTGCCAGCAGCATCCCTGCCCTGCCATGGATGGCGACCCTGCCGGGGCCGCCGTCATAGCTGTGGAGCACATTTGAGAACGCAGTTAGGTGTAGCGCAAACGGCCCGATCACTGCGCCGGGTGGAGCGTCGGCTCGCTCGTAGACAGCAAACAAGCCTCGTGGAGTTGGTGTCTCGGCCTTGCCAACCACGATCTCCGAAGCCAAGACCAAGTGGCCCGCCTTGCGGACTCTTAACTCCCGCGCTCGCAAAGAGATTTCGATACGCATATCTGTATCGCCGATCCGTGCGTGGCTCGCCCGAATCCAGCCCGACGAACCGTTTGGACGCACCGGCAGCATTACCTTCAGCCACAGCTCTCCATCGGCATCACGACGCGAACTTGTAATCAGTAGGACCGATGGGCGCCCTGTCCACATCGTCTCAGACCAAACCATCCGCAGCGGCTCCTCACCATCGGGATGAGCGTAGACCGCCGCTGCGCTAGTAAGCGTCGCAGTAGATGCATGCGTTGGCGTGAGAGGCGCAGGAGATTGGACGCTGCTAGCGGCGAAAGAGTCGCTAGCTGCGCACAGGAAGAGCGCCACCGTGGCTGCAGCCAGATAACGCCCGAAGGTCATCCAGTTATGCCGCCGCTAGGAGCAAGCAGCGTTGATGCGGCAACCGAACTGACGTTAGATCCACTAGCACTAGCGCCAGGCTTTGTCGTAGCCCCCGTGCGTACGGTCGCCAGATAACTGACCGTCTTGGAAGTCAAGCTCTGGGCCGCCAAGAAGGAGCGTGCGCCGGCCTGTGCAATCGAAGGAGCCAACTCTCCTAGGATCCAGCAGACAGAGCCGTTAATCTGGCGACCGCTGCCCGAAGCACTGGCAAACCGCAGCGAGAATGGCACTGGCGCGCAGACCCTGACCGTGTTAGCGAAGACCCTTGAGAGGTTGGCGACCTTGAAGGTAATCCGCACCTTGTTGCCGATATGCGGGTGGGCGCTAGAGGTGCCAGCAGTAATCACAATCTTCGAACTGTCAACGGCCACATTCGTGATGCTGCTATCAGAGTTACTAGGTCGCCCTGCCGCCTTGACGGACGCAGCGTTGATGACCTTCCCCCCGGGAACCATCATCTTGACGGTGATAGTCGCGTGGGCCCCTGTCTTCAGAGTGCCCAACTTGCAGGCCATCGCGCTGCAGGTCCCCTGGCTAGGCCGGATCGATATCAACTTGTAGCCGCCGGAGGGGAGATCGGTCATCGCGACCGATGTAGCGCCAGCGCTGCCTGTGTTAGTCGCCGTCACCACATAAGTCAAAGGCGCCGACGAGTGTGGGTTAAGCGTCGTCAGGCGTTTAGAGACCGAAAGATAGGGCCCGTTGACGCTATCGGAGATCGTGATCGACGCTTTCGCACTGTTGTTAGCCGCGTTCTTGTCGCGCTGAGCTCCGGGGACAACGTCGGCGCTATTAGTCATCGTAGAGTTCGGCTGAGAGCTCGATACTCTCGCTGTTATCTGTACTACTGCCGTTCCCTTGGGAACAATGTCACCAAAGAAGCAGCTGACTTTGCGCTCCACAATCTTGCAACCGCGCGGATCTGTGGACGTAGCGGCCGTTGGGGTCATACCCTGCGGCAGATCGTCGACAATCTGAGCACCGTTGGACGTCGACGGCCCGCTGTTAGACAGCGTGATCAAGAAGCTCAAAGTAGCGCCAGGGCTAGCGCTGGTAGGGGTCGCGCTCTTGGTCAGTGAAAGCTCAGCCACTGGCGCAATTACGAGCGGCGTGATGTCGGTGTCATTGCTCTCGACCGGATCGTCAACGCTGGTACTAACCGATGCCATGATCTGCGCCTCAGTGTTATTGGCGTTATCGCCACCGCGCACCTTGATCTTCGTAACCGCAGAGGAGCCATTATTGATCGTCCCCAAATCACAGGTAATGGTCCGTACTGAAACCGTGCAGCCATCGGGCACAGAGACAACGGTTAGCTGCGCTGGCAATGTCGCTATCAGGAGCGAAGCGGCGGCGGCGGTAGGGCCGTTATTTGTCGTCTGAAAGACGATCTGAGCCTCAGCGCCAGCTTCAAGCTCCCCGGGGCCATTGACCTTTGCTGCGAGATCGGCGGCAGGCGTAATGGTGACCGTCACCTCATCGGCGTTGTTAGCCGGATCTGGGTCGTCGGTCAACGAGGAGACCGCGGCCCGGTTGACCGCCTTTCGATCCTCGGCGGCTACTGAATTGAGCGAATGAGCAGTGATCGAAACCGTACGGACGACCGAGGCCGCCGTGCTGCCGCTCCAGACACAAGTGATCTCAGCATTTGTACGACCGCAGGTACCACCCGCCGACGGTGTCGCAACTGCCGAAGCCTCGTCTAACGCCACCGGGAGCGTGTCGACGACTTGTACGTTCTCGGCTGCACCAGGGCCATTGTTAGTCGCCGTGAGTGTGTATCTGATCGTTTCGCCCGGGTTGGCGACGGCAAGCGAGGCCGACTTCGTGAGCGCCAGGTCGGCTAGAGCACGGACATTTACGGCGGCGGTGTCGGTCGGCTGGCTCGTCGTTACGTCGGAGTTGGCAGTCGCCGAGTTGGTCACGGTCATGCCGGCAATCGAGCTCTGGGCCCTCGCGCGCAGCGTGATCCCCACCTCGCCGTTGACCGCAAGCGTGCCAAGAGCGCAGCTGACAGTCGTAGTGCCACTCGCTCCCGCTGCCGAGCTGCAGCTACCGGCGGTTGAAGTCGCGGAGACGAAGTCGAGTCCAGCTGGAAGTGTGTCAACGACCGTCGTGCCGGTTCCGGCCGACGGGCCGCTGTTGCGGACCAGCAGATTGAAGGTCACGAGCGAGCCGGCGCTCACTTCGCTCTCATCGACCGACTTGTTGAGCACAAGCGTCGCCAGAGGCGCCGAGGGCACACCGGTCGTTGAGGCGTCATTGAGCAACGCTGGACTACTTGCATTGGTCGGCTGACCCCCGCCGGAAACGCCGCCGGTGTTGAGAACCGACGATCCCAGCGTGTAGTTGGAGACGACCGTTATCGGTGGGTATGACGCACCCGGCGCCAGCACGTCAGAGCGGGTGCACGGTGAATGCGAGCTTGGGCAAGTCCAGCCACTGCCGGACATCGTATAAACACCGGTAAATCCGCCGTCGCTGAAATCGCCGACCGTAACCGTGCCGACCGTCGGCAGCGTCCCCTGATTGGTGACTGTGAGGGCGAAGGTGTAGGCACCGCCGACCGAACTACTAATCGTCTTGACGATTCCTGGATCGGGATAAGCCACGGTTATCGACGCTGATGCCACCGTGGAAATAGGTAGGCCTAGATCGGGCGAGACGAAGCTGAGTGTCCCGGTGTTAGTGATGACGTCACCGAGAGGACGGTCACCGTTTATCGTGGCCTCAAAGGTGACGGTGGCTGAAGCCCCTGGCGCCAATGTTCCACCGCTGGTCGCGGTCGCACCGCTTCCGAGCCGCGCCGTGATTACTGACGCAACATTGGTCGCGTTTCCACTCCCGCTGGTGATGTCAGGCCCGCTAATTAGCGTCACGTCAAGCGGGATCGGATCACTTAGCGAGACGGCCGTCGCACTAGCCGCTCCGCTATTAGTCGCCGTCATCGTGTAACGGACGGTCGCCCCTGGCTGCGCGGCGCCGCCACCGACAACTGCCGCGCTCTTAGTGAGGATGACATTTGGCGAGAAGAGCTCAGTCGCAAACGTAATTACTTGGGGAAGGTAGGTGTCACCGCTCGTCTTGGCTCTTACGGTCGCTGAGGTAGAGCCGTTGTCAAGGACTCCGTCAGCAGCGAAGAAGCTTGAGTCGTAGCCGAGCTGGTTCTTCCAGTTGGGATTCTTCAGAGTGGCCAGCGAGCCGAGATTGGCGATCGTCGAGTTCTCGGTGTTGTTGTCAGGATGCACCGCATCCACTAGGCGGGTGTCATTGAGGGTGAGATAGTCGCCGGTGACCCCAGCGTCGCCTTCATAAGCCACGACACCAACCTCTGTCTTTACAGCGCCCGTTGCCGGAGTCTTGAAGCCGCTCACGGGAATGCTCACTAGCGCCTGGCCAGCAACCGTAAGGAAGCCGTCGTTGACGGCAAGATTGCGAAGTGGCTCATCGGCGTCGGCGTAGGCGACGACGATTGTCCACCCACCTGAGCGGTTCCCACCAGTTCCAGCTTGAACGTTGGCGACTGTGTAGGTCCCCGGACCAGCAGAGCGCACCAGAGAAGTTACGTCTGCGAAGGCTCCATACTCTTTGCCCGTGGTCTGATCGGTAGCGCTCGCCGTGATTGGCAGCGACGAGGACGCACCCGCCACAGTCAACAAAACACGGCCTATCGCGGCTGCGTTTGGTGCCACAGCTGGCGTTCCAACGAATCCATTGATTCCTTTGATTAAGTCTCCGCGGCTAGTATCAGCGGTCCAGTAAAGACCAGCGAAAAGCACCTCTGCCCCATCAGGGAGTACCAAGTCGGCTTGCGACGAGTTGAAGGTCTGCGGATCGCTGTCGGTATCGAGCATCCGCATATCCATCGAGTTATTGTTGCGCGCACCAGTGCCGGCCCGAGCCTGTTCACACTGTGCGTTTAGGCCGGGATCAACGGTGTTGTTTGGACAGGCGAGGATCGTATTTGCCGCGCTCGTGATCCGCCCATTTACGTTGGTCGAAAAGCGAGGCGAAAACTGTCGCTCAGCCGCACCGGCCGTCGCACTAGAGGTCGCGACACAGACCAGCACTGCCATCGCGATGCCAACCGACGCTAAGGAACGCTTCATTGAGCCCATGTTATCGAAACATAAGACGGCCTACGCCACTACTACTACGACGCAAGAGTGAGTCTTGGGCTCCGCTTTTAGTAGAAGACGTAGCGAAACTTCGTACCGCTACACAGGCCACGTAGCTTCGCCCCCAGCACCGAACCGTGGGACCGATTTTCGCTGCTGGGCACGTACATCACGGTAGCTAGCCAGCCGATCGGACTAGATCCGCGCGTCAAGCCTGCTCCTTGCCCACGACCGACAGCGGGCGGGTATTCGTCACGATCAAATCCAGCACGCGTCGCGATCCCCCTCAGCAGACGGTCGCGCCGTTGGGAAGCCCCGCTGCGCAACAAGACGAGCGTCGTTGGCCAGCCGTCCTTTACCGCATTGAGGAAATGTCGCCGGATGTTGGGATATTTGGTACCGCTGAAGCTAATCGACCGTATCCCTGATGGCCGCGAACAGCCCTGTTCTACGGGAGTCGGCGTTGGGGTCGGGGTCGGCGATACTCCCTTCAAACACGGACAAGGCAGCGACTCGCAGTAGATCCCGTCTCCGTCTGCATCGCGGGTATCCGCGGCACGCTGCGCCGCGGCCTGATTTGAGTAGGCGCTACAGCTCTTGGCGCTTGCGGTCGCGGGAAGAGCGCCAGCTAGGGCTAGCAATCCAAGCACAGGGAGCAGAGTTTTTAATGAAGAGAGCGTCAAAAGAGCACCATCTCTGTGACGAAACAGCGTAACAGGCCCCTTGGCCGACTCTCTAAATTAGTCGGATGGCTAACTGTCGGGCGAGTAACCGGCGTTAGTCAGCATGCGGCGCAGATCGACCACCATCTGGATATTTACATCCTTGCCATGGGGGCGATGGAAGGCCTCAGTCTCAGGACCGAGAGTGACCTTAAGCTTGCCGTTGTGCGCGTCTTGCACCTCGCCGACGTGCTCGAGCAGCGAAATAACATGGCGCCACTCGATGTTGTGGCTGGTCGGATGAGAAAAGATCTCTGCGACCGTGTCGCGATGGCGGCTAGTCAGCTCAGGCTTGTTCATCTAAGCGAGTCTAGTTGACGGACTCGCTGCAAGGCGGTCTGGCAGGTCTGGCAGGTCTGGCAGGTCTGGCCAAAGCCCTAGGCCAAGATATTGACCGCGCGCACCGCGACCAGCAAGATCGCCTCGGGGACGGCCGGCACGATCCAAACCCAACTCGGCAACAGCCACAGCTCCCAGCTCTTGATCATGCAGACCACGTCGAGCGTCAGCTGTAGAGCGATTACCGTGAGAACAACTGCGGCGGCTTCGCGGACCTAAAGCCTGGCAACCCGCTGCTCGTCGGTTGGTCGCGGATTAGGCCTAGTCACACCAACACTGTGACCCAGACGGCCGACGACATATCTAAGACGGCGTTAGTTAGTTTGTCTTGCAGGCGAGGTCGTAGATCGCCTTAGGCACTGGCGATGGCTCGGGGCAGACCTTAGCGGCGTCTTTGGGTATCCAGAACTGGCCTTCAGCCTGCCAGATCACGGTCATTGTCGTGGTGCCTGTGTCGACGGCTGCCGTAGCCCATCCATCAGCGCAGTGGAAGAGCTGGCCATCCTCTGGGACGAGTGTTGACTTCGCATATTTGTTGAACTCGCTGAAATCCGCGGCGGCCTTCTCGATCGTGGCCTGATCACAGGTAGTCATTCCGCCGATGGGCTTGCCGAGCGTGGATGTCGTCGCGCTGGCGACCGTAGATGCACTATCGCTACTGCCACAGGCCGCAAGGAGAACTGCAGCCGCGGCCAGAAGCGAAGCGCTGATCACTCTTACTGTGTTTGTATTCATGCTGGCATTGATACAGCATCACTCGGCGGCTCCCGCCGCCGAGTGACTGTCAACGTCTACCTCAGAGTCCTACTAATGGCCAACCCGCAGCGGTCAGATACCGTCGTGGAGGCGAACCAATCCAGCCGTGACACCAACGTAACCATCACCATTAGCGCCCACGTAGAGCGAAGCGTAGTTGTTGTTAAATAGCGCCCCAGTGCCCGCAAGCTTGCTGTACACCAGCTTGCCGGTTCTAAAGTCCAGAGCCGTCCAGTACCAGCGGTCGATCGTACCCGGACCCTTCGGCTTACTGTAGGTATAGACCAACCCCGTGGCGGCCGAAAACTTCGGCACAACTGACGGAGCAGAGACGGTTGAGTTGACCCACTTGGTGGTGCACTTGCCATCCGAGCTGACATCGACGCGTGCCATTCCCGGCTTGGTGGTGCGACCCAGAGTAGTGGTCTGGGGGCCAAGGTTGCCGTAGTTGTTCTCTACGATCAGAGCGTCGCCTACCGCAATCAGCGAATTCTCGGTAGCGCTCGCGTTCCTAGTAAAGACCCGCTCGCGACAGATCTCTTGTGAACGGCCAATGGCAGCCTTCTTTGTGTGGTAGACGACGATGTGCTCAGGGTTGGCATTGTCGACGATCGCGACTCGACCCCTAGACATAATCGTGGGAGTCGTCCCCGAACCAATGCTCTTCTGACCTGGCTTAATCGTCGAGCCAGAGTTCGGGTACACCCTCGACCATGTGACCGAAGGCGAGCCGTCGGTGGCGATGTCAAATCGATACATCGACTTTGTGCTGACGATGTAGACACCGCCATCTTGGCCCATCGCGAAGGAGTTCGTGATCGATTCACCAGTTAGGGTCTTCGTCTTAATGACGCCCGTAGATGGATTGAGAACGCCGACTACGCCATCTTTGGTGACAAACCAGACATTGCCTTCAAAATCAGGCAGTGCGGACTGGATAATGTCGGTCGATGCGACGTCGTCTTGGAGGTTGAAGTCCTTGATTTTAACGAATTTAGCCTTGCTCCCAACGCCCTTAACCGCGTAAGTGATGATGTGGCGAGTCGCCGTCGAGACGACCGCTTGATCACGGTTATTGAGGTAGAAGTAGCCGCCAGCTAGTTCGGTGTAATCGGCAGCGAAAGCGTTCGGGCTTGCAGCAAACCCCGAAACTTCAGGGTTCTCGGGCAGCATCAATTGCGTGGTGATCGCAAGCGTCTTCGGATCCATCAGCGTTAGATAGGCGTGCTTCAGGATGCAGACGGCGATGATGCGTCCCTTGCTATCAAAGGTAATGCTTGCGCACTCGCCCTTGGCAACCACCGAGCTGACCTTGGTCTGATTGCCTAGCGGCCCGGCCCAACGGTAGGAATCGGTCATATATGAGTCGTTGTGAATATTGGACTCACCGTTGTTTGCCATGAAGGGGTTCTGAGGAACGATCGGCAGCGCGACTGGCTTTGGAACAGCTACGCGCCCATAGAAGTCCACCGCCTTGTCCTTCCCTCGACCATTGGGAATCGACTTGGCCTGGGCACCGAGCGGCATCGCTAGAGTTGCTGTGAGAGCAGCCGATAGGCAGATCCCGAGGCCATAACGGCGGCGTTTTCTTGCGTTAGGCTTCGTATCTTCTACTGCCAGAGTTTCTGCTGTGTTCACTCTTCTGCTCCCGTTGTAGGATGGATCCCGACTGGGCACCAAAATCGACGGGGACATTAGCACGCCGCCTTTCAGCAATGCGCCGCATCCGGGACACTGCAGCTCCAGTGTGCATGGGACGACCCGTCATCGGCGCCGACAAACGGTCACGATAGGCAGATGCCCGACGACATCGAACGGTGGTGGGATGGCCATAACCAGCGCGACCAACGCCGTCAGGCGCAGTGCGCCACCAAACGGGCCTTCCTTAGCGAAGAGGAGGCTCGCGCCCATGCCACTGCTGATAGGGCTCAATTCGGCGACCGCTTTGACCCCTACCTCTGCGACCTCTGTGGTGATTGGCATCTGACTCGACGCTCTCCCCCGGCCCACCGCCGCGACTAAACTCATACCGCTATGGAGATGATTGGCGAAGTTTCCCCAGACCGTCCTCTTCTGGTCGTCGCGCTCAACGCTGAGGGCGAGCACCTACGGTTGCTCGATCTGCCGGTGTTAGTCACAGGGCCAGGCAAGGTCTGTGCTGCAACAGCAACGGCAAGGCTACTGGCCGACCACCTCCCCTCCGAGGTCGTCAATCTCGGCACGGCTGCAGCACTGCGAGATGGACTCCACGGGACCCACGTAATTGGACGCGCAATCCAACACGACTTTGATAGTCAGGCGATCTTCGAACTCACTGGGCGTCACTTCGGCTCGCCGTTGGAGCTGGGCCTCGGACCTGTTCTTGCTACTGGAGACCGATTCGTAGCCGACTCACAGCTACGGGCGCAACTTGCCCAACACGCACAACTTGCCGACATGGAAGGCTACGCCGTGGCCGCAGTAGCCCAGTCTATTGGCGTACCCGTGCGACTCGTCAAATACGTCAGCGACGACGGCGATGAACAGGCCGCGCGCAGCTGGAGCGATTCTATCGCCGAAGCCGCTCAACGGTTGGCCGACTGGGCTCGGGCCGAACTTCTTCCCTGATCAGCCCGCCCAGCCGCTTAGCGGCGCGCTTCGCGCACGGCGCGTTGCATCTCGCGACCCTGCTCTTTGGCCTTGAGTGACTGGCGTTTGTCGTAGAGGTTCTTACCCTCCGCTAGGGCGATCTCAACCTTCGCATGGGGGCCCTTGAAGTAGAGCCGCGTCGGCACCAGCGTCAGCCCCTTCTCGCGGGTCTTGCCGGTTAAGCGCTCGATCTCGCGTCTGTGTACAAGCAGCTTGCGGTCACGCTCGGGCTCGTGGTTGTTGCGACTGGCTGGCTCATACGGGGGAATGTGGACGTTGTGTAGCCAGAGCTCGCCCTCGTGGATGGCTGCGTAACCATCTTTGATCTGCGCCTTTCCTGAACGTAGGGACTTCACCTCTGTCCCCACCAGCACGATCCCGCATTCCAAGCGGTCGAGCAGGTGAAAGCGGTGGGATGCCTGTCGGTTGCTGGCTACGTCGCCGGCCTCAGTTTTGCGCTTTTTGGCCTTGGCCATTGGTTGATCTTCACAGATGCGGCCTTCGCTGCGCTGTGGGCAGCCCGAAAATCACGCCTCAACGGGAAGCAGATCCACTCGACCACGGGGGGCATCGACCCGCTCGACCTTGACCGAAACTGGGTCGCCAAGTGCGATCGTGGCTCCGCTACGAGTGCCGCTAAGGACAGTTGCTAGCTCGTTTAGCTCCCACCACTCGCCGCGCATCTTGCGGACAGGCAAAAGCCCTTCGTAGCCCTCACCAAAGGCAACGAAAGCTCCTATCGGTGCCAGCCCGACGACCTCTCCCTCAAAGACTTGATCCACCCCGTTCTTAAAGAGCTGGCGCTGCAGCAAGAAGCAACGCGCGATGTCGTCGGCGTCACGCTCGACTCTCATCGCCTCCCGCTCACGCTCTGAAGCCCAAATCCCCTCGGCCTCCATCTCCCCAGCACGCGGCGCCTCCTCGCCCTCTCCCACCGCGCTAAGCAGCGCTCGATGGCAGATCAGATCAGGGTAGCGACGAATAGGTGATGTGAAGTGACAGTAGTGAGTGGACCCTAGGCCGGCATGGCCGCGGTTGGTGGGGCTGTAGTGAGCCTGTTTGAGAGATCGCAGGACGAGACTCGTCAGCGCCGCTCGACCATGCCCCACGCGCTTGACGTGCACGTCGACAGAGCGAGATATCTCGGCCACCAGCTTGCCAGCTTGAGCGGGAGCGAGATGCTCGGGAATAGGTGGCGTGGCGACGCCTAAAGAGGCGAGCTGTTCAACGAGGCGCTTGACCGCGACGGGGTCAGAGCGTTCGTGTACGCGGTATAGCGTGGCTACCTTACGTTGGGAGAGCAGGAGCGCAACCTGCTCGTTAGCAGCGATCATAAGGTGCTCGACGAGCCGGTGTGATTCGGTCTGGATCGCTCGCTCTGCCCTTGTCACGTGACCAGCCTTATCGAAGGCGAACTCCAACTCGCTGGATTCAATCGCCAGCGCACCCCGCGACTCGCGAGCGCGCTCGAGCGCCGCGGCCACCTCGCGAGCAGCAATCAGCGGCTGCGCCCATGGCTTCTCTGCGACCTCCTTGCCAGCAAAGATCCGATCGACCTGCTCATAGGTGAGGCGAACGTCGGAGCGGATCGTCGAACGTGAGAAGGTCGCCCGGGTCACAACTGGCATACCTGCTCCACCCTCGGGAATCTCAAACTCCATCTCAACCGTTACCGCCAGGCGCTCGCAGCCAGGAAGCAGAGAGCAAGCGTCGCTCGAGAGCGCGTGGGGCAACATCGGCTCGACGGCCCCCGGCACATACACGCTCGTAGCCCTTCGACGAGCCTCGCGGTCGATCGGCGTTGCGGGACGGACATGTGCGGCGACATCGGCTATGTGGACGTAAACGCGCCAAGTGTCGTCGGTGATCCGAGTTACCGAGAGAGCGTCGTCGAAGTCTTTGGCCGTCTCTGGGTCGATCGTAAAAGTTGGTAGGTCACGCAGATCGCCGCGGGCCTGGTCCCGCCCACCCCCAGGAGGCTCGACCGCTACCTCGGCTGCAATGCGCTGCACTGCCGGATCAAAGCCGCGCGTTAGGCCACGCTCAAGCATCAGTGCCTCAATAACGTCACGGGCGTTATCGGGGCGCCCAATGCGCTGCTCGATTTTTCCACGAGTGCGACTTCGCCCTGCAATCCGCACGAGTACGAGATCGCCAGCTCGCGCGTTACGCCCTCCATCAACCGCGATCTGGGCACCGCGCTCAAAGAGCGGCACAGCGACAAGGAAGCGCCCTCTCTTTTCTAACACCCCGACAGTCACCTGGCGGGGTGCGCTGGGGGAAGACTTACCGGCTTGAGGAGAGCTGCCGCGATGGGCAGACTTGCCTTGCTTAGAACCCTTATTCGGCTGCGTGGATTTGCTCGGCTGCTTGGACTTAGCGGACTTAGCGCCCTTGCCCGGCTGCGTGGACTTAGCGGGCTTAGCGCCCTTGCCAGGCTTGGAGCTAGGACTCGAAGGCGGGCTCACGGCGTCGCGTCGAGCTGCTTGCGCAGTTGAAGTATCGCTGCCTGTATAGCCTCATCGACAGTCGTCTTAGGTAGATCGGCGGCGGTCATGCCAGGGGTGATGCCCTTGCCCTGCTTGACGCCACCACCACCGAGGTTGCGCCCGCCGGGGGTGAAGTATTCGCCGACAGTAATGTCTAAGGCTCCCCCGCTTGAGAGGCGCATGACCTCTTGGAAGACACCTTTGCCAAAGGTCGGAGTACCGATGATCTTGGCGCGACCGCGCTCGCTCAATGCCGCCGCGACGATCTCTGAGGCAGAGGCCGTCCCTTTATCGGTAAGTACAGCGACAGGAATCTTGGTCGAAATCGCTCCACCGGTCGCTTTGTAGACCTGACGCTCACGGGTACGTCCATCGGTGGAGACGATCGTTCCATCTGGGATAAAGATGCTTGCGACCAAGACCGCCTCGTCGAGCAAGCCGCCGCCGTTCCCTCGCAGGTCCAAGATGATTGCCTTTGCGCCAGCTTTGAGCTGACTATCTATCGCTTGGCGCAGCTCACCGTGCGCTCCGCTGGTGAATGACGAGAGACGGTCTATCCCGTATTTGACCCCCTTCACGCTCTCGACCGTCGAGGCTACGACCGGCACTTCGATACGCGCCCGGCGGACCTTGACGATTCGGCGTTTGCCATCGCTCGAGATCGTGAGAGTTACTAACGTACCCGGCGGACCCTTGATCAGTGCCGTCGCGGCGTCACTTGATTTTCCAGCTATCGATGCGCCATTGACGGCGATCACAAGATCGCCAGCTACCAGCCCGGCCCTAGCGGCCGGTGCCCCAGGAATCACGCGCTGGATCTTGAGTCCCGCAGGATCACCAAGCACGTCGAGCCCGATACCCGAGAACGCTCCCGAGGTGGATTCCAAGAAAGAGGCGTACTGCTTGGCGTCGAAGTAATTAGAAAAACGATCCTTGAGACCGACTACGGCACCGTTAATCGCATCGTCGGTGAGCTTGGACTGCTTGGGCTTGCGGTAGTAGTTGCGCTCAATATCAGTCATCGCCTCGTTGATATCGGCTATCTGCTGATCGACGAATACGTCACGCAGTGGTGCTGGTAGCGAGTTTGGGTGTCCTCCAAGCCAGAGTCCTAGGACGAGCAGAAACGGCGCCGAGATAGCGAGTACGGCGAGCAGGATCGTGGGCCATCGGCGTGAGTTCACTTAAGCATTAAGGAGAGTGGGTGTGGTCCGACACTTACGTTGAGAGTACCGACCGCCCCGCGTGAGGCCACCGATCACCGCGACAGTCGAGCTCGATCAGACCCGTAGGAACCTTCGCAGCGAAAGCGTAGAACCTGCGGCCGAGACACCGATCGCAGCTGCCAAGAGAATCGCGATCAGGAGACCGAAGTTGAGTGTTTCCGGAGCGGCAATCAGCGCGAAGGTCTCGGCAAATGGGTCCAAAATAGCCACCTTGCCGACAGCCAGTAGCGAGATTGCCATCAGTGCACCGAGTCCGCCGACGATGATCGCCTCAATTATGAATGGCCAGCGGATGAATGAATCAGTAGCACCGACCAGCTTCATCACCTCGATCTCACGGCGGCGCGCAAAGAGCGACAGGCGGATCGTATTGGCGATCAGCAGGACCGAAGCCAGCGCCAACAAGCTCGCTAGAAGAGCCATCGTGATCTTGATGAAGTTAGTGGCTTCGAGAATCTTGGCGGTTTGGTCGCGGCGGTTCTTGACCTCCTCGATAGCGGGATCAACAGCCACCGTTCCTCCCCCTGCCACAGGCAGCAGCGAATTGCGGATCTCGCTGATCTTGTCGGGATTGATCGGCGTCACGCGGAAGGTGTCGGGCAGAGGGTTGGTCTTGCCTAGGAGTTCGTACTGATCGGGGAAGCGCGCCTTCTCCCGTGCATAGGCCGCCTCTTTGGAGACAAACTGCACGCTCTTGACGTTGGGTGTCTTGTCTGCCAGAAGGGTGCGAACGCGGGCGACATCAGCAGGCTTGGCATCAGTCCTTAGGTAGACATCGATCAACAGCTTGCCGCGAATCTCATCGGCGGCACCCGTGGTCGCCTGAACGATTGGGATGAAAACGCCCAAAACCAGAATCGTTACCAAGACTGTGACCATCGCCGCAAAGCTCGGCATGGCATTGCGTTTAAGCGAGCGCAGAGCCTCGCGGAAGAAGAAAGTGAAGCGCATTTAAGAGTCCTCGGGTTGCCCTAGGCGCGCGCCGCGCATGCGGACCGCGAACTCGCGTGTTGACTCATCGCGCGAATAGAGGCCAGCTGCCTCATCGCGGATGATTCGACCCGCCGATAGCTCAATCACACGCCTGCGCATCTTGTCGACCATCGCGTGATCGTGAGTTGCGACGACGACCGTAGTCCCAGTCTTGTTGATCCGATAGAGCAGTTGCATGATGCCGATACTGGTCTCGGGGTCGAGGTTGCCGGTCGGCTCGTCGCAGAGCAGAAGCGGCGGATGATTGACGAAAGCCCGTGCGATCGAAACCCGTTGCTGCTCGCCGCCAGAGAGCTGGTCGGGATAGTTGTGGAGCTTCGTCGATAGCCCAGTGAGACGCAGAATGTCTGGGACCTTCTCGCGAATCTGCTTGCGGCTATGCCCCGTCACAAGCAGCGCATAGGCGACGTTGTTATAGACGGTGCGATTTGGAAGAAGTTTGAAGTCTTGCCATACCACGCCAATATTGCGGCGGTAGTAAGGAACCTTCTTGCGCTTGATCTCGGCGAGATCGTGGCCTGCCACGTTGACGACGCCAGAGCTTGCCTGTACCTCTTTGATCAGCAGCCGCATGATCGTCGACTTGCCAGACCCGGTGTGGCCGACGAGGAAGACGAACTCGCCCTGCTCGACGCCGAAAGTTGCGTGATCAAGGCCAATGTCACCGCCGTCATAAAGCTTCGTGACGCCACGGAACTCGATCACTCGGTCCGAGGAGGCACCGCCTATCACCGGGCGGGCGCCGACAGGCTTGACGACCGCGCCTGATGGACGCTGACCGGAGGGGCGAGCGGTGGGAATCTTGTGTTGAGTGGTTTTCATGCGTGTTAAACAGGGTAGCGACCCAAACAGGTAATGGCCCAATTGCGGGGCAATTGCAACGGAACCTGCATTAAGGCGACCTAAAGCGTGGGTCTATCGCAAGTGCTTGACCTGTACCGTAGGGCTATGTCTTCAATCTCTTCCTCGACAATGCCTAATGGGCTCGCGCTCCACCGCGTGAGGCTGCCAGGGACCCGTGCGGTGACTGTTTTGGTCGCCTTTGACGCAGGCGCTCGCACCGAGCGCCTCCAAGAGAATGGAATGGCGCACTTTCTCGAGCACCTAGTGTTCAAGGGCGGAGAGAAGTACTCGACCTATACCGACGTCAACAACACGGCTGAACGACTTGGCGCAGTACTCAATGCCTTCACCAGCCATGACATGGTCGCATTTCACATCACAGCGCGCGCCGAGTCAGCCCCTCAAGCGATCGACCTGCTTACGGACTTCGTAGGCCGTCCTCGCATCGACCCCGACGAACTCGATCGCGAGCGTGGAGTCGTAATTCAAGAGATTGCACGCGCCCAAGATCAGCCATCGGTGCTCGCCGAGCACCTCATTGATCAGGCCGCGTTCGGAGATCACCCACTTGGACGACCCGTACTAGGGCCCGAAGAGCACCTGCGGACCTTCACCAGAGAGGCGATCGTGGAGTTCCGCGAGCGTCGCTGGGCAGGCTCGAGCGGCGGCGCATTTATCGTTGGCAACCTAGATGGCCTACCAGATGATGAGACGCTCGCGGACCTCTTCGGTCGCTTCCCCACACTAGATAGCCCCCAGCCCTTTGATCCGGCACCTGACTTTGAGCCACGCCTGATGGTCGAGCGACGTGACTCAAATCAGTCGCACCTTCGTATGTCATACCGTCCCACGATTGACGTAACCGATCCGCGAGCACGCGCGGCACTGACTGTCTATTCGACCCTGCTCGGAGGCTCGATGGGATCGCGGCTATTTGACGAGATCCGCGAGCGCCGTGGCCTGGCCTACTCGGTCTATGCAATAGATCACGCCTACGCAGACACACCAGTCCTACAGCTTTCGGCCGGGCTGGATTCGACCAAGTGCCTTGAGGCCTACGCCCGTATGCGTGAGATCGTCACCGAGTTGCGTGAAGACGGTCCGACCGAAGAGGAGGTCGAACGGGCCAAGGCTTACGCTGCCGGACGGCGAGTGCTGGCTTTTGAGAACACCAACGCTGTCGCTCGCCACGCTGCCCAACAGGCAATTGTCTTGGGAGAGCCGATTGACCCCGACGGCGCCATCGCAGCCCTCGACGCCGTCACCTTCGATGAGGTCCGTGGCGCTGCAGCGCAGGTGCAAGACCGACTCTCGATCGCCTGCGTCGGGCCCCATGATGAAGAGGAGTTTGTCGCGGCCTACGCCTAAGCATCGGGCCAAAACGGTGATTGCCGTCAGCCGAGTAGGCCCTAAGTCGGCTCTACCCGATCGCGACCATACGCTCAATCGGCAGCCGCGCCCGATCTGCAACCTGCTGGGCTACCTTGACCTCAAAGACCCCGTCACGCAAGCCGTCGCGCAAGTTAGTCAACGTAATCATCTTCATGTAGCGGCAGCTCGCTGCCTCGTTGGCAGCGATGAACTCGGTGTCTGGTGCGGCCAGTGAAAGCGGGTAAAGCATCCCTGTCTCGGTCGCGACAATCACCGTTTCGCCAGGCTTTGCGTTGGCTGCATAGTCAAGCATTCCGCCGGTCGACAGCATGTGAACGCCCTCTGCGTCGACGTCTCCAGAAGCTACGTACTCCATAACGTTGGTCGTACACCCACATTCGGGGTGGATCAGGAAGTCGGCGCCGGGGTGCTCTCCACGGACGCGATCGATGTCAGCAGGACGAATCCCTGCATGCACGTGACACTCTCCGTCCCATACGTTTAGCCGTCGCCCCAGCTGCTTCTCGACAAACGCGCCAAGAAACATGTCAGGCCCGAAGAGGATCTCGGTGTCGTCGCCGTGCTCGGCGTAGATGTGCTCTACAACCTTGACGGCGTTAGAGGAGGTCACGCAGTAGTCGGTCTCAGCCTTAACCTCGGCCGTGGTGTTGACATACATCACAGCCAGTGCGCCGGGGTGCTGCGCCTTCCATGCGCGTAGCTGATCGGCATTGATCGAATCCGCCAGCGAACATCCGGCGTCGGGATCAGGGATCAAGACCGTCTTGTCTGGGCAGAGAATTGATGCTGTCTCGGCCATAAAGTGCACGCCACAAAAGGCGATCATGGATGCGTCGGTGGCCGCGGCCTCACGCGAGAGGCCTAGTGAATCGCCAACGAAATCAGCAACGTCTTGAACTTCGGGCACCTGATAGTTGTGAGCGAGAATGACGGCGTCGCGCTCGGCAGCCAGCTCGCGGACCTCTTCGCTGAGTGCGGCGATATTCTCGAGCGTAAGCATCTGCCCGGGAGTGTCTTTGGGATTAATCATCGGCAGATCCATTAAATCGCCTCCATCCTGAACGATAGATCAAGCGCTGGCGCCGAGTGCGTCAGCGCGCCCAATGAGATGAACTCTACGCCGCTGCGAGCATGGGCCGCGATCGTCGCCACTGTGATGTTGCCACTAGCCTCCAGCACAGCGCGGCCAGCGACTCGCTCGACGACCTCTCGTAGCTGAGATGGGTCCATATTGTCGAGCAAGAGATGGGTCGCGCCGGCCGCAAGCGCCTCGTCTACCTCGGAGACCGTTGTGCATTCGACCTCCAGATCTAAGGCTGGATAGGCAGCCCTTGCGCGCTCTATCGCTGGCGCGACTCCGCCGGCGATCGCGATGTGGTTGTCCTTAATCAAAATCGCGTCATAAAGTCCAACTCGATGGTTAACCGCCCCTCCAGCTAATACGGCCGCCTTCTGAAGTAGGCGCAGGCCGGGGATGGTTTTCCGCGTGTCGAGGATCTGAGCACTGGTTCCTTGAACCTCTCTGACCGCAAGCGCTGTCGCTGTCGCTACCCCTGAGAGCTGCTGGAGGAAGTTGAGCGCTGTCCGTTCGCCACTAAGCAGCCCACGTGCGCTACCGGTCACGGCCAAGACGTCTCCCCCTTCGCGCCACTGGCCCTCCTGGCAAAGCACGTCGATCTCGCAGCCTGGGTCTAGCGCCGCAAAAACTCGGGCAGCGAGATCGAGTCCATAGAGCACGCCGGGCGCCTTTTGGCTGATCGTGCCGGTTGCCCTGAGGCCCGCTGGGACGGTCGCTTGAGTGGTGACATCGCCGCTGCCAAGATCCTCGGCAAGCGCGCCTGCGATCAGCTCATCTACTCCAGGGATGTTCACGACGCCCCCTGCAGCAGGTAGGCGCGCACGAAACCGTCGAGATCACCGTCCAGCACTCTGTTGATGTCGCCCATCTCGAAGTCGGTTCGGTGATCTTTTACCATCGTGTAGGGGTGCAGAACGTAGGAGCGAATCTGGGATCCAAAGTTGACGTCTTGGGCCTCTCCGCGCTCTTTGGCGATCTCCTCGCGACGTCGGCGCTCTTCAGCCTCAATCAGCTTAGAGCGCAGCATCGCCATCGCCGTGGCTTTGTTGGAGGTCTGAGAGCGCTCGTTTTGGCACTGGACGACGATCCCGCTTGGCCTGTGCGTGATTCGCACGGCCGAGTCGGTCTTATTGACATGTTGTCCGCCAGCTCCGCTCGCTCGGTAGGTGTCGATCTGGAGGTCGTCGTCGAGGATCTCTAGGCCACCTTCGGCCGCGTCGACGACCGGGGATACCTCAACACCGGCGAAGCTAGTTTGGCGGCGGCTGGCGGCATCAAAGGGCGACAGCCGCACGAGGCGGTGCACTCCCTTCTCGGCGCAGTAGAGCCCATATGCGTTTTCGCCTTGAGCTCGGAAGGTGCCAGATTTGATCCCAGCCTCTTCTCCTTCGCTAGCCTCAAGCAGCTCGACGTTGAAGCCACGCTTTTCAGCCCAGCGCATCTCCATGCGTAGGACCATCTCGGCCCAATCCTGAGCGTCAGTACCACCGGCGCCAGCGTTGACGGTGACGAGCGCATCGCCTTGGTCATATGGGCCAGAGAAGAGGCGCTCCTCCTCCAAGGCAGCCAGACGCTCTTCGGCTGAAGCGATCAGGGCCTGCACCTCCGCTTCGAGCTGCGGGTCCTCCTCGGCAATTTCAACCATCGCCTCGAGGTCCTCAACATCGGCCGCTAAGGCTGTGAACGTCTCTAATTTTCGCTTGGCGCGCGCATGCTCGGCACTGATGCGCGCGGCCTGCTCTTGGTTGTCCCAAAAGCCTGCCTCCCCCATGCTCGCTTCGAGCTCTGTTGTGCGCTGCGCTAGTGAAGCGGGGTCAAAGATAGTCCGCGAGCAGTGTTAGCTGATCGCGGATCGCCGCAAGACGCTGCGGCGTGGGCTCTTGAGTGGGCGATGCGGCCATGTCGACGAGGCTATCTGACGCGGGGGCGCACTAGGCCCCGTGACACTTCTTAAACTTCTTACCCGAGCCGCACCAGCAAGGATCGTTGCGACCGATCTGGTCGTTGTCATCGAGAACTCTTTGCTCCACCGCTGGAAGCATCTCAACCATCTGAGCGAGTTCGTCGTCGTAGGCATCGCCGAGGTCTCCACCAGTCGCTCCACCGGCGCCAGCGGCCGCCATCGCTAGCGCGCTGGGCTGATCCATCCCTCCGCCGGAGTAAGAGACGTTGCCTGCTCGGGTCGAGCTCGCGCCCGCTGCATAGCCAGGAGTAGGCGTCACACCACCATCGCCGTTCTCACCCTCTACTTCGACCTCGACGTTGTAGATCATGCGCGCGAAGTCGGCCCAAATTGAGTGCATGAGATCTTGGAAGAGCCCAAAGCCTTCGTTCTTGTAAGCCACGATCGGTTCGATCTGGGCAAAGCCGCGCAGGTGAATACCCTCGCGCAGGTAGTCCATGTCGTAGAGATGTTCGCGCCAGCGCTGGTCGATTATCTGGAGCAACAGATAACGCTCCAACGCCCGCATCAGCTCCTCGCCGAGCAGCTCTTCGCGCTGGTCGTAAAGAGTCATCGCATCGTCGGTGATCTGCTGGGAGAGCCCCTGTCGATCGAGGCCGTCGAGCTTGAGATCTTCGATGCCGATCCCGACTGGGAAGATCGAGTCCAAGGCGACAAAAAGGCCTGAGACGTCCCAATCCTCCAGGAAATCGCCTGGCGTGTATTCGTCCACCGTACGCTCCATCACGCCAGCGATCTCTACCCGCGCTTCGTCGCCGAGTTCGCGGCCCTCAAGAATGCGATCGCGATACTCATAAACAATGCGACGCTGCTCGTTCATCACGTCGTCGTACTCGAGGACGCGTTTGCGAATCAAGAAGTTTTGGTCTTCGACCTTCTTCTGAGCCTTTTCAATCTGCTTGGTCAGCATGCCGGCCGTGATCGGTTCCTCGTTGCCGTCTTTATCGGTGGTACCGAGACGGTCGAGAATCTTGTAGATCCGGTCTCCGGCAAAGAGCCGAACAAGATCATCTTCTGAGGAGAGGAAGAAGCGCGATTCGCCTGGGTCGCCTTGGCGTCCGGAGCGACCGCGCAGCTGGTTGTCAATTCGTCGCGATTCGTGACGCTCAGTACCGCAGATGAACAGTCCGCCAGCCTCGACTACCTGCTCGCGCGCAGCCGCAACCTTGGCCTCCATAGCTGGGAGGACCTGAGCCGAGCGATCCTCATAGTCGGGGTCGCCGTGCTCAAGGCCCAGCTTGGCTATCTCCAGACGGGTGAGATGTTCCGCATTACCGCCGAGCTTGATGTCTACACCACGGCCAGCCATGTTCGTTGCAATCGTGACCGAACCCGGCGCTCCGGCCTCAGCGATGATCTCACCTTCGCGCTCGGCGTACTCGGGCTTCGCGTTGAGCACGGTGTGAGGAATGCCCTTGGCCTTGAGCTGCTGGCCTAGTAGCTCTGAGACCTCGACCGAGATCGTTCCGACGAGTACCGGCTGCCCCTTGGCGTGTCGAGCGGCTACCTCACGTACGACCGCCGACCACTTGCCTTCCTTGGTCTTATAGATCTCATCGTTGCGGTCATCGCGGACCATCGGGCGATTAGTCGGAATCTCAATCACGTCGATCTCGTAGATCTTCTTGAACTCAATCGCCTCTGTTAGCGCCGTGCCTGTCATTCCAGAGAGCTTGTCGTAGAGGCGGAAGTAGTTCTGCAGGGTGATTGTGGCTAGCGTTTGGTTCTCCTCTTGAACGCGTACGCCCTCCTTGGCCTCAACCGCTTGATGTAGGCCTTCAGACCAACGTCGACCCTCCAGGATGCGACCAGTGAACTCGTCGATGATGCACACCTCGCCTTCTACAACCGCATAGTCAACGTCGCGCTTGTAGAGAGACTGGGCCTTAAGCGACTGGATCAAGTGGTTGACGAGGTGACCATTCTCAGCCCGATACATGTGGTCGATGCCGAGGAACTTCTCCGCCTTGGCAACGCCGCGCTCGGTAACGGCAACCGTCTTATGCTTTTCGTCGTACTCGAAGTCGAAGTCAGCTACATATGACTTCTTAAGACGCGGGTCCATCCCCTCTGGGGTCTTGCCCGCCAACATCTGTGGGGCGAGCTTGGCGAACTTGCCGTAGTAATCGGCCGCAGCCTCTGGTGCGCCCGAGATGATCAACGGGGTGCGGGCCTCGTCGATGAGAATGTTGTCGACCTCATCAACAACGCTAAATGGGTGTCCGCGCTGAACCTTCTCCTCCAATGAGGTAGCCATGTTGTCGCGTAGGTAGTCAAAGCCAAACTCCGAGTTCGTGCCGTATGTGACCTCGGAGGAGTAGGCGACGTGCTTGTCTTCGTAGCTCTGCATGTTCTGCAAGATCCCGACCGTCACCCCTAGCATCTCGTAAATCGGGCTCATCCACTCAGCATCGCGGCGGGCGAGGTAGTCGTTGACGGTCACGACGTGGACGCCGGTTCCTGGTAGCGAGTTGAGTACAACGGCGAGCGTCGCGGTCAAAGTCTTGCCTTCGCCCGTTCGCATCTCGGCGATCGCTCCGTCGTGTAGAACCATGCCGCCGATCATCTGAACGTCGAAGTGGCGCATCCCCATTGTTCGCTTGCCCGCCTCGCGGGTCAGGGCAAATGATTCATAGAGCAGATCGTCAAGAGATTCGCCGGCCTTAGCGCGCTCGCGAAGTGCATCGGCAGCTTCACGTAGCTCAGCGTCATCAAGCAACTCCAACTCAGGCTCGAAGGCGTTGATACGCCCGACCCGTTTCTCATAGTCCTTGTAGCGCTTGGCCTCACCGACACGCAGGGCGCGATCTAGAATTGACATCGTTCTAGCCTAGCAGCGGAGCGCGTCTCTCTCCGCTGCTAGGGACGTTTACGTAATCGATCCCTCGCTCTGAGATCACTGAGCCGGAAAGACCTCCTGCGCCTGGGAGGAGTGGTTATGAGATGCCGCTACCAGCGCGCGCGACTCGCGCCGCGCACGACGCTTGTCGCGGTGGCGCTTGACTTGGCGCGAAAGCTCGTCGGCACAGAGGTTCACCGAGTGCATCATGTTCGTAGAGGCATCCTTGGCTCTGAGCGTGACGCCTTTTAGATGAAGCGTTACCTCGGCGACTTGAGAGTCGGCGATTGAGGGGTTTCGCTCTTCGTGAATCTCGACTTCGAGCTCAGCAAAGGCAGGAACCTGCCTAGCAATCTTCTCGAAGCGTCTGTCGATGTGCTCGCGCAGATCGTCGGTGACAGGAGTGTTGCGGCCCTTAACATCAATACGCATTAGAGGACTCCTTGATCGGTGATAGATGACCCGATTGCTTATCTGACTGCAGAACAGATACTACGCCGATGTGAGGCGTTTGTCAGCAGTAGTTTCTCCGTCCCGATGTCGAACCAGCCACGGGGTAGGTTCAGTCACCCCACCGCCCGACAGCGTGCGAGCGTAAGCGAGGCAAACCACACGCTGTGCGCCCGCGGCTCGTAGCGTCTGAGCGCAAGCTTCAAAGGTTGCTCCGGTCGTATGTACGTCATCGACGAGCACGACAACCTCAGGCACCCGACCGACCGTTTTAAGGAGTATCCGACCCGCTGTCGTCCGTTCAGACCGCCCGGCTCCGAGCTGCCGACTAGCCACACCGCTGCGTCTAAGACATCTCGAAACGGGCATTCCCGTAAGCACTCCGAGAGCCTCGGTCAGCCGTTGGGCCTGATCAAAGCCGCGCTGGCGCCGACGCTTTGGATGTAGCGGTACCGCAACTAGCGTCGCACCGGACGACATCTGCGGCTCCATCCCAGCAGCTATCTGGGCCGCCATGAAGCCAGCCAACGCAACTCCACCCCCGAACTTAAAGGCCATCACTATGGAGCGCGCCGAAGCGCCATAGGCGACCGGCGCCCACGCTTGCTCGAACGAGGCTGAAGCTGCCGGGCAGGGCCTGCAGGGCGCCGGAAGTCCGCAACGTCGACAGCGTGGCCCGTGGAGCCAGGGCAGCCCAACCCGACAGCTAAGGCAGACAACATCTCGACTGTGGGAGAGGGGCTCCCGACAGACCGCACACGCTGGTGGGACGATCAGTGCGAGAAGTTCAGCGAGGCTGCGATGGAGCACAGAAACCATCGTGAACGCAGAGATGTAACGCCGCACCACCGAGAGTGCGACAATCCTGCTGCGTGACGACCAACTATTCGTGGACGTTTGAGCCGATTGTGCTCATCGGGATCGCCGTTGCGCTCGGCATCTATCTCCGACGGTGGCAACGCGTTCATGCCGAATACGGGGCACGAGGAGCCAGCGTCTGGCGCCTGCTGGCATTCATCGGTGGCCTGCTAGTTGTTGTGGTCGCCCTGGTGTCGCCCGTTGACATCCTCGGCGAGCAGCTAGCGGTGATGCACATGGTCCAACACATCTTGCTACTTGACATCGTCCCAATCCTCTTGATTTTGGGCCTGACCAAGATCTTGCTACGACCGACGACACGGCGGCTTACCCGCCTAGAGCGCGCGGCTGGCTGGTTTGCCCATCCGGCCTTCGCAGTCATCGCCTACGTAAGCCTGATGTGGCTGTGGCATATCCCTGCGCTCTACGACGCCGCACTGCGCACGCCGGCCATTCACGTGCTCGAACACACCTGTTTGCTCTTCGCCGGCTCCCTGTACTGGTGGTATCTGCTCTCTCCAATCCGCTCGCGCTCGCAGTTAACGGGAATGGGGCCAGTCCTCTACATGATCTCGACCAAGCTCGGGGTCGGACTGTTGGGGATCCTCTTAGCGTTCTTGCCGACCGTCCTCTACCTCTACAGTGAGGAGCCAGAGCATTGGGGCCTGACTCATACAACCGATCAGCAACTGTCGGGTGTCTTGATGGCTACCGAACAGTCAATCGTGATGGGGATAGCCCTTGCGGTGATCTTGATCCGCATGCTGATTGAAGACGAGAAGAAAACCCAGCGCGAGGAGCTCTACGGGTCGCAGTAATTGGGTTGACGCTGGCTTCCGCTTGGGATGGCGGCGGCGGGGCCGTCGACGAAGCGCACCGGTGAAGTGTGAAACGTTGATGGCTGCGCCTGGGCTGCCCCGCAGACGCCTACTCCCAGCCGTGGCGGTAGGCGACCTGATCATCGGTCAGGGTGTCGATCTCGACCCCCAGCGCGCCAAGCTCAAGGGCCGCTATGTGGCGATCGATCTCGGGTGGCATCCCGTGGACCTCGGGGGCCATCTCGCTGGCGTGACGCACGAGGTGCTCGGTGGCAAGTGCTTGGGCGGCGAAGAAGAGATCCATTACCGCCGCTGGATGACCCTCTGCTGCGGCAAGGTTTACTAGACGGCCTTCGGCCAAGAGGTTTAGCCTGGTTCCGTCTGGCCGCAGATACTGCTCGACCAGCGGGCGCACTGTGCGATGGCTCGAGGCGACCGAAGAGATTGCGTCTAGGTCGATCTCGACATCAAAGTGGCCGGCGTTGGCGAGGATTGCCCCGTCGCCCATCACTTCAAAATGATGCCCTGTGAGCACGCGACTGCTGCCCGTGGCGGTGATAAACACGTCTCCTATAGCTGCCGCAGCCAACGACGGCAGTACCTCATATCCCTCCATCGCCGCCTCTAGCCCACGCAGTGGGTCTACCTCACAGACCACGACACGAGCACCGGCACCACGGGCGCGCAGGGCGATACCGCGGCCACAGCGCCCAAAGCCGATAACCACAACCACCTGACCGGCGAGCAGAATGTGAGTTGCCCGCACGATTCCATCAAGCGTCGACTGTCCAGTTCCGTAGCGAGTGTCAAAGAGATCCGCAGCACGCGCCTCGTTGACAGCGATTACGGGGAAGGCGAGTTTCCCGTCGGACTCCATCGCTCGTAGTCGCATCGCTCCGGTGTTGGTCTCCTCGGTCCCGCCGAGGACCCTTTTAAGTGTTTCAGCGCCTGCAAGATGGACGGCGGCGGCGATGTCAGCGCCGTCGTCCATCGTGATCTGAGGAGCGCTAGAGCTGACCACTTCGATATGGGCCCGATAGCTCTCAACGCTTTCACCGTGAGCTGCGAGGACCGTGGCGCCTGTGCGCTCGACCAACGCAGCCGCAGTCCCATCTTGGGTCGAAAGTGGGTTAGCGGCACAGAGGACGACCTCAGCGCCACCCTCGATCAGTGCTTGAACAAGGTTGGCGGTCTCGGTCGTCACGTGCAGACAGGCCCCAATACGGATCCCTTTAAGTGGCTGCTCGCGGGCGAACCGGTCGCGTACCGAGCGCAGTACGGGCATCTGCGCATCGGCCCATGCGATCGCCGCCGCTCCCGCATCGGCGAGGGCTACGTCGGCGATCTCTGAACTAGTCGTGATGGGCCCCTAGTAGCGGTACTGGTCGGCCTTATAAGGACCTTCAACCGCAACGCCAATGTAGGCCGCCTGATCGGGGCGTAGCTCGGTGAGCTTGGCTCCAAGCGCATCGAGGTGAAGGCGCGCGACCTTCTCGTCAAGATGCTTTGGAAGAACGTAGACCTGCTTTTCGTATTCGTTGTTCTTAGTGAACAGCTCAACTTGGGCGATCGTCTGATTAGTGAACGAGTTGCTCATCACAAAGCTCGGATGACCGGTTGCGTTGCCGAGATTTAGAAGCCGACCCTCAGAGAGAACGATGATCGCCTTGCCGTCGGGGAAGACCCACTGATCGACCTGGGGCTTGATGTTGATCCGTTGAATTCCATCGACCTTCGCCAGCCCTGCCATGTCGAGTTCGTTGTCGAAGTGTCCGATGTTGCCGACGATAGCTTGGTGTTTCATCTTCGCCATGTCAGAGGCCATGATGATGTCCTTATTACCAGTGGTTGTGATGAAGACATCTGCGATCTCGACCACGTCTTCGAGCCGTTTGACGTCGTATCCCTCCATCAATGCCTGCAGCGCACAGATTGGATCGATCTCGGTGACCACGACACGTGCGCCCTGAGCCCGCAGCGAAGCCGCAGAGCCCTTACCTACATCGCCGTATCCAGCCACAACGCAGACCTTGCCAGCAAGCATCACATCGACCGCACGGTTGATCCCGTCGACGAGCGAATGACGGCAGCCGTAGAGGTTGTCAAACTTGCTTTTGGTTACCGAGTCGTTGACGTTGATCGCCGGGAAGAGAAGAGTCCCCGCTTGCGCCATCTCATAGAGACGGTGAACACCGGTCGTGGTCTCCTCGGTGACTCCAAGGATCCCAGCGCCGATCTGCGTCCAGCGGCCAGGATGCTCGGCGAGGGAGCGCTCTAGGAGCCCGAGAAAGACCTTGAACTCCTCTGACTCTGCCTTGGCTGGGTCTGGAACCGCTCCCGCGGACTCAAACTCACTGCCCTTGTGCACGAGCATCGTCGCGTCGCCACCGTCGTCGAGGATCATGTTAGGACCCTCTCCCGGCCATACCAGCGCCCTCTCGGTGCACCACCAATACTCCTCGAGAGTCTCGCCCTTCCACGCGAAGACCGGTACGCCTTGAGGGTCCTCGGGGGTGCCGTTGGGACCGACCGCTACTGCGGCGGCAGCGTGGTCTTGTGTTGAGAAGATATTGCAAGAACACCACCTCACATCAGCGCCTAGCGCGACCAAGGTCTCGATCAAGACCGCTGTCTGAATGGTCATATGAAGCGATCCCATGATCCGTGCACCGGCCAAAGGCTGAGTGGCTGCGTACTCTTCGCGCACCGACATCAGGCCGGGCATTTCATGTTCGGCGAGGCCGATCTCCTTACGGCCGAACGCCGCGAGGCTCAAATCGGCGACCTTGTAGTCAGACGGGGCTAGAACGGTGGTGGTGGTCATGCAATCTCCGTGAGTTGTGGTATCGGCGTTCGGGTTGCGGCTATCAGCCGCTGATGCTTCTCCTGTTCCCAGCGCAGCCAGTCGCTGGCGGGCACCTCAGTCGGCCTCGCTGGCTGAGTATCAAACCAAGCTTGTACTGCGCCCCGCAGATCATCATCGGTGCGCATCCTTGAGGCAAAGCCCAGCTCCGAGAGTGCCACCTGATGGGCATCGAGTAACTCCCGCAAGGTCCGCAAGCGTTGAAGTTCGCCTGGGCTGTAGAGCCGGTAGCCGGCCGGCGAGCGCTGCGGCACGACAAGCCCAGCACGCTCTATGTAGCGCAGCATGCGGGCCGACCATCCTGTCGTCTGCGCCGCTTCGTGAACCGTCAGTGCGTCCATACCGATACATTACCACGACCGTGTCAAGGTTAGACAAACGCTAGCTAACTACCGCCGTGTCAGCGCGAAGCGATGCGTTCAGTTGCGCCCCAACTCTTGCTTGAAGGCCTCGATCACCGCTATCGGGGTTGGATCTACCCCACGCAGGACGGCGAGATAAAGCGAAACGAGATCTCCTAGCAGGACCAAGGACATAACTCGCTCCGTGCAGCTCTCCCCACGGGATGCAACGATGACCGTCTCGGCTATGTGTGGCGCTATCAGAGCCTCGGTTAAGGCAATACGTTCGCGCACGCGAGGGTGCAGATCGGAGTCGTCGAGGAAGACCGCGGCGAAACGTCCAAACTCGCCAGCAGCGCCGGTCCAGCCGACAATGTCGTTGTGGTCTGCCTCAGGGAGTTCGTGGGCAGAGGCCGGGACCTTGGCGTTCTCGTTTAACTCACAGCGCCAACGCACCGCTACCGCAGCGGTCGCGCCAGCACCGATCACCAGTGGAATCGCGCCATGCAGCTGGCGTGCGATCGTCTTGGCCAGCGAATCCTCAGGGCTCCCAGGGCCCCACTCGGCACAGAGATCTTCCAAGTGAGCCGAAGCGACGTCGATCTCTGAGTGCACACGCGGGCCAGCCCCACTCAGCGCAGCTACCTCAAGCGCCGCAACGGTCATATACCCGACGACTCCGCGTGGCTGAAAACCTCCGGGAACGGGGATCACTGGCACGCCGTCTTGGTGAGCGAGCTCGGCGAGCCGTCCGCCTGACGTCACGGCGATCCGTGGCGCGCCAAGGAAGCCGGCGGCGTCGTAACAGGCCAGTGCCTCCTCGGTGTTGCCCGAATAACTGGCGCAGAGGATTAAGGTCTCGGGAGTCGCCCATGCTGGGAGCTCGTATCCGCGAGCGATCCCGATCGGACGTGAAGCGCGATCGCTAAGCGCGGCCTTGGCAAGCGCTCCGCCGATCGCCGATCCACCCATACCGGCCAAGATCATGCCGTCGCGAGCATCGAAGGCTTCCAGCCCCGCTGTCTCGACACGCCAAAGCGCATCGCGTAGGTGGTTGGGGAGGTCGAGGATGTCGTCGACTTGGCCAGATATATCTACCGCCGACACCGCCTTGGCATCAAGAGTGATCATCGACCGGCTGTGGCGTCAGGGATTTCCATCCCGGGAAAGATACGCACACCGCCGTCTAATACGTTGCCTGACCCCACAGCGACACCCTCTCCAACCACCACTTCGCCGCTTATCTGCGTGCCTTGACCGATGCGCGCTCGGGGCCCCACGATGCATGAGTCTAGGACGCAGTCGGCCCCGATCACTGCCCCGTCGAGGACCACCGACCGTCTGATCGATGCCCTCTCTCCAACCTCCACGTCCGCTCCTAGGACCGCCAGCTCTCCAACGCAAGCCCCCGCCCCGATCTGGCAGCGATCGCCGATGACCGCAGGGCGATGAACCGCCGTGCTACCGCTTACCTTCTCTCCGATCGCCAGCCCATCGCTGCCGAGACGTTCTCCTACCAGCGTCCTTACCCGGCGCTCCAAGATGTCAAAGGTTGCCTTCAGATAACGCTCGGGGGTCCCGATGTCGAGCCAGTAAGCATCGGCCGGAAAACCAAAGAGCCCATCGCCGACCAGAAGTGGAAAGACGTCGCGCTCGATCGAGGATGGTTGGTCTGCAATAAGCGGGTTTAGGATCTCTCGCTGGAGCACATAGGCGCCTGCGTTGATGAGGTTGGTGTCAATCTGATCGGGGGTAGGCTTCTCTACAAAGCCTGTAACCGCGCGGTCCTCGGCTAGGCGCACGAGCCCGTAGGCCGATGGATCGTGGACTGGAACCAGCGCCAATGTGGCACGGGCCCCAGTGGCCTCGTGCTGGGCAATCTGCGCGCTGAGGTCGATATCTGTCAGCACGTCGCCGTTGAGCATTAGGAAGCGTTCATCAAGCAGATCGGCGGCGAACTTCGCGGCACCTGCTGTCCCAAGTGGAGTTGGCTCTTCTAGGTAGCGTAGGCGGATACCAAAACTCGCCCCGTCGCCCAAAACTTCGCGAATTCGGGCCGGCATGAACCCGCAGGCCAAAACAACGTCGTCGACGCCGTGGCTACTCAACCACTCAAGCATGTAGGCCATGAATGGTCGATCGACGAGCGTGACGACTGGCTTAGGCACTGTTGAGGTCAGCGGCCGCAACCGCGTCCCCTCTCCTCCAACGAGAATCAGCGCCTGCATGCCCGCGACACTCCTTGCATCCTCACGGACGGCCGATCCCTTCATAGGCCAAGCCGGCGGCCCTGATGATCGCGGGGTCTAAAGCGTTGCGGCCATCGAGGACCACCCTCCCGGCCATGGTAGCTGCAACCTGCTCCCAGTCCAGAGCGAGAAACTCAGCCCACTCGGTGACTAGCACGACGGCATCGGCGCCGGCTATAGCCTCCTGTGCAGAGGCCGCAATCGTGACGCCGGAGAGATATTGCCCGCTGCGATCTTCGGCGACGGGGTCATAGGCACAGACAGCCGCCCCCTCGGCCTGCAGGCGAGCCACCAATACCAGTGAGGTCGCCTCCCTTAGGTCGTCGGTATCGGGCTTGAAGGCGAGACCTAAGAGCGTGATCCGCTTGCCAACTAGCGTTCCAAGATGTTTTTGGAGCTTGGCTATAACCCGCCGCTTCTGGAGATCGTTAACTTCGATTACCGCGTTTAGGAGCTGAAAGTGGTAGCCAGAGTTGCCAGCCAGCTGCTTGAGCGCCGCGACATCTTTTGGAAAACATGAGCCGCCAAATCCCACTCCTGCTCGTAGAAAGCTCGCTCCGATACGCCCGTCTAGGCCCATCCCACGGGCTACCTCACTGACGTCTGCGCCAGTCTCCTCACAGACGTTTGCAATCTCATTGATGAAGGAGATCTTTGTTGCCAAGAAGGCGTTGGAGGCAAGCTTGATCATCTCAGCGCTGGCGACATCAGTCCGCACAAGCGGGGCATTAAGGGGCGCATAGAGAGCAACGACGCTATCCCCAGCCCAGCCCCCATCGTCGCCCACGACGACGCGGTCTGGTGCGCGAAAGTCCGCCACCGCAGAACCTTCGCGCAAAAACTCTGGGCAGGAGACGTAGGCCAGTCCGCTCTTGCCTTTTGTGGCCAGCTCACGCTTTATTGCCGCGCCGGTGCCAACGGGTACCGTGGACTTCATCACTATCGCGTGCGAGCCGCTGATCGGCATCGCGTCGATCACCGCAAAGACCGCCGAGAGGTCAGCGTCTCCGCTCTGGGTTGGCGGAGTGCCAACGGCGACGAAGAGCAGGCGGGCCTTGTCTAGTGCGGGCCCTAGATCAGTGCTGAAGTGCAGGCGGTCGCGGTTGGTGGCGATCAGATCGGCAAGTCCATCCTCATAGATGGGAATCTCACCACGCTGTAAGCGAGCGATCTTGTCGACATCGATGTCGACACACCAGACTTCGTTGCCGAGCTCGGCAAGACCCGCCGCAGTGACAAGGCCGACGTACCCTGTGCCGATCACGGCAACCGGCTCGCGAGAGGTAGTCATTGGACAGCTCAGGCTAGTGAAAAGCTGGCACTTTCGCGCTCAGCCAATCGGCCGCAGCGACCTTGCGATTGCGAGCATCTGCTTATTATCGAGCGACCGCAGCAGCGTGTTGGACACCCAATACACGGCGCCAGGGCGCCGCCACGCGACCAGCGATAGCTTTTTGCCGTCAAAGAAAAGCTCAAGCTTTCGCCCTTGGACGACGCGAATTTCGCTAGGGCGCTTGAGAATTGGGGGATCGGTCCACGTCGTACCTTGGATTCCGTAGTACTCGCCGATTAACCCTCGCGAGAGAACCATCCGGTAGGCCTGGTGTGGGACTCCCTTCTCATCTTTGATCTTATAAACGCGAGGTGCGCTTCCTTCATAGCTGGAGCCCGCGAGGCGCAGCGTCGGGTAGTAGGCCGGGAATCGCAGCAGGATTGCAGCCGCAATCGCTTGATCCTCCCCGGCGGTCTTGGCCTCCTCGAGCCCGCTCGCCAAAACCGCGCTCTTGGCTCGCTTCTTGGCGGCGGCTATCTCAGCCGGAGTCTGGGCCACTTTGGGGGCCGGGGCAGCATTGTCAGTGTCGAGGAAGGCCTTGACCGACGCATGGATCTGGGTTGGTGTGGCGACTACATAGGAGATCTCGTGCTCGAAGGCAAGATCGGCTTGGAAGGGGACCTGGCGGACCGGGTGGCCTGCCGAAAAGGCAACGAGCTTCGCGAGCTTTAAGACTTCAGCCGTGCCGCGGATGTCGGTCTGAGTGTATTTACCGAAAATCTGCGCGAAAGCAGTGCGGTCCTCGAGGATCTTAGTGACCGCGATCTGGTTCTTGGCCTCCTTGAGGAACGTCTGTTGGCGCGCGCCGCGCACGAAGTCGGAGTCTTCGTGACGGAAGCGAACATAGTCCAAAGAGTCCTGCCCGCAGAGCTTCTGATAGCCAGGCTGAATATCGATCACCGCATAGCCTGGGCCGGGGCCTGAGTTATCGTTGAAGTAGCGGCGATCGACGTCTATATATACGCAACCAAGAAAGTCCACCGCCTCAAGAAATCCTCGGAAGTTGACGTCGACGACGTGGTTGATATCTAGCCCAAGGGTCTCCTTGATCGTCTTTACGACCTGCTTAGCACCACCGTAGGTATAGGCAGCATTGATCTTGTCGTTCGCGCTTCGACCGTCGGGCAGAACAATGTCGACTTTAAGGTCGCGTGGGATAGACATCACTGCGGTCGCCTGCTTATTGGGGTCTAGGCGCACAAGCATCATCGTGTCCGAACGTCCCGGCAAACCAGCTATGCGATCGGCCTTACGTAAGTCCGAGCCCAGCAGCAGAATCGTCTGAGGAGCTCCGGCATCGGCAGCGGTCAGCTCGGGAATTTTGAGCTGCGGTGTTTGCGTCAATGCGTCGGCGACATCCTTGACTTGAAGAAGCCCCGCAGTAGCCGTTGCCGTGCCGACGAGCATGACAATGAGCACGGCTCCAAAGACAAATCGCTTCCACATCCCACGAGCTAGGCGCGGAACCGGTGGCTCCGCATCTGGGTCATTGTGCGCACGTAGAAAGCGAGCCATCTAAGAGAGGATAGAAAACCGGGCGGACTGCGGCGCTAGCTATGAGCTCGCAGGACCTTCGGCGACCTTCAAAAAGGCCTCCCAGCGGCGCTTATCGCGACGTGCCTTAGCCTGCTCGGCGCTCCCGTCCTGGGCCTGCTCCAAGGTCCGCGCGGCCTCGTCTAGGCGCTCGCGCAGGTTTTCGACATCAAGTGCGTCGGGTCGGATTGCGTCCTCGACCAACATCAGAGCCTTGTTGTCGCTGACCTGAAGGTAGCCCTCACCTTGAGCGAAGCGGACGATCTCGGTGTCGGACTCATACAGACGCAGCTCGGTTGGGTCCAACATCGCCAACAGTGGGGCGTGGTTAGCCAAGATGCCGATTGAACCGACCGATGTCTTAGTCGAAAGCATCTCAACCTCGCCCTTGTAGACCTCCCCTTCCGGGGTCAGGATCTCAACAGGGAACCTATTACGGGCCATTAGATCGCGCTACCGCACGGATGAATTGACATCAGCGAAGGCTTACTCCGCCGCCGCGTCAGCGACGACTTGGTCGATTGAGCCCTTGAGGAAGAATGCGCGCTCGGGCAGATGATCGTGCTTGCCTTCAAGGATCTCAGTGAACCCGCGGACCGTCTCGGCGATCGGCACATACTGGCCGGGAGTTCCGGTGAAGGCCTCTGCGACGTTGAACGGCTGCGAGAGAAAGCGCTCAATTCGACGAGCGCGGCCAACGATCACGCGGTCCTCATCTGAGAGTTCGTCGATACCGAGAATCGCGATGATGTCTTGGAGCTCCTTGTAGCGCTGCAAGATCTCCTTGACCTTATTGGCCACCGCGAAGTGCTCGTCGCCGAGGATCTCTGCCTTGAGAATCGTCGAGGTTGAGTCCAGCGGGTCAACGGCCGGATAGATGCCCTTCTCTGAGATCGCGCGGGAAAGCACGGTCGTCGCGTTCAAGTGGGCAAACACCGATGCGGGCGCCGGATCGGTCAGGTCGTCGGCCGGGACGTAAATCGCCTGAACCGAAGTGACCGAGCCCTTGCGCGTCGAGGTGATGCGCTCTTGTAGCTGGCCCATCTCGGTCTCTAGTGTTGGCTGATAGCCGACCTGTGACGGCATCCGACCCAACAGTGCTGATACCTCCGAGCCAGCCTGCACGAAGCGGAAGATGTTGTCGATGAAGAGCAGCACGTCTTGGCCGCCCTCATCACGGAAGTACTCGGCCATCGTCAGGCCCGAAAGAGCTACGCGCATACGCGCTCCTGGGGGCTCATTCATCTGACCGAAGACGAGCATCGTCTTATCGATGACGCCCGACTCCTTCATCTCAAGCCAGAGGTCGTTGCCTTCGCGTGAGCGTTCGCCGACGCCGCAGAATGCCGAGAGGCCGCCGTGCTCTTGAGCGATGTTGTTGATCAGCTCTTGAATCAAAACTGTCTTGCCGACGCCTGCACCGCCGAAGAGGCCGACCTTGCCGCCCTTGGCGTACGGAGCCAGAAGGTCGATCACCTTGATGCCGGTCTCGAACATCTCCGTCGTTGGTGTTAGGTCTTCAACGTTTGGTGCCGAGCGGTGGATCGGCCAACGCTCTTCTGTCTCGACTGGACCGCCAAAGTCGATCGGCTCACCGAGCAGGTTGAAGATACGGCCAAGCGTGGCGCGTCCCACAGGCACGGTGATCGGCCCGCCGGTGTCAACCACTTCGGCGCCACGCGAAAGCCCATCAGTGATGTCCATGGCGACTGCTCGTACACGGTCATCGCCTAGGTGCTGCTGGACCTCGCAGACCAAGATGCTGGCGCCACCTTCGGCGCTTAGACCTTCGGCCTCTTGCATGTTTGCCGTGCGAGCGATCGTGATCGCGTGGTTAATCTCGGGCAACTTGTCGGGAAAAACGGCCTCGATGACGACGCCCTGAATCTCGACGATATGGCCGACGTTGCGGGTAACGGTGGATGCTTGCATGATGTTTGGGACTCTCCTGGGGGTCTGTTCCGGTCGTCTAGGTCAGCGCTTCGGCGCCGGCGACGACCTCCATGATTTCCTGGGTGATTTCGGCCTGTCTGGCACGGTTCATCTCAAGTGTTAGATCTTCAATAATCTCGCCGGCGTTTTCGGAGGCGCTACGCATAGCTGTCATGCGTGCGCCGTGTTCAGAGGCAGTCGATTCAAGTAGTGCTCGGTAGACAGAGATCTCGACGTAGTCGGGGACTAGGCGCTTGAGAATCTCTTCTGGATCTGGCTCGTACTCGACCAAAGAGCGGGCGTGATTGACGGTCGCGGAGTCGCTGGCGTCCTCGACAACATCAAGATCGTCGTCGCCAAGAATGCTGGCCTGCTGGAGCGGCAGCAGCGTCTCACGGCGGACGACTTGCGAAAGCGGTGAGATGTAGCCGTTGTAGAAGATCTCAACGCGGTCAACCTTCTGATCGACATAGGCAACCATCAGATCTTCGGCGATCTGGCGTGCATCGGCAAATGCGGGTCGATCGGTGAAGCCAACGTAGCGGCCTTCGAGTTCGCGGCCGCGGAAGGTAAGCGAAGAGACGCCGCGGCGTCCTGTGGCTGAGAAGTGCACCTTCTGGCCAGCGGCTTCGTATTCGGTGGCGGCGCGCAGACCCGCACGGATGATTTGGGAGTTAAAGGCCCCAGCAAGTCCGCGGTCACCTGTCACTAGCAGTAGCCCTACGGACTCTTGCGTAGCGTGCTCCTTGAGGATCGGAAGGTGAGGGATATTCTCTGCCGCGCCAGCCGCCGTACGCGTCATCCGGCGGATCGCCTCGGCGTAGGGCCGCAGATGCTCGATCCGTTGCTCGGCACGGCGCAGCCGTGCAGCAGCGACCATCTCCATGGCGCGCGTGATCTTCTGAATATTCTTCACGCTAGAGATACGGTTTTTTACGTCGCGCTGACTCATGACAGATCTATCTGGGTAGGAGTAAGCGACCTATACGGTCGCCGTCTCCCCCTCCTTCTCCTCGGCCTCGACGGCAGCTGCTGGGCTTGGGCGCTCAACGATTCGATCAGACTCGCCGGAGGCCATCGGCAGACCGGCCTCATCGAGATCAAATCCGAAGTCGTCGGCGAACTCCTTAACTGCCTTAGTCACCGCCGCTTGGGTTTCATCTGACCAGTCGCCGCCGGTGATTGTCTCCAAGAGCTTTGACTGCTCGGCGTTAATACGCTGAATCAAGCCCTCAAGGAACTCATCGACCTTGTCCACTGTGATGCGGTCCAAGTAGCCGTTAGTGGCGGCGAAGACCTGGAATACCTGGTCGGCGACGGCCATCGGCTTGCGCTCGTTCTGGTTGAGCGTCTTGACGAGGCGCTCTCCACGGGCCAGCGTACGCTGGGTGTCGGCATCAAGGTCAGAGCCGAACTGGGCGAACGCCTCGAGGTCGCGGAACTGAGAAAGCTCTAGCTTGATGCGGCCACCGACCTTCTTCATCGGCGCAATCTGCGCGTTGCCGCCGACTCGCGACACCGAGATGCCGACGTTGATCGCCGGACGCACACCAGAGAAGAAGAGCTTGGGCTCGAGGAAAATCTGACCGTCGGTGATCGAAATCACGTTAGTCGGAATGTAGGCTGAGACGTCGCCTGCCTGAGTCTCAATCACAGGCAAAGCAGTCAGCGACCCGCCACCAAGATCGTCGTTGAGCTTCACGGCACGCTCCAACAGACGTGAGTGCAGGTAGAAGACGTCACCCGGATAGGCCTCACGGCCCGGCGGACGGCGCAGAAGCAGCGACATCTGACGGTAGGCGTAGGCGTGCTTGGTGAGGTCGTCATACACGCAGAGGGCATGGCCACCCTTGTAGAGGAAGTACTCAGCCATTGCGCAGCCGGCGTAAGGGGCCATGAACTTAATTGGCGCTGCCTGATCGGCGGAGGCAGCGACGATGATCGTGTTCTCCATCGCACCGTTGTCGGCGAGCGTCTGGGCTAGCTGAACGACGGTCGCCATACGCTGCCCGATCGCTACGTATACGGAGATTATTCCGGTGTTCTTATTGTTGATGATCGTGTCGATCGCGATCGCTGTCTTGCCTGTCTGACGGTCGCCAATGATCAGCTCGCGCTGACCGCGTCCGATCGGGATCATCACGTCGATCGCCTTGAGCCCTGTCTGCATCGGCTCGGTGACCGGCTGGCGCTGGACAACTCCTGGCGCCTTGAACTCGGCGGGGCGTAGCTCGGCGACTTCGATGTCGCCCTTGCCGTCGAGCGGATTGCCGAGCGGATCAACGATGCGCCCCAACAGTCCTTCGCCGACAGGGATCTCAAGCAGTCGTCCGGTTCGCTTGGCGGTATCACCCTCGACGACCCGCTCCCACGGTCCGAAGAGCACGACGCCGACGTTGTCGGATTCGAGGTTGAGCGCTAGACCGGTTACCCCATGGGGCAACTCGAGCATCTCAAAGGATTGGCAGTTCTCGAGGCCGTGGATGCGGGCAATACCGTCTGCTACCGAGAGGACGGTTCCAACCTCGGCTAGATCGGCACTGCCGGCGTCGAGGCCTTCGATGCGGCTGCGCAAGATGCTGGTTATTTCGTCGGGCTTGATCTGCATGGCGTGTGTTCGTGGCTCCTTGGGCAGCTTTAGGACTTAGCGACGTCGCGGCGTAGTTTTTCAAGGCGGTTGCGGATCGATGCGTCGAGGATTGAGTTTCCTACCCTCAATACGATTCCACCGATAATTTCGGGATCGACTGTGCTCGTAAGCTGGACGCGCTGTCCGGTCTGCTGACCGATGCGCTCACCGATCTGCTCGGCTACACCAGCCTCCAACGTCACAGCGCTGGTGACCTGTACCGGCAGAAGCTTGTTCTCCTTCTCCCATAAAACGTCGTATTGACGACGGATCCGAAAGATCGCCGGCATACGGTGGTTCTCGGTAAGAAGCTCGAGAAAGTTCAGAAACTGCGGGCTGGCGCCGTCGAGCATGCGCCCCAGCCCATCCTTCTTCTCTTCAGTAGAGAAGTACGGCGAGAAGAAGAAGACCGCTAGGTCCTTGTTGGCATCTAGGGCGTCAGCAAACTGTCCTAGCTGTTCGCGCACAACATCAAGCTCTGCGTGCTCGCTGGCAACGTCAAAGAGTGACTGCGAGTAGACCCTGGCGATCTCTTCCATTTAGTTATTGCGCTCCGTGCCCGAAAGCTGCGTGAAGTCGAGCTCGCTGAGAGCTTCCTCGACTAGGCGCTGCTGATCTTCGGCAGACAACGTCTTGCGCGTGACCTTCTCCGTCGCAAGAACGGTGAGATCGGCGACCTCTTTGCGAATCTCCTGAATCGCGCGTCGCGTCTCCGCATCGATATCGCGACGGGTCTGCTCAAGCATCTCTTCACGCTTGACACGACCCAACTCGGATCCGGCAGTCTCTGCTGCCTCGGCCGACTTACGAGCACGAGCGGTGATCTCTTCAGCCTGAACGCGCGCCTCGGTGAGACGCTGGCGATACTCAGCGAGAATCCCATCAGCCTCGATGCGAGTGCGTTCGGCG
The DNA here is from genome assembly GCA_947474595.1 of Solirubrobacterales bacterium. Lineage (GTDB taxonomy): Bacteria > Actinomycetota > Thermoleophilia > Solirubrobacterales > Solirubrobacteraceae > CANJIV01. The sequence continues at coordinate 143,990 of CANJIV010000003.1, forward strand.
GCATCAATCGACTCATCAATGGCCAACTGACGCTTATCAAGCGCCTCTCGGATCCTCGGCAGGGCAAACTTGCCCAAGACCCACATCGTTACTCCAAACGCAATTAGCGTCCAGATCATCAGGCCAAGGCCTGGCGTTACGAGGAAGGTCCCTTGATCGCTGCTGCTCTCGGCGGCAGCGATCACGAGGTTATTGGGCGTAAGAATCATCGTCGCCTATGAAAGGAAGAAGGCGATCAGGCCGAAGATGAAGGCGTAGAAGACGATCGCCTCAGTCAGTGCGAAGCCTAGCCACTGAATCGAGGTGATCTCGTCCTTCATCTCTGGCTGGCGAGTGACTGATTCAATCACCTTGCCGAAGATGAAACCGACGCCGATGCCGGGGCCGATTGTGCCGAGCCCGGCGCCAACGCCAAGCGCGATCGCTTTGAGGCCCTTACGTCCGTAAGCCTCCGCGATATCTACGGTTGGACCTTGGGCAAGATGGGTAATGGTGTTGAGATCGAAATCCACAGTGCTCCTCCTAGGAGTGTCTGGTTCAGTGTTCGGTGGCGACGGCGCCGCCGAAGTAGATGGCGCTTAGTGTGGCGAAGATGAACGCCTGAAGCGTTGCGATCAGGCTTATCTCAAAGAGATAGAACGCGATCGCAAGCGGCAGGGTAAACATCGCAAGGACAGGTATTCCCAGCAGTACGGCAAGCCCGCCAGCCATAAACAAGATCAACAGGTGGCCGGCAAGTATGTTTGCAAAAAGACGAACGGATAGCGAAATGATTCGCACAAACTGCGAAATCACCTCAATGAAAAAGATCGGAACTGCGGCTGGCCCCTCGACACCTGCAGGGATCCAACCCTTGAGATAGGCAAAGAAACCTTTGGCCCTGATCCCCTCAATGTGGTAGCTGGCCACAACGATCAAGGTCAGTGTCAGCGGTACCGCGAGATTGGCAGTCGCGGCGTAGAGGGCGAACGCCGGGAAGGAAATGCCGAAGATGTCGACCGGGTGCTCGGTGTTTGTGGGAAGCGGTAGGTAGCCGATCATGTTCGAGACCCAGATGAACATGAAGAGGGTCGCGATGAAGACGAACCACTTAGTCGCCATCGCACGCGGCATATTGCCGCCGGCGATGTTCTCGCGCATCAGCTGGTAGGCAGCTTCGACGGCTGTCTGGGTGCGGTTTGGCCGCGCCTGCATGCGGTTGGCAACGTAGAGCATTGCGCTGATAGTGAAGCCAGCGGCTAGGAAGAGGTAGAGCACCGCTTTGTTGATGCTCATGTCAATCGGCCCGAGCTGAAGAGAGATCCACGGGTCGAGCTTGAACTCGTTTTGAGGCTTAAAGGACTCGTTGGCGCCGCTACTACCGAAGGCCATCCCAAGGATCGCAACGATCGCGATAAATCCCGCGATGCCTAGGAGAACCTTCGCGCGCTTACTCATGCCTGAGGAGCTTCGTCGAAGGGCCGCAAGATCAGATTAATCGTGAAGTAGACCGTGAAGAGGGCGAGAAACAGCACGGCAGCTGCTAACCCAGCCTTGTCGCCGACTGTGATCCCAACCGTAAAGACAGCGATTGCGACCAGCCAGCCGCGCAGAATCATCGATCCAGCGATCAACCCCACAAATGTGCGTGGGTCGTCGGAGCCTGCTGCCTTGCGGGCGATCAGCAGTTGCACGCCGCGCTGGAGCAACCATGCTCCTCCGCCGACCAGATATCCAGCGATAGGGAACCCTGCCCCGAGGAAGAGTGGCAGAGCGATCGCCAGCACCACCAAGTCGAAGTGGCGGATTACAGATAACACGTCAAAGGTCCTTAAAACGTGCGTAGACAACCGCGAACCCCGCGATTACGCCGGTGAATAATCCGACCAGACCAAGCGGCACTTCTGCGTCGACGAGCGAGCCTATCCCGTACCCTACGGCCGCGCAGATCACGAGCACCGTGAGCGCAAGGCTCCCGGCGACAATCGGGTGTTCGGCGGGCTTGGGCGCCATCGTCAGAGCTGTAGTCGTTTCGATCGGTCATTGCTTCCTGCAGCGACAGGAGCCCTCTTTATCAGTGGGCAGTTGCGTTCCTGTGCTTTGGGCGCGGGAGTCTATACGGTGAGCCGTCGACGCGTCTGCTGGTAGACCTGCCTGCCTACTCCGATTGGCGGGGGCCGTAGGGACAGATGGCGCAGCCCCTCACTCAGTAGGTTGGTTCGTGTGGTCGTGATCGACGACACGAAACTCGCCGGTCTCTAGGTCGCGTACAACGGCCGCGACAATCTCGTGTTCTGATGTCTGGGGATCTTGATCTCGCAGCTGAAAACCGCGAAGCCGCTTGAACTTGAGGATCTCGAGAATATAGATGAGGTAGACACTCGCGCCGAGGGCCATGGCGCCCAGTACAACCATCACGATCGTCCAACCAATATCGAAGTGCCCGCGATCGTTTGAGTAAGGGACAAAGCGCAACGCCAAGGCCAGTCCTGCCAGCGTCAAAGTCCAGGCGTAGAGGTAGAGCACCGTGCGCCGCTGGCTGAAGCCGAGGTTGGCTAGGCGGTGGTGGAAGTGCCAAGCATCGGCTCGGTACACGGGCTGACGGTATTTGATCCGCTTGGCGACGACGAAACTGGTATCCAAAAATGGAACGGCGAGGATCACTAGCGGCACAATCAACGCGATCACAGCATTGGTCTTCAACGCCCCTTGGACGATCACGCAGCCCAGCAGAAGCCCGAGCAGATTCGAGCCACTATCCCCCATGATCACCGACGCTGGGTTGAAGTTGTGGAAGAGGAAGCCCAAAGAGGCCCCGGCGACGATCGCGGCCAAGGTACCAGCGCTGTCGCGCTCTAGGTCGAACGCGATGATCGCGAAGGCGACGGCACTGATTGTGCAGACGCCAGCCGCCAAGCCATCGACCCCATCGGAGAGGTTCACAACGTTCATCACGACGACAAGTCCGAATAAGGTAAGTGGTGCGCCTGCGTCCCCAAAATCAACCGCGCCAATAAATGGGAGCGTGATGTTTGAGACCGTCACCCCAGCCAGAACAGGGATCAGCGCAGCGCCGATCTGCCCTAAGAGCTTGACCGCTGGATGGAGATCAAAGATGTCATCGAGGCCACCGACGATCGTGATTACGATCGCGCCGAGCAAGATCCCTCGAGTCTCGTCTCCGATCGGCAGAAAACAGAGGCCGGCGACCAACGTACCCGCCAGGATTGCCAGTCCTCCAAGCCGCGGCATTGCACGGTCTGAGAGCCCGCGCTCGCGCGGCTCGTCAACAGCGCCAACCTTCCAAGCCAGCCGAGCCGTTAGCGGTGTCAGCAAGATCGAGACGGCGAGCGCCACAAGGAAGGCGTAGAACGCATCTAGCTCCATTAGAGGGGGAGCATCGCAGGGAGGGCCGACCTTACGGGAGCTACCCCGCCAAACTACACGGCCGTAGGCGTACCTAGGTGCTGGTAGAGCGGGTAGCGATCAGTAATTGCGGCGACCCGCTGGGCTAGCTCGGCACGCTGTGAATCGTAGGAACCACCGAGCGCAGCGGCAATAATCTGGCCGATCTCACTGAAGTCATCAGACTGCAGGCCGCGCGTGGCCAAAGCTGGCGTGCCGATGCGCAGACCACTGGTAACCATCGGCGGCCGTGGATCAAATGGGACCGAGTTACGGTTCACGGTGATCCCGATCTCGTGCAGGCGGTCTTCTGCCTGCTGGCCGTCGAGCGGCGAGTTTTTGAGATCCACAAGGATCAGGTGGACGTCAGTTCCGCCAGTCAGAACGTTGACGTCGCCACCAGCGGCCAGTAGCTCGCCAGCCAACAGTTGCGCACCTTCGACAGTGCGTTGTTGGCGCTCGCGAAATAGATCCGATGCCGCGATCCTAAATGCGACTGCTTTGGCCGCAATGATGTGCTCTAAAGGTCCACCCTGCTGACCTGGGAAGACTGCCGAGTTGATCTTCTTGGCGTACTCCTCACGGCAGAGAATCAATCCACCACGGGGTCCACCAAGCGTCTTATGGACCGTTGTAGTGACGACGTCTGCGTAGGGCACCGGATTGGGATGTAAGCCCGCGGCAACAAGTCCGGCGAAGTGCGCCATGTCAACCATCAGCAGCGCCCCCACCTCGTCTGCAATCTCCCGAAAGCGCTCGAAGTCAAGTTGGCGCGGGTATGCCGACCAGCCGGCGAGAATCAACTTGGGTCGCCGCTCGCGGGCGAGCGCTTGGACCTCATCCATGTCGATCAGACTGTCTTCTTGGCGCACGTGATAGGCGGCGATGTCGTAGAGGCGCCCCGAGACGTTGATCTTCATCCCGTGAGTCAGGTGACCACCGTGGGAGAGTTCGAGTCCCAAGATCGTGTCGCCTGGGGTCAGCAGCGCGTGATAGACGGCGGTATTTGCCTGAGCGCCCGAGTGCGGCTGAACGTTGGCGTGCTCGGCACCGAAAAGAGACTTCGCACGATCGATCGCCAGCTGCTCTGAGACGTCGACGTTCTCGCATCCACCGTAGTAACGCTTGCCTGGGTAGCCCTCGGCGTACTTGTTTGTTAAGACTGACCCTTGGGACTCGAGAATCGCTTGGGGAACAAAGTTCTCAGAGGCGATCATCTCCAGCGTGCGTTGCTGGCGATCGAGCTCCTTGGCAAGAACCTCAGCTATCTCAGGGTCAACTTCGGCAAGCGGGCGGTTGAAGTAATCGGAAGGTAGGTCGGTCATCTCACGGATCTCCGGGTAAACGGTTGAAGGTGTCAACGACTTGGTGTGCAGATAAGCCTTTCACTGACGATAGCAGCGCCGGATTACGCCAACGCGCCAGAAACCGCATCGGCGCTCAGCGCGCCAGGACGCACGATCTGCCACGTCCCTTGCTGCTCAAACCGATCGAGGTCGATCACGGTTGATACGAGTCCTGGCAACTCGCCACCGTCGAGCAGCATGTCGGCGCCAATGCGAATGTCGGCCGTCACGTCGTCTAAGCGCCGCGCATCGGGCTCCCCGGAGAGGTTGGCGCTAGTCGCTAGAACCGGCTCGCGCAGCGAGCGCATCGGCTCTAGATGGCCATCGAACTTTGGCACCCTGACCCCCAGCTTTGACGGGTCTGCTCCACAGGCCAAGCGAAATCTTGTCGCTGGATTTGGCACCAGCACGGTCACGGGCCCTGGTAGCAATGCGCCGAGCGCCGCTTGGGTCTTTGGGCCTAACTCCGGCAGGGCAGATAAGGCGATATCAAGATCAAAGAACATAACTGCGGCCGACTTGGAGCGGCGGCGACCCTTTAGGACGTAGAGCCGTCGCACTGCCTCGGCATTGTCTGGTTCGCAGGCCAGCCCATAAACAGTGTCAGCCGGGAAGACCGCGACGCCTGCGCCCGCCATGCAACGTGCGAACGCCTCGACATCCTCAGCAGTCATCCGCGGCGCCCAACGACGATGCGTTCAATTCCGGCTAGGTCGCAGATCGTCTCGATCTCGGCGAAAGAGACCGCTCGCATCAGTCTCCCTACCTCTGGCGCCTGACCCTCGCCTACCTCCAGTGCAACGAACGAGACCTGATGGTCAAGTTGCTTAAGCAGGCGCCTAATCAGATCGAGGCCGTCGGCGCCGGCATAAAGCGCTGCCTCTGGCTCATACTCAACGATCTCAGGCGCAAGAGCATTGCCTTTCTGTGTGCCGTCTAGGACCGCGATATAAGGAAGATTGGCGACCACGGAATCAAACTTCCCACTGCAGCCGGCCAGAAGATTGGCTTGGTGGAAAGTGACTTCGAGCTCGAGCCGCTCGGCGTTTGCACGCGCCACGGCCAGCGCAGCGGCACTGATATCTATCGCTGTCAGGACGAGGTCACGACGCTCATCTTTGAGCGCCAAGGCGACTGCACCAGAGCCCGTGCCAACGTCGACCACACGCGACCCGCTCGCTAGACCAAGCGCTGCCTCGACGAGAAACTCGGTCTCTGGGCGGGGGATGAGCACTCGGCGATCGACAGTAAGTTCGATGTGGCGAAAGCCCCGACGACCCAAGATATAAGCGACCGGCTCACGGGCCTCACGGCGGGCGCATAGCTCCTCGAAGGCCGCTTGGCCGTCAGCCTCTATTTCGCGCTCGGGGGCAATGTGCAGCGATGTGCGGTCGCAGGAGATTGCAGCGGCCAGCAAGAGCTCGGCATCGAGCCCAGCGCTGTCACAGCCGGCCGCGCTCAGACGACGCGTAGCCGCCTTGATCGCGGCGCCGACAGTGAGCGGTGCCGGCGGCTCTGCGATGACGGTTTGGTTTGTAGTTGAGCTCATTGCGAGGGCTGGTGTGGTGAGTGGCGAGAGCGCGAGTCCATCTCAGCGGTCCCACCAATAAGAGGTACGGATCAGGCAGCTAGGCGGCCCAAACACAAAGCCCGCATCCACGTCGAGGGGTCCGCTGGGAGAATTATCAGCCAGTCGCGGCATTTGCTTGGGCCTCAAGCCCCCGGCGCTTCTCGTCTGCCTGAAGCGAAGCAGTCAACTCGTCAAGTTCTCCGGCCAGTACGGCCTCGACACCGTGAATCGTCACCTTGATTCGGTGGTCTGTGATGCGGTCTTGTGGAAAGTTGTAGGTGCGAATCTTTTCGGCGCGCTCGCCTGTGCCTACTTGAGAACGACGGTTGGCATCGAGCTCGGCCCGCTGACGCTCGGCTTCGCGCTCATAGAGGCGCGCGCGCAGAACGCGCATCGCCTTTTCGCGGTTTTGTAGCTGGGACTTCTCGTCCTGCATCGAAACGACGGTTCCCGTCGGCTTATGGGTGATGCGCACCGCAGAGTCGGTCGTGTTAACCGACTGGCCGCCAGGGCCAGAGGAGCGATAGACGTCTATCTGGAGGTCTCCATCGAATATTTCGACATCTACCTCTTCGGCCTCGGGAAGCACCGCAACCGTTGCAGTAGACGTATGTATGCGGCCCTGAGACTCGGTAGCAGGGACTCGCTGAACGCGGTGAGTTCCACCTTCGAATTTGAAGACTGAGTAGGCAGCAGCACCCTTGATCGCAAACGTGTAGGCGCCGTCAGAGACCTCTAGGGCTTCGGCCTCATAACCAAGACGCTCGGCGTACTTGACGAGCATCCGATAGAGGTCGGCTGCGAAGAGGCTCGCTTCGTCTCCCCCAGCTCCAGCGCGGATCTCGACGATGACGTTCTTGTCATCGGCTGGATCGGGCTCAACCATCGCCAAGCGGATCTCTTCTTCAAGCTCGACGATACGGTCGCGGGCGGCTTCGAGCATCTCACGTACCTCGGGATCCTCCTCCCCTTCGTCGATAAGCTCGCGTGCTCCCGCGGCGTCATCGACTGCCTTACGCCACTCCTCCGCGAGCTTAGATGCAGGCTCGACATGTGCGAAGGCACGACCAACCTCGGCCCGGCGGCGGTTGTCGGTGTTGATCTCGGGATCAGAGAGCTGGCGCGAAAGTTCCGCGTAACGGGCTTCTATCTGGTCAACGAGTGCCTCAATCATCTGATCGCGAGTGTAGAGGCGCTTGGGACCGACGGTCGCCTAGTGGAACTTGACCGCGGCCACCGAGGCAGTTGTTGGTCAGGAGCTTTCGCCGCGCTGGCGCTTGGCCGCGCGACGTTGGAACCGCTCGACGCGCCCACCGGTATCGACCAGCTTCTGACGGCCGGTGTAGAACGGATGACAGTTAGAACAGACCTCTACGTGAATAGCCGGCATTGTTGAGCGCGTCACGAACTGGTTGCCGCAGGTGCAACTGACGTGGGACTCAACGTACTCTGGATGGATCTCTTTCTGCATCTGGGCAAAAGTGTAGCGGGCTGATCACTTTGAGCTGTTGCTGGGGCACGCAACGGTGAGGACATTGTTGTTCTCATTGGACTCCGCGATCCGGTTGGCCGGGTCAACCGTGACCGAAACGGTGCTACTGGCAGAGGTGCAAGCAGGCGCAGCGACCGTCAGCTTTCGCGAACCGCCCACTCCAATCCCCATCATGTCTTGGGCCGGTAGGCCTAGGCCGTTGGCGCTGAAGAGGAGATCAAAATTCGGAGCTGGCGCCTTGCCGCTATTGCTCACCGAAATCTCATGTGTCCAAGTGCCGCTCTTGCCACCTTTGACTAAACGAATTGACTTGGCCACGAGATCGGGGCGCAGGTCGACCTGTGTACACGGGGGCGTATAGACCACCGCCGTACGCACGACCTTGCCCTTCTTGTCTATCCATTGAAATGACAACGCTGCTCGATAGACCGCCGGCGCTGGGAGGTTTTGTATGGTGAGAAAACGCTCGTAGCTAGTAACGCCTGCAGACGAGCGGGTCCAAGTACCCATTCCTCCGCCTTCTATCGTCCGTTCCGGCCCACCCGCAGATGTGCGCGAGAGCAAGTCGAAGCGGACCGCCATGGTCTGGCCAGCTGCATAAATCTCAGCTGATCCGCGGACCGTCATCGACCGCTCACCAGGATCTGTGGAGTTCACGCAGGCTGTCAGTGCCGCCCTGCCACGACCACCCGGATCGGCTTGTGCCAAGGGGACGCCCACGAACCAGGCGATTGCGGCGGCTACAAGAATTTGGGTGGCTCTTCGCATCTGCATCAGTTGTAACAGGGAAGAGAGTCAAAGGTTGCGGTGGTGAACATCGTGCAGTCCATGGCGTTGGTGTGAGTTGCGCTCTTGATGGCTTCGAGAAATGCTGCGGCGGAGCGCTCGTAGCCACTCTTGCTGGTTCAGGGGTCGGGCAGCGGCGCCAAGGCCGGGAGCGGCTAGGTGATCTGGTAGAGCGGGCCGTCTCCGCCCTCGGGCGTTGTCAGACGTCCGCCCTTGGCCGTAATCGCTCCGCACTGCACACAGTTTGTGTAGTTGACGACGACATCGACCATTCCCTGCTGCGGCTCATCTTCGGGAATCTCATAGACCCCTGCAGGGCACATCCAGACCCACGTCTCGGCGACCTCGCGTGGTACACGCTTCTGAACGCGGATGTGGTTTGGCGCGTCATCTCTAGTCGCATTACCGGTGATGAAGACGCTGGAAAGCTTGTCGAAGATGTACTTACCGTCGGCCTTGGGGTAAGAGTCCTTCGTGTTGCCGATGAACATCGGCTTCTCATCGTTGCGATGCCAAGCCAGCCGCCCAGGCGGGAACTTGCCTTTGGTCGCGATGTTGATGTTGACCATCGGGCCGCCTCTGAGGAACCCCTTCTGAAATGGCTGGCGACCGTTGCGAACTTGGTATAGCTCGGCGCCGATTCTCGAACTCTCGATCGCCTCTTCATAGGCCTCCAGCGAGGAGTTACCGTTTACTAGAGCCTCGTAGATCGCCTCCCCGGCGAGCTTGCCGGAGAGGATCGACATATGTACACCCTTAAGCGAAACGGTGTCCACCATGCCGCCAGAGTCACCGGCCAGAAGCGCTCCAGGCATAGTGAGCTTGGGCATCGACCAGTATCCACCGCCAGGCAGAGCCTTAGCGCCCCAGCCGACACGCTCGCCATCTTTGAGAATCTCCTTCACGAGCGGGTGCGTCTTGAACTGCTGAAGCAGGTCGTGGGCCGAGGTCGTCGCGTCGGCGTATTCAAGATCAACTACGAAGCCGATTGAAACTAGGTCATCGCCAGTTTTCTCGTCTTTCATTGGATAGATCCACGATCCACCGATCTGTCCGTACTTAGACCGGACCTTCAACGGCCACGGTCCGATCGTGTGAATTACGCGATCTAGTGGCTTAGGTACCTTCCAGATCTCCTTGACCCCCAACTCCCAGACTTGGGGCTCGCGGTTCTCGCCAAGGTCAAACTCGCGGATCGCCGCGCCAGTCAAACTTCCCCAACAGCCTTCTGCCAAGACGACAAACTTAGCTTTGATGTCAGTACCGGGCTCGAAGTTGCCTAACGGTTGACCGTCTTTGCCCCGCCCCTTATCGCCTGAGCGCACGCCAACGACACGGCCCTCCTCAACGATCAGCTGTGTAGCCGAAGTCTCAGTCAAAACGTATGCCCCGGCCTCTTCGGCTAAGCGCTGCTGAAAACGAGCCATCGCCGACACCGAGACAACCTCGTTGCCGTGGTTCTTAAATGGCGGCGGGGGTGGAATCCGTACCTTGGTTTTTGAGCTGGGCAGCAGGTAGACGGCCTCTTTGGTGACCTCACCGAAGGCAAAGCCCTCCTTGCGCCAATCCTCGCGACTCATCTCCGGGTAGAGCTCCTCCAGCGGCTCTGGCTTCATCACAGCGCCGGACAAGTTGTGCCCACCACAGACCTTTGCCTTCTCAATCACTGCGACCGGAACTTCGCCAAGCCGCTCAAGCATCTCCGGGTCGTCGGCGAGCAGCTGGAGCAGGCGGTTGGCGCAGGCTAGACCTGCGGTGCCACCGCCAACGATGGCAATTCCGACCTCGATGATCTCATCCTCGGGATCAAGGCCCCGCTTGATGAACTCATCGGGCGAGTCAACCTCTGGCGGAAATGCCGCCGGGATCGCGTTGAGTGAGTCGCCCGCGCCGGACATCTCGCTCAGCCCGCCTTCTTCGCCTTCACAGCCTCAGTGAGCTTCGGCAGAATCTTGTTGAGATCGCCGACGATACCGAGATCGCAGAACTCAAAGATCGGCGCGTTAGCGTCTTTGTTGATCGCGACGATGTTCTCAGAGCCCTGCATACCCACCTTGTGCTGAATCGCTCCGGAGATACCAGCGGCTAGGTAGAGCTTGGGTGCGACGGTCTTACCCGTCTGCCCAATCTGGGTGGAGTAGGGATACCAGCCGGCATCGACGACAGCTCGGGTGGCAGCGACTGCTCCGCCCATAGCCGCCGCTAGATCCTCGGCAAGCTTGAAGCCCTCCGCAGCGCCTAGTCCTCGGCCACCAGCAATTAGGACGTCTGCGTCCTCGATGTTGATGTCCTCTCCGCGCTGCTCGCCGCGACCAATCATGGTCGCTCGAGTCGACCAAGGCGAGTACTCGACGTCGACGTCGACCACCTCGGCCGTGCCGCCCGTCTGCTTAGGCTCGAACGCGTTGAGGCGCGCGATGATCACTCCGAGGCCGCCGCGGTAACGCGACTCCGAGATCTGGGAATCTTGGAGGATCGGCCGCTCAGCGATCAACTCACCGTTCTCGGCGCGCACAGCTGTGACCTCCATCGTCACGCCAGCGTGCTTGCGAGCGGCGAGACCGGCGCCGATCTCAAAGCCGAGCAGGCCGCCGCCGAAGAGTGCGTAGGCGTGGCCGTTGTCGTCAATGACCTTCGCCATCACATCAACGACTGGTTGAGCCAAGCCTTCGGGCCCCTTGGCGCGGAAACACTTAGTCGCGCCCCAATCGCCGACAGTCGCGCAAAGCGCATCGGTGAGGTCGTCGGAACCGACGACGACCGCGTGGCACTGGCCGCCGAGTTCGGCTGCGAGCCTGGCGCCTTCAGAGACAGCGCCTAGCGAGTTCTTGTTGAGTTTGCCCTCGTAGTGGAGAACGTAGACCAAGATGTCTGACATCAGATGAGCTTCCTTTCGTCTAGCCACGCGACAATCTTCTCGACAGTTTCGTTGGTGTCCTCGTCTTCGATGATCGTCCCGGATCCCTTGGCTGGAGGAGACTTGAAGTCGCCGCAGCTTACGCGGGAGCCATCGGCGCCGACCATCGCAGCGTCGATACCAGCATCGGCTGAACCGAGGGCATCGAGAGGCTTCTTTTTCGCACCCATAATCGCCTTTAATGACGGGTAGCGAGGCTCGTTGATGGCGTCGCCGACTGAAATCACGGCCGGGATCTGCACGGAGACAGTGTCGTAGCCATATTCGGCCTGACGCTCGCAGCGCAGATTGCCATCCTCCACATCGATCTTGATGACCTGGGTCAAGGAAGGCATCTGAAGGTGATCGGCCACCACGGCGCCGATCGTGTAGCACTCTCCGTCATCAGACTGCTGCCCTAGCAGCACGAGATCGGGCTTCTCACGCTCGAGCACTTTGGCGAGCGCATAGCCGGTAGCCGCCACGTCTGAGCCAACCAGACCATCGTCGCAAAGATGAACCGAACGGTCCGCTCCCAGCGAAACGGCCTTGTGCAGTGCGCGCACTGCGTTTTCTGGACCCATCGTGACCGCGACGACCTCTTCGACGGCTATCGCGCCGCCCTCTTTCAACTGCATCGCCGCTTCAATGGCGTGAGTATCAAAGGGATTGAGGTTGGTCTCGCCGCTGCGATCCAAACGCGACGTCGATGGGTCGATGCGCTTTGCTACTGCAGCATCTGGCACCTGTTTGACAAGAACACAAATTTTCACTCAGAGCCTCCTGTGGGGCAAGCGGACGGTCGTAATAATACTTCGTTGACTCGTGGGTCAATCTTCTCGATGGGACTTTAACGCTCAATAGCGGTGCGGAGAGCGCTACTAAGCTGGTACGGCGGAGCGGATGAAGTCGATGATGTCTTGCGTCGGTGCACCGGGCGTGAAGACACCGGCCACCCCGAGAGCCTTGAGCTGCGGGATGTCGTCTGCCGGGATTGTTCCCCCGACCGTGATGACGACGTCATTTATGCCCTCCGCGGCCAACAGTTCAACGATGCGCGGTACAAGCGTCATGTGCGCGCCAGAGAGAATCGAGAGGCCGACGGCGTCGGCATCTTCTTGAATGACGGTCGCAACTATCTGCTCGGGCGTCTGGTGCAGGCCTGTGTAGATGACCTCCATCCCCGCATCGCGCAAAGCTCGAGCGATGATCTTGGCACCACGGTCATGGCCATCAAGTCCCGGCTTAGCGACAACGACGCGGATCTTCTTTTGAGAGACAGTGGTCATTAGATAGCTCGAATACTAGATGTTTAAGGGAACAGATGGATCGTGCCGTCGACGCAGATCATCCGGCGACTTTGACTATGACGGCGTCGCCTTGCCCGCCGCCGGAACAGATTGCCGCACAACCCAAGCCACCGCCGCGCCGTCTGAGCTCGTAGACCAAAGTGCCCAAGATGCGCGCGCCACTAGCCCCGATCGGGTGGCCCAAGGCGACAGCGCCACCGTTGACGTTGACGCGATCCTCGTCGATTGCGAGCGCACGGATGCTGCTAAGGGTGACCGAAGCGAAGGCCTCGTTAATCTCCCAGAGGTCGATCTGGTCAGCAGTCAGCCTCGCTTTAGCCAAGGCCTTCTGGGCTGCAGCAGCTGGCGTGCGCACAAGATAGGCGTAGTCGTCGGCGACTTGAGCCTGGGCGACGATTGTCGCAAGAGAAGTCTTGTTGTTGGCCGTAGCCCAGACGTTAGAAGCGACGACTAGAGCGCCTCCGCCGTCATTGACCCCAGGAGCGTTGCCGGCGGTGTGAGAGCCATCCTTCATGAAGATCGGCGGGAGCTTAGAAAGTGCCTCAAGAGTGCTTCCACGGCGCGGCGACTCGTCGACCTCGACCACGCTGTCCCCCTTGCGGGAAGAGATCGTCACCGCAACGATCTCTTCTGCGAGACGGCCCTCGTCGATTGCCGCTAAGGCGAGCTCGTGAGACCGCAGCGACCAGCGGTCCATGTCCTCCCTAGCCATCTCGATCTCAGCAGCAACTTCACTTGCCTCATGGGCCATGTGCTTGCCAGAGAATGGGTTTGTCAATCCGTCGTAGATCATCGCGTCGATCAACTTTGCGTCGCCCATACGCAAGCCGAAACGGGCCTCTTTAAGCAGATAGGGCGCGTTTGACATCGACTCCATCCCTCCCCCGACCCCGACCTCAATGTCACCCGCACGGATCATCGAGTCGAGCAGGCCGACGGCGCGTAATCCAGACGCGCAAACCTTGTTGACCGTCTCAGAAGAGACCTCTTTGCCGATCCCACCCTTGATCTGTGCTTGGCGTGAGGGAATCTGACCTTGACCGGCCTGAATCACCTGCCCCATCACGACGTGATCGACGTCTTGGCCAGTGATGTCGGCTCGCTCTAGCGCGGCGGCGATTGCGTAGCCGCCAAGGTCGGTGGCGTCTAACGATGCGAGCGCTCCCCCAAGCTTTCCGATCGGCGTGCGTGCGGCAGAGAGGATTACGGTCTCGGGCATCGGGCTAATGGCTCCTGAATCTGAAGGGTCTCAAGGGAACTACAAGTAGAACCTAGATCCTACTGCGACTATGGTTTGGAGAAGATGAAGGTCAACGCCACCACTACTGAGCCCGCGGAGGTCGACTGCGACACGATCTGTGTTGGAGTCTTCGCTGGTGAGTCGCCTACGCTCGATACACCCGACGGTGACCTGCGCGCGCTCCTAGCCAGCGGCGAGGCCAAAACCTCCTTTCGCAAACTCGCACTTACCCGCCACGACGGGGTGCGCTGGATGGTTGTTGGCCTCGGCGAGCGCAGCGCTTTTGATGCCGAGCGAGCGAGAGTCCTAGGTGCACTCTCTTTTCAAAAGGCCAGCGAGTTAGGTTCCCTGAGCTTATGTTGGGTGCTGCCTGATTTCGAGGACTCCGCGATCGCCGCTGGACTAGTCGAGGGCAGCTTGCTGGCCTCCTATCGCTTTGACCGCTACCTCTCTAATAGCAACGATGAAGACGGCGAACCGCTCGGCCCGCAGACGTTGACGATCAGCGCTAAGGCGGCGATTGGCGACATAGTCGCTACCGCCACCGTGATCGCCGAGGCTCAAAATGCAGCACGCGACCTCCAAAACGCTCCAGCCAACGACCTAACCCCAACCGCGCTAGCCCAACGTGCGCTGGCCCTTGGTGACGAGCTAGAGGGACTCACGGTTGAAGTTATGGGGCGCGAGGAGATCGTTGCGCTTGGCATGGGTGCCTTCGCGGCGGTCGCGCGCGGCTCAGATGAAGAACCCGCGCTGATCGTTATGCACTACAAAGGCCCCAACGCGGCTGGACCACGGCTTGGCTTCGTTGGTAAGGCAGTGACCTTTGACACCGGTGGCATCTCGATCAAACCCTCGCTGCATATGGAAGAGATGAAGTTCGACATGTCCGGCGGTGCCGCTGTCCTAGAGGCTGTCGGAGCGATCGCTCGACTGGCCCTGCCCGTCGACTTGATCGCCGTTATCGGCGCCACCGAGAACATGCCCGACGGCCGGGCCGTCAAACCCGGCGACATCGTACGGGCGGCCAACGGCACGACGATCGAGGTCAACAACACCGACGCTGAGGGCCGCTTAGTCCTTGCCGACTGCCTCCACCATGCGGTGACGCTCGGCGCCGAGCGCCTCGTCGACCTCGCCACGTTGACCGGAGCGATCATCACTGCCTTGGGATCCACCCACGCCGGACTATTTGGCAACGACGATGAGTGGTGCGCTGCCGTACAACGCGCGGGGCGCGACAGCGCTGAGCTCGTCTGGCGCCTGCCGCTACACCCTGAGTACGCGGAGATGATCAAGGGGCGTTTTGCTGATATCGCAAATGTGACCGCGGCTCGTAAGGCGGCATCTATTACCGCCGCTGAGTTCCTACGGCGCTTTACCGGAGATCTTCCCTGGGTACATCTCGACATCGCTGGAACGGCATGGGACAGCGGCCGCCCTTACGCGGCCAAGGGCGGCTCGGGATTCGGCGTTCGGCTGCTGGTCGAACTAGCGCGACAGGCATAGGGCGGGGTGTGAGGCGGAGGGCGCGGGGCGAGGCGTTAGGCGGAGGGGCTAGGCGGGGCGAGGCGTTAGGCGCTAGGCGACGGGGGTATGTATGCCAAACCATGAATATGTCAGGCTAACTGCGCAGACCCCCCAAAAAAACCGATTCATAACGCCATTTTTTGGGGGCTAGGGGACTGTAAGTGGACGGCCGGGGGCTGCGTCTTCAGCAAGCAACCCGCGGCGGCTAAGTGTCGTTCCGATCTGGCTCGCTGTAGACGCGCTTGCGCCATGGCGGCGTGATTGAGAAGTCGCTACCACGGGCATCCTTAGAGAGACTTTCAATTGGCACTAGGTTGACGCCATTTGATTCGGTGCGCCGCTCTTGCTGCGGGCCGTCGACGATATGTCCAGCGTGACTGCCGCGGGTGATTCGAGTCCATCCCGTAATCGGCGTCCACGCTCCTGTCCGTAGGCGCTTACGAAACCCCCCACGCTCAAAGTCAGGCAGGGTTGGCTCGAAGCCGAGCTCGTTGAGGTTGGGCCACTTAGGATGCCCGGCGTAGCCGTGATGGGCCGACGCGCGTGACCAAGCCCGCCCCTGACCATCGATTCGGACCTGATAGCTCTCCCAGTCGTCCTCGTGGTGGCCAGAGAGAGCGTTGATGATCAGCCCAGCAGGAGTGATCGCTAGGAGGTCGCCGCCGACTTTGGAGATCGCATATGCCGTGCCACTGTAGGTCGAGTCAGGGTAGTAAAGCCAGTACTGGAGGAAGAGATATCCGCCCTTCTCGCGTTGGTCTACGGCATGGGTAAAGACCGTCGCCTGCTCTCCGCGGTCGCTGCGCCAGACATCACTGGCCTTGGAGTCAGGGCCATCGGAGCAGCGATGGCTACGACAGTGACGAAAGTCAATTGGAAGAGTCAACATCTCGCTGGCATAGACCAGATTCGGCGCAAAGGCCCTCATAGTCGCTCCGACGTCACTACCGTAGGCAGCCTCCAGCGCAGCCGCCTCGCCCCGGCAGCCAGCCAAGATTGCGCACGTAATCCGCTGGGCAAATGGCGGCGGATGGATGAGAGAGCCGCCGACGACTAAGACGACCGCAACCAGCAACGCCAACCCCGCCCACTCGACCGTCGCTTGGCCGCGCTCGCCCCCCATTCCATGACAGTAGGGTTAGGCGACACATACGGGACACGCCGAATGTTCCAACTCCAACGCGAACGGGTGACATCTCCAAATGAACTTTGACCTCTCCGACGACCACCGCCTGATCCAGAAGACAGTGCGAGAGTTCGCGCTCGGCGAAATATCTCCGATCGCCGAGCAACTTGACCGCGAGAAGCAGTTCCCCTACGAAATCATTGCCAAGCTCGGAGAACTCGGACTAATGGGAATCCCCTTCCCCGCCGAGTACGGTGGCGGCGGTGGTGACACCTTGGCCTACGTACTGGCCGTCGAGGAGCTAACCCGGATCGACTCCAGCGTAGCGATCACGCTCTGCGCCCACACTTCACTGGGCACCCAGCCGATCTACCTCTTCGGCAACCAAGAGCAGAAACAGCGCTGGCTGCCTGACCTCTGCTCAGGCCGCAAACTCGGCGCCTTCGGGCTGACCGAGCCCGAGGCGGGATCAGACGCAGGAAACGTGCGCACTCGCGCCCGACTACTAGATGAGGGCGAGTGGGCGATCGATGGCGCTAAGCAGTTCATCACTAACGCAGGTACCGATATCTCAGGACTTGTCGCTATCACCGCTGTCACCGGCGAGGACCCAGGCGCCAAGAACGCCAAGGAGATCTCAAACATAGTGATTGAAAACGGCACTCCCGGATATGAGCAGGGTGAGCCGTACCGCAAGATGGGCTGGCATGCATCAGACACGCGTCCACTGACATTCACCGACTGCCGAGTGCCGCAAGAAAACCTCCTTGGCCAGCGAGGACAAGGTTTTAAACAGTTCCTTCAGATTCTTGACATCGGCCGGATCGGCGTCGCTGCAATGGGCGTCGGCCTCGCACAAGGCGCCTTAGATGAAGCGCTTTCCTACGCTAAGGAGCGCAAGGCCTTTGGCAAGTCGATCTCAAAGTTCCAGCTAATTCAAGCCAAGCTCGCCGACCTCTCCACCGAGATCGAAGCAGCACGTCTGCTGACCTACAAAGCCGCACTGCTCAAAGACACGGGGCGCAGCTTCACCCTCACCGCTGCTCAAGCCAAACTCAAGACCGGCCGCCTCGCCGTACGCGCCGCAGAAGAGGCCGTCCAGATCCACGGCGGATATGGCTACATCGAGGAGTACCCGGTCTGCCGCTTTTACCGCGACGCCAAAATACTCACGATCGGCGAAGGCACCGACGAGGTTCAACAGATGGTCATCGCCCAAGCGCTTGGCGCGTAGGACAGATCAAGAAACGTGATGTGAGTGAAGATGAGGCGAGCGCCAGGGATCTAGCTGGTGCTATTGGCTGCCTACGCTGCGACGCCTACTGCCTAGCCCGCTCAGGAGCGCGGCTCTTGGCCTTCGAGGATTAGCGTCGCCGCGCTCGCCGGATCCAGCCTCCGCTCTACGACCTCGTCGAGCAGCCGCTGGACCTCTGGATCTGCCTCTATCGCTGCCTCTAGGCGTCTGCGCAACCGATGGGTAGCTAATGCCAACACCTCATTCATCAGGTTGCGGCGGCGGCGTTGGACCAAAGTCCCTTCGGACTCAATGTATTCGCGGTGAGCGGTGAGAGCTGCCACAAGATCTGCGACCCCCTCTCCCCTAGACGCCTCGGTCTTAATGATTGGAGGCACCCAACCATCATGGCCGCCAAGCGCGAGGACGCCGCGAATCTCGCGCACCATCGTGTCGGTTAGGGGGTGATCGGATTTGTTGACAACGATCACATCCGGTATTTCCATCACGCCAGCCTTTAGCGCTTGGATCGAATCTCCAGAGCCGGGCATCAAGACCAAAACAACTGTGTCGGCGTGATCGATGATGTCGACCTCGGCCTGACCCACCCCAACTGTCTCAATCAAAACGATGTCCTTGCCAGCTGCGTCCATCAGCAGGGCCGCCTGCAGCGTAGCCTCCGATAGCCCGCCCAAGACTCCGCGGCTTGCCATCGAGCGGATGAAGACGCCTGGATCAAGGAAGTGTTCGGTTAGGCGGATCCGGTCGCCCAGCAGCGCGCCATGGGTGAACGGCGAGGAGGGGTCGATAGAGAGCACGGCTACGTCTCGCGCTAGGGCGCGCTGCGCCTTGACAAGCGCGCCGATCAAGGTCGACTTTCCAACGCCAGGAGGGCCGGTGAACCCGATCACGCTGGCGCGGCCGGTGTGCGGGTAGATCTCCCGTACGAGCGCCCACCCTTGCGGATCGTCGTTCTCGACCAGAGTGATCGCGCGCGCTAGGGCGCGCTTGTCGCCTGCCAGAAGCCGCTCGGCGAGTGTGAGTTGGGATGACATTGAGCGGTCATGATGTCATTCCCTCAGCCAGCAAGCCCACTGGGGGCTAACTGGCACGGGCGCCGAACTCCGGGATGGCTCTACGATCTCCCAGATGGAGGCACTACGAGAGCCAGCGACCGACACCCCAGACGCGTCGATGAGGGTCCCGCCAGCACCGGCTCGCGGTGGGCCGATAGCGCTGGTTAAGTTCCTACATAAACAGAAGATGCTCAACCACAGGTACCTTCGACTGCTCGTGCGTCTAGGTTGGCTGAAGTTGCGTTGGCGTGGACGTCTAAAGACAGACGGGCTCGCCTTCGTCATGCCTGGCGTCGTCTTTGAAATCGGTCGTGATGCGACCGTGAGCCTCGGACGGTGGTCGTGGATCGGGCACGACACCAAGGTCCGTGCGCATGAGGGCAGCGTGGTGATCGGAGCCAAGACGGTGCTCGGTCAGGAGTGCACGATCTCAGCCTTCCAGCACGTTTCGATCGGACGCGAGTGTGTCATCGCCGACCGCGTCATGCTGATCGACTTCGATCACGCAATCACCGAAGTCGAGCGGCCGATCCGGGCACAAGGGATTTATAAACGCAATGTGCAAGTCGGCCACAACGTCTGGATCGGATACGGCGCCTGCATCCTGCGCGGAGTCACGGTAGGAGACAACGCTGTGATCGGAACCAGCGCCGTCGTCACCCGTGACGTTGCTGACAATGCCATCGTCGGCGGTGTCCCAGCGCGGGTGATCCGAATGCGCGATACGCCGCAGCGGATGCGCTGGGGCTGAGGGCAAAACCGAGCAGAGCCCGAAGACGCGGGGTGCCAGTGGCTCGCGCGGCCCGTACGTCATCATTCATCGTCATCTCTGTGACCCCAGCCATCTCCCTGCGCGGCGTCGTCAAGCGCTTCGGTGACATCACCGCCGTTAACGGCCTTGACCTCGAGGTTGAACCCGGCATCTGCTTCGGCCTGCTCGGGCCCAACGGAGCGGGAAAGTCGACCACGATGCGCCTGCTCACCGCCCAGGCGATCGCCGACGAAGGAGAGATCTCCGTGCTCGGCTTCACCCTCCCCGGTGAGTCCAAGGCGGCACGGATGGAGATGGGCGTCTGCCCGCAGCTCGACAACCTCGACGTCGAACTGACCACCCGCCAGACGCTCAACGTCTTTGCCCGCTTGTACCGAGTTCCTCGAGCAGAGCGCGAGGCAGCAATCGACCGCGCTCTGACGATCGCAAAACTGCACGACCGCGCCGACACCAAGACCTCGGAGCTCTCCGGAGGGATGCGCCGGCGGCTGCTAATCGGGCGGGCGCTCGTCCATCAGCCACAGCTCGTTTTGCTCGACGAGCCGACGGTGGGCCTGGACCCGCAGGTGCGCCAGGAGCTGTGGACCTTGATCGACGGCCTGCGTAGCGATGGCGTGACCGTGCTGATGTCGACGCACTACATTGAGGAGGCCGAGCGCCTCGCCGACACCGTCGCCGTCATGGCGGAGGGCAAGATCGTCGCCCAGGGCCACCCCACCGAGCTCGTACGCGAGCACGCCGGTGAGGAGGTCATCGAAGTCTACGGACCGCCGCTGCGCCTCACCGAGGTGACTGAACACGCCCAAAGTCGCGGATGGATAACGCGCCGCAGCGGCCCAGCGGTCGCCATCCTGCGCGCCGAAACCCTCGACGGCCAGGCGCCCGATGGAGAGCGCCGCGCGGCGACGCTCGAGGACGCCTTCGTTGTGCTGACCGGTCAGGAGATCAATTGAACGTCGCCGCCGAGACGCGGCGCGAGCTGCCCAACAAGAAGGTCCGACGCTTGGACCCCGCCGCCATCGTCGGCGTGATGAGCCGCGACATCAACCTCTTTCGCAAGTTCTGGAAGGCGACGACGTTCTCCTCGATCGTCGAGCCGACGATCTACCTGCTCGCCTTCGGCTTCGGCTTCGGCGGTTTGGTCGCCAGCGTCAATGGCGTCGACTACATCGAGTACGTCGGGACAGGTGTGGTGGCCAGCGCCGCGCTCTTCTCCTCGGTCTTTGCTGGGATGTTCAACACTTTTATTCGACGGGAGTTCCAGCGGACCTACGATGCGCTGCTGGCGGCGCCCGTCTCGGTCGAAGAGCTGGTGACCGCCGAGGTCCTCTGGATCTCGTGCCGGGCTGGCATCTACTGCATGGCGCCGCTGTTCGTCGCCATCGCATTCGGCCTGGACCCGCTGTGGGGCATCATGCTGGTGCCGTTCGTCGGCTTCATCACGGGCTGGGGATTCGCGAGCTTCGGCGTGCTGATCTCGGCCATGGCCAAGTCGATCGACAACTTCAACTACGTCACCTCGGCCATCATCACACCGCTCTTCCTGTTGGCCGGAACCTTCTTTCCGATCAACGAACTGCCGCCGGCGATCGAATGGCTCGCCCAGTTCAACCCGCTCTACCACTGCGTCCAGCTCGTGCGCGACCTGGTGATCTTCGGCCTCGGCTGGATCGACCTCGTCCACCTCGCAGCGCTCCTGCTCTTCGCCGTGGTGATGTGGCGCTTGGCGATCTGGCGTCAGACCAAGCAGCTAATCGACTGAGGACCCTAAATCAGACCGTCGTGCGGCCAAGCTCGGAGTAGATCGCTGCCGTCTGTGTCGCTACGTCGGCCCAGTCGAAGGCCAGGACATGCTCGCTGGCTTGGCTCACAAGGCGGTCACGCAACTCGTCATCTACGAGTAGGCGCTCGATCATCGCCTCTAGATGGACGGCATCGCCACCGTGAAACCGCAGTCCCACCCGCTCATCGGCCGGCACGATCTCGCGCAGACCGCCGGTGTCGGCGACGATGCAAGGACAGCCGGAGGCCATCGCCTCCAAGGCAACCAAGCCGAACGGTTCATAGAGCGATGGGACCACCGTAAGGTCGGCGATGCGGTAGAGCGAGTGAAGGACGTCGTCGCCGATCCAGCCGAGAAAGATTCCATGGTCATCGAGCCCTAGGCGTGTGGCCTGCTCTTTTAGGTCCTGCTCTGCAGTCCCAGATCCAGCAACCAAGAATCGAACGTTGCCCAGGCCCGCGATCAGGCCAGGCAAGGCTTCAAGGGCAAGCTGGAAACCCTTCTCATAGACCAGCCGCCCAACGAGCAAGATCAGTCGTTGATCAGGAGTCGCGAAGCTTGCGCGCAGGGTATGCAGGTCATCGACGGGCTGCAGGTCTAACGGATCGATCCCATTTGGGATCACGGCCACGTCGGACTCTTCTAATCCGAAGATGTCAACGACATGCTCGCGCATGTAGTGCGAGCAGACGATCACGCGGTCGGCACGGTTGACAATCCAGCGCTCTACCCCATGGATGTGGGACTGGGGGTGCTTGTCCACCCATCCTTGATGGCGGCCGTACTCCGTCGCGTGGATGGTCATGATCAGTGGACAGCGGAATCTGTTGGCGAGGTGGTCGCCAGCTACCGCTACCAACCAGTCGTGTCCGTGCACGAGGTCAAAGTCAAAGCGATCACCTAACTCGACGCCTGCGGCGAGCATGTCGGCGTTCATATGCTCGATCCAAGCGACGAACTCACTGAGGTCGCTCGGGCGGCTTGGCTCGCGTACGCGGTGGACCCAGACGCCGTCGACCTCTTCCTCGGCAGGCATCGAGTCGTCACCGCGACTGAGCACGTGGACCTCGGTCCCAATCGCAACAAGGTTCTCGGAGAGCTTGCGAACATGGCGCGCTAGGCCGCCCTCGATAAGGGGCGGGTACTCCCAAGAAAGAATGAGAACGCAGCGTTGATTCATGGCTCTAGCAGTGGTGCCAAAGTAGCTCTCGGCGCCAAGTTACGAAGTCGCGACAGATCGAAGTTTAGGGCTCCTAGTGAATCTCGGAGATTGATCGCGTTTGTATCAGCGCGCTGGCGCGGGTATGGCCCGGCCGTTTCATGTGTTTCAAGGAAAGCCCAATCTGAGGCTTGGAGTGCCAGCAACGCACGGACCGCACCAGATGAGACCTCCGCCCGCGCCCCGACGACCTCTAACTCGCCCCGGCGCATCTGCCAGACAAGATCAGCGACGCGTGGACCGTCCCAGGTGCTCAAATCACGCTGGGTTCCCCACGACGTGCATGGCAGATCATGGGGAGCTGGCGCTGGCTCATACCTTGACAGCGCGTCGTCTAGCCCCGTCAAAGCGAGGCCTTGGGCGGCCGCCTCGCATATGACAGCGTCGAGCCAGAGCAACCCCTCGTGCCACCAGTGGCCCAGGAACTCCGTATCCATAGCGCAGACACACAGGCCCGGCCCACCAGAGGTCTCGCGCGAGGTATCTAAGCGAAAGATCACGCGCGCCACGAAGTCCGCAGCGTCGCTGCGGGCACGCCTCGCCGCAGCCTCTGGATCGTAGGGCGTGCCGTCGTTTGCCCAGGCGCGATGATCGTGAACTGTGAGGCGGTGGTGATCGCGATATGGCGCCGCTCGTGGATATCCGCCGTCGCTCCAGACCAGCTCATGAGTGGACCGATCTATAGGAATTAACACGGTTGCACTAGAGCTCTGCAACGGACGCAGTTGCTCGGCACTGCCAAGCCCGAATATATCTGTGAAGTCAACGCAGGTGGCCTTTACACCCGCCTCAGCCAGGGTCGGATCCAACCACGGCAGATAAGCGCACTCAGGTAGCCAGAACCCCCCCGCCCACTGGCCGAACCGTCTCATATGTGAGGCGACACCGGTCTGGCACTGCAACGCCACGCCACGGTCGGTTGCTAACAGCGGCAGGATCGCGTGAGTCGCGCTAGACGTCCACTGCGCATGGCGTCCCAGCCGACCCAGTAGATCCCCGCCGATCCTGCCAAAGGCGGCTTGAGCCCACTCATAGGCCGCTGCCGAATGTTCAAGCGGTGCCAAGAGGTCAGTGGCTCCGCTCTCACGGCATCCCGCTAAATCGCGGCGGTGGGTTTCGCCACGAATCTCTGTTAGGAAATTGGTAAACCGTTCACCGATGCCATCTGCATCGAGCTGATCACAGAGGACGGGGGTCAGCGAGAGTGTGAGCAGCGAATCAGCTGCGCCATCTGGGGCATGGCGATCGAGCACTTCTAGTAGCGGTAAGTAGCTAGTGGCGATCGCCTCCCACAGCCACTCCTCACCAAACGGCCAGGTTCCGAACCCCTCGACGTATGGCATGTGGGTGTGTAGGACTAACGCCAACTCACCACGATCTCGAGCGACCATCACGGGCGACAGACGGCGATGAAGTCCAGGGCACCGGTGAGCTCCGCAGGTCCACCCCGCACGAGCCGAAAGTCGCTTGCTGAGATTGCTGGAGTGAACCAGCCGTAGAAACGATCAGTGATTCCCAGGCGCTTATGTAGGTGGTCCCAGCCCAGTCGGAGCGCCCACTCATGAACACGGAGTTTGCGGGCATGGAAGAGGCCAAATAACTCGACTTGGGAGAAGTGGGCGCAGCACAGCTGCATGTACTCCTGCGCACGGTATTCGCGCACATGCCAAGGGTTCTCAGACTTCTGGGCATCGGGGCCAGCAAGCGTCACCAGATTAGGTGTCGAGATGTAAGCGACCTCACCTGACCCGTTTGAGTATCTGCCCAGCAGCGAGCAGAAGTGATCTAGGAGCGCACCCGGATCTTCAACATGTTCGATGGTTTGCAAGAAGGTGATCGCGTCGCAAGGCGCATCAAACGAACCGACCAGATCACGAGCGAAGCTCAACTTCTGGGTTGCGTAACGTAGTCGTGCGTGCTCAAAGGCCTCGGGGTTGGCATCAACGCCGACCACAGATGCCGCCTGCTTGGCTAGCACTGCGGCGCCATAGCCTTCGCCGCAGGCCATGTCGATCACCCTCAACCCAGCAATGCGCGGCGCGATCCAGTTATAGACAGCTTCGTGGCGGCGATACCAGTAGTTCTCCTGAGGAATATCGGGAAGTGTGCGCTCGCCGGTTAGGGCCAGTGGCGGCACCCCTTCAGGCTGATCGCGCTGGAGATATATCTCAGACATCAATGGCGAGAGTAGCGCTCACCACAAAGTGGGCGAGTGCCGTCAGATAGCGCTGGAAGCTACAGTCCCGCGATATGGCCGCCCCACACACCTCCGGTGAGATCCTTGACGTCAACACTCGCTACCACGATGTCGCAGCCGACAGCTATGACGCAAAGTGGGGTATCGACTTCGGCCAAAGCGGCCAACAGCAAGTCCTGCTCAAGCTCGGCAAGGCGCTGGGCACCAAACCACGGCGTGGGAACTTTGCCCGTTCATTAGAGATCGGCTCGGGCACTGGCTACTTCTCCCTAAACCTTCTTCAAGCGGGGATTATCGAGGAGGCCGTATGCACTGACATCTCTCCCGGAATGCTCGCCGCATTAAACGCCAATGCTAAGCGGTTGGGGGTCCAAGTTCGCACCGTGCGCAGCGAAGCCGGTCGGCTTCCGTTCGCCGACGAGAGCTTCGATCTGGTGCTGGGCCACGCCGTTCTACACCATCTGCCCAACCTCGCTGAGTCGTTCGTCGACTTCCACCGACTCCTGCGTCCAGGCGGAACCGTTGCCTTCGCTGGCGAGCCGTCGCGCTACGGGGATCGCATCGCGCGCGTGCCCAAATATGGCGCCTCAGTAGCAGCGCCCTTATGGCGACGACTACTTGGAGCTCGTGCTCTGAGCCACGACCCTAACGAAGACCACGACCACACTCTCGAGCAGTATGTCGACGTTCACGCTTTTAGCCCCAGCGAACTAGCTGACTTCGCTCGCGATGCTGGGTTCACAGACGTGCGCGTGCGCGGCGAGGAGCTGTTAGCAAACTGGTTTGGCTGGGCAAATCGTGGGCTGGAGGCGACTGCCGAGCCCGACGACGTACCGCTGCTCTGGCGTCAGTACGCATACCACGGCTACCTACTCTTCCAGCGCCTAGATGGCTCCCTCCTAGAGCCCTACTTGCCTCCAGCGATCTTCTACAACCTGATGATCTCCGGGAGCCGCTCTGAGGGCCCTCAACCGGCGCCTCCGGCAGCGCGATAGCGATCGATCGCGCGTAGGCGCTCGCGCTTGTGATCGACGATCGGAGCTGGGTAGTCACGCCCGATCACACACCCCGCTTCGATCTGTTCTTGCTCGCTCATCAGCCACGGCTGCGAAAGCTGCTTGGTCGCTACGTTGGCTAGCTCCGGTACCCAGCGGCGAACATACTCCCCATCGGGATCGAACTTCTGCTGCTGGAGAATTGGATTAAAGAGTCGGCGAAAGTAGGGCGCCGGATCCACTCCGACAGACGCGATCCACTGCCAGTTACCGTTGTTCTGGGACGGCTCTGCATCGAGCAGCATCCGCTCGAACCACAGCTCTCCACGGCGCCAATCGATGTGGAGATCCTTAGTCAAGAACGAGCCGACTACCATCCTCGCGCGGTTGTGCATCCAGCCGGTCATCGACAGTTGGCGCATAGCCCCATCAACTAATGGATAGCCGGTCTGGCCAGCACACCAGGCGCTAAAGAGCTGCTCATCGTCATCCCACTCTAGTCCGCGGAACCTCTGCTGATATTCGACTCTGAGGTTGTCAGGGAACATCAGCAACACATGGGCATAGAAGTCCCGCCAGGCTAGCTGCCGCACAAAAGCCTGTGCCCCGTCACCGCCGCGGTCCTGGGCACGCTGCTCTGCCTCGCGTGCAGAGATGCATCCCCAGCGCAGCCAGGCCGAGAGCCCACTCGTGGCACTGGCGAGCCTGTCGTGTAGCTCGACGTAAGAGTCGATCGGGCCGTCTATCCAACGATCGAGCGCCGCACGAGCGGCGGCCTCGCCTGGCTCACAAGACGGCTCGCGCAGATACTCCGATAGATCCGAGTGGGCGGGTAGCTCTCCGCAGTCCAAGCCTTCCGGCAGACGCAGTGCCTTCGGAGCGCCGACCACCACACGGCGCGGCATCTCGCGCTCGGCCTTCCAGAAGGGCGTGAAGACAGTGAATGGCTTGCCGCTCTTAGTCCGCGGCAGCGAGATATCAGCGCAGAAGTTGCCTGGTGATGGGATCGCCCTGACTCCGATCGCCTCGAGACCCTCAGTCACGCGTTGATCGCGTCGGCGGGCAAACCTAGAGACATCGCTGCTCCAGTAGACCTCCGCTACCTCGAACTCTTGTGCGAGCCCTATCACTACATCCTCCGGCTCGCCACTGCGTATACATAGGCCACCGCCGAGCGCCTTGAGCTCAAGGTCAAGCGCGCGCAGACAGCCGAACATAAAGGCCGCTCGTGGTGAGCTGGCAAAGCGACCTTCAAGCAGGCGCCGATCGATCACGAAGAGCACCACAACACGCTCACAGCTTTCGGCTGCGGCACTTAAAGCGGGGTTATCGTGGGTACGAAGGTCCCGGCGCAGCCAGACGATTGCGATCTTTTCCTTCTTCATCTTCCAACAGTACGACTGACGCGAACTCTGCGATGTCAATCCGAGAGTTGGCAGTCGCCTTCGCTGCCCACCCTGACACGCGATACAAACGCAGTGACCCTTGGCGATCTGCCGCACGTACGCCTATGCAATGGCTGATATTGAGCATGCTTTTCCCCTCTTCCCCCTCGACTTAGTAGCCCTACCGTCAGAGGTTGTACCGCTGCACATCTTCGAGGAGCGCTACATAGTCATGATCGAGCAGTGCCTTGCAAACGACAGTGAGTTCGGCATCATCTGGCGCTCAGAGGAGGGCCTAAGAGATATCGGCTGCGCATGCACCGTCGCTGAGGTGCTTGAGCGTGCGGCCGATGGCCGCCTCAACATCCTCACCCGTGGCTCGCGCGTGCTTCGCGTGATCGAGCAACAAAATGATCTGCCCTATCCCGCTGGGGTCATCGAGTTTCTTGACGACCACGATGAGGCGGTTGATAGCGACGCACTCGCCGCGGCCCACGCCGCCTACGCCGCACTAGTGTTTCAAGCAACCGAACGAGAGCCTGACCCAGGAGACCTTTCAACCACCAGTTCCTACGAGATGGCTGCCACCGTCGACTTCGGCCTAGAGGCAAAGCAAGGACTGCTAGATCTGCGGTCTGAGAACGCCCGGCTGATTCTCGTAGCACGGCTACTTCTAGCCGCCACCAAGCGTCTGGATTTCGTTGAGCGCGCCCAGGTGCGCGCGAAGTCAAATGGGAAGGTCCGCTTCGGCTGAGGCGGCGGTTAGCGCTTAAGGCCGCAGACTTGCTTGGCGACGTCGCGGGTTAAGGCTTGTACGCGGCGCATATCCTCAGTGATCCCCCGCGAGGTGTCGCTAAAGCGGATGATTCCGTTCTCGAGTTCGACCTTGTAAGTGAGCACTGAGGTTGGGCCCGCGGCGATCCTACGGCCCTCGCGGGCCGCCTTGTCGAGATCGTCGGCGAGCTTGCGAGCCTCCAGTAGGCGCTGCTCGCCTATCGCCTTTTCGGGGCCACCGTTGCAGCGCACGAAACCCCCGTCGGTTACCAATAGATCCAGCTTGGCGCCGGGGATCGTGCCGCTGCGGTTGACGACGAAAAGGTCTGCCGATGGGGTGCCGCAGGCCGCCAGCACAACTACGGCAACTAACGCGCCGAAGAGTGTCACCGCCGATCGCCAGCCGCGGGAAGCAGACATCAGGCCACGACCTCAGCAGCGCCGCCGCGCCGCGGGTCGCCCGCTCCACTAAATGCTCCCGTCTCGCGGTCGCGGCGAACGGCCGCTACGCCACCGAAGAAGAGGTTTGGCTCGCTAAAGCGGGCGATCTCCGCACCTGCCTCTTCGAGCCCTGAGACATCTACTCCAGGCTCGACGAAGACCACGCCATCCTCGAAGTGCACACGTGGCGCATCGACAGCGTCGACGATGCTCAAGCCGCGATCGACAACTGCGACGACGGTCTGAGCTAAGGCGGATCTAATTCGGTTAGAGCCAGCACTACCGAGCACAAGCTCTGGAAGACCATCGCTGAGCACCATCATCGGGCACATCATGCTGGGCAGCCTGCGCCCAGGTGGATAGTTATGAAACCCCTCGGGGTTTAGATCTTCTTCTCCGAGCATGTTGTTTAGGTGTATCCCACTTCCAGGCACAACGATCCCTGACCCCTCGCCATTTGAGCAAGTTACGCTCGCTGCCCAGCCGTCACAATCGAGCACTGAGATATGAGTTGTGGACCCCAACTTAGCTGCCATAAAGCGGTCCAAAAACCCGTCTTCATCGAGACCGTCAAGGAATTGTGGGGTGCGTTCTTGTTGTGCATCAGCCATCGTGTCAACCAGCGCTAGTGAGGATGGCACACCACTGCTGCGCTCAAGCAGTGCTAAGGCGTAAGCGATCAACGTACCTCCGGCCGAAGGCGGCGGATTGGCCACAACTTCGCGGTCGCGGTAGCGCATCCGAACGGGCTCACGTTCGATCACGCGATAGGCGGCGAGGTCTTCGGCGGTCAGCATCGCGCCTTTGCCCTCCAACGCTGCGAGCACTTTCTGTGCGATCTCGCCTGTGTAAAACGGCGCTGCCCCATCTGCGCCCAACACCTCTAGGCCAAGGGCAAGGTCGGGTTGGCGGATCAGGTCCCCTTCCCCTAGGAGGACCCCGCCGGGAGCGTAGATGGCGGCACACTCGGGCGTTGAGGTGACGATGCCTTCGAGGATCTTGATTACGTAGGCCTGGGTGTGACTTAGAGGCACGCCGGCCGAAGCCATCTCAATCGCGGGTGCGGCTAGCTGCGAAAGCGGGCGCGTAGCGAACCGTGCCACCGCCGCACAGATCCCTGCCGGAGTTCCGTACGGACCAACTGCTGCGGCTCCAATATGGAATACCTGAGTCGCGTCGCCGAACGAGACCTCAATCGGCTCCAACTCTGCGCGAGCGCTCCTGTCGCCACCCCGTCCAGGTGCCTCAACAAAGAAGTCCAGCACCACTACCTCACCCGTGGGCGTGGCGACAAGCATGTATCCCCCCGCACCCAAACCAGTTAGTAGAGGCTCTGCGGCAAAAGAGGCTAGAACTGCAGCTACGGCAGCGTCCACAGCGTTGCCCCCGTTGCGCAGAATCTCGCCACCGACAGCCGCCGTTGCGGGATGGCCCGCCGCGATCACACCACGGCCCATGTTGGAACCGTGGGCCTTCACAAGATCAACCCCGGGGGATGAACTCCGGCACGTCGAGATCCACCGAAGCTAGGTGTCTGCTGCGGTCACTAGTGACCAGAGCCGGACGGCTAGGGAGCCGGGCACTCTGGGCATCACTTGTACGCGTGACCCTTGGCTCTCCACGAGGCTCCTCCATTGGAACAACCTTGCGCTTACGTTGCTCTCCGAATCCGGTCGCCACAACGGTGACCCAGACCTCGTCGCCAAGCTTCTCGTCGACCATCGCACCGAAGATGATGTTCGCCTCCGGATGGGCGGCCTCGCTGATCGCCTTAGCTGCTTCGTTGACCTCCCACAGCGAGAGGTCGCGACCGGCTGTGATTGAGAGCAGAATCTTGCGAGCGCCCTCCATGCTCGTCTCGAGCAGCGGTGACTCGATGGCCTGCTCGGCTGCGTCGAGAGCGCGGCGCTCGCCGCTACCCATGCCGATGCCCAAGAGCGCACTACCGGCCTCGGCCATGATCGTGCGCACATCGGCGAAGTCGAGATTAATAAGTCCCGGCAGAGTGACGAGGTCAGATATCCCCTGAACGCCCTGGCGTAAGACGTCGTCAGCTACACGGAATGCGTCGACCATCGACGTCTGCTTGTCCAGAACGGTGAGCAGTCGATTGTTGGGGACGACGATCAGAGTGTCGACCTCGGCAGCGAGAGCCTCGATTCCGTCGTCGGCTTGAGCGCGACGCCGTGAGCCTTCAAAGCCGAATGGCCTTGTCACGATGCCGACGGTCAGAGCACCAACTTCACGGGCTACGCGAGCCACGATCGGCGCAGCACCAGTGCCTGTGCCTCCGCCGGCTCCGGCCGTAACGAAGACCATGTCGGAGCCCTTCAAGAGAGACTTAATTCGGTCGTAGTCCTCCATTGCAGCCTGACGGCCGAGGCTTGGATCTGATCCTGACCCAAGACCACGCGTCAATTCGGCGCCGATATGCAAAGCGGTGTGAGCACTAGAGTGCTGAAGCGACTGAAGGTCGGTATTGATGGCGATGAACTCGACGCCCTCAACCTCGGCTTCGATCATGCGATTGACCGCATTTCCTCCGGCACCTCCGACGCCAACCACTCTCAGGACCGGCTTTCCGATTGGCGCAGGCGTTGCGTCGTAGGTATCGCGCCCGCGTTCGGAGGAGACCGAGGAGTGCGCATAAGGGTCTGAAACGGCACGCTCTTGAGCGCCCTCGGCAGGGAAGGCATTGCGCAGACGTTCACGCGGCGAAGGCACGCGTGGGCGGGCGTCGTCACCTAGTACATCGGTGCCATCGGCATCAACGAGGCGCTCCTGCTCAGGCTCGAGTCCGTCCTCTTCCGTCTTACGGAAGAGTGCGGCCAGTGGGCCCTCGCGCATACTCGCTCGCTTACCGCTTGCCATTCTCAATGACCTCCTTGGCCAGTAGACGATAGGACTCCGCGGCCGTGCCGTCGGGTTCATATTTGAGCACAGACATACCCTTCACCGGCGCCTCTGCGAAACGCACCGTCTTGCGAATGCGCGAAGCGAAGACTCGATCACCGAAGTTCTCCTCAAGGATGGCAATTGCCTCCTTGGCGTGGATAGTGCGGGAGTCAACTAGGGTCGGAAGAATGCCCTCGATCTCGATGTTCGGATTTAGATTCTCGCGGATCATCGCCAGAGTGTTCTGAAGCTGAATCAGGCCGCGCATAGATAGATATTCGCACTGGACGGGGACGATAACCCGATCAGCTGCCGTCAAGGCGTTGATTGTCAGTAGGCCAAGGCTCGGAGGAGTATCGATACAGATGAAGTCGTAGTCCTCAAGGATCGGCACAAAGGCCTTCTGCAGCGACCGCTCGCGACCGATCTGGGTGGACATCGCGATCTCAGCTCCGGCGAGATCGATCGAGGCGCAAGCGACGTCAACTTCTCGCTTGCGAATAGCTTCACGGATTGAAGTGTGATGAACGAGGACGTCGTACATCGAGGTCTCGACCGTATCTGGGTCGATGCCTTGGGACATGGTCAGGTTGCCCTGGGGGTCCATGTCAACGACAAGCACGCGGTGGCCCTCCTCGGCGAAGGCAACGGCGGTGTTTAGCGTTGTTGTCGTCTTGGCGACGCCGCCCTTTTGGTTGGCGAACGCAATGACCTTTGCTTTTGTGGTCATAGCTGGCTCCGATGCGGGTTGGGGAATCGCATTGCGGATCAGTTATTCGCAGGCGAGACCTAAACTCCTGCCCCGGCGACAAGGATCGATCGCCAAGTACCCTCCTAAAACCATGAGAATCGAAGAACTCCTAGAAGGGAAGCGTGTCTGCATCTGTGTTGGGGCGGGCGGTGTAGGCAAAACGACCGTCGCAGCCGCGATCGCGATGGGAGCTGCTGCGAATGGAAAAAAGGTCGCGGTCGTGACGATCGATCCGGCAAAGCGCCTAGCTGACGCGCTCGGACTCCAAGAGCTAGATAACCAACCACGACTGGTAGACCGCGCCCGCTTCGCCGACTACGGGATTGATCTAGGAGGAGAGTTGTGGGCGATGATGCTCGACTCCAAGGCAACATTCGATGAGGTCATCGAGCGCCTCGCTCCCGATCTTAAAACCCGCGATGAGATTCTTGCTAACAGGATCTACCAGCAGCTCTCAGGGGCGGTGGCGGGGTCCCAGGAGTACACAGCGATCGCCAAGCTCTACGAACTCAACCTAGAGCATGAGTTCGACCTCCTAGTGCTCGACACGCCGCCGTCGCCCAACGCGCTGGACTTCCTCGATGCACCCGACCGTTTAACCCAATTCTTCGAAGGCCGCGCGCTTCAGATATTTCTAAAACCAGGCGGATTTGCCGCCAAGATAGTGGGCCGAGGCACCGGCGCAGTTTTCTCAGTCCTGCAGCGCGTCACCGGAGTCGACCTGCTCAAAGATCTCTCCCTCTTCTTCCTCTCGCTCGGTGGGCTCATAGACGGATTTAAGGACCGCGCCCAACACGCCAAAGAGCTCCTCACTGACCCGACTACTACCTTCCTGATCGTCAGCTCCCCCGAACGCGAGCCGATCGACGAAGCGATCTTTTTCTGGGGCAGGCTGAAGGCTGCCGGAATGCCCTTCGGGGCGGTCATCGTCAATCGGGTAAACGTCGCCTACTCCCCCCGCTCTAGCGATCAGTCTTGGGTTGACGAACTCAAATCCCAACTCGGTGAGAAGCTGGCCACGAAGGTTCGCCGCTCCTTTGTTGAGCATCAGATCATGGCTGAGCGCGACCAACAAAACATCAACCACCTCCGCCACGAGATGGGTCAGCCTGCCCTGATTGAAGTGCCAGCCTTAGACGGCGACGTCCACGACATAGGCGGCCTAGCGGAGATTCACCACTATCTCAGCGAGGCGACTTCAAAGCCGTGAGCCGGAGTCTGAGACCCCTCGCCTAAGCCCAGCATATCGTCGGCAACTCCACGCAGATCGGAGTTGAGGTGGCCGCAGAGGACGTCGCGCAACAGGGCGCGTAGGTGTCCGCTTATCTCTGTGGCTAGCTCCTGTGCCCCCACAGCCAGAGGGATACCGGCGATCACGGCGCGCTCGAGCGCGACGGCGTGTGCAATTTTTTCGGCTAGTTGGGCGCGGAGCTCAGGGACCGCACACAGCACCGCGAGGCGCTGGGCAAGCCGACCGCTGGCCGGACCCTCCGGCTCAAGCAGCGCCCGTAGCGCCATCAAATTGTCAGTGAGAGCCTCAAAGACTGTTGGGCGAGCAGCACCCATCTCAAATCTAGCCAGCGCCCAAGCGACCTCGCCGCGCTCGGGTATGCGCCGCGCGATCAGATTGCAAAAGGCGCGCAGCTCGTCCTCGTCAGATGCCTGGATAAGCAGCGGTGAGCCGCTAGGCATCCCCGTGTCGCCAAGCGCCAATACCCGCCATGGCGATGCGTCGGTCCGCATCCATGCCGCCGGCCCCA
The DNA here is from genome assembly GCA_947474595.1 of Solirubrobacterales bacterium. GTDB lineage: Bacteria > Actinomycetota > Thermoleophilia > Solirubrobacterales > Solirubrobacteraceae > CANJIV01. The sequence goes on from CANJIV010000003.1 coordinate 177,952, forward strand.
GCGAATACTCGCCGAGCTCAAATAGACGTAGGGCGGTCAACAGCCGTCGGAACCGGCGAGCTGATTCCAACCCACCTGAAGCATCGGAGGCATCACTTTCATGCGTGTGTACAGCGAGTACCGAGGGTCGATCCCATGGCCCCGACCAGACGGCCTCGGCGGGAGCGTCCGGCACGGTATCGCCGCGAGCCAAGACGAGGCCGTCGCCGAGGTCCAACGACGGCGATCCGAGCTCTAGACCGAAGACTGGCACGAGTACGCAACTCACCACACGGTCTTCATAAGCACGTGCTTCTAGCTCTGCATAGGCACGCTCAAAGCGCGACTCTTCAAAGGTAAACTCGCTCGTCCCGTCATACATGCTCGACAGAAACGACCGTAGCGCAGCATCGACGCGCTCGCTGCCTTCGGCAGGGATTCGTATCTCGCCACGTGCGGCGAGATATCCATCGAGACCCCCAAGGCGTTCGAGCGCCTGTGCGGCAGGCGCGTAACCGGGAAGTCGACCTAAAACGCCGATTCGCTGGCGGATGAACTGCGCAGTCAGTGGCTGGTAGCAGTACATCGCAGCGCCCGAGCCAGGCTGCTCAATCACTTCAAAGGGGACCTCTTCGCCCTCGGCTGCATCGGCGCAGAGCTGTAGGGCTGCCTCCTCCACGAAGGCTGATATGGCGTCGTAGAGAGAGCGGTTGCGCACGTTGGAGTGGCTTTCGCCACGCGCACCCCTGCTCCTGCGCAGGCATAACTCTCTGCAGGCCGGTCGGTCAGGCAGCCGTGCGTGCGGCTAGATCGCGCTCGACCTCAATGTCAGCGCCATCGCAGAGCCACTGATCGCCGTAGTCGCGCATTGCGTTGATCATCGGGAGCAAGGCGAGTCCCTTTTCGGTGAGCGAGTAATCGACGCGAGGCGGAACCTCGGGATAGGTCTGGCGAGTGACTATCCCTTCTTCTTCTAGTGCCCGCAGCCTTAGCGAGAGAGTTCGAGGACTGATCCCGGCCAACGAGCGCTCAAGCTCGCAGAAACGGGTACGACCAGCCGCAAGGTCGCGAATCACGAGCATCGTCCACTTTGCGCAGACGATGTCAGCAGTGCGACAGACCGGACAGGTGTCATTAGGCGTCATCGTCAGTTCTCCCCGCCAAGACTTTACCAAATGAAGCAGTAACCGAGTGGCTAACTTGGGCAGATCAGTCAGTGATGGGCAGCGAGCGTTCGGCGGGGCGGCACTGTTACACCGACCCAATAATCATTCCAAAACCCCCACGTGCATCCGTCCGGGATGCTTGCCATAACAACGTCAGCCTCAGCAGCCACCGGGATCGTGGGCGCACGAATTATCCACAAAAACTGCGACTTTCGCGGTGTCTGCGGTGCTGATTATTGCGGGGGCGGTGTGTCGTTTGGCGTGGCTGGCGAGGTGGCCACTGGTTTTCGTGAGCGTCGCTACCTCTTCATCTGTAAGAACGGTCATTGTCGCTTGAAGTAGTTCACCGCTGCCGTTGGGATCGCCGACGATCTTTGTGTCACTCATCGTTGCGATCATTGTTTTCGGCGTGCCATTGGCGGAGCCGTAGATAAACGACACGTTCGGTGGGTCGCCTTTAAAGCTGTCATTACCATCCTTCGACCAGAGTTCAGTGAACGCCGTCATCTTCATGATTCCCGCGTCACGGTTAGGGCGATCGGTAAACCAAGTAACGGCCTTGCTGACCGAATCGATTGGCATTGAGAAGCTATATGCCCCATCAGAGCCGGCGACAGGCGTCATTGACGCATCGTCGCCCTCAAACGAAAACAGATAAGAAGGCGCGGCGTTCTTCGCAGCAGTCGCCGTGGTCGACGAGCTATCGCCCGACCCACAACCAACAACACCGCCCACGCACAACACCGCTACAACCAGCAGGCTTGTGGACTTTACAAAAGAAGGCACAAGCTCAATCTACCGGATGTCCGCAACACGCATGTCAGACAAAAACCAACACGGCCGTGCACCAGAACCCAGCCCAAGCGGGTGAAAGCCAGCGCTGACGGACGCTCAGGCTACGTCGCGCAGCTTCTGTGCTTCGGCGAGCGACTGCAGCTTCTTCAGCGACTGATTTTCGATCTGGCGGATCCGCTCACGCGTGACGTTGAAGGTGCGACCAACTTCGTCAAGCGTGCGTGGGTGTTCGCCGCCGAGTCCGTAGCGGAGCTCAAGTACGCGGCGCTCGCGGTAGGAGAGATTCTCAAGCGCTTCGCGCAGCGCTTCTTTAGTGAGGATCTCTGCGGCACGCTCATATGGCGACTCGGCCCGCTCGTCAGCGATGAACTGACCGAACTCAGACTCCTCTTCGTCGCCAACCGGCTTCTCTAAAGAGACCGGAGCTTGCGCAGACCGCTTGATTGAATCGACCTCTTCTGGCTCGATCCCCGTCACCGCAGCGATCTCCTCGGCCGTCGGCTCACGTCCCAGCTCGGTCACGAGCTTGCGCTCGGCGCGGCCAATCTTGTTGAGCTTCTCGACGACGTGGACCGGAATACGGATCGTGCGCGCTTTGTCAGCCAGCGCGCGAGCGATCGCCTGACGGATCCACCAGGTGGCGTAGGTTGAAAACTTAAACCCCTTGCGGTAGTCGAACTTCTCAGCCGCGCGAACCAAGCCCAGTGTTCCTTCTTGAATTAGGTCAAGAAAGGGCAGGCCTTGGTTTCGATAGTTCTTGGCGATAGAGACAACCAAGCGCAGATTTGACTCCACCATCTTCTGCTTAGCGTCAAGGTCTCCACGCTCGATGCGCTTAGCGAGATCGACTTCCTCTTGAGCTGTGAGGAGACGGACCTTGCCGATGTCTTTGAGGAAGAGTTGGAGCGAGTCGGTCGTCATGTCCGGCTTGAGATCCAAAGACTTGGGCTTGCGTCGACCACGCTTATCGGGGGCGCGCTCGACCTCGTTGGCCGAGTGAGCGGGATCTACGTCGTCGACGAGCTCTATCTCAGACTTCTCCAGGAATGCCTTGAGCTCCTCGACGTCAGACTCGTCGACCTCTGGGCCGACGTCGGCCACGGTCTTCTCGATCTCCACATGGGTCAGCACACCAAGCTGGTGGCCCTTCACGATTAGGGCTTTGATCTCGTCGAGTTCCTGAAGTTCGCCTACTGACATCGTTTCCGTTCTTCCTGGCAGCGCGAGAAGATTGTGACTCCCGGCCGGCCTGCTTGTATTTAAAACCGAATAAAGACTTGCTGGGGGCGTAACTCGGCCACCCAAACAGATCCCGTAACCATATGCGCTTTACTTTATGAAGTCAACCACTGCATCAGCAAAATCAGCACTATCTCAACACTCTCTCAGTGGTTAGTACGTATAACTCGTCGATCGGTTTCAAGTTTCGCCGAAAGTTCTTGCAATCTTGCCGATTTCGAGCATTTCTACGATTTGCCTAGGCTGTCGACCGACCTGAAGGTTCGGGTGCGTCATGATGAGGTCGTGATCGGCAGAAAACAGACGGCCACCGGCAACCTAGGCCTAGGATGAGCAACGACTTAAACCCCGGCCCCGATCCGGTGCCCGACCCGCCTAAATCCGGGCCGAACGCTCGACGAGCCGCCCCCGATACAAAGGCAAAGTCAGTCCGTAGAGCTAAGCCAGCCCCCAAAGCGAAGGCAAAACGCCCGACTCCGATCGGTGGAGGTAGCCGCAGCACTAAAAGCACCGGCGAGCCTCCTGCTGGGGTCCGCCCCTCGGCAGCTACCAAACGGGCCCGGGCCAGCCAGCGTCCTCCAACCAGCCCCCCACCAACCATCAAATCGCCTGACAGCGCTGAGCTGCTTTCGGCAGCTATTCAATCCGCCGGCGAGCTGGCTGCGATCGGCATTAGATTCGCAACTGAGGCTATCCGGGCTGCTGCGTCACGGATCCCCAAGCCTTAGGTCCGGCCTCGCCTAGTCAACTCGCCGACTAACGCTATGCGCCGCTGCGCTGTAAGAATCTCTGGCATGACTGATTTGATTTCGATTGCTGAGGCTCGTTTAAGAGTGCTCGGCGAGATCCAGCCACTGCCAACGGAGGCCGTGGACATAACCTCTGCGCTGGGCCGCGTCTTAGCCGAGGATGTCGTTGCAGTAGGCGATGTGCCGCCATTTGCGAGTTCGGCGATGGACGGCTTTGCCGTCGTTGCTGGGCCGGCCGGACGGCGCCTTGAAATCATCGATGAATCTCGAGCGGGGAGTCCGGCGCGACGCGGTTTAGACGATCGCCAGGCGATCAGGGTCTCGACCGGCGCGGTCGTTCCTCAGGGAGCAACGGCGGTGATCCGTGTTGAAGACACCAAAGAGGCCGCGGGCGTCGTGACTATCGCCACAGCCAGTGCGCCAGGACAGAACATCCGTAGTGCTGGCGACGATCTAGTGGCCGGCGGCCAGGTCCTCGATCTTGGATTGACCCTAGGCCCCTCGGCGCTTGGAATCGCAGTTAGCGCTGGCCGCACGACCGTCACCTGCGCTCAGCGACCACGTGTCGCAGTATTAGCAACCGGGGATGAGCTCATGCCAGTTGGCGCAAGGCTAGCGGCGGGGCAGATCCACAACAGCAACGCCGTGGTGCTTGCCGGTCTCGTTGAACAATCTGGCGCAAAAGCGATCACCAGCGATCCGGTGGCCGATGATCAGACCGCCACATCTGCCGCTATCAAAGCCGCCCTAAGCGCGGCCGACGTCGTAGTCGTCACGGGCGGCGTATCAGTCGGTCCTCACGATCACGTCAAGGCTGGATTTGCTGCGGCGGGCATACAGGAGAGGTTCTGGCGCGTCGCGCTGCGGCCTGGTAAGCCGATCTGGTTCGGCACCCACGGATCAAAGCTGGCATTCGGACTTCCCGGCAATCCGGTTTCAGCTGTCGTCTGCTTTCACCTCTTCGTGCGCCCTGCACTTCTGGCCCTCCAGGGTGCGTCTCCGATCTCGCCGCGGCTGTCGGCGAGGCTAGCTAGCCCCGTAAAACTCAATCCCACACGCGAGCAGGCATTACGTGTCTGCCTGAGATGGGAGAGCGACGGCGCGGTCGCAGAGCTGACCGGCCCCCAAGGCTCACATCAACTCAGCTCAATGCTCAGCGCCGATGCACTGGCATTTATCCCATCTGGAGAAGGCGAGGCCGATGTCGGCCAGTTAGTGGATATAGAACTGCTCTAAGCGATCTGCGGCTGCGCTCGTAGCGGTTGATTACAAAGAGATCGCGATCGATCTTCAATCGCTGAGCGCCGTACGTGCGTAACACTGCTTACATACAACCTCTCAAGACTGGCTAGGTCGTAACTAATGTCACCCACAGTGCTACTCACAGGTGCTTCTGGATATGTCGGTAGCCGCCTGCTACCAAACCTTCAAGCTGCCGACCTCGAAGTTCGTGCGATGGCCCGGCGACCGGAGTCGCTCACCCTCCCCCGCCAAGCCAACGGAGCGGTGACCGAAGTCGTCGCGGGCGACGTTGTTGAAAACCGCGGCCTTGACGCGGCATTAGAAGGCATCGACGTGGCCTACTACATGATCCATTCGATGGGTCGCGGAAGTGGCCCCACGAGCGAATTCGCGGCTCGCGATCGGATCGCCGCGAGCAATTTTGCTACTGCCGCCAAGCGCGCAGGAGTCCAGCGCGTGATCTACCTTGGAGGCCTCGGGCCGACCGACGGAATGGCCTCCGAGCATCTCAAGAGTCGCCATGAGGTCGCCGACATATTGGCTGACGAGGGCCCAGCCTTCTCTCACGTGCGCGCCGCGATGGTGATTGGTAATGGCAGCGCCTCATTTGAGATGCTGCGGGCACTAGTCAAGCGTCTGCCAGCGATGATCTGCCCAAAGTGGGTCGACACGCGGTCTCAGCCGATCGCGATCTCTGACGTGATATCAACTCTTAGCGCGCTTGCGACCCGACCCCAGCTTCCAGCAGATGTTCAGATCGGTGGTGCCGACATACTCACCTACCGTGCGATGATGAAACGTGTCGCTGCGATTCTCGGCAGGCGACCACCACTGATCGTGCCTGTACCAGTCCTGACACCTCGCCTCTCCTCTTACTGGGTGACTCTCGTCACTCCTGTCGAGCACGGCCTAGTCCAACCTCTCGTGAAGGGCCTAGCCACTGAGATGATCGTTGAGAGCCCGCCACCAGCCGGCCTAAACGACAACCCACTTGGCTTTGAGGCAGCAGTTCGCGCCGCACTTGCGGGGGGTTAGATGGCGATCGTTTTCGGCGTCATGGGCGCCGCGTTGATCGTTGTACTCGTTTTTCTTTGGCGCCGACGGCGTGTGTCGAGGTCGATCGAAGTCAAAATTGTTGACCCTCGCGAAAGCACATACTTTGACTCAGTCGGTGCGGTCCGCTCGATTCAAGCTGCCGACCTCACGATGGCCGAGGGTAAGCTTGACGAGCTCTGGCAGCCAGTCAACCTCGAACGTCTGGCACGAACCTATTGGCACTTTCTCTCGCGAGCAACCCTCGGATTGGTCAGAGTCATCTATACGCCTGAAGCGCGTTTCGTAGTGCTCGTCACTCGTCCGTTCGTGCTCCTGCGCTTCCAGCCACCGGAGTATGAGAGTAAGGGCGACTGGGGTCTCGTGCGATGGCGTATCGAAAACGGCCTACTCGTCTCTCAGAAGGGTTACGACGGCGACGGCTATCTGCAGATTGAAACCGATAGGCGCCCAAGTACTCGTGAGGGATACGCCATCGCTCACGTCGAGGTTGAGGTCGCCAACTTCTATCCGTCAATCGCTTCGAGGGTCGGTCGTTGGTTTTATGAGGCGACACAGTCGCGGATGCACGTGATAGTCACTCACGGCTTCCTGCGCTCTTTGGCTCGTCACGGACTTGCCGAATCGCATGTTGGGCGCTTCCTGACAGCCGACGTCGAGCACGGCGCCGATGCCGAGAGCTCTGTTGCCACAGGCCAAGATTTAGGCACACGCGTACGCGCTAACCGCGACGGTAATTAGCGAAACTAACCTACGGTGTGGCGCCCGGGATGCCGCGCATCTTGGTGCGATCGTGACGGGTAAATATCCGCCGCACCGTCCCCGACCGTGAGCGCATGACTAGTGATTCAGTAGTCGCTGCTCCAGCGCCGTCGTAGCGAACACCTTGGAGCACATCGCCGTCGGTTACTCCGGTCGCAGAGAAGAAGCAGTCATCGCCACTGACGAGATCGTCTTGGTCGAGGATTCGTGTGAGGTCATAGCCAGCGTCGATCGCAGCTTGGCGCTCACCGTCATTGCGCGGCCACAGTCGGCTTATCAATCGCCCCCCGATGCACTTGATCGCGCACGCCGAAATCACACCTTCTGGCGTGCCACCAACTCCCCACAAGAGGTCGACGGGGCTGTCGTCTTGGACGGCGAGCAGTGCCGCTGAAACGTCTCCATCGGTGATCAGCCGGACGCGCGCTCCAGCATCGCGGATCGCGCGTATGCCCTCTTCGTGGCGAGGGCGATCGAGGACCACGACCATCACATCTCCAACCGTCGTGCCCTTTCGCTGGGCGATTAGCTCAACCGTCTGGGCCAGCGGTCGGTCGAGGTCGAGTAGGTCAGCAACAGAACGTGCTCCGGCAATCTTTTCCATGTAAACACAGGGGCCGGGATCGAACATGGTGCCGCGAGCCGAAAGCGCAATCACCGATAGGGCGCTAGGCATTCCCTTGGCGGTTAGAGTCGTGCCCTCGAGGGGATCTACAGCAATATCAACCTGCGGAAGGGAGCCATCTCCGATCCGCTCGCCGTTAAAGAGCATCGGCGCTTCGTCCTTCTCGCCCTCACCAATTACGACGATTCCGTCCATCTGGACAGAATCTAGGACCGAGCGCATCGCGTCCACCGCCGCCTGGTCTGCGGCCTCTTTGTCTCCGCGCCCGACGAGACGAGCGGCCGACAGAGCTGCTGCTTCGGTGGTGCGTACGAGCTCTAAGGCTAGGTTGCGATCAGGGAGATCTTTGTGTGTCATGGACGTCAGATTACCCCGAGAGGCTCAAAGGCGGCAGTGCTCTTTCAATGGCTTGGATAGATCTATCGCTCTTGGTGATGATTTGGACCAAGCGATTAGGCCCAATCGCGCGTAAGAGAAGCTGTTGATGGCGATCGTGCTTGAGAGTGCTAGCGTCCGCTTACATGGACGAGATCACCCCTCTCACCAATCTACTTGGCGCCGACGCAAATACCGCGAATGCCACGACAGCCGAGGCTGCCTACGGCGACCTAGGCCTAGCCGAGCTTGCTCCGCGTGAGCGCCCCTACGTCGTGGCTAACATGATCGCGACCGCCGACGGGCGCGCCTCAATCGATGGGCGATCTGCGCCGATGAGTAGCGACACCGACCGCGCGCTGTTTCACATGCTGCGCACGCAAGTCGATGGCGTGATGGCTGGAGCCGGGACGCTGCGAAGCGAGAGTTATGGACCGATGATCACTACGGTCGAGCAAAGTGCCAAGCGAGAAGCACTTGGCCTTCGGGCCCAGCCGCTAGCAGTGACTGTGACTAAAACCTTCGATATTCCCGAGCAGCTGCCTCTGCTTGGCGACCCCAACTCGACCCTAGTCGTCTTCACCACGTCCACTAAAGAGCCGCCGAAATCTGCTGCGACGATTGTCGTCGAACGCCTCGATCTAACAGACAGTGGCATGGATGTTGTTATGCAGAGACTGCGCGCCCACCACGGCGTGCGCTCGCTGTTGTGTGAGGGAGGACCGCTGCTGCTGGGGTCGCTGATTGGCGCAGGGCTGCTAGATGAACTCTTTCTTTCCATATCTCCGCTGTTGGTAGGCGGCGGCGAGGCTGACCAAATCATGGTCGGCGAGATTCTGGGGGCGCCCGTTGGATTGGTGCTTGTCAGCGTCTTAGAACATCACGGCTCGCTGTTCCTGCGCTACCGAATTGACCACTAAAACCGAACTAGCGCCAAGTGCAGCCTGTGCTGTGTGACTCATATAGCCGGTCCTAGATTTGGCCGAACTTCTCTCAATCTTTCATAGCCTCGCGGGAGTTAAGAGGGCAGCGCTCTAACGACGACGCCCACAGATATCCTCAATGGATGCAGATAGACGGAAATGCGGCGATTGTCGCTGGCGGGGCATCTGGGCTGGGGGCCGCGACAGCGCGACTGCTCCACCAACGCGGCGCTCACGTCACGATCGCCGACCTCAATGTCGAGCAGGGAGAGGCGCTTGTCGCCGAACTCGGCAGCCGTGCGGATTTCATTAAGACCGACGTCACTTGCGAGGCCGACGTCGAGGCCGCAGTTGCTCAGGCCGCTGAGTCCAACGCTCCTGGCGGGCTGCGCATCAGCGCTTGCTGTGCGGGAATCGGCTGGGCAGAAAAGGTGGCTGGTAAGCGTGGCCCAGCTGCATTGGAGCCGTTCGAACGGGTGATCGCGATCAATCTGATCGGCACCTTCAACGTGCTGCGCCTAGCCGCTGCGGCGATCACCAAGAATGAACCGCTTGAAAACGGCGAGCGCGGAGTCTGTATTAACACTGCCTCGATCGCAGCCTTCGACGGTCAGGTCGGCCAGATTGCCTACGCTGCATCCAAGGGTGGAGTCGTCGGTCTTACGCTGCCGGCCGCGCGCGATCTCGCTAGCGTCGCAATCCGTGTGATGACGATCGCCCCCGGCCTATTTGACACACCGCTGCTGGCCCAGCTGCCCCAAGAGGCACGCGACTCACTCGGCCGCCAAGCGCCGTTTCCTAACCGCCTCGGAGTCCCGGCTGAGTTTGCTCTCTTGGCCGCCCAAATCGTAGAGAATCCGATGCTAAACGGTGAGACGATCCGCCTCGACGGTGCACTACGGATGGCGCCGCGCTGACTTTACGCCGTCGCCAGCCAGTAAGCTAGCGCGCGAAATGACGTCCCAACCACTCTTAGCTGCCGACCGTGCATCGCTCAACGCCGAGCGAGGTCCGGTCAACATGAACGTCGGCGCTGTGCTGACTTTTGAAGCTGGCCCGGGCCTCGAATATGCCTCGATGTTTGAGCGCCTCTCCTCTCGGCTACATCTGGTCCCACGCTTTCGCCAGCGCCTAGAAGAGTCATCGTCTGGGCTAGCTAATCCCGTCTGGATCGACGACCCACACTTCGACCTCGCTTGGCATCTGCGCAGTGGTTATCTTCCTGCCCCCGGGACCGATAACGAACTTGGCACCTATGTAGCCGCCGAGGCCTCGCGGCGGATGGATCGCACGCGTCCATTGTGGGAGTTACACATCATCAATGGTTTGGCTGATGGGAAGGTGGCGATCTTCTGCAAGCTTCACCACGCGATGGTCGATGGCATAGCTGCGCTGGCGATCGGCACCTTGATCTTGGACCCAACACCAGAGCCACTCGTTATCGAGGCACCCGAAGGCGGCGCATGGGTACCTCAGGGCTATAACCGCAGCGAACACCTGGCGCGCATGGCTCGCGCCCCCTTACGCAAGGCCGAAGAGCTCGTACTCCAGATCAACACGCGAGCGATCTATACGCGCCCTCACGCAGCGGCAAGCGATTTACGCAAGGCCGGCAAGCTCGCCACCGAACTGGCGCGCAGCCGTCCCCAGGCACCAATGACGCCGCTCAACCGCCCGATCACTCCCAACCGCTGCTTCGCAATGGAACACCTCCCGCTGGCGGCAGTCAAGGCGTTTGCGAAGCTTGGCGATGCGACCGTCAACGACGCGCTACTTGCCGCAGTGGCCGGAATGCTCCGTCGCTACCTCGATGAGACTGACGAGATGCCCGATAGTGACCCGGTCGCACTTGTCCCGGTTAGCGTGCGGGCCGGAGGCGACGATGGTGGCAACCAGATCTCTACCGTCTTCGTCGATCTCCCATGCGCCGAGGATGATCCGATCCAGCGGCTGCGGATAGTGGCAGAACGCACGCGGGAACTCAAGAGTTCAGCGGCGGTAAAAGCCGGAGCGTTGATGGTCGAAGCGACAGGCTTCGCGCCGCCGCTGGTTTCAACGATGATCGGCAAGGCGATGGGCGGTGTCCGCGCCTTCAACGTTGTTGTCTCCAACGTCCCCGGCCCACAGTTTCCACTCTACATTGGCGGCTCCCAGATGGAGGCGATCTACCCGGTGGTCCCTCTTAACCCGGCCAACCAAGGCCTGACGGTTGGCATGCTCTCCTACGACGGAACTGTCTGTATTGGGCTACTAGCCGATGGCAATCTCACTCCGGGATTAGACCGTGCGGCAGTGGCCCTGCGTGCCTCGCTCTCCGAGATCATCGAACTGTCAACCGCCAAATAGGGCCGTCGCCACGCGTGGCTTGCCGACTGTCAGCCGCGCGCAGTAGCTGAGACCATCGCCGCCGCAGCCGGCTCAACCACTCGGCCATGTCCGAGTGCCAGGCGTGATGGCTTAAGCGACGTAAGTGCTACCGCGCTCGCCAGCGCTGTAGGACGATCCCACGTGGCCAAAGTGGGAAACGGGAATCGCGGATTTATCTGACTGGTCACATAGAGGCCAGCGATCGCAGTAAAGCTGTCACCAGCAATCAAAGAGCGGTCGCGGGTATCGAGAAAAGCGATCTGCCCGGGCGTATGCCCCGGGGCGGCGAAGACCTCTAGCGAGCCGATCCGATCCCCTGGCAGCAACTCGCGCGATGGACGTGTGCGAAGTTTGACCATTGCCTTGAGCATCTTCTTAGGCTCACCGTCGAGCAACGCTCGATCTCCGCGCAAAAAGCGAGCCTCGCGGGCGCCGAAGCAGACCTCGGCCTCGGGTAGTCCGGCAACCAACTTATCCAACGAGCCAGCGTGATCGCTGTGAGCGTGGGTCAAACAGATGCGGACGATCGGCATACCAAGCGCTTGGGCTGCGTCGCGAATTGCCCCAGAGGCGCCGATAAAGGTCGTGTCGATCAGCGTCAGGCCGTCTGGCTCGGCCACGAAGTAGCAGTTACACCACCCTTGGCGAGTGACCTGCCAGAGATATTCGCCGTGTTGAGTGGTTTTGATTACGCCCGCCTCCTCTTAGCTGTGAACGAGTGGCTAATTTAGTCGCTCGATGATCATCGCTTGGCCTTGACCGCCCGCTACGCACATCGTCTCTAGGCCGATCGTCTTATCGAGCGTCTCGAGGTCGTTGAGCAGGGTCGTCATGATACGCGCACCGCTCATTCCGAATGGATGGCCGAGAGCGATCGCTCCGCCGAACGGGTTGAGCTGCTCGGGATCGATGCCCCACTCCAACATGCACGGAACAACCTGGGCAGCAAACGCTTCGTTGAGCTCAATGATGTCGATATCGGTGATCGACATTCCAGCCTGAGCGAGCACTTTTTCGACCGCTGGAATCGGTCCCAGGCCCATGATCTCTGGCCGAATTGCCGCGACCGAGGAGGCGATAATGCGGGCGCGTGGCTTGAGTCCAAGCTCGCTTGCGCGCTGGGCCGACATTACGAGCACCGCGGCGGCCCCATCATTTAGTGGGCAGGCGTTGCCGGCCGTAACAGTTCCATCTTCGGCAAAGGCTGGTTTAAGTGCGCCGAGCGCCTCCATCGTCGTACCGGGGCGCGGACCATCGTCTTTAGTGACTGTTGCTGGGGCCACTTCAACCGTGTTGCCTTCTCTGTCTTGCTCGGTTGCGCCAGGCGTGTCGACGGCGACGATCTCAGAGTCAAAGTGGCCGGCAGCCTGTGCGGCCACAGCACGGTTCTGCGACGTTACCGCCCACTGATCCTGCTGCTCGCGGGTGACATTGCAGCGCTTGGCTACGTTCTCTGCCGTTATGCCCATCGGGATATAGACGTCATAGAGAGCACCTTCAGAGCCGTCCAGCGCTGGGTTTGCGTCGAACTGCGGATAGGCCGGAAATCGCGATACGGCCTCGACGCCAGCGGCGATGTACTGGTCGCCCTCGCCGACCGCGACGGCATGAAAGGCCATCCTTAGGGTCTGTAACGACGAAGCACAAAAACGGTTTACCGTTGTCGCTGGCACGTGGTGGTCTATCCCCGCCAGCAGCCCCGCGTTACGGCCGATGTTGTAGCCCTGCTCGCCGTTAGGAAATCCGCATCCCATCAGGATGTCAACGGTCTTGGCGAAGTCAACGGCGGGGTTGCGCTCAACCAGTGCCCTGAGCGGGATCGCAGCGAGATCGTCGGCGCGCTTGTGCCGTAGCGAACCACGCATAGCACGTCCGATTGGAGTACGAATCGCGTCTACGATCACTGCTTCTACCATGGCTAATGCTCTCCTCGTTTGGGGTCGCCTAGGAGGGATCTTATGGAGAGTCGACGGGCTTTGGGAGGCCCATCCCTAGCCACGCATGGTCGTACACGACTTGCCCTTACAAACTGCTAAGGCGCGACGCTTGCTTTCAAGGCTCTTAACGGTCGCCGCATAGGCTGGCTTGAGCGCCAGGTTGTTGATCTCGTAGGGGTCTTTACGAAGATCGTAGAGTTCGATATCTCCGTAGCTCCACTTTACGTATTTCCACTGCCTTGAACGCACGCCACTGTAGGCCTGATCCCAAGCTTGAGGAAATCCTTCTGCGACGAAAAGCTTGCCGGTCGCCTCGACGGGAAGCATCCGATTGGGCTCCTGGCTAGTGCCTTCGATATATGGCAGCAGCGAAAGGCCATCTGCGAGCCTTCCGGCCTTGCCATTAGCTAGCTCCAATAATGTCGGCGTCAGATCGACGTTTGCAGCGACTTGATTGTCGACCTTGCGCCCGCTTGGGATACCTGCGCCGCTGATCACTAGAGGCACCTTGATCGACTCTTCGTAGGGGACAAACTTGTCTCCCGGGATACGGTGCTCACCTTGAACCCAGCCGTTGTCAGAGACGAAAATAATCACCGTATTGCTCATCTGACCACTGCGTTTTAATGTTGCTACGAGCTTGGCGACTCCATCGTCGACGGACTGCAGCGAAGCGATGCGGCCTTGGTAATTTCTTTCCAGCCGAGCTATGCCAGCGTCATTGAGTAGAGGGATCTCTCGCATCAACTTCGGGCTGGCGGAGACGTCAGCCTGATTAAAGGACGGCGTTTTAGGCATCACGTACTTCGACATCGACGCCTCATCACGGGGCGCCGGACGGGGGTCGGCCCACGTGGCTCCGCGCTGACTGTTTAGATCTTCGCGGTGGGGTGCCGCCGGAGCCCACCAGACGAAGAATGGCTTAGCAGCCTTGGCTTGACCTTTGAGGACAGAGTCGGTGATCGCAGCCGTAACGTCGTTTGTGTAGTTGCGAGCAAGCTTGGTGCCGAAGTTGCCCGGCTTGAAGAGTCTTCCGATCACCTTGATGAAGTCAAAAATATTGTGTATTTCCTGACTCTCGACTACCCGTGCCATCTCTAATAAGGCGTAGGCGTAGACCGGATCGCCCCATGTTTTTAGCTTTCCGTTCTCGTTGATCGTGTAGTTGAAGTAGTCGTAGGCAGATAGATCCAATACTCCGTGCCACTCGCTGTACCCGGGCGGAATTTCGCGCGGGTTTCGTGAGCCGATGCCGTTTAGGTACTTGCCGATCAACGCCGTGTGATAACCGGCCTTCTCCAGCCACACCGGCAGGGTGTTATCGCGATGGGTCAGTCCGTAGTAGCCGCTGGGAGCGAAGTTCCCCGATACGCCGTGATTGTGGGCGTACATGCCGGTCAGCAACGACGCTCGCGACGGACAGCAGAGCGGGAAGGAGGTGATTGCCTGAGTAAAGCTAGTCCCTTGCTTGACAAGTAGGCGGTTGACATTCGGCATTTTTGAAAGGTCACTAGCCGCCATGTCGTCAGTCATCACGAGCAAGATGTTGGGTCGAGAATCAGTAGACGACGGCTGACGTGCCTGTACTGGGGCTGCGATTAGTCCAACAACGGCCGCCGCAACGACGCCACAGATGAGGAGGGCAAGCGAGCGTCGGGCCATTACTTGGCCAGCGGCTCGGGAAGCCTTGCCCCCGGCGATCGACAGCTAAGGCCGCGGCAGGTCTCGAGTTTTTTCATCCGGCGATTTAGTTCGTCCTCGATCGCCTTGTAGGCGGGCTTGCCCGAGACGTTGCGCAGCTCATACGGATCTAGCTTGAGATCGTAGAGCTCGCTGAATGGGAACTGGGTGCCACCGACGATCGGCTCAGCGACGCCGACCTCTAGGTGGTAGCGCTTGGTATGCACCAAGTTGTAGTCAAAGACGGCCTGGTACTGGGGATAGCGCTTAGTCTCGATCAGCAGGTTGCGATCGGCCCAGCGTGCCTGATTGGCTTGGACCCTGAGCAGCGATACGCCGTCAGAGACCCGCCGAGATTTGGCCCCGGCGATCGCGGTTATCGTTGGGGCGAGGTCGGCGTTGCTCACCGGAGACGAGATGTGACGAGCCTTACCAAAGCCGGGCCCTGATATCAGCAACGGAACCTTGGTCGACTCTTCGAACCCAAAGAACTTGACGCCGGTCCAGTTAGTCGGCGTGGGATGCTGGAAGAGCCTGTGCTCGCCGATAATCCAACCGTTGTCGGAGGTGAAGATCAGCACTGTGTTTTCTAGCTGTCCCGTGCGCTTGAGCGCACCGACAATCTTGGCAACGGCGTCATCGATTGCGACCAAGGAGCCCATCCGACCTCGGTAGTGAGCGGTCAGGCTGTCGATGATCGGAGCCGTTAGGCGATCGGCGAAGGCAAACTGAAGAATCGCTGGCTTATCGCTGTACTGGGCCTCGTCGAATGACGGCAGCCGGCGGATGGGGGCGTCTGCATAGATCTTGGCGTCGCGTGGAGCCGGAACGGCTGGAGTCCCCTCTGCGCGACCTCGCTCGGCGACCGCAACGGTGTGCGGTGCCAGCGGCGTAACCCACATGAAGAATGGCTTCTTTGAGTCTTTTGCATCGTCAATTACTTTCACCGCACGAGTTGCCAGGACGTCGGTTTGGTAGTCCTTGGCAGCGTGGCCGTAGGTGCGAATATGGCCGTTATCGTTGATCTTGTATCCGAAGTATCCGTAGGTCGAGGGGTCGATCCCGCCGAACCAATCAGTCCAACCCGGCGGGATCTCGGTCGGATTCTTCTCGCCATATTCGTTTAAGTATTTGCCGAGCAGGTGGGTTGTGTAGCCAGCATCTTTGAGCCAGACTGGCAGCGTGTTTTCCTGATTCTTGAAGACTGTGTAGCCCCCCATTGGGGCAAAGTTAAAACGGACTCCATTGTTGTGGGAGTACTGGCCGGTCAGGAAGGTCGCCCGCGAGGGACAACAGAGCGGATAGTTGACGTATGAAGCGTCAAATGTCACGCCAGTGTCGCCGATCAGCGCACGTGTCTTGGGCAGCGGCCCCATGTCATCGGCGCGCTGATCATCGGTCATGATCACGATGATGTTCGGCTTGGCCTTGGTTTGTGAAGTCGAGGCCGCTTGGGAGAGCGGAGTCAGTAGCCCCAACCCGACGACGGCGAGCAAAACCACGAAGGCTGCACGGCTAACTTTGATCGTCGAACGGTTGCTGACTCTCATCCACGCCGCCTCTCCCCAGTTAAAAACAGTGGCTGCTCTTCATGCACAGCGATTGCAGATATAGCACCTTGTCATATCGCATGCATCATTAGCCCGTGACATCTGCGAGAGACCGACAGCTATAGCCCTAACCCGCGCACGCCGAGCTCGTCCCAGCCGAGATGGTGAGCAAGCTCATGGCGCACCGTGATGACGACCTGCTCGCGCAGGCGATCGGGGTCAGCGCCGAAGTCCCGTCGCAGCGTGTCGCGGTAGATGATGATGCGATCTGGATGGTTGTCGCGGGCCACGCCATCACCGTGATACAGGCCGTATGCTCGTCGTTCGCGACCGCCGTCAGAGATCACAACGGCAACGTGATCGAGGGCCTTGCGGGCCCACTCTGGTAGCTCGTCGAGCGCGTCGCTGACTAGCTCTTGAAACTCGCGGTCATCGTAGGGATCAAGCTCAAGAAACTCTGACTCGCTGGGCTCGGCGGACAAGTTTTCGCGTGCGAGGCGCTCTGACTGCTCGACGAGCGCATCGAACTCCTGCTCGGATTCTGGCGAGCGCCAATCGGCCATCTTCAGCGCGATCCAAATCAGCGGCCCGAAGATCACGACAGCGCCCGTAACGAAAACCGCGACGCCCTCTAAGAGTCGCAGCGGGAAGGATGTGCTGAAGCCATCCAGCAAGGCGATCGCGGCGAGCCCGAAGCAAAGAAGTACTGCCGCGACGAAGATAACGCTGTCCTTCTGCGGGCGGCGCATCAGCGAACTTACATCGCTCTAGCAATCACGAGCCGCTGGATCTCGTTGGTGCCTTCATAGATCTGGGTGATCTTCGCGTCGCGCATCATGCGTTCGACTGGATAATCCTTGACGTATCCGTACCCACCGAGAACCTGAATCGCCTCAACCGTTACAGCCATCGCAACGTCGGAAGCGAAGAGCTTGGCCATAGAGCTGTACTTGCCACTATCGGGCTCGCCGCGATCGATCTTGGCACAGGCCTTATAGAGCAGCTCCCGGGCGGCCGCAGTCTGGGTCTCCATATCGGCCAGCTTGAACTGGATGCCTTGAAAGGCAGATATCGGCTTACCAAACTGCTGGCGCTCTTTTGCGTAGGCGGCTGCGTAATCGGTCGCGCCCTGGGCGATGCCGACAGCTTGGGCCGCCACTCCTAGGCGAGAGTAGTCCAGCGTCCCCATGGCCACCTTGAACCCGCCGCCCTCTGCGCCTAGAAGGTGGTCGGCGGGGATGCGGACGTCGTCGAAGATCGGCTGCCCGGTCGGGCTACCACGGATCCCCAGCTTGTCTTCGAGCTTGCCGACGCTAAAGCCCGGACGGTCGGCCTCGACTACGAAAGCTGAGATCCCCTTTGAATGGCCTACCTCGCGATCGGTAACCGCGAAGACGATGTAGAAATCTGCGATCCCGAGATTAGTGATCCAGTTCTTAGTGCCGCTGATGACCCACTCGTCACCGTCGCGCGTGGCGCGAGTGATCATCCCTCCCGGGTCTGACCCGGCCTCAGGCTCTGAGAGCGCGAAAGCTGGCGTCCACTCGCCCGTCGCGCACTTTGGCAGCCAACGCTGCTTCTGTTCTTCTGTGCCGAATAGGCGGATCGGGAGTGTTCCTAGCTCCTGAATCATCAGCAGTAGCGCCGTGGAAGCACAGGCCTTAGATATCTCCTCGATGGCGATGGCGAGCATTAGGGAGCCGGTTCCGGTGCCGCCATACTCTGGCTCAAAAGGGAGCCCAAAGAGGCCCTGTTTAGCGAACAGCGCGCGTAAATCGTGGGGGTATTCGGCCTTTTCGTCGATCTCAGCGGCGCGCGGCGCAACCTTCTCTTGGGCGATCTGGCGAATCGTGTCGCGCAGGTCTGCGAACTCCTGAGGGATCGCGTAGAGATCGGCGGCGGATTGAGATGGATTCATTACGTCCATTCTAGGGAAGAGGCTTGAATCCGGGCCTGTGGAGAAGGTCGATCTTTGTGGTTCTCGCTAACACAAGTGACCACCAACTAGATTATCGGGGCGCTCTCTTGGGATCCATCGGGCTGCGGAGCAGAGTCGATCGCAGGCGGCACTTCGGTGATCTCATTGATCCGCCGCCATTCGACGATCTTTGCCTTGTCAATTCGCAAGGCGAGATATGCCCGTTGACCGACTCCCCGTCCGCAGTCGGCGTTAGCTCCGAGCCGGTCGACAAGCCTGAATGCGACATTTATATATCCGTCAAGTCGTATCGCTGCCAGCACGCGAGCCCCGCACGGTAGCGTTAGTTGAAAGAGCTTGACTTCGTTGATCGTGCTTAGCTCGAAGGCTTCAGTGCCGCCATTCTGAACGATCGCAGGCAGGCCCCAGAAGGCAGCGGCGCTGCCGATATTGCCCGCACGCAGCGCTGCTGCCCAGCCACGGATAACCGCCATATCAGCTTGCCCGACGCGATTGGCAGCTACCGATTGATCAGTGATCGACGTTGCAGAAGCGCCGCCAGCAGTGCCTGAACCGCCACATGCAGCGAACCCAAGAGATGCGGCAATCAGCGCCGGCGCCAAGAGGCGCCGTGCGATTGCTACTAATTTCCCGCCGGCAGATCGATCGCAGTTCACTTAACGACCAATTATCTCACTACTGCGTTCGCGGCCGGTGAGGCGTGTCCTATCTCAATTCATTGATAGGGCAGAAGATCTAGAGACCGACCGGATGTCGAGCTACGAACCCCGATCCGTAGTTACGTGGCTTACTGCTCCAGCGTGAGCCTCCCTCATCAAGTGCGGAGGTGTCGTAACGCAGGCCAGCTATCTCCATGTAGACGTGGTAGGAGTTCGCGTAGGTAGTAATCCACTTTCCTTCTCCTGCGTCACCCAGCGCATAGAAGCCGCTGGCAATCGGCGCGTTGAGCAAGCCTCCACCGTGTAGAGCAAAGGAGGTCGAACCAGAGCAGTCATAGCCGCTAGAGATCCAACTGGCGTGACCGCCGCCCCATAGGTAGGGCGTTTTGGCGATGCGATTTGCGGCCGCGATTACTCGCTTGACTTGTAAAGGGGCAGTAGCCGGAGCGATCGCTATGCCGGCCGACGTTAGCTTCGCCTTTACTCCAGCGACGATCGGCTTACCGTCTGCGGGCTTGCCCGCGATCAGGCCGCCGGTGACAGGCGCAGCATCAGCTTTACTGCTGAGCGAACCCGCCCCAATGGCACCACAACTGACTGCTACCGCACTGAGAACGATGCCGAGCTTCGCCACGCGGACGCGACAACACCTTAGATAATTAAGCACGACGGTCCTTTCTCTCTCGGCCGCCTGCGGGGTTAGCTGCCGGGCTCGCGCTGAAAGAGTCGCGCTACGCGTTTGGGTCACGGTGACCCAGTTACGATTCGCCCCAGGGTCGCTGCTTGCGACCCGATTGGTTCCCCCGCTCCCTACCACCTGGACGGTAGAGATTCGGCGTTCACGTACTTACGAGGTTGTCAGTTTAGCGGATTGCCTCCTGCGTGGCCTCTATCCGCCGAGCCTAGTCGACTGCCAGCGAGCTGCCAGTAGCCCTCATTGCTTGAATCAATCGACCGTAGTTACCCGCTTAGAAGGGGCATTATCTGCGGATGAAGAAGGTGGTCTGCGCAGGCTAGATGTGCCACTTAGGAGTGGGGCTGTCAGATGGGCTGGGGCCAGGGACCTCCCCTCCACTCCCCGCATAGTCTGGCTCCTCGCGCCCTCCCAACGTTATCGGAGAGATGCTCTCAAGGGCGGCGAACTTCACGGCTATCGGCCTAGCCAACAGTCAAGTAGGCTCCTCACATGCCAAGCGCTTTTGACGACCCCGAACGTGACCTGACTGCCGCTGAAGTAGCAAAAATAATGGCGGCCGGCGATCTCCAGCTCGTAGATGTGCGCGAGCCCTACGAGCGCGAGGCCGGCTATATCGCTGGCTCGGTGCACATCGAGCTCGAGCACCTCGCCTCCCGTGCCCCAACTCTCAACTCAGATCTCCCGATCGTCTTCTACTGCCGTCTAGGCGCTCGTTCGGCGATGGCTACTCAAGCCTTCCGGGCGGCCGGCTTTGACGCGCGGAATATGGCCGGGGGGATCGCAGCCTGGGCCGCATCAGGCCTACCCGTTGCGCCGGATGGTGGCACCGTCGCCAATCACTGACGCAGGCGGCCGAGACCGACCGCCTGCCTATTTTTATTAATCCGGGCGCTCTCATTCCGTCGCTGCGGATATAACCCACTTACAAACTTAACCAACGAAGGAGATCGGCATCATGGGAGTTCTTGACGACAAAGTGGCCATCGTCACCGGCAGCGCTCGCGGTATCGGTCGCGCCACGGCAGAGCTACTGGCATCCCATGGAGCGAAGGTAGTAATCAACGACCTCGACGCCGACGTCGCCCATCAGACCGCATCAGAGATCGATGGCGAGACCGCCGTCTACTGCGGTGACTTGACTAAAGAAGGAGCCTGCGACGCGCTAGTAAAGACGGCATCAGACGCTTGGGGGCGCCTCGACATCGTTGTCAACAACGCTGGATACACCCTTGATGCACCGATCCACAAGATGAGCGACGAAAACTTCCAGCGGATGCTTGATATCCACACGATCGTCCCGTTCCGCGTTCTGCGTGCCGCGGCTCCACTCCTGCGCGAGCCGGCCAAGGTCGAACGCGACGAAGGCATCGAAGTCTTCCGCAAGGTCGTCAACATCTCCTCGACATCAGGCACGATGGGCAACCCAGGTCAGGCCAACTATGCGGCCGGTAAGGCAGCCATCGTAGGACTCACCAAGACGCTTGCCAAGGAGTGGGGACAGTTCAAGATCAACGTCAACGCGGTCGCTTTTGGCTACATCGAGACGCGCCTAACAGCGTCAAAGGATGAGACCAACACGATGGAAATCGACGGCGAAAAGATCCAGCTTGGCGTCCCTGACCAGCTGCGCGGGATGGCTAGCATGCTGATTCCAATTGGTCGCCCAGGCACGCCACAGGAGGCCGCCGGCGGTGTCTTCTTCCTCTGTTCGCCATGGAGCAACTTTGTTCACGGTCAGGTGCTTAACGTCACCGGTGGTCAGTTCACCGGCATGACCTCCTAGGCCAACTAGACCGGCCTTTACCTAGGCGCAGCTTTTCGCTCGTCGCTTAACCGCTTAACGGTTCCAGCGCGACCGTTCTGGGCGAGGTTTTCGTAGAGGTTACGGATCAGCGAAAAAATCTCATTGGCTGCGGCCTGTTGCTGCTCGCGGGTTGGCTCTTGCACCTGCTCGAAGCGAATCGGCAGACCGAACTGCACCGTGACCCGCGGAAACTGAAGTCGCTTCCAGTTGCGAACCATCGAGGATCCGTAGATCGCTACCGGCACTATCGGGACCCCGCTTTCAAGCGCGAGACGACCGATTCCGCGCTTGGGCGTAGATGCTAGATCGCCCGTCCGCGACCGTCCTCCTTCGCAGTACATGACCATTGCGCTGCCACGTGCCAACACCGCATCGGCCGTAACGATGCCCTCTGTATCCCCGGCGCCGCGGCGAACTGGAAATGTGCCTCCGTACTTGTAGATCCACTGCAGCGGAGGGCGGAAGAGTTGTGACTTAGCCATGAACTGAACCCGCCGGCGGACGAAAGTCCCAAGAAAGAAGTGGTCGAGATGAGAGAAGTGGTTGGGTGCAAGGATCACCGCTCCGTCGGGAACGTTCTCAGAAGATATGCAGCGACCGCGGAAGATCAGTACCGCGAACGGGAACATCAGCATCCGCACTACCTCAAAGACAGCGTTTGGCTTACCTCTACGAACGCGCTCGTGGTAGTGGGCGAAGTGCTCTGCCGGACGGGAGTCACCGTAGGCCTGTGGCTTCATCTTGGCGGGAGGTCTTTCGGCCATCACTGCTCTGCTACTCCACACTCTTTACGGGGTTACCAAGCATCTTATTTCCGTGCCCAGCCGCGCGAGCGCTGCACTGCGCGCTCCCAGTCGGCCAGGAGCGCCTCGCGCTGGTCGGAAGTCATCGCTGGTTCATAGCTGCGCGACTCCTGCCAACTTCGGCCGACTTGGTCGAGCGTCCAGAGGCCAGTGGCGACGGCCGCGAGCGCCGCTGCTCCGAAGACCGTCGTTTCGGTGACTTCGCCGACAACTACAGGAATGCCTAAGACGTCCGCCTGGAACTGCATTAAGAAGCCGTTGTGAACAGCTCCTCCATCGGCGCGCAGCTCAGCCAAGTCCTCTCCCCTAGCTCCCTCTACGGCACGCACGGCATCGACGGTTTGGTAGGCGATCGCCTCTAGCGTGGCGCGCGCGAAATGCGCTCGGCCACAGCCACGAGTCAATCCGACGATCGTTCCGCGGGCATAGGGATCAAAGTAGGGCGAGCCTAGGCCAGTCAGAGCCGGAACAAAGTAGACGCCACCGTTATCGCTCAAAGAGGCCGCAAGAGCCTCGGAGTCGGCCGCGCTCTCGATGATCTGGAGCTCGTCGCGCAACCACTGTATGGCTGCTCCGGCAACGAACATTGAGGCCTCTAAGGCGTAGGTCACCTTCGACCCGACCTGCCAGGCGATTGACGCGAGCAGGCCCGCTGGAGATGGTGGTGGCAGGCCACCAGCGTTGACAACTAGGAAGGCCCCGGTCCCATATGTCTGCTTGGCCTCGCCGGACCGCAAACAGGCCTGCCCAAACAGTGCAGCCTGCTGATCTCCGGCAACCCCCGCCACGGCAACACCATGCAGAACCTCTAGGCCAGCGGCGCGCACGGTACCCATCACGCCACAGCTGGGGCGCACCTCCGGCAGGGCCTGGATCGGAACTCCAAAGAGGTCACACAGCGTCGGCGACCAACTGCCATCAATGATGTCGTAGAGCAGCGTGCGCGATGCATTAGAAGGGTCGGTCGCGTGCTCGCCGGTTAGACAGAAGATCAGCCAACTATCGATCGTTCCAAAGACGGCCCTGCCGCTGTGGGCGCGTTGAGAGAGACCTTCAACGTTAGCCAACATCCATTCAATCTTTGTAGCGGAGAAGTAAGGGTCCAGCGTCAGGCCCGTACGCAGGCGGACAAGCGGCTCATGGCCAGCCGCTGTGAGCTGCTCGCAACGAAGTGCGGTTCGGCGATCCTGCCAGACGATCGCCGGTGCCAGCGGCTGCCCTGTCGCTGGATCCCAGACAACGACCGTCTCGCGTTGATTGGTGATACCGATCGCGCTGATATCGCCAGGACCAGCGCCGGCGGCATTTAGCGCTGCAGTTATCGCAGCCTGAGTGCGCTGCCAGATTTCAGCTGCGTCGTGTTCTACCCATCCAGGTTGTGGGTAGTGCTGGGTTATCTCATGCGTACTTGTGGCAAGGAACTCGCCGGCGTCGTCAAGGACGACCGCCCGCGTCGAAGTCGTTCCCTCGTCGAGTGCCAGCAGCATCGCTGGCGATCCTACCCATCCAGGCCCGGTTAGCGGCGGCGCAAGTAGACGCCGACGAAGTCGCGTAACTGTGCGGCGCGATGCAGGAAGCCCTTGAGCGTCTTTCCAGTCGCGCGATGGGAGAGCTCGAGTTGCACCTCGCGCAGTCGCAGTCCGGCGCGAACCGCGTCGATATTCATCGCCGTCTCCATGCCGTAGCGAGGGGCGAACGGTGTCACCGCACGCAGCGCGTCGAAGGTTAAAGCGCGCTGTCCAGAGATCGGCGCCACGAGTTCAATCCCGGCCAAGTTACGGGTCGCCCAACGTGAAAAGTTGACCGCAAAACCAAAGCCACCACCGACGCGACGGGCGAAGACGGCGATCGTGATGTCACTTTCACCGGCGAGTACGGGCTCGATAAGTGGGCCAAGGCGTGCCGCACTTTCGGCTAAATCTCCGTCGACCAAAATCACCAGCGGCCCAGCGTCGCCGCTCCCTACGGCAGGGCCGTCTTTGATTACCTGCTCTGCCGCCATACTGGCGATACCACCTTTGCCGATCGTCTTTGGTGATCTGACTAGCTGCGCTCCCTCGCCAAGCGCAACCTCACCACTGCCGTCTTGAGACCCATCGTCGGCTACAACGATGTGAGAAGTGGGAAACGTGCTGCGCAGAGCGGCCAGCGTGGCCGGGAGGCGATCGGCCTCGTTGTAAGCGGTAACGATGATGACGGTGTCGTGCTTGATGGCCATAGTTAAGCGTTCATTAGATTGATCGGTCGGGACGGGGGGCTATTGTGGCGCTAGACCAACGATCCCGCATTCTAGGAGGCCGTCGCAGTGTCCCAAGTTGAGGCTCATATCACCGGCACCGTATGGAAGATCGAAGTGAAAGTCGGTGACAACGTCAGCGAGGGCGACACCGTCGTCATCCTTGAGTCGATGAAGATGGAGATGCCCGTCGAAGCCGAAGACGGCGGCACCGTCAAAGAGATCCTCTGCGAAGAGGGTCAAGCAGTAAGCGAGGGCGACGCCCTCGTACTACTCGACAACTAGGCCGACGGCGGCTGGCACAGTGGGGCGCTAAAGATGATGGCTTGCAATGCCTGAGGCCACGCAACTAGCCAACGGCAAACTCTTAGTCGACTGGCCAACGGCCTCTGTGGTGCGCCTGACGATTAATAACCCTGCCAAGCGCAATGCACTCGACCACGAGATGCTCGACGCGATCGTCACGGCAGTAGCTAACGCCACTGACGCTCGCTGTCTACTTATTACAGGCACCCAGACGACATTCTCTGGTGGCTATGACATCACCGATATTCCCTCAGATGTCTTTGCCGAAAATGCAGAGCGGCTTGTAGCTCATCCGTTCGCCGCAGCGCTCCAAGCACTGGACTCCTTCCCCTACCCCACCGTAGCGGCTCTAAACGGCCACGCGATCGGCGGCGGTCTCGAGCTCGCGCTGACCTGTGACCTAAGGCTCGCCGCTGCCAATATAAAAGTCGGCATGCCGCCTGCCAAGCTCGGCCTGGTCTACTCACACAACGGCATCGCACGCTTCATCGACGCAGTCGGAGTACCGCGAACGCGCGAGCTCTTCTTATTGGGACGATCGATCCCGATTGACGAAGCCCTTGTCTGGGGGCTAGTTAACGGCGTCGTTACAGATCACGAGCTTGCTGGGACCGCATTAGATTGGGCTAGCGAACTCGCCGCCAACGCGCCGCTTGCACTTAGCGGCAATAAGCGCGTCATCGGCGAGGTCGCGGCTGCTGCTAGGCGACTAAGCCCTGACGTCGAGCGCGAACTGATCGCCCTACGTGAGGAGTGTTTTGCCTCCCAAGACTTCCGCGAAGGGGTCCAAGCCTTCGCAGAGAAGCGCCCTCCCCGCTGGCAAGGACGCTAACCCGGGGGGTTGATCGAGACGGCCAGGCCGTCGTCGAGGGCTTGCGTCTCACGTCGGTAGGCCCTGTATTCGCTTACTGCGATCTGGATAGAGGCTGCGATCGGAATAGCCAAGAGCGCACCGATAATGCCAAAAAGAGTCGCTCCAAAGAGGACCGAAACCAGCACGATGAACGGTTGTACGTCGACGGCTCGCTTATGTATCTGGGGTTGAATCACACTGTTTTCAATCTGCTGGTAGACCACCGCCCAGACGATCCAGATAATCGTGTCGACGGGGAAATCGTTAAACAGGGTCACGATTGCGACTAGGATCGCCGCGATCGTCGCGCCGACCAACGGCAGGAGGTCAAAGAAGGCCACTAGGACTGCTAGGGGGCCCGCGAACGGTACGCCTAGGATGCTCAAAATAATGAAGGTTGTCACTCCAGCGATGATCGCCTGTACCAGCGCTCCAGCAACAAAGTTGCCGACCGCGTTACCTATTCGATTGATCGTGCGCTCAAGGCGGTCTGCGTGATCGGGGGGTCGCGTACGTAGGAAAGCTGTCACCCAACCCCGCCCACTGGCAACCATGAAGATGCTCAGCAAAAGGATCGTCACCGCTGCGAAGATCGAGCTGACAACCCCAAGCCCAAGATCGCGAAGGGTCGCGGCCGCGTTGGGTAGCTGATCGGGCAGCTTGGCCGCCTCATCTTCGAGCTTCTTGGTGATGTTGTACTTCTCTTCGAGCTTGCGTAGCTCTGTGTTTGTGTTGACGAAGTTTTGGATGTCGCGGGCATATTTAGGAGCGTTGTTGGCAAGTTCAGTCGCTTGGCTGACAATCGGCGGGACCAGCACGGCCGCTAGCCCAAACGGCGTGAGAACTAGAGCTAGATAGACGATCGTGATCGCGATCGGGCGTGGCATCCGCCGCTCAAGCAGGTTTATCGGGCCCGATACCGCCACGGCAATGAAGCCAGCGATAAAGATCCACTCCAACGGCTGGCGCAGCAGGTAGAGGACCACGATCGTGGCGATGATCGTAAATACGATCAGGACAGTCTTTACGACCGTCCGCGCGGGGAGTAGATCGCCGCCGCTCACTCCGCTGCTGGGGGATTTCAGCGGCGAGATATCAACCGCGGGATCCGGCTCTGAAGGCGGCATACGGAGTTGATTCTGGCCGCGGGGGCGGATGGATCAGAGGGTTGGGTTGTGGCTGATCGGATGCGCGCCTTGTGGTGGGCGTCACGCCAGTGTCTACGCTCGGTGAGATCATCCAGAGCGTGCGGCCTCCAAGCGACTCACTATGACCCCTCCTCGTATCGCTTCTGCGACCGCTCCAGGGGGCCCATCGCCAGAGATCGACATCGTCACTCAGGACCTTGCGCGCCCCGCTGTTGTGATGGCGGTCGGGACGACTCTCTCGCGGATTACTGGCCTAGGGCGCACTATCGCGCTGGTCTTCGCGCTCGGAGTTGCCGAATCCCGCCTCGCCGACTCCTACAACATCGCCAACACCCTTCCCAATGTTCTCTACGAACTGATCCTTGGTGGCGTTCTGACTTCGGTGTTTATCCCTCTGATCGTTGCTCAGCTTCGCACCAAGGATCGCACCGAGGCGTGGCGTGGGATTTCGGCGTTGGTCTCCTGCGCAATGGTAGTTCTGCTCGTCTGTACGTTGATTGTCGTCGCTGTGGCGCCATGGATCATCGACCTCTTTACGGCCAATGGAACCGGCGCAGCCGTCGCCGAGCAGCGCGACTTAGCGACCTTCTTCCTACGCATCTTTGCGCTCCAGATCGCCTTGTATGGGTTTGTCGCGATCGCCGACGGCCTGCTCAACGCCAACGGTCGTTTCGCTTTACCGATGTTCGCGCCGATCCTCAATAACTTGATCGTGATCGGGGTCTTCTTGCTGTTCGCTTGGACTGTCAACGGCATCCCCACCCAAGGCGAAGTCAACGACAACCTCGACCAGAAACTTCTGCTTGGACTAGGCACAACCGGTGGCGTGCTCGCAATGGCGCTGATCTATCTGCCGTTCTTACGCCAACTGCCTGGCAAGCTAAAGGTTAACGTCGACTTTCGTAATCCAAGCGTCCGGCGGCTGGCGCAGCTATCGGCGTGGACGGTCGCCTATGTCGCGACGAACACGGTTGGATTCGTTGTCTCCTTCTACCTCGCCAACGCAGTCCAGGGCGGGGTCACGGCCTACATAACAGCGTTTGCCTTCTTCCAACTTCCAATCGGGATCGTCGCTGTCTCGATCATCACCGCGATCGTCCCGAAACTGTCTGCCCACCATGTTGATGGCGACGAGCGAGCCTTCGCCGCCCGCGTGGCAGGCGGATTTAGGGCCTGCGCGATGATGATGCTGCCAGCCACCGCTGCGCTGATAGTCCTCGCCGGACCGATTGTTACAACGTTGCTCGAGCATGGTGTCGTCGAACCCGACTCCGCCGATCTGATCGCCTCGATCCTGCGCTACTTCGCGATCGGCCTACTTCCATTCGCCGCCTACATGCTCTTGATGCGTGCCTTCTACTCACGCCAAGACGCCCGAACGCCAGCGCTGATTAACATCGCTGAAAACGTCGCCACGATCGCTCTGGACTTCGCGCTCTTCCCCTTTATGAAGATGCAGGGATTAGCCCTCGCTCACAGCGGTGGCTACTTCGTCGGCGTAGGCGTTGCTGCATGGGTACTGGCGCGCAGAGTGGGTGGGCTAGAGCTGCGCCGAGGTGCTGCCCAGCTCGTGAAGGTGACCGTGGCCACCCTCGTCTGTGCGGGCGCGATGATCGGGGTCCTGGCGCTAGTGAAGGCCGGGACCGATCCCGGCTCAGTGCGGGCGCTGCTACAGCTGATCCTTGGTGGGATGGCTGGGCTGGGAACTTTTCTCGCCGTAGCTGCCGCACTTAAGGTAGAAGACCTTGCAATGCTGAGGCGACTGATACCAGGACGATGAGTGCCGACCTCTTGATCGGCGTCTATCCGCCGATGGCTCCGCGCGCGATATTAAGGCGCCCGGCTCCACCGTTATTCCCATTTAACCAGCCAGGATTAGCCCTGACACACCTTGGACGCGGCGCAGCCTGGCTGGCGCTAGGGGCGCTGGGACTAGGGCCAGGCAGCCGGATCGCAATGCCGTCATATCACTGTGGGTCAGAGGTTGAAGCAGCGCGTCTCGCCGGCTGCGAGATTGACTTCTACCGCGTAGACGCCAACCTACAGGTGGACAGAGAGGATCTTGCTCGGGTCGCCGCCAACTCAGACGCTGCCTATCTGATCTCCTACTTCGGCTTCGAAATCCCAGCGTGCCCCGCCGGGGTCCTCGTGATCGAAGACGCCGCCCACGCGCTCTTCTCCGACGCCGCCGACGGACCAATTGGATCGCGTGGAGATGCCGCAGTGTTCTGCCCTCGCAAGACGGTTGGAGTACCTGATGGCGGAGCCGTCCTACTGCGCACTGGCCCGTCGCCGGCTACCGAAGGACACCCAAATACCTACGCGATGATGCGCTCAGCAGCGTCGCTGCTGGCTGGCCGTGCTGCAATCTCACACTCCCGCCATCTGCGATCAGCTGCCAGTCGCCTGATCGCTAAGACCAGCCGAGCAGACGCTGCCGCACGGAGCGGGGAGCTGACTGAGGTCGTGATTGGAGAGTGGGATTTAGAGGTCGGCGATATGGAGGCAGCAGCCTCAGGGCCAGCACCGCTTACGGCTCGGATCGTTGACCGCACAGACGGCGCCGGGGTCCGTGCCGCCCGGCGACGCAACTATGAAATCTTGCTCAAAGGCGGCCTCGGCGAGTATGCGCCCGAGCCGTTTCGCCACCTGCCACCGGGCGTCGCTCCGCTCTACTTTCCGCTCAGCGTCAACGACCGCGAGGCGACACTGATTAGGCTGCTAGACAGAGGCATCCGTGGCCTCGAGGTTTGGCCAGTGCCCCACCCGCTGCTTGACCGTCAACAGTTCTCACAGCTCGAGCCCGCACGCAGCAACCTGCTGGCGCTCCCTGTTCACCAGCTGCTTGAACCGTGGCACATGGATCTGGTCTTGACCGCTGCTAAGTCCGCGCTAATACGTTGATCGAGGCCGACCAGAACGAGCCTAGCCCGGCCGGCGCCATACAGAGCAAGCGGCCGACCCTAGGTCGCGTATTGGCGATCACTGCGCCGATCGTCTTCACAGTCTCACTAGTCGTATCGATCCTAATCAACGGGGCGCCAATCGCTCGTGATCAGATGTTTCTCTGGCTGTTGCTGGGGATGGCTGCTTTTAGCATCTCGGCTTGGCGGCGCTGGGGGCTGATGCTGCTGGAGTGGCTGCCCTTCTTCGGCCTCCTCGTTGCCTACGACTACCTCCGCGGGGCGGCTTCGGTCAAAGAGGCCGATGCTTGGGTTCAGCCCCAGATCGCCGTCGACCGTGCGCTGACGCTCGACGGTGCGCTGCCGACCGTCTGGCTTCAACAACAGCTCTATGACCCCGCCCATCTACCTTGGTATGACGTCCTCGCTTGGTGCGTTTATATGACGCACTTCTTCGTGATCTGGATCATCGCCGCCGTGATCTGGCGGTTCGCTCACGACCGTTTCCGTCGCTACGTAGCGGTCTTAGTGACAGTCACCCTGTTCGGCTTCCTGACCTATTGGCTCTACCCCGCCCAGCCGCCTTGGCTCGCCTCTAATCTGGGAGAGATCGGCCATGTCAGCCGAATTGTGCCGTCGGTTTGGGGCCATCTGGGCCTGCCAACTGCCCAGACCTTCTTCGAGACCGGGGATGGTCTAGTAAATCTCGTGGCGGCGATGCCATCGCTACATGCTGCCTACCCCTTCATGTTGCTGATCTTCTTCTGGTCCTCAGGCTGGTGGGTGCGGATCGGACTAGGGCTCTACACGCTAGCGATGGCTTTCACCCTGACCTACGGCGGAGAACACTTCATCGTCGACGCGCTCTTTGGCTACGTTCTTGTCCTA
The DNA here is from genome assembly GCA_947474595.1 of Solirubrobacterales bacterium. Lineage (GTDB taxonomy): Bacteria > Actinomycetota > Thermoleophilia > Solirubrobacterales > Solirubrobacteraceae > CANJIV01. Next base: position 208,630 of record CANJIV010000003.1, read on the forward strand.
CTAGCCTTCGCCTTAGTCGATGGTGTGCCGCGGTTGGTCGCCTGGGCCAGACGCTAGCTCGTACGGCGCACGATCACAACCGGCGTTCGCTCGTCTTCATTGCCCGCCGGATTGTCAATCAGCGCTCGCTCGAGCCATTCGCGATCAACGCCTGGTGAGGCGCCGATCACCCAAGCGCCCGAGAGGTCGTTAGCGTCGACTATCGCCGCCTCGCAACCAAGTGCCGCTGCGAGGCGATTGGCTAGAGCGTCGGGTTCGGCCGGGCCTGGAAGCAGGTGGTGGTCATATGGCGCAACGGCTGCAGCGACATCATCAATCATCGCCGTCTGGCGTCCGGCTACGCGGTAAAAGTCTCCGCTGCGCCCAAGCGCCTTCCCTACCGCGCCAGCGGCGGCGCCAGCCAGCACACGTACACGGCCGGCGACCATAATCGCGCCCTGCATTCCCTCGTCGCTATGCAGTGGTCCGATCGCTCCGACGTAGCGGGAGAGGAACTTCGCTGTACGACTCGGCTGCACTAGCTCAAGCGAGATCACGCGACCTTGCCCGTTGGCGGCCGGACTCTCGGCAAGGGCGACAACATCGCCGGGTTGGCGTAGCTCGCGCGTAGCTTCCTCAATTAAGGCGATCATATCGCTGCGAGCGTTGATGTACGGAGTGCGAACCGGGATGCGCTGGACGTGGGCCTCGGACTCGTCGACCGAGGCGATCTGTGGAGGCGGCGTCTGGATCGTCTCACCGAAGTGATCGGCTAGGCGCGCACGAATCGTGTCGTCGCGGCGGTAGATGTCGGCTGCCTTACGCCATAGCTCACGAGCTTCGTCGGTTGCGCCCGCTTCAATCAGAAGGTCACCGAAGGTGAGGTAGTCCGAGGCGTAGACAATGTACTGATCTACGAGGGGCAGATTGACGAGTTCGCCAAACCAGCGACGCGCCCTCTCCTTGTCTCCCCGATCAAGCGCCTGACCAGAGAGGCGCTTGAGCACATGGCGACGCAGTTGGGGGTGCTCAAGCTGAGGTTCAAGTACCGCCTCTGCCTCCTCAACGCGGCCGCCCTCGATCAGAGCATCGGCGATTGAAAGCACATACCAGCACCGATTAGGGAGCTTTCTTTGAGCCGCGCGCAAGACCTCGACAGCCTCATCGTTATCACCACGCCGCAGGAGTATTTCCGCCAAAGCCGCCGAGGCCAGACGCGTATCGGCAGAGGTCCAGATGCTCAGCGCGCGGCGAGCCACGCGCTCGGCCTTGGCTTCATCGCCTTGGTAAGTGAGGGAGAGCCACGAAAGCACAGAAAGCGCCAGGCTGTCGCTGTCTGAGAGCTGAGAGTCGGGACCGATCAGCCGCAGCGCCAGCGACGGGTCGCGCAGCCATATCTGAGAGGCGCGGCGGTGGCGGAGGGTGGCGAAGGTGGAGTTTAGGTTGGCCATGATGATCGACTGACGTGTCGCATCGTTCCACATCGCCTAAAGCGTCCGGCTTGCGACCTATTGTTGGCGCCAAGATCCACAACGGCCGACCGGAGGTTTTCGCCCACTTATGCCATCGCTGATAACTCGTGAAGAGGCACTAATCCTCGGAGAAATAGAGGACCACGCGGAGATCGAAGCGTTGATCGAGCGGGCATGGCAGGCGCGAGTCGAGCAGTTTGGAGATTCGACGGACATGTGCTCGTTAGTCAACGCTAAATCGGGCGGCTGTGCCCAAGACTGCGGCTTCTGCGCTCAGTCACGCTTCGCCGAGTCCGAGACGCCGCTGCACGCAATGATGGAACCCGAGCAGATCCTTGAACATGCGCAGGCCGCAGAAGCTGCCGGAGCGCACCGATTCTGCATGGTTACGCAAGGCCAAGGACTCTCTAAGCGCGACTTCGAAAAGATCCTTGAAGGCGCGCGGATGGTCGCAGAGCACACGAATCTAAAGCGCTGCGCTTCTATCGGGCATATGAGCGTAACCCGCGCCAAGCAGCTAAAGGAAGCTGGCATCCAACGCGTCCACCACAACGTTGAGACCTCCCGCAGCTACTACCCCGAGGTCACCTCCACGGTTCAATACGAAGGTCGCATACGCACGATCGAAGCGGTCCGTGAGGCTGGTCTAGAGACCTGTGTCGGCGGCATCCTAAATCTCGGCGAGTCCCGCGCCCAAAGGGTCGAAATGGCCTTTGAGCTGGCGGCTATCGACCCCACCAGCGTACCGATCAACCTGCTCAATCCGCGACCAGGCACCAAGTTTGGCGACCGCGAATACATGGACCCATGGGAGGCGGTTAAGTGGATTGCAATCTTCCGCCTAATCTTGCCTGCGGCGCTGTTCCGCCTCTGTGGTGGACGTGTCGAAAACATCGCCGAACTTCAACAGCTTGCAGTGCGTGCGGGCATCAACGGCGTGATGATGGGAAACTTCCTGACCACGCTGGGCAATACTCCCGAAGAGGATCGAGCGATGTTCGAGGAGTACGGACTTAATGTCGCTCGCCAAGCCGACAACGGCTCCAACCCCCGCCCAGACAACCGTTCCGGGTGGCTCGATGGAGAGACCCCTACCGTGGTCGATGACTTCCTCGACGCTGCCACGCCAGCAGGCCCGATCGAAGCGATCGATATCGGAGTCCGGCTATGGGACCCCTCTTCTCAACTGCGCTTTGCGCGCAAGAAAGTCGTCCTAGAACGACCAGACGGGGCGCCTAATGTTTGGCGCAAGCCAACCGAAACCGCAACCGCAGACCGGTAGACGACCGGCGATGAGCGAGATAGCCCAACGCTTAGACGAGATCAAGCGTCTGGGCCTGCACCGCCGGATGCGCCTGGTCAGCGGACCCCAGGGGCCACGCGTGGTGCTAGATGGCAAGCCAGTACTACTGCTTTGCTCAAATAATTACCTTGGGCTGGCCGACCACCCAAAGGTGCGTCAAGCAGCAGCAGACGCGGCGATGCGCTGGGGTGTCGGCGCTGGCGCATCGCGCCTAGTCTCGGGAACGATGACTATTCATCGGCGACTAGAAGACCGCTTGGCCGACTTCAAGGCGACCGAGGCTTGTCTGCTATTTGGATCGGGTTATCTAGCGAATATCGGTGTGATCTCGGCGCTAGCACGCAAAGGTGAGGTCGTCTTTTCCGACGAGCTAAACCACGCCTCGATCATCGACGGCTGCCGACTCGCCGGTGCCGATATCTTCGTATACGGCCACGGCGACGTCGAGCACCTCGAGTGGGGACTCCAAGAAGCCGGCGACAGAGCCTCACTGATCGTCACCGATGGCGTCTTCTCGATGGACGGCGACGTCGCACCCTTGGAGGAGATAGTCGAACTCGCCCACGACTATGACGTACGTCTAGTTGTTGACGACGCACACGGAACCGGAACCATCGGTCCCGATGGCCGCGGCGCCGTCGCAGAAGCTGGGCTTGATGGCGAGGTCGACATCATTATCGGCACGCTGGGCAAGGCGCTGGGCTCCTATGGGGCTTACGTCTGCTGTGACAACACGATGGCCCAGTACCTCACCAACACTGCGCGCTCGTTGATCTACTCAACCGCCCTAGCGCCACCAGCCGCCGCCGGTGCGCTCGCCTCTCTTGAGCTCCTGATAGAGAATCCGCGCAGAGTGGAGAAGCTTGCCGCCAACGCCGACGTACTACGCAGCGAGCTAACGAAGGTCGGCTTTGACGTCAGCGGCTCGAGCACCCAAATCATCCCGCTGGTGATCGGTGGCGCCGAGCAGACGATGGAGGTCTGTGAAGCAGCCCTTAAGCGCGGCGTCTTTGCGCAAGCGATCCGGCCACCTACAGTCCCGCGAGGAACCTCGCGCCTGCGGTTGGCCGTGATGGCATCCCACACCAAAGGCGAGCTGCGTGAAGCCGCGCTTGTCTTAGGTGAAGCGGCGGCCAGCGTTGGCTTTGTCCCAAGCGATGCTCCTCGGCTGGCAACGATTGAGAGACGCCGGGTCGAGCCAGCGGTGGAACTAGATACCGATCGAGCGATGAGACTAGCCATGCAACCGGTGCCTGAGCTGACGATCGAAGCCCCCGATCAGCCGATCACCGAAAGCCACCTGTTCGACGGCGAGGCGATCGAGCAGGGCCGCCGCGCGGCCTGAGGTCAGGAGGCCAGCCGTGCGCGGACTTTTTGTAACTGCGACCGACACCTCTGTAGGTAAGACCGTTGTCGCTAGTGCGATCGTCGCAGCGCTCGTGGCTGACGGGGTCAAGGTCGGCGTCTTTAAGCCCGCGGTGACAGGCTTAGATCTACCCCGAGACCCAGAGTGGCCGCCCGATCATGAACTCCTGGCCATGGCAGCAGGGCAGATTGAGATGGTCGGGCCAAGCCCAGAAGATGTCGCGCCTTGGCGGTTCGGGCCAGCAGTGTCGCCCCATCTAGGCGCCGAGCTAGCAGGCGTCGAGCTCGACCCACGCGAGTTGGTAGTGGCCGCCAAAACGGCCGGCGCCGGCACTGACCTGTTAATCGTCGAAGGCGTAGGCGGACTACTCGTGCCACTGACACGCGACTACTCGGTGCGCGATCTTGCGCTGGAACTTGGACTTAGGCTGATCATCGTTGCTCGCCCTGGACTAGGAACCATCAACCACACACTGCTGACGGTGGAGGCCGCTCGCAGCGTTGGACTTGAGGTTACGGCCGTCGTGATCAACAACTGGCCCGGCGAACCGACCGTGATGGAACTCTCTAACCGCGAGACGATCGCTGACTTGGCGCAGGTAGAAGTCTTTACTTTGGGGCCAATCGCGCGAGGTGATAGAGCGCTCCTAGCGGCTGCAGGCTCACAGCTTCCCCTCGATAGCTGGCTGACATAGTCGTGTCTAGTCGGCGAGGTGACTACCGGCCGCCAACGCGCAGCCAGGCGCTCGCTACCACGCTGCTCTTAGCATCGCTTCTGCTGGGAGTCGGCGGCTGTGGCGAGCGTTCTCAACCGACAGCTCGGGCTGCGATCACAATCAGCTCCCCGCGGCCTAATACATCACTGCAGGCCGCTTCGAGTGGCTTTAGCCAAATGGTGGCCCCAGTCCGCATCTCTGGCACGGCCTCTCCGAGTAGCAAGCTAGTCGTCAACGGCCACTGCGCCCGCTTCCACTGCGACGCACAGGTCACCTCTGGAGAAGATGGCTCATGGTCGGCAGTAGTGCGGTTAGTCCTCTCGCGCGAAACCCCACTCAAGACCCTCACTGCAAACTACAGCTCCTCCCCTGACATCAATAAGGGCGCAGCGCGGTCTATCAGGATCCGTGAACCCTCAAGCATGCAGGAGGCTCGACTGGCTGCCCAAGCCAGCACAACAACCATCACGGGCCCTTCGACTACTGATCCCGCTGCGCAAGCCGATCCAACCTTCGACCAGAGCGGATCTGCCACCGGAGCAGATCCATCGGCCGCCGAACCGAACGCCCTAGCCTTAGGTGGAAATATGCTGCTGATCGGCGACAGTCTCGCGCAATCAATCGCCCCCCTGCTTCCCGCCGCACTTCCTGATTGGTCGCTACAGATCAACGCCCGGGTCGGTCGCCGACTAGCCGAGGGGATGGCAATCCTCTCTGCCACAGAGATCCCAGACGCCACCGTGCTTGCGATCAGCCTTTTCACCAACGACGACCCTTGGAATACCGCGCAACTGAAGACTGGCATCGAAGCGACACTCGCGCGGGTTGGCACAACCGGCTGCGCCGTCTGGGCGACGATCGCTGCGCCACCCGTAAACGGCCATACCTATCAAGTCGCAAACCAGCTACTTGACTCCCTTTCCGAGCAGTACTCACAACTACTGATCGTCCCTTGGGCTCAAAAGATTGCCCAGACACCATCGCTGCTCAGTAGCGATGGTGTCCACCCGACCTCGGCCGGCAAACGCTTACGCACCGAGATGTACGCCGAGGCTGCCCAACTGTGTCTTTCGTGAGCCCTCAGGGCACCAAGGCGCCAACGGTCGTACCCGCGCCACGACCGAGCCAGGCTGCTTCGGCCTCACCCAGTGGAGTGGACGGCGGCTGCTGAGCGAAGTATTCGCGAGCCAGCTCTCCCCAGTCGCCGCCCGCGCGCAGCTCGCCAAGAACGCTGAACAGCAGTCCCTCCATGCGTCGCAGCAGCAGCGCCTCGGGCGGGATCGTCTGACGCCGCATCGCCTCGAAGTGAGGTGATCGCGGCGAGCCACTGATCTCCATCGCAACACGGATGAAGTCAGGGTCTAGGCGCCTAAATCCACTCACGAAGTACCACTCGCCAGCCGTGGCAAGCTGATCGAGTACTTGATCTGGCTCAAAGGCGGCCGGGTCGGGTAGGTAGCCCAGCTGGCTAAGACCGTCGTGCACTCCTTGAGCGTCGCCGGCTTGCACCGCTCGTGCCAGCGCCCTCTCTCCCTCCAGATATTCGGGAAGAAGGTGACGTGCGAGCCCGAAGTCCAAGAAACAGACACGGCCGTCATGGCAGAGCAGGAGGTTGCCTGGATGAGGATCGCCGCAGACCAAGAGACGACGGTTTAGCAGGCCAAAGAAGAAGCGAAAAAGGATCTCGCCAACTCGGTCGCGCTCCTGGTCATCAAGGGCCTTGATCAGTTCGAAGCGAACGCCGTCAATGTAATCAGTGACCAACACACGGCGACTTGAGAGATCGGTGTGGACTCGAGGGACGACCACGAATGGGTGGTCGCGGAAGTGGCGTTCGACCTCGCGGTGACGCTGGGCCTCAAGCTCGTAGTCGAGCTCTTCGGCGATCCGTTCGCGCAGCTCGCCGAGAAGGGCTCGCGCATCTAGGCCGGGAGCTAACCGTCGAACTAGTGGCAGCAGTAAGTTCATGTTCCTCAGGTCGGTTTCAACTGCCTCAGCGATCCCCGGGTACTGGACTTTTACTGCTACCTGACGGCCATCTTTAGTCACGGCGCGATGTACCTGACCGATCGAAGCCGCAGCGAAGGCGTCCTCGTCAAATTCGGCGAAAGAGTCAGCAAGCTTTCCTCCAATCTCTTTCTCAATCAACTTGCGCATGCGCGAAAATGGCTGAGGCGGAGCGTCATCGCGCAGCTGCGCTAACTTCGCCTTGAAGTTTTCGCGCTCCCCTTCGGGAATCGCCTCGAAGTCAATCGTGGAGAGCACCTGGCCGATCTTCATCGCGGCGCCTTTCATCTTGCCGAGCTGATCGACGATCTGGTCGGCAAGTCCGATCGCGCGCTGCTCGCTGGCGTGCTGGGCATCTTCCTCTGAGCGCAAGCGGTTAGCAGCGTTGGTCGCCGCCCAGCGCAGGCTTTGCCCGGCAGCTAGGCCAGAGATACGCGCCGTGCGACCTACGCGATTGGTTGGGACCTTCGGAGGATCAGCCACTTTAGTGCTACGACGCTCGGGCTAAAGCAGACCACGCCGTCAGGGTCATCACCTCATCGACTTCGGTCAGCGAACTCGATGATCGAACTATCGACGAGCCATTCGACAGGCGCCAAGTCGTCGCTATAGACATCGCCACCCCGCAGCGCAGGACCCAGTCGAGCCACCGACGCGTAGGCCAAAGGCCTCAATGCGACCGGCAAAGTCGGCGCTGCTGCCAAGAGTCGCTGGGCTGAGGTCGAACCTATGCCCCCGACCAACAGGACGTTGGTGACTGTCACGGGATCGCGCAACACAACTGCAAAGCTCTCTCGCATGGTCGCGGCCAGAACGCGCTCGAGGCCATCGGTTCCCTCCGGTTCGCCAACGTTGACGATCACGACTCCATCGGGAGTTAGGCGCTGCCTAACCAAGGCAAAGAACTCTTTTGTGGCGAGATAAAAGGGAATATAGGGCTGGCGGTAGGCGTCGATGAAGATTGCGTCGTAGCGGCGATCGGTACGCTCGAGATAGGGCCTAGCGTCCTGCGTGAAGGTCTCTAGATGTGGCGCTTTCATATCGAAGAGACGTCGTCCAATGTCAGTCAGCTCACCATCTATCTCAACCGCATCGATCGCTGTCTGTGGGAAGTAGTGACCGTATGCGCGAGCTGTAGTGCCGGCAGCATTTCCAAGGATCGCGATCCGCTTGGGTGGCGTTGACTGCGAGACGAACGGCAGCACGAGAAAGGGATCCCAGTAGTTACCCGTCAGCCACTGGCCGCGGCGGTAGACGGAGTGCACGGCCTGGCCCTCGTTTAGTTCTAGCCACCTAGCGCCCGAAGAGTCTTGGGTGACGCGTGCGTACTGGTAGGACGTCTCACTCTCATAGATAACCCGTGCGTCGCCGCTAGCTTTCACCAGGCCAACAGGAACCGCCAGCAGAGCAGCCACGATCACGGGCACAACAATCGCCCTGCGAGCAAGGCCAAATGCTGCCACGACCGCTAAAGCCAGCGCGAAGACCAAGAAGGTCCTGCGTGTCCCAATTAGTGGAATCAGGGCTAGGGCCGCGAGAAAGACGCCAACTAGTGAGCCAACAGTGGAGATCGCCGCGAGACGTCCGCTGACGCGTCCCGCCTCCTCGACCGTGACCACGGTGAGTCGAATCGCGTAGGGCGCCACACAGCCCAATAGCAGGACCGGAAAGGCAACCAAGACCAAGACCGCCACTAGGGATCCAATAAATGCGCCAGCCGAAATCGAGTCAAGTGCGCTAACCGACAGTCGCAGGAATGGCCCAGCAACGAACGGAACGCCGGCCAGCAGCACCGCTGCGGCCAGCACGATGCGGCAGAGACCGCGCATCGTAGGATCACGGTCGGCGAGGCGCCCACCAAGCCAATACCCGACCGATAGGGCGACTAAGACTGTGGCAATCGTATTGGCCCAGATGATCGTCGAGGCACCAAAGGACGGTGCCAACAGCCGCGCGGCGGCTATCTCGGCACCGAGCGAAGCGGCACCAACGGTGAATACAACGGCCTCTATTGGAGGCATCTGGCGCCGATCGGTCACCCGTCGAGAGTAGTGCAAGCAGTCGCCCTAGGCCGGCTCGATCCGACCGCTTGCGCCGATACCTTGGCAGTCATGACGACCGCCGAGCTATCTGATGCAGACCGCCGCGTGTTATGGCACCCGTTCACCCAGCATCAGGGCTGGGAGGACGAACTAGCCCCGATAATCGAGCGCGGCCAAGGTACGACTATCTACGACACCGACGGTACCGCCTACATCGACGGAGTCTCCTCGCTTTGGTGCAATATCCACGGCCACCGTCACCCCCACATCGACGCCGCCATCCACGCCCAAGTCGACCGAATCTCCCACTCAACGATGTTGGGACTCTCTCACCCCCCGGCGATCGAACTCGCACAGCGCCTAGTCGAGATCGCCCCCAGCCCCAGCCCAGACCAACCCAAGCGCGAGCCCCTCACGCGCGTCTTCTACTCCGATAGCGGCTCGACGGCGGTCGAGATCGCACTCAAGATGGCCTTCCAGAGCTTTGCCCAGAATGGACAGCAGCAGCGCAGTAGCTTCATCTGCCTGCGTGACGCCTACCACGGAGACACGATCGGCTCGGTATCGGTCGGCGGAATAGACCTCTTCCATTCGCTATACCGGCCGCTGCTCTTTGACGCTTGGCAGGCCGACTCTGGTGACGCAGGCAGCATGGCCGAACTTCTAGAACAACACGGGCACAACGTTGCGGCGGTGATCGTTGAGCCGCTTATCCAGGGAGCGGCGGGAATGCTGGTGCATCCGCCCGGATACCTGAAGCGCGTGCGCGAGCTCTGCGATGCCCACGGCGTTTTGATGATCTGCGACGAGGTTGCCACTGGGTTTGGGCGCACTGGGCGGATGTTCGCCTGCGAACACGAGGGCGTTGTGCCTGATCTGCTCTGCCTAGCCAAGGGCATCACGGGCGGATACCTCCCGCTTGCAGCGACACTGGCTACCGAGTCCGTGTACCGCAGCTTCCTCGGCGAACACGAGGACTACCGAACCTTCTTTCACGGCCATACATACACGGGCAATCCGTTGGCCTGTGCGGCAGCGATAGCTTCGCTGGAGGTCTTCGAGCAAGAGCGCACGCTAGAGAGAGTCCAGACGACGATCGCACTCCTAGTCGACTATCTAGACCACTACGTTAAGCCGCTGGGCGCCGTAGCGGAAATCCGTCGCGTTGGATTGATGACTGGTATCGCACTTTCTGACTCACCAGCCCGGGAGCGCCTTGGCCATCAAGTCACGCTCGCGGCGCGCCGCCGAGGTGCGATCGTGAGGCCACTGGGCGATGTAATCGTCTTGATGCCACCACTCTCGATCAGCGACAGCGAACTCGAGCAGCTAGTCCGGATCAGCGCCGACGCGATCGCCGAGGTGACCCAACCATCACCTGCGACCACTGGCGCCGAGCAGGCCGGCCAACCGTCCGCCCAGGCGTAGCCACGCGTAGGCGACGACTCACGGCGACCGTCCCTACAGCTCCAGCCGCCAGCGCAAACCCCACCGCCCCGCCGACCGCCAGCGATCCAGCTAGGGCGGCCGTGCGGGCGGCCCTGCCTCTACTGTCGGGGATCGCGTGGTAGGCGGCACCTTCGGGCCCAATCTCAATAAAGCCAACTGGCTTGGCGCGCAGCGACCCTCCCCCGCCCCCTCCATCGCCGACGTGGCCTGGGTCTCCTCCGGCACCGAACCCATAGCCCCCAGTCGCCCAAACTTGGGCGACTGGCACGACAACTCGCTCGCCACTTCGGACGGGCTTGCCGTAGCAGAGCCGAGCGCCGCTTAATCTAGCCAGCACCTTGCGCAGCGCTGGCGGCCCGCCACGACTGGCCCGCCGATCGGCTGACCAAGCAGGATTGACTGCTGGCTCGTAAGGCGTAGGAGCCGGGCGGTTAGCCGACGACCCCTTCTTGCTCATGCCTCGAACAGCACGAAGTCGCGCTTGCGCGCTCCGCAGACCGGGCAAAACCAGTCGTCGGGGATGTCGGCGAATGCCGTTCCCGGCACTACGCCGCCATCCGGATCGCCTTCGGCTGGGTCATAGATGAAGCCACAGGATTCACAGACCCACTGTTGAGGAGTTTCGTTATTGCTCATACCGGTAGCGTACCCGCCATGACGAAGGTGAGTCGTGACGATATTGAGCTCTCAGGAGCACAGCTCAACCTTGAGGGCCAAACAACCCCGCGACAGGCCTCGTCTGTGATCGTCATTAGGGGCGCTACTGAGACACTTGAGGTGCTTCTGGTTAAGCGCAATCCCGCCCAGCGGTTCATGGGTGGCGTCTGGGTATTTCCCGGAGGCGCGGTGGATGACCACGAAGGAGAGGGTGACGAGGCTCACCGTGCGGCTGGCGTGCGCGAGCTAGAAGAGGAGGCGGCAATCATCGGGGTCGACGCTGCCAGCCTTGTCAAGTTTTCCCGCTGGATAACTCCCGCTGAAATCACCATCCGTTTCGATACCCACTTCTTCATCGCACGGTTGCCGCAAGGCGCACAGCCTCGAGTTGATGGCCAGGAGTGCGTTGATATGGGCTGGTTCACGCCGCAGGGCGCATTAGATGCCAACCGGGACGAGAAGATCGTGCTCGTCTTCCCGACAATCAAGCACCTTGAGCAACTGAGTCGCTTCGCCTCCGCCGATGACCTGCTCGGATACGCGACTGGGCGCGAGGTCATCGCCGTCCAGCCCAAGATCATCATGAGCGGCGAAGTCGCACGCATCGTCCTTCCCGGTGAGCCCGGGTTCGACGAGTAGCTGAAGCGACAGCGGCTGCCCGGCGCTGCGATGCAGGCGGGGTTTGCAATCACCCCCCAAGATGAGGGCACGATCGACCGCCGTGACAGATGTCGCGGCCGTGCTCTTGGCGGTCCCGATGTGCTCTACCGCTACGAAGCCGTCGACCTACGCTAATGGCCCAGCCAACTTGGTAACTCGGGCCGAACAACACCACTAGGCAAGCGCCCTTCGTCGTCGAGTTTGTCTAGATGCGCTCGTAGGGTTACTGCCGCAGCTGCCCTCAGATAGACCGGAGCATCGGCCCAGACGTCATCGAGCAGATCCTCGGGCAGGCGCAGCCCGCGCGCTAATGCGCTCACTAATTTAAGTTCGCGGTCGAGGCGATGGGCGATGTACTGGTCGAGCTTGGCAGCCGGATCGTCAACCACAGGGCCGTGCCCGGGACAGATCCAAGCCAAATCCAATTCACGCAGGCGCCCTAAGCCGTCGAGGTAGTCGGTTAGTGCCCCTGGATCTGGCGTGATGAAGACGCTCCCGTGGCCAAGCACCGTATCGCCGGTGAAAGCGACCTTGCCGCTGACGTAGGAGAGATGGTCGGCCGCATGGCCTGGCGTCGCAATAACTTCAAATGGGCCGATACGATCACCGCCACTGAGCCGAATATCTACATCACCGCGAGCGGCGGCGATGGGCAGCCCGGCCAGGCGTTGGCGCAGCCCTGAGGTGCCCTCTGCGTGATCGGCGTGATCGTGAGTCAAAACGATCGCACCAGCGCCCCCACGGCGAGTCACCTCTTGGGCCACGAGATCTAAGTGAGCGTCAAGAAGCGGACCTGGGTCAATCACCCAGGCCGGGTTACGGCCGACGATCCAAGTATTGGTCCCTTCCAGAGTGAATGGGCTTGGATTATCGGCGCGGATGAGCGCCAGATCGTGATTTTCGTGTAAGTCGTTGATATTCACTCAACCAAACCCTAAGACCACCAGCCCCTAGCGGACCACAAGGCGATATACCGAACCGCCGAGCGAGACAGCGTAGAGACGCCCCCGCCCGTCTTGGCCAAACGATACGAGCATCGATACCCCTAGGCCAACGGGGCGGTCGTCGCTAGCACCACTTGGTCCGAGCTTGACCGAGCGCAACCCAGGGCTACAGAAGTCCCCGTAGATGTAGCGCCCTAGCAGCGTGGTAAGTGCTGGATCGCGCACAACGTAACCACCCGTTATCGAACAGCCACGGTTTCCGTGCGCGTAAACCAAAACCGGCTCTACGGCACCGAGTGCAGACTCACCATCGGCGTTAACCGCAACTCCCTCAAACACTCGCCAGCCGTAGTTGGCACCGCGGGCATCACCGCGAAGCGCAAAGTCGATCTCCTCAAAGCGGCTCTCCCCAACATCTCCGATCGTAAGGTCGCCAGTCTTGGAATCGAAGGAGAAGCACCAAGGATTTCGCAACCCGTAAGAGTAGATCTCTGCCCGGGCGCCTGCGCGCCCAATGAAGGGATTACTGGCCGGAATCGAGTAGGGATTGCCAGCTGATGCTCGAGGGTTGATCCTCAAGATCTTGCCCAGCAAAGTCGATAGATTCTGGCCGTTTCCATACACGCCATGCCGATCGCCACCGCCGCCCCCATCGCCAAGGCCAATGTAGAGAAGTCGATCTGGGCCGAACTGAAGTTGGCCCCCGTTGTGGTTAGCCTCGGGCTGTACTTGGGAGATAACTAAACGCGCGCTGGAACTAATCGCTCGGTCGCGATTAAGGCTGGAGGTTTTGTATTCGACAATACGGGTCCTACCGACACGGTCGGTGTAGTCGATATAAAAGAGTCCGGAGGTTAAATAGTCGGGCGCAAAAGCAATTGAAAGCAATCCCTGCTCGCCGCAGCAGGCAACCTGAGAAGAGACGTCAAGAAATGGTAGATCTAAGCGCCGCCCGTCCTTGACAATAAACACCTGGCCCTTTTGCGAGACCACAAAGAGCCGCGAGAGGTCGCCCGGAGGGGCCGTCACGTACACGGGAGAGTCGACGGTTGCAACCTTGACGAGACCGAGGCGAGTCGAGGTTCTTGCTGTTAGTGATCTCGTCGCGGCGGCGGTGGCTGGGATTGCGCCTGAAGCGGCACCTGCCAACTGATCCACGTCACTGCTAGCACCACAGGCAGTGATAACCATGCCAAGCAGCCCAAAAATCAGAGTTAGTCGACGCATCTGCACATATGAGCATGGCAGAGCCGGTGAGCGCGCTGCGCAAGCCGATCGGCACGAGAGGGCTTTACTACACGGTCCTAAACCGTCAGGATCAGCAAAGAAACTAAAGAAACTCCGGAGGTAGAATCATGGCCACCCCTACTAAGCTCCAAAACTTCATCGGCGGCAAGAGCGCAGATACCACGGGCGACGTAGAGCACGACGTAAAGAATCCGGCGACAGGCGAGACGATCGCCCAGCTTCGCGGATCGAGCGCCGCAGACCTAGACGCTGCCGTCGAGGCAGCAACTGCCGCCTTTAAGGTCTGGGGGCAGGAAACTCCCTCGCAGCGGAGCTTGGCATTGCTGCGAATTGCCGACGAACTTGAGCAGCGCGGAGATGAGCTGGCAGCGCTTGAGTCCAAAAACGCGGGCAAGCCGCTAGGCCTAACGATCTCTGAAGAGATCCCTCCAGCGGCCGACCAGATCCGCTTCTTCGCTGGCGCAGCAAGAATGCTAGAAGGTCGCGCAACTGCCGAATACATGGCCGGACACACCTCATCTATTCGCCGCGAGCCGATCGGTGTTATTGGCCAGATCACGCCATGGAACTACCCCTTCATGATGGCCGTCTGGAAGTTCGCCCCAGCCCTCGCGGCAGGCAACACAGTTGTCCTTAAGCCGTCGGAGAACACCCCTCTAACAACACTTTGGCTAGCCGAGCTGCTCCAAAAGCACCTGCCGGAGGGAGCGTTCAACGTGATCCTCGGTAAGGGCGACCTAGGCGAAGCACTCGTCCGCCATCCCGGCATCGCGATGGTCTCGCTGACCGGCAGCGTGAGAGCAGGGAAGGCGGTCGCCGCGGCCGCGGCTGATTCGCTTAAACGGGTCCACCTTGAGCTCGGCGGCAAGGCGCCGGTGATCGTCTTTGACGACGCCGACATCGCATCGGCCGCCGAGGGGATCGCTGGGGCTGGCTACTTTAATGCTGGCCAAGACTGCACTGCGGCGACCCGAGTACTGGCTGGCCCTGGGGTTCACGACGAGTTCGTAGCCGCTCTAGTTGAGCAAGCAAACGCAACCGTCGTCGGCGATCCACTAGATGAAAATACCTACCTTGGGCCTGTCATAAGCCAGGCTCAACTCGACAAGGTTGAAGGCTTCATCGAACGCACCCCTAACCACGCAACCGTAGCGGCCGGCGGCAATCGCAGCGGTGATAACGGCGGATATTTCTACCAGCCCACCGTCGTTGCCGGACTCAAACAGGACGACGAGATGATTCAAGAGGAGATCTTCGGCCCTGTGATTACCGTCCAGAAGTTCTCCGACGAGGATCAAGCGCTGGCGTGGGCTAATGGAACTAAATATGGCCTAGCCTCTAGCGTTTGGACCAAGGACCACGGCCGGGCGATGCGGATGGCCAAGCACCTCGACTTCGGCTGCGTGTGGATCAACACCCACATCCCGATTGTGGCCGAGATGCCCCATGGTGGATTTAAAGAGTCTGGATACGGAAAAGACCTTTCGCTTTATGGCTTCGACGACTACACGCGCATTAAGCACGTGATGTCGAATATCGAGGGGTAGCCGCCGGTGGGTTGGCCTTCCTAGGGTCGCGCCAACCTCCATCTGCAGATGTCGTGTGTAAAGCTGGTGCAGTGAGCACTGTGCTGGTAACTGGTGGAGCCGGGTTTATTGGGTCCCATCTCGTCGACGCTTTTGTCGCCGCTGGCGATCGCGTGGTCGTCGTCGACAACCTCTCCAGTGGATCAAAGGCCAACCTCGCAGACGCGATCGCCGGTGGAGCTACCCTCCACGAAATGGACGTCACTGACGCTGCATCTTTGCTTGCCTTGGCAGAGCAAGAGCGTCCAGAAGTGGTGGTCCACCTCGCCGCTCAGATCGATGTTCGCGTCTCAGTGGCCGATCCCGCTTGGGACGCCCAGATTAACGTCATTGGCACGATCAACACACTGCAAGCGGCGCTGGCCGCTGGCTCCAAGCGACTCGTGCTGGCTTCGACCGGCGGAGCGATCTACGG
This sequence comes from Solirubrobacterales bacterium, assembly GCA_947474595.1. Lineage (GTDB taxonomy): Bacteria > Actinomycetota > Thermoleophilia > Solirubrobacterales > Solirubrobacteraceae > CANJIV01. The sequence goes on from CANJIV010000003.1 coordinate 224,473, forward strand.
AGATGTAGAGACCATCCCGACGCCAGAGTCCACACCCGCTCTCCCGCTCGCGCCCTACGGGACAAGCAAACTTTGCGCTGAGACATTCTTGGCCCTCTACTCGCGCACAAGCGGACTCTCCACGGTCGCACTGCGATTTGCCAACGTTTATGGCCCGCGCCAAGACAGCCTCGGCGAAGCTGGAGTGGTTGCGATCTTTGCTGGTGCCGCCTTGGCCGATAAGCCCCTAACTATCTTTGGCGATGGCAGACAAACGAGGGACTACATCTATGTTGGCGACGTCGTCGCGGCGCTTGTCGCCGCCGCCAACAACACGGTAACCGGAGCGATTAACATCGGCACCGGCCGCGAGACTTCGGTTTTGGATTTAGCTTTGGCAGTTGACGCGGCAGTTGGTCGACCCACAACAACTCCCCAGCACCACCCCGCACGCCCAGGCGAAGTAGCCCGCAGCTGCCTCGATCCCACGCTCGCAGCCAAGCTCTTAGGATGGACCGCTGAAGTGGCCCTAAAGGACGGAATCACACGAACCGTCGGCGCGATGGCTGCCGCCGAGAACCAATAAGGAGCGTCCTTGACTCCCACCCCACCAACCAGCCCCCTGCGAGTGGCAATCATCGGCTCAGGCCCCTCCGGCTTCTACGCTGCAGGCCAGCTACTTTCGACGCTCGGAGATGGTGTCGAGATCGACATGTATGAGCGCTTGCCGACTCCCTTTGGACTCGTGCGCGCAGGAGTAGCCCCAGATCATCCCAAGATTAAGTCGGTAATCCGCGTCTATGAGAAGACGGCGGCCAACCCAAACTTCCGCTTCTTTGGCAACGTTGAGTTCGGCACCCACATCCACCGACATGAGCTCGACGAGCACTACCACGCGACTATTTACGCGGTAGGCACCCCAACCGACCGCACCGGTGATCTCCCGGGCGAAGACCTCTCGGGCAGTTGGGCCGCGACAGAGTTCGTCGGCTGGTACAACGGCCACCCCGATTACCAAGATCTAAGCTTTGACCTCTCCTGCGAACGCGCAGTTGTCGTCGGCAATGGCAATGTAGCGATGGATGTCGCACGGATGCTGGTGCTGACACCATCGGAACTCGCCACCACCGATATCGCAGACCAGGCGTTAGAGGCGCTGGCCGCCAGCAAGGTCAAAGAGATTCTCATTCTGGGTCGCCGTGGGCCTGGGCAGGCCGCCTTCACCAACCCTGAACTACGCGAGTTTGGCGAGCTCTCCGATGCCGATATAGCCGTTGAGCCCGAAGGCCTCGACCTCTCTGACGCCGTACTCGAAGAGGGCGCAGACGGCACGGCGACTAAAAACGTTGAGATTCTGCGCGAATATGCAGCACGTGCGGTAGTCGGCCACAACAAACGCATCGTCCTGCGCTTCCTCTCCTCCCCCGTCGCGATAAACGGGACCGACCGCGTCGAGAGCATCACGATCGCCCGCAACGAGCTGGTAGTCGCAAGCGACCACAAGCCGCGCGCTCAGATGACTCAAGAACGCGAAACAGTTGAGGCTGGTCTGATCTTCCGCGCGATCGGCTACCGCGGCATACCGTTGCCTCAAGTGCCCTTCGACGACCACTCGGGCCTCATCCCCAACACCGGCGGCAGGGTCCTGGAGGGAGAAGGTGTCCTTACCGGCCACTATGTCGTCGGATGGATTAAGCGCGGCCCTAGCGGGGTCATCGGCACCAATAAAAAAGATTCCTTGGAGACCGTCAACCTTTTGCTCGATGACTATGCCGCGGGCAAGCTAAGCGCCCCAACGGCCCCGCATGGCGCAGCGACCGAGGCCTTCGTGCTCGAACGCCGGCCTAACCTCGTCGATTACGCTGGTTGGGAGGCGATCGACAGCTTGGAGAAGAGCCGAGGAGAGCCGGTCGGCCGACCGCGCATAAAGATGACTCGCATCGATGAAATGCTTGATGCGGTGGTTCGCCCACCTTCAGAGTAACCTCGCAAGTGCGACCTTCATAAACACCTAGGAGGAGGTGCGAAGTGGCTAGGTACAAACGCTTTGTGGCAATCGGTGACAGCAGCGTCGAAGGGCTCAACGACCTCTACCCAGATGGGCACAGCTACCGCGGCTGGTCAGACCGCCTCGCTGAGCGCCTCGCTGAGCTCGAGCCCGACCTGCTCTACGCCAACCTCGCAGTGCGCGGACGCCTCGTAGGCGAAGTGCGCGCCCAACAGCTAGAGCCAGCGCTGGCGATGCACCCTGATCTGGTGGTTGTTATCGCTGGCTTAAATGACATCTTGCGTCCCAGATGCGATGTTCAACGAGTCATTGATGACTTAGAGGCGATCTACAGTGCCTTCGCCCAATCAGGAGCCCAACTGCTGGCCTATACGATGCCCAGCCGCTCGGCTGCGATGATGACCTTGCGCTCGGCAGAATTAAAGATAGACCGCTATAACGAGGGCCTACGGATGCTCGCTGATAACTACGGAGCAGTCCTTGTAGATTTCGCTCACGAGGACTTCTCACCAGACTCGCGGCTATGGAGTAGCGACCGTCTGCATGCTAATTCAGCCGGCCACGCGCTGATCGCCGACGCCCTAGCCCAAGCCCTTGACCTTCCTGGAAGCGACGGCAGCTGGCGACAGCCGATTCCACTAGGGCACCCCCTACGCCGTCACCAGATCGTCGCCCGCGAGATCCATTGGGCCGCGGCGTACATGGCACCATGGATAGTGCGACGGCTACGCGGGCGCTCATCCGGTGACGGCGTAGTGGCGAAGCGTCCAGTGCTGACACCAGCTATCGGCTACGTTCAATCTGGCGACGCGGACCGCTAAGTCACCGTCAAAGCGGGTGCGACACGCCCAACGGTGGGCCAAGTACATCCATAGCAAACCGTTGGCCAATTTTGTTCAAAGTCTCTAGGTCTGGCGGTCCAGCAGGCAGCTTGGCAAACTCGTCAAAGAACCGCTCTATCCCAGACGGAGTGAAGATCACGAGAACGCGGGCCGGCTCCTCGCCGACGTTCTGCCAGCAGTGCGCCGTTGTCCGTGGAATGAAGACGAAGGAGCCAGCCGAGCGAGTAGAGATTTCGTCACCTAACCTAAAGCGAAACTCCCCTTCGAGTATGTACCAAGCCTCGTCCTCGTTGTGGTGCACGTGCAAAGGCGTTCCCGGACCAGGCGGGACGCGATTCTCAAATACGGTGAGAGCACCATCCGTCTCTGAAGATCGAACCTTGAAAGATAATGGGCCACCAGCGGGCCCCTCGACCACAGTGCCCTCTCCAGGACCAATGTCAAAGGGCTTCATCTCACTGATTGAGTCCATAGGGGCGAGCCTAGCAGCCCGCTAGGCCGAGAAGTGCATCGGGGCGAGAGGCTTTGAACTTCCCTGCGCAGCGACCCGAACGCGCTTAGCCAGAGCCGTGGCCACCAGCCTTGATCCTTAGAGCTCACCCACCACTCCCATGATGAAGCGCCCGGGCTGGCAGGTTGCGGTGAACGACTCAAACCTGAAGCCCGCCTTAACAGACGAAAACTTGTACGTACCAGCCTTGAGACCTATAAAGAATCCGATGCCACTGTTCGACGTCGATGTCAGCGTGGCGTCCGGGAGACCACTGCCTGCGAAGTACAACGGCTTGACCGTCATCGGTCCGCTAGATCGCAAGGTTGTCCCTGGCACCCCGTATGGGCCGCGAGCGTCGACCTGTGCTGGCGTCATCGTACGAATGACCTTGTCCGCGACCAAGGCACTTACCAGACACTCTTTCGGGGCTGTTTTTGCCGCATTGAGCGCCATCCCAGTCAGCGCCGAGATGGCTCGCCCAAGATCTAGCTTTGGCAGCAGGATATAGCTCCACCGATAGGATGAGCTAGGGATTCGGGTTGGCGTGTAGATGCGAACATAACCAGCTAACTGCGCCACAAGTGTGGCCTTCACTCCTGCCGGAATCTTAAGAGTGAAAGCTCCAGTCTGATTGGTGGTGGTCCTCAAACTCGGCCTTTCGGCGACCCATACAGAGGCCCCGGCGAGGCCCTTAGTCTTCATGCCCGGGGTTGGAATTTGGTACTGCGAGACGTTGCCCCTAATCATGATCTGCTTGACCTTTGCAGCCGAAGCGACGGCGGGAACTACGGCTACACAGACCGCGACAGTGGCCACCATCAAGCTGCACTTGGTCGAGAAAGACCCTACTGAGAGTGTTCGCATCGGGTAAATGTATTTGGTCGGCATCAAGCACGCGTTGGTTGACCGATCCGAAGGCCTGCGGAGAGGAACATGTCCATAGCCGAGGTCGACCGTATACGGCCGACAGAAGCCTCCCGCAGCGAAGGAAGGCTTCCACTAATCGGGGCGAGAGGATTTGAACCTCCGACCTCACCGACCCGAACGGTGCGCGCTACCAGGCTGCGCCACGCCCCGATACCCGGCCAGTATCCCACAGGCCAGCCCCTGTACCGTTTACCCCATGCCAGACCGCGATGAGATTCTCTCCTACCTAGACGACCTCCTGGGGGCCACGGATTTCAACGACCATTGCCCCAACGGCCTCCAAGTACCGGGCACGGCCAAGGTCACGAAAGTTGTCACGGGCGTCACCGGCCAGTTAGAGCTCTTCGAGCGAGCGGCGCAGATCGGAGCACAGCTAGTAATCGTCCACCATGGCATCTTCTGGGATTTCCATCCGCGCCATCTCTCCGAGATCCAAGCAGGCCGCCTACGCGTCTTACTCGAATCCAACATCACCCTCGCCGCCTACCACCTTCCGCTCGACGCTCACCCTGAAATCGGCAACAACGCCCTGATCGTCGACGGTCTGGGCTGTGTGTCGCGGGAGCCTTTTGGCGACCACCACGGGGTCAAAATCGGCTTCGCCGGGCGCTTTTCAGGAGAGGGCATTGCGATCGCCGAGCTGATCAGCCGCGTCAAGAAACTCACTGGTCGCGAGCCGCTCTTGCTCGGGGCTGGGCCTGAGCGTGTCGCCTCTATTGGGATTGTTTCGGGTGGTGCTGCTAACGATTTAAGCGAAGCAATTGACGGTGGTCTCGACGCATTTCTCACCGGCGAGCCAGCCGAACACGTGATGGCCCAAGCCCGCGAGGCCAAGGTCCACTTCATTGCAGCAGGCCACTATGCCACCGAGACATTCGGCGTCCAGCGGCTTGGTGAACTCCTAGCCGAGCGGTTTAGCATCGAACACACTTTCATCGACATTCCAAACCCAGTCTGAGCTCACTTGCCATAACTAGGCCAGTGAAATCGGCCGCTCTCCATCTAGTTGAAAGGTTGGATAGGACGGCTATTGTGGAGATCCGACCGGAGTGGTATTTGTAATGTTTGTACCACTCCCGACAGAAGGGTCCTCTGCATGTCGAACCATCTGACACCCACCGAACTCGCCCACGAGGTTGGACTTGACCGCCAAGAGGTGATCGAAAAATGCCTCGAGATGGCCGTCCCGATCTATCAGGGACACATAGATAAGAGCTTGTTTCTAACTACTCTTCGTGAGCAATCCCAGGAGAGTCGCCAAGCCGCTTAGGCGGCTTGAGTACCGCCACTGTTTAAGAGGGGGAGATTGATGGAGACTAATTTCGAGCCGGTCGAGGGATCGACCGGATCGAGAACGATCGCCGACCTTATGGCGATAGCCGCTGTTAAGCATGCGGATAAGGTCGCCGTACGGCATAAGGTAGGCGACCTCTGGGTTGACGTTACCTACGCCGAGGTCGGTTTGATCGTCTCTGAGATTGGCCGCGGATTGATCGCGCTGGGCGTACAGTCCGGCGATCGCGTCGCCATCCTGTGCGAGACCCGCCCAGAGTGGACGTACGCCGACTTTGGAGTGACCAGCGCTGGAGCGGTCGTTGTGCCTGTCTACCCGACGAACTCGCCGCAAGAGTGCGAGTGGGTCGTCGGCAACTCCGAGGCCATCGCCGTCATCTGCGAAGACGCCAGGCAGGTAGCCAAAATTGTAGAAGTCCGTGAGCGCCTTCCTAATCTCACAACGATCATCGTGGTCGATCCAAGCGGTGACGTGGGCGACGCGATAGCGATGGATGAAGTCCGCACAAAGGGTCGGCAACTAGAGCTATCTGAACTCACCGCTCGCTACTCGGCGATCACCCCCGAGGACCCATTCACCTTCATCTATACCTCCGGTACAACTGGTCCACCGAAGGGGTGTGTCTTAACCCACGGCAACTACCGCAGCGTTATATCTATGTCGGAGTCCTTGAACGTTCTCAGCGAGGGCGAGGATGTCTACCTCTTTCTCCCGCTAGCCCACGCCTTCGCGATTTTAATTCAGCTGCTCTCTTTCGATCTTGGCAGCTCAATTGCCTACTGGACCGGGGATCCGCAGAAGATCGTTGCCGAGCTTATCGAGACCAAGCCGACCTACTTTCCTTCAGTACCGCGGATCTTCGAAAAGCTCTACACGCTTGCCTCGAAGGCGATCCTGGCCAAGATGTCGCCCGACCAGTTCGCCGAGATGGTCGCGATGGGCGTCAAGGTCCGCGATATGCAGATACGCGGAGAAGAGCTTCCAGGTCCACTGATAGCGGCATTCGCAAGCGCCGATGAACAGGTTTTCGCGAACGTGCGGGCTCTATTTGGAGGCAACCTGCGTCAGGCGGTTACAGGAGCCGCGCCTATCTCTAAGGAGATTCTGGAGTTCTTCTACGCCGCCGGTGTGCCAGTTTTGGAGGGCTATGGCATGACCGAGACAGCGACCGTCGCAACCTACTCAACGATCGAACACCACCGCTTTGGAACGGTCGGCAGACCGCTGCCGGGCTGCGAAGTCAAGATCGCTTCTGACGGAGAGATCCTAATCAAGGGCGCCAATATCTTCCGCGGCTACTACAAGAACGATGACGCCAGCTTTGGTGCGGTCATCGATGGCTGGCTTCACACTGGCGACCTCGGATCGGTAGACGGGGATGGTTACGTGAAGATCACCGGCCGCAAGAAAGACATCATCATTACTGCTGGAGGCAAGAACCTAACCCCGGCCAACGTGGAGAACGATCTCAAGCAGTCCCGCTGGATCTCCCAGGCGGTCATGCACGGCGACCGGCGCCCATACCCGGTCGTCCTAGTCACCTTAGATTCAGACGAGATCACCGCTTGGGCCACGGAGCAGGGCCTCCCCCTGGAGATCGCGGCACTAGCGCAGGAGCCACGCGTGCGAGCGATGATCCAAGAGGCCCTAGACAGTGCCAATCAGAAATACGCAAACGTTGAGCAAGTCAAGAAGTTCGCAATCCTTGACCACGACCTAACCCAAGAGACAGGTGAGCTAACTCCGACGCTCAAGGTTAAGCGCAACGTCGTCAACGAGAAGTACGCGGCGATCTTCGACGCGCTCTACGACGAATAAGGGCGCCAGCGGCGGCGCGGTCACTGGCCAGCCGACTGGCGCAGCAACGTACCTGTGGTCTGCTCAAGAATCCTGCGCCAGGCGCGGGTGCGCTCCTTCTCGGCAGCGAAGTGCTTTATGACCTTACGAACGCGCGTGGCAGAGATCTCAATCCCATGGCGGCCGCAGACAGCCTTGAAGTCATCGTAGTCGTGGGCAAGCTTCATTGTCACGGACTGAAATCCATGGCGAGCGATATTGACTCGTGCGCCATAGTCCATAATCGAGGTCTTAAACATCAGCTCATCATTGGGGTCTGGCTCTATCAGCACGATGTCAACGCCCGGATAGCGCTGCTCCCACTGACTTGATACCTCGTGTAGTCGTTGATAGGCCAAGAGCTTGAAGGTCTGATAGCCAATCTGGGCGAAGCCCATATCTGAAACGCGGCGGGGCCTGCTCCCGCTCAGAGTCCTGATCTCCTGGCGCAGATCATTGACATAGGGCACGATCGGATTAATCACGACTACAAGCTTGGCGCCAGCCTCGACGGCAATATCGATGTTTGTGGTTGAGACGATGCCGCCATCGACCAGATCACGGCCCTTTACCTCAACTGGCTTGTAGACCATCGGCAGCGCAGTTGACGCACGAACGGCACGAGAGATCGGCACGTCATCCCACTCTTTGGCTCCGAATACAACGCGTTCGCAGGTGTCGAGATCGGTTGCTGCAAGGTAGAGCTCGGGGGTGAGAAGGCGGAAGTCATCTGTACGTCCAGCCTCACAAAGCACGCTCTGGAGGTAGCGCTCGATCCCTGCTCCCGTGTAGAGGCCCGATGGCAGGATCTCCGCGAGGCCAGTCAGAAGATCGATCGCCGAGAGATCCCCTAGTTGACCCAAGATCGCGCGGGCCAGCCGCGCACTACGCAGCGGCAACTTGATTGCGCTGGTCGCAAACTCGCCGAAGTTGGGCCGCATCAGCTGGCTGAGCTTGGCATCACGAAACGGCGAGGCCGGTTCGCTTGTGACTACCTGCATCATCTCGTCGGGAGTAACTCCGTTGGCGATCAACGCCGCAACGAACGCGCCCGCGCTCGTGCCGACGTAGATGTCGAAATCATTGACAGTGCGGTTAACAGAGAGCAGATCGAGCGCGCGCAGTGCGCCGATCTCATAGACGCCACCGGTAAAGCCCCCTCCGCCGAGGACCAGTGCCGTCTTGGAGCGAGCCTTGGGGCGCGGACGCTTGGGCGCGCGCGGCCGAGCCGAGGAAGACGAACGACCCTTATCTTGAGCGCTAAGTGCGACGACTTTGCCCATAACTACCGTATTGTACGCCCTGCCCCACCTTGAAAAACCCGTACGAACCCCGCCCATCACTCACACCTGCGCCCGCATCAATTGGCGTATAGACAAGATGCAACGTAGAACTGCGCTGACAACTCTCGCGCTCCTTGCGCTCGCAACCACGCCCGCCGCAGCGCCGGCTGCCACGCCCAGAACAGACGCGCCAGCCCCCACGATGATCCGTGCAATGGCTGCCGTTGGGCCCTCCTCGGGAGCGATCGCGATCGACCTCTCCACGGGACGTCAGCTCTACGCTCAGCGTGCCGACGTCCGCAGAGTCCCAGCTTCGGTTGAAAAACTATCCACGACCGCCACAGCACTGGTGCGGATGGGAGGGTCTGGGGTCCTCAAGACCTCGATCTACGGCGGCGGCGTCTTAGATGACCACGGCACCTACCAAGGCAGGCTCTACATGCGCGGCGGCGGCGACCCAACCTTTGGCTCCGAATGGTTCACCGAGAATGTGTTTGGGACCGGGGCGACCATCTCTAGCCTTGTGAAGAAGCTCCTTTTAGAGACCGGCATAAAGCAGATTCACGGCAGCGTTGTTGGCGACGAATCACTCTTTGACACACGGCGCGGTGGCCCAGACACCGACTACCAATTCTCATATGACCTTGGGGCACGGCTCACCGCTCTGGTCTACAACCGCGGGCTCACTGACAACGGCTCCTACCAGTCCTCGCCTGCGCTTTATGCGGCCGCTCGCATGACCGACGAGCTACGCCGCCAAGGCATCAAGGTCTCGGGGCGCCCTAGCCAAGGGAAGCTGCCCGCAGACTCCGAGCTGCTGACCCAGGTCGACTCACCGCCGATATCGACACTTATACGGATGACCAACACTCCTTCTGACAACTTCTTCGCCGAGACGCTGATCAAGACACTTGGCGCACGCTTTGGCAGTGCTGGAACGACGGCCGCTGGAGCGCTAGTGGTCAGCGAGCAAATTGCGCGCTGGGGCCTGCACTCGACGGTAGCGGATGGCTCAGGGCTCTCTTACTCCAACCGAACCTCGCCGCGCGAGGTCGTCGCGTTACTGTCGGCGATGTACAAGAGTCCCGATGTCGCAGCCTGGCGGCGCTCACTTGCAGTCGCTGGCCGTACAGGAACGCTTGCGGCGCGGATGGTCGCAACGGCTGCCCAGGACCGCTGTCAAGGCAAAACCGGAACGCTTCCTGGCGTCTCGGCTCTAGCTGGCTACTGCCGCAGCGCTAACAATCACTTGATCGCCTTTGCCTTCTTAATGAACGACGTTGACATCTCGGTGGCGCGCTCAACACAAAACTCGATGGCTGTTGCACTTGCTAGATCCAAGCCTTCTGGCGCAGTCGCCAAGAGTCGGGCGCGCGCGGGTATCCAACAAACCAGCCAGCCGTCACCGCGCCTACTCAAGCAAACCGATCAAACCAGCCTCATCGAGGACCTTAACGCCGAGTCGCTCGGCCTTGGCGAGCTTGGATCCCGGGCTCTCTCCCGCAACCAAATAGTCGGTCTTTTTTGAGATCGACGAGCTCACGCGCCCACCGGCAGCGAGTATCCGCTGGGTCGCTTGCTCTCGTGTAAGTGTTGGCAAGCTCCCCGTTAAGACGATCGCCACGCCATCCAGAGGGCCATCGCCGGGGGCCAGCCCCTCCTCCTGCATCTGCAGACCAGCTTCGGTCAGCCGTGAGATCAGCGCCACCATCGCCTCTTCGCGCAGCTCTTCGGCGATCGCATTGGCAAGCACTGGCCCGATCCCGGGAGTCTGGGCTATCTCGTCTGGCGAAGCTTGGCTTAACGCAGCCATTGATCGCACGCGCTGAGCGAGATTGCGCGCGTTGACCTCTCCGATTCCCTCTATTCCTAGTCCATAAAGAACGCGGGCGAACGGCTGGGCCTTAGAGGCGTCAATCGCGGCCACGAGGCTTTGCGCTGAGATCTCGGCGAAGCCTTCTAGTTTGGCGAGGCGTTCCGCGGTGAGCTGATAGAGGTCCGCCGCATCTGAGATGACCCCTTCGCTTAGTAGTTGGGAGACGCGCTCTTCCCCGAGCCCCTCAATATCCATCGCGCCACGCGCAACGAAATGCTTGACTGCACGCCACTGCTGGCCACTACAGCCGGTCTTGTTGGGGCAGATGGTCCAGACCCCACCGACCGGCTTGACCGTCGGAGTCGCGCAGGCAGGACAGTGAGACGGCGCAAGAACAGGAGCTGACCGTCCGGGACGTTGGACCGCTCCGGGCGCCGGCGACACAACTTGCGGAATTACATCACCGGCGCGCAAGACAATCACTTCATCCCCGGGCCGCACGTCCTTTCGAGCAAGGTCCTCCTCGTTATGAAGAGTCGCCAGCTTCACCGTCACACCTCCGACCACAACTGCATCTAAGACGGCAAAGGGGACCATGTGACCCGTCCGGCCGACATTCCAGGCAACTTCGCGCAGGATAGTCGTGGCCGCCGTAGGCGCGAACTTCCACGCGATTGCAGCCCGCGGCTCGCGGCCAACCACGCCAAGACGGCGTTGTAGCTCGTGGTCGTCAACCTTGACCACCACCCCATCGATCTCGTAATCCAGGCCATCGCGATGCCCCTCCCACCAGCTACAGCGTGCGATTACCTCTGCGATACCCACGGCACAGATAACTTCGGGATTGACCGCGAAGCCATGGGCACGAAGCCACTGCAGGCCATCCCAGTGAGTTGAGAAGGAGATGCCATCGGTAGCCCCGATCGCATAACACCAGACCGAAAGCGGTCGAGATGCCACAGCTGCGGGGTCAAGCTGGCGGATCGAGCCTGCCGCGGCATTTCGAGGATTGACGAAAGCCGCCTCGCCAGCCTCAGTGCGTCGTTCGTTTAGCTCTGCGAAGGCCGCAATCGGTAGGTAGACCTCTCCACGGACCTCTAATAAAGCTGGAACGTCATCGCCCTCTATACGAAGTGGTATCGCCTGGATCGTGCGCAGGTTCGCCGTCACATCCTCCCCCACGCTCCCATCCCCCCGGGTAGCGCCGCGATCGAGCACACCGTCGCGATAGATCAATGAGATCGCGAGTCCATCGATCTTGGGTTCAACGACATACCTGAACTCTTCAACCTCAATTCCCTCACGCCCAAGATGCGTACGCATTCGATCCACCCAGGCCAGCAACTCATCCTCACTTCGCGCATTGGCCAGAGACAGCATCGGCTGGAGGTGATGGGCTGGCTCAAACCGCTCAAGCGGCAGGGCGCCAACACGCTGTGTCGGCGAGTCGCCGGTCAGCAGCGATGGATACTGGCGTTCAAGCTCGCGCAGCTCGTTGATCAGTTCGTCATAAGCGGAGTCCGATATCTCGGGAGCGTCGGCTCGGTAGTAGAGCTCGTTGTGGCGATCGAGCTCAGCGCGGAGCTCATCAACGCGGCGACTGGCCGCCTTTAGAACGGTCGCGCTCACTCGAGGTCCGCCGCGGCTGGGACGAGCAGGCTAGCTAGATCATAGGCGCCCAATGCGTCCATCTGAGCGTGCGCGGTCAAGTCGAAGTGGATCGGCGTAACCGCGATCCGGCCGGCTGCTACGGCAGTCAAATCGGTACCTGGCTCATCATGGAATCCTGGCTCATCGCCATAGATCCGATATCTCCGCCGACCGTCCTGCTCGTCTTTAAGAGTCAACTCATCGCGGTAGATCCGTTTGCCTAGCGTCGTCACCTCGACCCCAGCCGGATCGACCCCAGGGACGTTTACGTTGATTAGAGTGCCCTTTGGGAGCGGAACCTCTGCAAGCTCCTCGACCATGCGTGCGATAAATCCGGCAGCGACGGCGAAGTCGAAGTGCATCCCGGCTCGGAAGTCGAGCTCACGCGCAGTGGACTGCTGAGAAACTGCGATCGCAGGCAGTCCAAGCAAGACACCCTCAAGCGCCGCCGCTACTGTGCCGGAGTAGGTGATGTCGTCACCCAGATTAGACCCGTGGTTAATCCCAGCAACGATCAGCTCTGCCGTGAAGCCATTAACTAGGCCAAGCTGGCCGAGGCGCACGCAGTCGACTGGGGTTCCATCGGTCGCGTAGCCAACAGTTCCATCCTCAAACTTGATCTCCTCAACCGACAGCAGATTGCGCGTGGTGATTGAGCGAGCGGTCGCCGACCGGTTGGAGTCAGGTGCGATGACTGCCAACTCGACGCCGGGAACCGTCAGCAGTGCCCGACGCAGATCATTGAGACCTTGAGCGCCGATACCGTCGTCGTTGGTGAGGAGGACCTTCATGGACTAGTAGCGATGGTATCCGTGGCGGTAGTTGGATAGCTCACTGCCGCCAGATAGAGCCCGTGGGCGGGCGCGGTCACGCCGGCGTCTGATCGCGGCCTGCCAGCTAGTAGCTCGATGAAAGCCTCAATAGGTCTGCGGCCGCTTGATACCTCAAGCATCGTTCCGATCAATATCCGATTCATGTGCCGTAGGAACGAATCGGCCTCGATCCAGAACTGGAGCTCGTCACCGTAACTCTCCCAGTGGGCATCTAACACCGTGCGCCGAAAGTAGCGGTAGCTAGATCCGCTCGGGGTGAAAGCCGTGAAGTCGTGCTGTCCGCGCAGAGCAACGGCGCAGGCTTCCAGCGCGGGGAAGTCGATCCCTCTAGGCCACCAAAACATCCGCTGCTGCGAGAACGCCCCTGGCGTCCTACGAGCGAGAATTCTGTAGCAGTAGGTACGACTCAAAGCAGCGTGGCGGGCGTCGAATCCATCTGGCGCTTGATCGCAGGCCAAGGCTGCGATATCTGGAGGCAGTAGGGCATTTAGGCCCCGTAAGCGAGCGGGCTCTCCGACGTAGGAGGCCACCTGACCCCAAGCGTGTACACCTCGATCGGTGCGGCCGGCAACTGTGAGCGATATCTCACGGCGCAGCAGAGTACCTAACGCCGCTTCGATCTCGCCTTGCACTGATCGTTCCCCGCTGGGCTGGCGCGCCCAGCCGCCAAACCGGGTGCCGTCGTATTCAATTAGTAGGCGCGTTATCGACACAGAGGGCAGCGTAGCTGTCTACTACCACGCGGACCGCATTACAGCTGTTATCGGGCTGGTCGACGGGGAGTTACTAGACGAGCTCGAGGTAGACCATCTCGGTCGAGTCTGACCGCCGTGGCCCAAGCTTGAGGATCCGCGTGTAGCCGCCCGGGCGCTCGGTATAGCGCGGAGCGACCTCTTCGAAGAGCTTATAGACGATGAACTTGTCTTGACCGAGCGCTGTTAGCGCTTGACGCCTAGCGTGCAAATCGCCGCGCTTAGCCAGCGTGATCAGCTTTTCGACCTCTGGCTTGACAGCCTTTGCCTTAGCCTCTGAGGTCTTAATACGCTCGTGGTCGATCAGCTCTTTGCAGAGGTTGCGAAGCAGCGCCTTACGGTGGGCGGTGTCCCGGCTTAGCTTATGTCTGGTCTTCTGGTGGCGCATGGCTTAGCTTTAACCTTTCAGTCTTGACGCAGGTCAAGCCCGCGCGCCTGCAACGTCTCGATTACCTCGTCAATCGACTTCTTGCCGAAGTTCGGGATCGCAGCGAGCTCCGCTTCGCTCTTGGATAGAAGCTCGCCGACGGTTTGGATGCCGGCTCGCTTAAGGCAGTTGTATGAGCGGACACCAAGCTCGAGCTCTTCGATCAAGATGTCGTCCATTGGCCCGCCTGGTCGGCCTGCCCCGAGCGTAGCGCTGCCAGCGGCGAGGTTATCGGCCTGCCCAGCAGCCAACGAGGGTGGGATCTCCGAGTCGGTGAAGATCTGAAGGTGGGCCATCAGAATCTCAGCCGCTTGCCGCAAGGCTCCATGAGGATCAATCGACCCATCGGTCTCAATATCGAGTGTCAGCTTGTCGAAGTCGGTGCGTTGACCGACGCGCGCTTGGTCGACTTCGTAGGCCACTCGCCGTACCGGTGAGAAGATCGAGTCGATTGGAATGACGCCAATCGGCTGGTCTGAAGACTTATTCTCGTCGGCTTGGCGGTAACCACGGCCACGGCCGATCGTGAGATAGACCTCAAGCTTAGTCTTGCTCTCAAGCGTCGCGATGTGCGCCTTGGGGTTAAGAATCTCAACACCAGACGGCAGGTCGATATCGCCTGCGGTAATCACACCAGGTCCCGTAATGACCAGCGGCGCCTCTACCTCGGAAGCGTCTGAGTGCATACGGCAGACGATGCCCTTGAGATTTAAGACGATGTCTGTGACATCTTCGGTGACACCCTTGATCGTGGAGAACTCGTGAGCTACCCCCTCGATCCGAACGCTAGTGATTGCAGCGCCCTCCAAAGAAGAGAGCAGCACTCGGCGCAGCGAGTTGCCGAACGTGTAGCCGAAGCCGCGGTCAAGCGGTTCAACCGTGAACGAGCCTCGGTTTTCTTCTACGGTCTCGGTCGTGATCTGGGGGACTTGGAAGTCGAGCATCGGGTCCTCTTGTCGTTATCTGATCGCTGCTGGTAAGTGCAGCTGTTTGGCGCGCCCATGAGGCCGCGCCCATTGGGTTAAAGCCTTACTTGGAGTACAGCTCGACGATTAGCTGCTCCTGCACCGGCGTCGCAATCTCGCGACGGTCGGGGCGGCGCAGCATCTTCGCCGTAATTGAGTCGTGATCGGCCTGCAGCCATGCTGGAACCTGTGCCGTCAGTGCCGTAGCTTCACGGATAACAGCCTCGGTCGGCGCATCTGCCTTAAGTGAGACGACGTCGCCAGGACGAACTTGGCAACTTGGAATGTCAACGCGGCGGCCATTAATCAGCCAGTGTCCGTGTCGGATCATCTGGCGTGCCTGACGCCTAGAAGCAGCAAAACCTAGTCGCATGACTACGTTGTCAAAACGACATTCAAGAAGCGTAAGTAGGTTTTCGCCGGTAATGCCTTCCTGCTGAGAAGCCTTGTGGTAGTAGTTGCGAAACTGCTTTTCAAGCACACCGTAGTAACGACGCGCTTTCTGCTTTTCTCGCAACTGGACGCGATATTCGCTCTGCTTCTGGCGGTCGCGTCCGTGTTCACCCGGTGGATAGTTGCGGCGTTCGATGGCGCACTTTTCCGTCAGGCAGCGCTCGCCCTTGAGGAAGAGCTTCTCGCCCTCGCGCCGGCACATCTTGCACTGGGGTCCAGTCTCGCGCGCCATTAGACTCTGCGCCGCTTCCGTGGACGGCAACCGTTATGGGCCTGTGGCGTGACGTCGCGCACGGCGGTCACTTCTAGGCCAGCGGCTTGGAGCGAGCGAATTGCGGTCTCCCGGCCAGAGCCAGGGCCCTTGACGAAGACCTCGACCTTTTGAAGGCCCTGCTCGATGCCCTTGCGAGCAGCAGCGTCGGCGGTCACCTGGGCGGCGAACGGGGTTGACTTGCGCGACCCCTTGAAGCCTGCGCCTCCGGCCGACTCCCAGGCTATTACGTTGCCTTGGCGGTCGGAGAGAGTCACGATCGTATTGTTGAAGCTGGTCTTGATGTGGGCCTGGCCGACAGGAATGTTCTTCTTGACCTTGCGGCGTCCGCGGGCTGGGCGTTTTGGTGCTGGCATTAAGTCTTGGTCGCTTTCTTCTTACCAGCAACCTGCATCCGGCGTGGGCCTTTGCGGGTACGGGCGTTGGTCTTGGTGCGCTGTCCACGCACTGGCATACCACGACGGTGACGCAGGCCGCGGTAGCAACCAATCTCCATCAACCGCTTGATGTTCTGTGAACGTTCACGCCGGAGGTCTCCCTCGACGGTTAGATCGCGTTCGATTGCCTCTCTCAGCTTGGATACTTCATCCTCGGTTAGATCGCGGACGTAGGTATCTGGAGAGATCCCGGTTTGGGTTAGGAGTCCGTTGGCGGACGACCGACCGATGCCGTAGATGTAGGTCAAGCCGATCTCGACGCGCTTATTGAGCGGGATGTTTATGCCGGATATACGAGCCACTGCTTTACCCCTGACGCTGCTTGTGGCGTGGGTTTTGGCAGATCACAAGAACAACGCCGTGGCGGCGAATTATCTTGCACTTTTCGCACATCGGTTTGACCGACGGTCGTACCTTCATGATCCCTTTCGACTTGTTTCCAACGGTGTGGCTCTGGCTGCCGGTCCGGCCGCCGCTACCTCACCGTGGTTTTCCACGCAGCCAAAACAAATTGGCCGCGAGCGCGACGCCGGATAGTAGCAAAACACGACTGTCGAGCGACTCCTCGCAGCAGAAATCGTCATGCAACGGCCTGAGTAGGGTCGAGATGCCATGGTGTACAGATCCGCGGACCGTCGGGCGTAATCGCGATCGTGAACTCAAAGTGTGCCGCCAACGATCCGTCGGAAGTGTAAATCGCCCAGTGATCTTCGGCAATTCTCACCGTATGACGCCCGGCGGTGACCATCGGTTCAACCGCTAGGACCATGCCCGCTTCCAGCTTGGGGCCTTTGCCCGCGGGGCCAAAGTTAGGGATCTGAGGGTCTTCGTGCATATCGCGTCCGATGCCATGCCCAACCAGCGTGCGGACAACCGAAAAGCCGCGCTCTTCCACGTGGACCTGAACCGCATGAGAGACGTCGCCGAGGTAGTTACCGACTTGACACTGCTCTACGGCAGCGAAGAGTGACCCCTCCGTGGCATCCATCAACTCTTGAGCAATCGGCGAAATCGGCCCCACCGCAAAGGTGCGAGCTGCATCAGCAACCCAGCCATCGAGCGTGACGCCAATGTCAACTGAGAGGATGTCGCCGCGCTTGAGCGCATACGGACCGGGAATCCCGTGTACAACCATCGAGTTTGGCGAAGCGCAGATCGACCCCGTAAATCCGCGGTACCCCTTAAACGCCGGCTCTGCTCCTTGGGAGCGGATGAACTTCTCAGCGGCAGCGTCTAACTCGCCAGTCGTGACGCCCGGTCTAATCTTGCTCTTTATCAGCGAGAGGGTCTTGGTGTGAATATCCCCGGCTGCGGCGATCTTGTCGATCTCTGCCGGGCTCTTTTTAATGATCACAGAAGCTCTTCGAGACGCAGCGTCGCCAGCGTCGCTCGAACGTGATCGTGAACCTCCGTTGGCGACCGCGTACCATCGAAGCGCCGCAACAGGTCGCGCTCCCCGTAATACGAGATCAGCGGCGCGGTCTGCTGATGATAAACCGACAGGCGCTTCTTGACCGTCTCAGGTTTGTCGTCGTCACGTTGGAGTAGCCGCGCACCATCAACATCGCAACGGCCTTCGTGCTTTGGTGGGTCTAAGTCGACGTGATACACGCGCCCAGTTGTCGCGCTAACGCGGCGCCCGGAGATCCGACGCACAACTTCGTCGTCGGATACTTCGATCAGCAACACCGCCGATAGCTCTTTGCCGAGCGCCGTCAGCTGCTGGGAGAGGGCGTCGGCCTGGGCGATGGTCCGCGGAAAGCCGTCGAGAATAAATCCATCGTGAGCTTCGGTTTTGCTCAACTTCTCAGCGATCATCGCAATAATCACGTCGTCAGGGACCAGATCGCCCTTGTCCATGAAGAGCTTAGCTTTGGTCCCGAGCGGCGTACCCTGGGCCACCTCTTCACGCAACATGTCGCCCGTAGCGATGTAGGCAATATCAAAATCGTCCATTAGCCGCTGTGCCTGGGTGCCCTTGCCTGAACCAGGCGCCCCGAGGAATATGAGGTTGAGTTCACTCATGAGAGTGCGGTCTTAAGTGTCGCCGGCCACGGGCGCTACTTAAGAAACCCTTCGTAGTTGCGCATCATCAACTGGGCCTCGAGCTGCTTCATCGTATCTAGGGCGACGCCGATGACGATAAGGATTGAAGTGCCGCCAAAGAAGAAGTTGGCGCTGGTCTGGTTGATGAGGATCGTCGGCAATGCCGCAACGGCAGCTAGATACAACGCGCCTGGGAACGTTAATCGGGCAAGCACTCGATCTAGAAATTCCGCCGTCGGGCGGCCCGGTCTGACTCCCGGTATAAATCCGCCGTATTTCTTTAAGTTCTCTGCCTGATCGACGGGATTAAAGGTGACCGCCGTATAGAAGTAGGTGAAGACGATGATCAGCAAGGATTCGCCGACTAAGTAGGCCCAGCCACTAGGCGAGAAGAAGGCAGCGACGTCGCGAGCCCACGGGGTGTTGATGAGCTGGCCCACGGTCGGCGGAAACGCCATCATGCTGGCCGCAAAGATGACTGGAATAACCCCAGCCATATTGACTCGCAGAGGTAGGTAGGTCTGCCCACCCTGGGTCATTCGTCGCCCAATAACTCGTTTCGCATACTGAACCGGTATTCGTCGCTGACCTTCCTGAACAAAGACTATCGCCGCAATCACCGCCAGTGCGACGAAAGGCATCATCACCTTGAAGACGGCGTCAGGGTTGGTCCACCAAGCTTGGATGCCATTGGGAAGGCCCGAAACGATGCTGGCGAAGATCATCAGCGAGATTCCGTTACCGATACCTCGCTGGGTCACCAACTCGCCCATCCACATCAGTAATACGCAGCCGCCAGTGAGGCAGATCGTGATCAAGAATACGCGCGGAAGGGTGAGCTTCTCGACAACCTGAGTACCGGCGCTAGTACCAAACGACTGGAAGAGGAAGACGTAGCCAACCGATTGTCCGGCGGCGAGAGCGACCGTTAGATACCTCGTGTACTGGGTGATCTTTGCCTGGCCAACCTCACCCTCCTTGGAAAGCTTCTCTAGGGAGGGGACCACGACCGTAAGCAGCTGCAAGACGATCGATGCCGTGATGTAGGGCATGATCCCCAAGGCAAAGATTGCGACACGCTGGAGCCCTCCCCCCGAGAACAGATTGAGGAAGCCCAGAATGTTGGAGCCAGAGAAGTTCTTCTGAATTTCGGCAACAGCGTCTGTGTTGATCCCCGGCACGGGGATGTAAGAGCCGAACCTATAAAGAGCAAGAATCAACGCCGTGAAGGCGAGCTTCTTGCGGATGTCGGCGACCGTAAAGGCGCTAAGGATCGTCGCAACCACAGCGCGGCGTCCTTACTAGTCCTCTAGCGTTTGGCAGGTTCCGCCGACGGCTTCAATACGTTCGCGAGCCGTTGCGCTGAAGCCGTGCGCAGAGACGGTTAGCGCCTTGGTCAACTCACCACGAGCGAGAATCTTGACCGGTATATCGCGCTTCTTGGCCAGCCCTTTGGCGCGTAGCGAATCGGGTGTGACCTCTTCGCCTACCTCGAAGCGCTCCTCAAGGGTGGCTAGGTTGACGGGCTGCGTATGGGTTCTAAAGGGCTCGAAGGGCATCGACTTCTTCATATTCGGCCCGCGCAACTTACGCATCCGCATATGGATCGGCATCTGGCCACCCTCGAAACGCGCGCGCTCCTTCGCACCAGCTCGCGAGCCAGCGCCCTTATGGCCACGCCCCGAGGTCTTACCCATTCCGGAACCGTGCCCACGACCGACGCGCTTGCGCGGCTTACGGCTGCCTTTGGCGGGCTTAAGGTTGTGGAGTCCAATGCGCTCCTGTGGCGGTGTCTCTTCTGGCGTACTCATGACTCCTCCACCCTAACTAGATGACGCACGGCGTGGACCATGCCACGCGCCTGCGGTGAATCTTTATGTTCAACCGTTTGACCGATCCGACGCAAACCGAGTGAGCGCAAGGTATCTAGCTGGCGCTGGTTGGCTCCGTTTCGAGATTTAAACTGTGTTACGCGCAGAGTGGTCATGCTGGCGTCGCCTCCTGCTCTGGATCAGGGGAAAGATCAAGCGCTGGCTCTGACGTTGCCTCCGTCGCAGCCACTGGCGTCACCGCTTCAGTGGATGGCTCGACGTCGGCGGCTCCGTCACGCACCTTGGAGGTCAAGCCGAGCACTTGGTCAATGGATAGGCCGCGCAACTCGGCAACCTCACGTGGAGTGCGCAGGCTCTGAAGGCCAGCGACGGTCGCCTTGACGAGGTTGATCGGGTTCTGTGTTCCGAGGCTCTTGGAGAGAATGTCGTGGATACCGGCAAGTTCGAGCACGGCGCGAACACCACCACCGGCGATAACGCCTGTACCGGGCGAAGCAGGCTTGAGGAATACGTGTCCCGCACCAAAGATACCGTCAACTTGATGGGTGATGGTGGAGCCATGCTTGGGAACTGTGAAGAGGTTCTTCTTCGCGCGGTCGACAGCTTTTTGGATCGCCATCGGGACCTCGTTGGCCTTGCCGTAGCCGATTCCAACGACGCCTTGTTCGTCGCCGACGACGACTAGCGCGGTGAACGAGAACCGGCGGCCGCCCTTGACAACCTTGGCGACTCGGTTGATCTCGACTACGCGCTCTTGTAGGTCTAGGCCCGCGGGGCTGACAGATCGATCGTTATTCATGCGTTCCTGAGGGTAGCGGGTGAAGGAGTAAGAGGGCTCATCTAAATCGTCAAGCCACCTTCGCGAGCGCCCTCGGCAAGCGCCTTGACGCGGCCGTGGTAGCGGTATCCGCCGCGATCGAAGACTGCGGTATCGATCCCGGCCGCCTTAGCGCGCTGCGCCAAGAGCTCGCCAGCCTTTGTTGCCTGCTCCATGCGTGCAAGCTTGCGCTGGTCCGGTTCGATCCAATTGACGGCAGCGAGCGTGTGACCACGATCGTCGTCGATGAGCTGGGCGTTGATGCCCTGGTTTGAGCGGAAGACAGCGATACGTGGCCGCTGCGCAGTTCCGCGCACCTTGGCGCGCACGCGGCGGCGGCGGCGCAAGCGCCGAGCCTCTGGAGTTTTGACCGTCATGCGCGCTTACCGACCTTTCGTGCGACGTATTCGCCCTCATAGCGGATGCCCTTGCCCTTGTAAGGCTCTGGCGGCCGCTGCTTGCGTATGTTTGCTGCGATCTCCCCGACAAGTTGCTTTGAGATTCCCTTGACGATTACGCGTGTGGGTTGGGGCACTTCAAACTCAATCCCATCAGGCGCGTCGATCGAGACTGGGTGCGAGTAGCCGAGAGCAAGCTCAAGGTTTCTGCCCTTTAGCTGCGCCCGGTAACCGACTCCTTGGATCTCAAGTGTTTTTACATATCCATTGGTTACGCCCTCGACCATGTTCGCTACCAGCGAGCGAGTGAGGCCATGCAAGGCACGGTGCTGACCACGATCGGTAGGACGCGTGACGATGATGTCGTCGCCCTCTTTGGCAACCGTAATGTCACGGTGAATACGTTCGCTGAGCTCCCCCTTGGGGCCGTTGACGCGCACGAGCTCGGGCTCAATAGCAACCGTCACGCTAGCGGGTACTGGGATTGGCTTCTTGCCGATTCGAGACATAGTGGCTACCAGACCTCCGCGACGATCTCGCCGCCGACGCCAGCCTTGCGAGCATCGTGGCCGGTCATCACGCCGTGAGAAGTTGAAAGAATTGTTGTACCCATCCCGCCAAGTACCTTGGGAATGTGACGCGAGTCAACGTATGTGCGTCGACCGGGGCGCGATACGCGCCGAAGTCCTGAGATGACTGAGCGACGCTCCTCGGTGTAGCGAAGGCGGATATTGATCTGCTCGCCCGGGCGATCAGAGGCCGGCGGCTCTACCGCGTAGGCGTCAATGTAGCCCTGCTCCTTGAGGATCCGTGCGATCTCCTTACCTAGGCGTGAGCCTGGGACTGCAACGGTCTCGTGTGAGGCCATGATCGCGTTGCGAATCCTGGTCAAAAGGTCGGCTACGGGGTCAGTCATCGCCATCTGTTTACCAGCTGCTCTTTGTTAGTCCGGGGATGTATCCGTTGTGAGCTAGTTCACGCAGGCAGATTCGGCAGACGCCAAACTTGCGATAGACAGAGCGTGCGCGCCCACAACGACGACAGCGCGAATACTCGCGAGTCTTGTACTTGGAAGGGCGCGCCTGGCGCACCCGCTGTGAAGTCTTGGCCATGTTGCTCCTAGTTTCCTTGCGATTCTTCAGCTTCGTCTGGTTGATCAGCTTCAGGCGTCTCAGCTTCGGGCGCCTCAGCTTCAGGCGTCTCAGCTTCAGGCGTCTCGGCTTCGGGCGTCTCGGCTTCAGGCGTCTCGGCTTCGGGCTCTGGCAGCTTGACAGGCTGAGCCTGTACGGAACCATCGGCCGTCGGCTCTTCGGCGCCACCAAACTCTTTCGGACGGTTGATCCGCGCAAATGGCATCCCAAACGCCTCGAGCAGAGCGAACCCTTCAACGTCACTCCCAGCCGAGGTCGTGATCGTTACGTCCAGTCCCCGCACTTGGTCGATTGCGTCGTAGTCGATCTCGGGAAAGATGATTTGCTCACGAACGCCCATCGTGAAGTTACCGCGGCCGTCAAAGGATCGTGGATTAAGGCCACGAAAGTCGCGGATGCGTGGGATTGCTACCGACAGCAGGCGGTCAAGGAACTCATATGCACGATCGCCACGCAAAGTGACGGAGAGGCCGACTGGCTGACCCTCGCGCAAACGGAAAGCCGCGATCGAGATACGTGAGCGACGTATGCTCGGCTTTTGGCCAGCGATAGTCGCAAGCTGCTCAGCGGCAGCTTCGAGCATCTTGGAGTCTTGCTTGGCCTCGCCTACGCCCATATTGAGCGTGATCTTTTTAATCTGGGGGGCTTGCATCGGACTTGAATAGCCGAATCGCTCGACGAGAGCCGGACGGATCTCTTCTTCGTAGCGAAGCTTCAGCCGGGCTTTAGTGATGGTGGTCATATCAGTCAATTCTCATGCCAGAGCGTCGAGAAACACGGAAGCGCTTGCCGTCTTCGCGCTCGATACCGATGCGTGTTGGCTTCTTGTCTTTCGGGTCGATCAGCATCACGTTAGAGACGTGGATCGGCCCTTCTTTTTCAATAACTCCGCCAGCGGTGTCTGGGCGATCGGAGCCCGGAGTCTGCTGTGCGCGCTGATGGCGCTTGACGAGATTTAGCCCCTCGACGAAAACTCGCTGCTTGGCTAGGTCAACTCGAAGAACCTTGCCACTCTTGCCGCGATCCTTGCCGCTGATAACAGTCACTTCGTCACCACGCCTGATCTTCATAGCCATTACAGCACCTCCGGAGCGAGCGAAATGATCTTCATGAAGTTTCGGTCGCGCAACTCGCGTGCAACCGGGCCAAAGATTCGTGTTCCACGCGGGTTGTTTTGATCGTCGATCAAGACGGCCGCATTCTCATCAAAGGCTATGTAGGTGCCATCTTCGCGGCCAAACGATTTGCGCACGCGAACCACTACTGCCGTGACAACCTCACCCTTCTTGACCGCGCCCTGCGGGCTGGCCTGCTTGACCGTGGCGACTATGACGTCGCCAACTCCTGCGTAGCGCCGGCGCGAGCCACCGCGAACGCGGATACAAAGGATCTCTCTGGCGCCTGTGTTGTCGGCTACCTTAAGGCGAGATTCATTCTGAATCATCGTGCACGCTCCACAACTTCTACAAGGCGCCAGCGCTTGAGGCGCGAGAGCGGACGGGATTCGACGACGCGAACCGTATCGCCTGCCTTGGCGTTATTAGTTTCGTCGTGTGCATGCAGGGTGGTGCTTGAGCGGACAATTTTCTCATACCGACGGTGACGTCGTGCAGTATCGATGCGAACTGTGATCGTCTTATCGGCCTTATCGGAAATGACCAAACCTTGGCGTACCTTTGGCTGCCCAACGGAGTGCTCGACTGGTGCCAGCGGCTCGGAGGCTGGCGCGCTGGCGCGCCGCTCCGCTGCCTTGGCGCGAGCCTTAATACGTCCCGTGCGGCGCGCGGCCGCCTTGGCCGCCCGAACCGCTGAACGCTCAGCAGCACGCTCGGCTGGATCACGGGGCGTCCTAGCCGGCCCGCTATTGCGGCCCCGCTCTTGCTTGCGACGAACCTTGGGGTGAAGAACTTCTGCGACGGCCTCAGGGGTCTCCTCGACGACGGCCTCAGATTCGGGCGCATCCTCGACGACGGCCTCAGGGGTCTCCTCGACGACGGCCTCAGATTCGGGCGCATCCTCGACGACGGCCTCAGGGGTCTCCTCGACGACGGCCTCAGATTCGGGCGCATCCTCGACGGACTCTGCCTCTAGGTTGACGGTCTCTTTGATCTCTTCATCAGCCATGCGTATCGGCTCTGCTCTCGTTCTCGATGTAAATTCCTCGCTGACGTGCAATCGTCAGAGTTCTGGCGAGTGATCGCCGTGCGCTACCCATGCTGGCAGTGTTCTCCAGGTCACCGGTGGCGTTCTTAAAACGAAGTCCAAAAATCTCCTGCCGTGTAGAACGCAGGTGCTCGAGTAGGGCCTCGTCGGTCATGTCGCGGATCTCGCTTGCTGTAGCCATCGCTGCTAGTCCTCTCGCATGACGAACTTAGTTTTCACGGGCAACTTGTGGCCGGCTAGACGCATTGCCTCGCGCGCAAGCTCTTCAGGTACGCCTGCAAGCTCAAACATGACTCGGCCAGGCTTGACAACTGCAACCCAGCCTTCGGGAGAGCCCTTACCGGAACCCATGCGTGTTTCAGCGGGCTTCTTGGTGACTGGCTTGTCCGGGAAGATGTTGATCCAAACCTTGCCGCCGCGCTTGATCTTGCGAGTCATCGCGATACGGGCGGCCTCGATCTGGCGGTTGGTGATCCAACCGGCCTCCATCGTCTTGAGGCCATATTCGCCGAATTGAACCTTCACGCCACCGCGTGAGAGGCCAGCCATACGGCCACGGTGCTGCTTGCGGTGTTTAACTCTCTTAGGACTGAGCATCAGCGACCAGCTGCCGATCCACGTCCGCCGCCGCCACCTTGACCGCCACGTCCGCCGCCGCCCTGACCGCCACGTCCGCCGCCGCCACCTTGGCCGCCACGTCCGCCGCCGCCCTGACCGCCACGTCCGCCGCCGCCTTGGCCGCCATCGCGTCCGCCTTGGCCACCGAATCCACCAGGGCCACGTCCGCCGCCGCCCTGACCGCCGCCCTGACCGCCGCCACGTCCGCGACCATCGCGACCATCGCGACCGCCACGACCTTCGTCAGCTGCAGGAGATGGTCCATCGAGCTCGGTTAGATCCGTGCCTGTGTAGCCAGCCGGCATGATCTCGCCCTTATTGATCCAACACTTAACACCCACGCGACCGTGCGTCGTGCGTGCCTCATAAAAACCGTAATCGATGTCAGCGCGCAAGGTATGAAGCGGCACGCGACCGTCGGAGTAGCTTTCCGTGCGGGCCATCTCGGCGCCACCTAGGCGTCCTGAGACTTGAACCTTCACTCCCTTTGCGCCCGAGCGCATCGCGGAGGTAAGCGCACGCTTCATTGCGCGACGGAAAGCGACACGATTTTGAAGCTGTTCGGCGATCGACTGAGCAACCAGATTTGCATCGAGCTCTGGCCGCTTGATTTCGAGAATGTTGACTCGAACCTGTTTGCCAGTGATCGCATGAAGATCGCGTCGCAGGGAATCAACCTCGCTACCAGACTTCCCGATGACGATGCCCGGGCGCGCAGTATTGATGTTGACTTCAACCTCGTTTGCGTCCTTGCGAATCGTTATCGCGGAGAGGCCAGCGTGGGCCAGCTTGCTGACGATGTGATTACGAATCAGCTCATCCTCAACAAGATAATCAGCGAAATTCTTTTCGTTAAACCAGTTTGACTTCCAGTCGTGGATATACCCGACTCGCAGCCCTTCTGGATGTACTTTCTGACCCATGGTGGCTGACTACTCCTTCGGGGTGAGCGTGATCGTAAGGTGGCTAGTGCGCTTGCGGATCTTCGTAGCGCGGCCCATTGCCCGCGGCTGGAAACGCTTTAGCGTCGGACCTTCATCAGCAAAAACGTCCTTTACACGTAAGTCTTCGCCGACAAGCTCGTGATTGTGTTCAGCGTTGGCGACCGCCGACTCCAGCAGCTTGGACCAATCACTGGCCACTGCACGTGGTGCCATAGCCAAGATCGCGCGGGCTTGAACGACATCTTTGCCGCGAATGTGATCGCAGACCAAACGGGCCTTGCGCGCCGAACTACGGACATATTTTGCGTGCGCGCGAACTACAGGCGGCGGCCCGATAGCTGTCGCTTTATCGCTCTTGCTTTGAGAACTCTTAGCCTCCGTCGCGACAGGCTCCTCAGCTTTGGCTGGGCCCTTGCGTGGGGCGCGCTTGGGCTTTTCCTCGACGACGGCGTCGCCATCATCAGCCTTTGGCTTAGCTGCCGCCTTCGGCTTAGCTGCCGCCTTCGGCTTGGCTGCGGCCTTCGGCTTGGCCTTAGCAGACGCCTTGGGCTCAACTGTCTGCGCAGCGTCTTCTGGCTCTTGGATGTCTTCTGTGTTCTCGACGCTCATCGCATCTTCCCGGAAGAGACATGGCCGCGATAACGACGCGTGGGAGCGAACTCGCCGAGCTTGTGTCCAACCATCGACTCGTTGACGAAGACGGGAATGTGCTTCTGGCCGTCATGTACGGCGATTGTGTGCCCGACCATGTCGGGGAAGATCGTCGACGCGCGCGACCAAGTCTTAATCATCTGCTTGGTACCGGCGGCATTCATCGCCTCTATACGCGACATCAGCCGATCTTCGACCCAAGGGCCTTTTTTGCTTGAACGGGACATCGTCTAGCGCCTCTTGCCTCTCCGCCGACCACGCACGATGTAGCGGTCGGACTGCTTGCCCTTCTTACGAGTGCGATAGCCGAGGGTCGGGACACCCCACGGTGTGACTGGGTGACGCCCTGGAGTGGTCGAACCTTCGCCGCCTCCGTGTGGGTGATCGACGGGGTTCATCGCCGTTCCGCGTGTCTGCGGACGTACGCCCATGTGACGCTTGCGTCCAGCTGTTCCGATAGTGACGTTTTGGTGATCAGCATTGCCAATCACGCCGATCGTTGCGCGGCACTCTGCGCGGACAAGACGCATCTCGCCCGAGGGAAGTCGGATGGTAGCCATCTCGCCTTCCTTAGCCATAAGTTGAATTGAAGTGCCAGCTGAGCGACCCATCTGGCCGCCGCGCCCAGGTTGTAGCTCAACGTTATGGATCACGGTTCCGATAGGCATGTCGGAGAGGGCGAGGCAGTTGCCAATCGTAATCTCAGAGCCAGGCCCTGACATCACCATTGCTCCGACCTGTAGCCGAGCTGGGGCCAAGATGTATCGCTTCTCACCGTCGACGTAATGCAGCAAAGCGATGTAGGCGGTGCGATTGGGGTCGTACTCGATTGCGGCTACCTTGGCCGGGATTCCGTCCTTGCGCCGCTTGAAGTCGATCTTGCGATAGAGACGCTTGGCTCCGCCGCCACGGTGGCGCGAGGTCTTGCGGCCGTAGCTGTTGCGCCCGCCTGATTTAGTGAGCCCCTCGACAAGAGTCTTTTCCGGCTTGTCTTTGGTGATCTCGGCGAAATCTGGATAGGTGGCGAAGCGCCGCCCTGGGCTAGTTGGTTTTGGTTTACGGATCGCCATGATTTAGCTTCCTGAGGCCCCTAGGCCAGCAAAGATCGGGATCTCGTCGCCCGGCGCGAGTTGGACAATTGCCTTCTTCCACGTGCGTGTGCGACCTGCCGTGACGCCACGCCGCTTAGGCTTGGACTTCACGCTGATCGTGCGAACTTCGAGGACGCGCACGCTAAAAAGAGCCTGCACTGCGTCGCGGATCTGAGTCTTGTGAGCGTCGGCGTGAACGCGGAAGGTGTACTTCCCGGCAGTTGCCAAGACATAGCTCTTCTCAGTTACGACGGGGCGGATAATTACCTGACTGTGGTCCATTATGCTGCCGCCTGTTCTTGGGCCACTGATTGCGCCGTCTCACTTCGCTCGCCAGTTCCACGAGTAACCAAAGCTGAAACGGCGCTTTCGGCGATGACCAGTGTGGCGGCCCCGATCAGATCGGCGATGCCGACATCCGTGGCACTGCGGACCGTCACGCGAACTAGGTTACGGAAGGATTTGATTGTTGTCGCGTCGTTGTCGGCGACGACTACTAGCGTCGGCATGATGTGATCCCAGCCAGCCAATAGCTGAGCCGCTTGCTTGGTCGATGGCGCGGCGAGCGCGTCGTCGGCTAGGACGGCGAGTGATCCGCGCGAGGCGTGCAGTGATAGTGAGCTGCGCAGTGCGGCACGACGTGCCTTGCGGTTGACCTTGAAGGTGAAGTGCCGCGGGCTTGGGCCGAAGGTAATTCCACCACCAGTCCAGATAGGTGAGCGGCTCGAGCCAGCACGGGCGCGACCGGTGCCCTTTTGGCGCCAAGGCTTAGCTCCGCCACCTCGGACCTGACCACGTGTCTTGGTAGAGGAGGTTCCCTGACGCAGAGCGTTCAGGTCGGCCCGCACGCATTCGTGAACGAGGGCTTCATTAAATCCAACGCCAAAGACGCTTTCGTCAAGCTCACATACACCGCTACGGCCAAGATAGGGGGCGCTAGGCATCGGTGCGCACCTCCACAGTTGACCCGCGGTGACCGGGAACCGCGCCACGAACTAGAAGAAGGTTGTCGGCAGCAATAACCTCGACTACTTCGAGACCCTTCTGAGTCACGCGCTTGCCACCCATGCGACCGGGTCCACGGATGCCCTTGAATACGCGCGAAGGAGTAGCTGAAGCTCCGATCGAGCCGGGGGCACGAACATTGTGCGAGCCGTGAGACTTGGGACCGCTAGCGTAGTTGTGACGCTTGATCGTTCCCTGAAAACCTTTTCCTTTAGAGATCCCGCTGATCTTCACGGTTTGGCCTGGTTCGAAGGCCTCTACCGTCACGCTGTCGCCGATCTTAAGCTCTCCAGCCTCGTCGCGAAACTCAACGAGATGGCGCATCGGCGGCGCGTCAGCCTTCTTGAGGTGTCCGAGCTCAGGCTTGGAGAGATGCTTTTCCTTGGTTGCGCCAAAGGCAAGCTGAACAGCCTCGTAGCCGTCGCGCTCTTGCGTCCGGATTCCGGTTACCGGACAGGGGCCGGCTTCAAGAACGGTCACGCGCTCGACGCGACCGTTATCTAGGAATCGCTGAGTCATCCCGAGCTTCTTGGCAAGAATGGCGGCCATGACGCTAAGAGGCGAGACGTATTTCGATGTCAACGCCGGCAGGAAGATGATCGAGGCGCTGAAGCGAGTCGACCGTCTTGGGCGTTGGCTGGTGGATGTCGATCAGCCGCTTGTGCGTGCGGATCTCGAAGTGCTCGCGTGAATCCTTGTCCTTGAAAGGAGAGCGGATTACGCAGTAGACATTCTTCTCCGTCGGCAACGGAACCGGGCCCGAAACAGTCGCGCCGGTGCGTGCAGCAGTCTCAACGATCTCCTTCGCGGCAGCTTCTATCGCGGAGGTGTCGTATGACTTGAGACGGATTCTAATTTTGTTTTGGGGCAGTGAAGCCACGGTCTACTTTCGGTCTGGTTCCTTGCGTGTTCAGGGCGGACTCCGGATAACGGGTCCGCCCCTTTTCAGTCGTATCTCTTAAGCGTCTGTACTGCGTTTGAAACGATTGTCTAGCCAAAGAGCACACGCGCCTTGCGCGGCTACCTAGCTAGGGGTACTACTCAATAATCTCCGTGACGACTCCCGATCCGACGGTCCGACCACCCTCACGGATGGCGAAGCGCAGGCCTTGATCCATGGCGATCGGCTGGATCAGCTCAATCTCCATCTGGACGTTGTCGCCAGGCATGACCATCTCCGTACCTTCAGGAAGATTGGCTACGCCGGTGACGTCGGTCGTGCGGAAGTAAAACTGTGGCCGGTACCCGGTGAAGAACGGAGTGTGACGACCACCCTCCTCCTTCTTGAGCACGTACACCTCGGCCATGTACTTGGTGTGTGGATTGATCGATCCGGGCTTGCAGAGCACTTGGCCGCGCTCGATCTCTTCGCGCTTAGTACCGCGAAGCAGGCAGCCGACGTTGTCGCCAGCCTGTCCTTGATCGAGAATCTTGCGGAACATTTCGACGCCAGTGACAACCGTCGTGGTCGTCTCCCTGACGCCAACAATTTCCACCGTATCGCCAGTGTTGACGATGCCCTGCTCGATGCGACCGGTCGCGACAGTGCCGCGGCCCGTAATCGAGAAAACATCTTCGACCGGCATCAGGAAAGGCTTATCAAGGTCACGTACTGGCTCGGGGATGTAGGTGTCTAGAGCCTCGGCGAGTTCAAGAATCTTCTTCTTGTACTCCTCGTCTCCCTCAAGAGCCTTAAGCGCTGAGCCAGTGATGAACGGGATGTCGTCGCCCGGGAAGTCGTAGGCGCTGAGGAGCTCGCGCACCTCTACCTCGACGAGCTCAAGCAGCTCATCATCATCAACCATATCGGCCTTATTAAGGAATACGACGATGTAAGGAACGCCAACCTGGCGAGCGAGCAGAATGTGCTCACGCGTCTGAGGCATCGGTCCGTCGGCAGCAGAGACGACGAGAATTGCTCCGTCCATCTGGGCCGCGCCCGTAATCATGTTCTTTACGTAGTCAGCGTGCCCAGGGCAGTCGACGTGTGCATAGTGACGGTTGTCGGTCTGGTACTCGACATGTGACGTGGAGATCGTGATGCCACGCTCCTTCTCCTCCGGAGCGTTGTCGATCTCCTCGAAGCTCTTGGCCTCACCGCCACCGTGCTCAGCAAGCACGGACGTGATGGCCGCCGTAAGCGTTGTCTTACCGTGGTCGATGTGACCAATTGTCCCGACGTTTACGTGGGGCTTATTGCGATCGAACTTCTCCTTCGCCACTTGCTTCGCTCCTTTGGGAAATCTTTTTTCCGTCTACACGGGCTGCTAAACAGAGCAGCAAGCGTAGAACGAACGTGGAAATCTAGCTGTTTTGGGCCTTAGGGTGCCTTGCGGTCACCCGACGGTCTGTTTTTTCTCTGCTCATGCGGGCACCGGGCTACCTTGTCGGTGCTCGGCGATCGTCTCTGCAATGTTCGGTGGAACCTCTTCATAGCGCTCAAACTGCATCGTGTAAGTCGCTCGGCCTTGGGTCGCTGATCGGAGATCGGTTGCGTACCCGAACATCTCCGAAAGCGGAACGTAACCAACGATCACCTGCGCGTTTCCGCGCGCCTCCATACCGTCGATACGACCGCGTCGACGGTTGAGGTCGCCGATGACATCACCCATGAACTCCTCAGGGGTAACGACCTCGACCGAGAAAATTGGCTCGAGAATGACCGGCTTGGCTCGTCTGGCAGCTTCCTTGAGCGCCATCGAGCCTGCCACCTTAAAGGCGATTTCAGAGGAGTCCACGTCGTGGTACTTGCCGTCGACGAGAGTGATCCGTACATCGACCATCTGGTAGCCGGCCCGGGGACCGTTCTCTAGGGCCTCCTGGACCCCCTTCTCGACGGCTGGGATGTACTCAGAGGGAATTGCTCCACCCTTGATCTTGTTGATGAACTGAAAGCCCTCACCCGGACAAGGTTCGATGTTGATGCGAACCACGCCGTACTGACCGGAGCCTCCGGTCTGGCGGACGAATTTGCCCTCGACCTTCTCGGCCGTCCCACGCACCGTCTCGCGATAGGAGACCTGAGGACGCCCGACGTTAGCCTCGACGCTGAACTCGCGCATCATGCGATCAACGAGGACCTCCAAGTGAAGCTCGCCCATGCCCGAAATCTCGGTCTGGCCGGTCTCCTCGTTGGAGCGAACCTGGAAGGTTGGGTCTTCTTCGGCTAGACGTCCTAGCGCAACCGACATCTTCTCTTGATCGGCCTTCGTCTTAGGCTCGATAGCAACCTTGATCACAGGCTCTGGGAAGACAATGTTCTCGAGCTGGATCGGCGAGTCTGGGTCTGACAGTGTGTCGCCCGTGGTGACCTGCTTGATGCCGACCGCTGCAGCTATGTCGCCCGTGCGCACCTCTTCGAGCTCTTCACGGTGGTTGGCGTGCATCATCAGGATGCGCCCGATCCGCTCGGTACGCCCAGTGCTCACGTTGAGAACTCGCGCCCCAGCCTCGATCGTTCCAGAGTAGACGCGAAAGTAAGTCAGTTTGCCGACGTAGGGATCAGACATGATTTTGAAGGCTAGGGCTGAAAAGGGCTCTTCATCGGAGGCCGTGCGCGTGGCTGGCTCCCCGTCCTCTTCACCGCGCGTAGGAATGGTTCCCACAATCGGGGGCACCTCCAACGGCGACGGCAGGTAGTCGATAACGGCATCCAGTAGCGGCTGTACACCCTTGTTCTTAAAAGATGAGCCGCAGAGTACGGGCGTCATTTTGATTTCAAGAGTCGCCTTACGAATCGCCTGCTTTAGGCGGGCTGGGGTGATCTCTGACTCCTCCAGAATTAACTCAACGAGGTCGTCGTCGTACTTAGAAACCTCTTCGAGCAGGAACTCACGCGCAGCGTTGGCAGCGTCGAGCATATCCTCGGGGATCTCTTTGACCTCTTGCTCCTTGCCTAGATCGTCGAGGTAGACGATCGCTTTGAACTCGACAAGGTCGATAACGCCGAGAAACTCCGACTCGGCACCGATCGGCAGCTGGACCGGCACAGGATGAGCGCCGAGACGATCGATCATCGTCTGAACGCCCTGCTCGAAGTTCGCGCCGATGCGGTCCATCTTGTTGATGTAGGCGATGCGCGGAACGTTGTACTTGTCAGCTTGACGCCAGACAGTCTCAGATTGAGGCTCAACCCCTGCGACGGAGTCAAAGAGCGCGATCGCGCCGTCGAGGACGCGTAGTGAGCGCTCGACTTCGACTGTGAAGTCGACGTGACCTGGTGTATCGATGATGTTGATCCGGTGGTCGTCCCACTCGCATGTGGTAGCAGCAGACGTGATCGTGATGCCGCGCTCCTGCTCCTGCTCCATCCAGTCCATGATCGCAGCGCCCTCATGCACCTCGCCCATCTTGTGAGTGCGTCCGGTGTAGTAGAGAATCCGCTCTGTGGTCGTCGTCTTACCGGCGTCGATGTGCGCCATGATGCCGATATTGCGGGTCTTCTCTAGGGGGAAAATGCGTGCCATGGTCTCTCAGAGCTACGGTCGATTGGACGGAATCCCGAAACGCTCTCGGGGCAAACAAAAAGGGCCCCCGGGGACCCATACTCAGCAGCGGCGTTGCCGGGTTCCTCGGGTTATGTCGTGTGGGTCTCCATCGCTGAAAACCAGTCAACGGGGCGGTAGTCGCTCGTGAGCGCACCGAACCATCGGCCGGCGGCGGAATATAGCAGAGGATCGCTTGCCTCCCATGGTCGGCCTAATCGGGAGGGCCTAGTTGTGCTGAGGATGCTGGTTTTCCCAGCGCCCAGAGCGACTATTTTGCGCGACCACGAGATCGCCCGCGAGTCAACGAAGATGGCTGCATCCTTAGGTTCTCCCAGAGATACGGAGACACGGCAGGCCAGCATCTAAGCGGCCTAGAGCGGGCGACTACCAGCGGTAGTGGGCGAAGGCCTTGTTGGCCTGCGCCATGCGGTAAATGTCGTCCTTGCGCTTATAGGCGCCGCCCTGCTGTGCCTGGGCATCAAGTAGTTCGTTAGCGAGGCGCTCGGCCATCGTCTTCTCGCGACGTTCGCGGGCAAAGATTACGAGCCAGCGAATTGCCAGCGTCCGCGACCGGCGTTGTGGAACCTCTACGGGAACCTGGTAGGTCGCGCCACCGACACGGCGCGAACGGACCTCGAGGACCGGGGTCAAAGTCTTGATTGATTCCTCGAGCGACTCGACTGCATCCTTGCCGCTCTTCTCGGCGAGAATCGCCAGCGCGTCGTAGACAATCTTTTCAGCGGTCGACTTCTTGCCGTCGAGCATGACCTTATTGATCACTTGCTGTACGAGCTTGCTCTTTAGGACAGCGTCGGGCTCAACCGGCCGAATTTGGGCTGCTGCGCGACGAGGCACTAACGAGCCTTCACGCCGTACATGCTGCGTGACTGCTTGCGGTCGCTGACGCCAGCAGCATCAAGCGTGCCACGCACGACCTTGTAGCGCACGCCAGGAAGATCTTTCACGCGGCCAC